>JBKPAI010000231.1:0-24616 GCA_046726355.1 Acidobacteriota bacterium | reverse complement strand
CGCGAGCTGATGGCGTATTCGCTCACGCCGCCGGCGCCGGGCCAGGAACTCAAGTTCTTCGTCGGCCCGAAGGACTTCGGGGTGCTTTCAGCGGTGAACCCCGATCTGCCGAACGCGATCAACTTCGGCATGTTCAAGGTGATCGTCGTGCCGCTGCTGCAGTCGCTGAAGTGGGTGAACTCCTTCGTCGGCAATTACGGCTGGTCCATCGTGATCCTCACGATCGTGATCAACGCGATCATGTTTCCGCTGCGGCACAAGAGCACGGTGTCGATGCGGAAGATGCAGGAAATCCAGCCGCAGGTGAAGGCGATCCAGGACCGCTACGCCAAGCTGAAGGCGACCGATCCGGCGAAGCAGAAGATGAATCAGGAATTGATGGCGCTGTACCGGGACCGGGGCGTGAACCCGGCCAGCGGCTGCGTCCCCATCCTGCTGACGATGCCGGTGCTGCTGGCGATGTGGGCGCTGCTGCAGACGTCGATCGAGCTGCGTGGAGCGCCGTGGTTTGGCTGGATTCACGATCTGTCTGCCCACGACCCCTATTACATCCTCGCGGTGCTGATGGGCGTGACCGGGTTCTGGCAACAGCGGATGATGCCGGCCAGCGGCGCGGATCCTGCCCAGCAGCGGATGATGATGTTCATGCCGCTCATGATGACGGTGATGCTCGCCTGGCTCCCGGCGGGCGCACTCATCTACTACGTGGTCACGAACCTGTGGATGATCGGCCAGCAGTATCTGACCAACTATCTGATCGGCCCCCCGGTCGTGAAGACGGTGCGGCCGCCGGCGGAGCGCCGGTTGAAGCGGGCGGCGGGCGGCAAGACCGAGCGCGGCGCCGACGATTCGGAATGAGCGACATGAGCACGACGCCGATTGTGGAGTTCCTCAACCGCTTCGTTGGCGCGCTCGGTATCACCGCCACGGTGCAGGTGGAAGAGACCGTTGACGGCCCGCGGCTGAACCTCGCTGGCGAAGAAGCGGAGCTGCTCGTCCGGCACCGCGGCGAGCCGCTCAAGGCCCTGCAGCACGTCGTCGACATGGCCTTCGGCCGCTTGCTGGACGACGACCAGCGGGTGTTCGTCGATGCGCTCGAGTACCGCAAGGGCAAAGACATCGAGCTGCGGCGGATGGCGAAATTTCTCGCCGAGAAGGCGAAGGAGACCGGGCTCGAGCAGCAGCTGGGCCCTCTCAACCCTTACGAGCGCCGGCTGGTGCACATGGCGGTCGCAGAAGTGCCCGGCGTCGCAACCGAGAGCATCGGCGACGCGTTTGCGAAGACGGTGCTGATCTCGCTGCGAAAGTAAGGCTCTCACCACGGGGGACGTGGAGGACACCGACGTTCAATCCTCTCTGCACCCTTGTACGGGAATCGGCACGGGTCTCTCGAGCGGTCTCGACGCATTGAGACGCGTCAGGATTCTTCCTCCGCGTCCTCCGCGTCCTCCGTGGTGACACCTCTGGTCAACGTGGTTCATGTTCGCGACCTCCGACACCATCGTCGCGATTGCGACGCCGCCGGGGCGCGGCGGCATCGGCGTCGTCCGTCTGAGCGGATCTGAAGCCGCGCCGATAGGCCGCCGGCTCATCACCCAGCGGGGCGAGCTCGAGCCGCGGCGCGCCACCTTCACGCGCATGGCCGGCGTCGATCACGTAGTGGCGACCTACTTTCCATCGCCCCATTCATACACGGGCGAGGATGTCGTGGAATTGAGCGCGCACGGCAGCCCGGTGGTCCTGCGTACGATTGTCGAGCGGGCGATGGCGTGCGGCGCGCGGCTCGCTGAACCGGGTGAGTTCACGTTCCGCGCGTTCGTGAACGGCCGAATCGATCTCGCGCAGGCCGAAGCAGTGGCCGATCTCATCGACGCAGTGACGCCGCTGCAGGCGCGGGCCGCGTTCGATCAGCTCGAAGGGACGTTGACGCGTGCCATCGCGAGCATCGACGCGCGGCTGTTCGATCTCATCGCCCGTCTCGAGGCCTCGGTCGATTTCCCCGACGAGGGGTACCACTTCGTTGAGGCGGGCGAGCTCGGGGATCAGATCGGCGAACTCGTCGATCGGGCGGCTGCGCTTTTGAGCGACGCGCGACGCGGGCGGCTGGTTCGCGAAGGCCTTCAGGTGGCCATCGTCGGCCGTCCGAACGTCGGGAAATCGAGCCTGTTCAATGCCCTCGTCGGTTCTGCGCGGGCCATCGTCACGGAGGTGCCGGGCACCACGCGGGATCTTGTTACGGAGGTGATCGATCTCGAGGGGCTGCGTGTCACGCTGGTCGATACGGCCGGCCTGCGCGAGACCGTCGACGTTGTCGAAGCAGAAGGCGTCGCGCGATCGAAGCGGGCCGTGGCTGTTGCAGATCTCGTGCTCGTCGTCGCGGACGAGGATCCGGTCGAACCGCCCGATGCGAAGCACCTGATCGTGCAGAACAAATGTGACCTGGGCCGTCCGCGCCGCGGCGTTCAGGTGTCCGCAAAGACGGGAGCCGGTCTGCCCGAGTTGCGGCAAGCCATTGTCGCGGCACTCGACATCGATCTCTGGCGGGACCGTCCGGATATCACCAACGTGCGCCACATCGAACTGGTCTGTCGGGCCCGGGCTGCCTTGATGCGAGCGCGAGCGGCCGCGCTTGCAGAGGGCGGGTCAATGCCCGAAGAATTCGTGCTGGCGGATCTGCAGCAGGCGCGCTCGGCGCTCGAGGAGGTCACCGGCCGCCGGACCCCGGACGATCTCCTCGCGCATATCTTTTCGAGGTTCTGTATCGGTAAATGAGGCAGGGGCTGGACGTCATTGTCATCGGCGCGGGACATGCGGGGTGCGAGGCAGCGTATGCGGCGGCGCGGCTCGGCGTGCGCGTCGGATTATGCACGCTCTCGACCGGCACCGTTGCCCATATGCCGTGCAACCCCGCGGTTGGCGGGACCGCAAAAGGGCATCTAGTGCGCGAGATCGATGCGCTCGGGGGGCTGATGGGCCGGGCCATCGACGCGACGGGGATCCAGTTCAAGCTGCTGAATCGGAGCCGGGGGCCGGCCGTCTGGTCGCCGCGCGCCCAGGCGGACAAGAAGGTCTATGGCCGCTGGGTGCGCAACGCGCTCGAAGCCGAGCCGAACATCGAATGGCTGATTGGACGAGCGGGTGCCATTCTCGTGAGGAACGGGGCGGTTGTAGGGCTGGCGACCGAAGACGGTGAGTCGTACAGCTGCCGGGCGGTCATCGTCACCACGGGCACGTTCCTGAACGGATTGATCCACATCGGACCGGAGCAGCGGCCGGCCGGACGTGCCGACGAGCCTCCGTCCCGCGATTTGGCGGAATCGCTGAAGTCGATTGGGTTCGAGTGGGGCAGACTGAAGACGGGAACGCCGCCGCGCCTCGATCGCGAGAGTATTGATTTCGACGGCGCAGTCCGATCAGGGCGATTCGCCGGAGAGCATGGCGACGACCCGCCGGTTGCGTTCTCATTTCTGAGCGCGCCCATCAAGCGGCCGCAGATCGTCTGCTATCTGTTGCACACCAACGATCGAGTCCGCGATCTGGTGCGCGCGAATGTCGACCGCAGCCCGCTGTTCAACGGGCAGATTCGCGGGATCGGTCCGCGCTATTGCCCGTCGCTCGAGGACAAGATCCTCCGGTTTCCGGAAAAGGAACGGCACCAGATCTTTCTGGAGCCGGAAGGTCTCGAGACGCGTGAAATCTACGTCAACGGCTTCTCCATGTCGCTGCCGCGGGAGGTTCAGACGGATCTGGTTCACGCGCTGCCAGGCCTCGAGGACGCCGTTCTGCTGCGCCCCGGGTACGCGGTCGAATACGATTTCATCCAGCCGACCGAGCTGACACGAGCGCTCGAGACCAAGCGGGTTGGCGGCCTCTTTCTCGCCGGGCAAATCAACGGGACCTCGGGGTACGAAGAAGCCGCCGCGCAGGGTCTCGTTGCGGGAATCAACGCGGCCCACCGTGTGCTTGGCCGCGGCGGATTTCAGCTGGCCCGGGAAGAAAGCTACATCGGCATCCTGGTTGACGATCTCATCACGAAAGGGTGTCTCGAGCCCTATCGGATGTTCACGTCGCGCGCGGAGCACCGGCTGCTGCTGCGGATCGACAACGCAGACCTGCGCCTGACGCCGCGGGGCCGGGAAGCCGGGCTGGTGGACGATGAGCGGTGGGACAGATTTCGGGCGCGACAGGGGCGCTACGAGAGAAATCTGGTGGCCCTCGAAGCGACGTTCATCCAGGTGCCGGGCGGCGAACGGGTCCGCGCCAGCCAACTGCTCCGACAGCCCGAAGTCCGTCTCGAGACGCTGATGGCGGCGGGGAAGGTTCCAGCGCTCGAAGTGGATCCGGCGACCGGTTCGGCGTTCGACATTCCGAGTGTCGAGACGACGGTCAAATACGAGGGTTACATACGGCGCCAGCAGGCGGAAGTGGAGCGCGCCAGGAAAGACGAACGGCGGCGGATCCCGAAAGATTTTGCCTTTGAACGTGTTCCAGGTCTTTCGCGCGAGGTGGTCCAGCGCCTGAAGCAGGTCTGCCCGGATACGCTTGGCCACGCCCTTCGCATTCCGGGCGTCACGCCGGCTGCAGTGGCCGTGCTGGCGGCGTATGTCGGCCGCCGGCCGGCCGCGTGACCTCGAAGGAATTCCGCGAGCGGTTGCTGAGGCGTGCCCGCCGGGCGAACGCGCCGGTCGACCTGGACTGGATCGATCCGCTCGAGCGGTACTTTCATCTCCTCGCGCGCTGGAACGCCAAGATCAACCTGACCGCCCTTCCGCTGCAGGAGCCGACGGATCGGACCTTCGACCGCTTGTTCATCGAACCGCTGACGGCGGCGCGGCACGTGAGAAACGAGCCGGAGACATGGTGCGATCTTGGGTCAGGGGGAGGCTCTCCGGCTATTCCGTTGAAGATTGCGCGTCCGCAGCTGAGCGTCACCATGGTTGAGGCCAAAGCGCGAAAGGCGGCGTTTCTGCGAGAAGCGATCCGGACCTTGGAGCTCCCCGGTTCAGATGTCCTGCACAACCGGTTCGAAGAGATCGTTGCATCCGATGCGGTCTCAGAACGCAACGGCTTGGTCACCGTTCGCGCCGTTCGGGCCGATCGTAAACTCTTCAGTATTGCTGCAACGCTGTTAAAGGACGGCGGCCGTTTGCTGCTCTTCAGACTTTCGGAGCGACCGATCTCTGCCGAGGGATTTCGTCATGTTGAATCGGTCGTGTTAACTGACGGGCCGCGAAGCTACCTCAGCATTCTCGAGCGGGTGTTCCACGTGGAACATCTCAGTTGACGCCGGGCATGGAGGGCTCGTATTCTCGTGGTTCTACGGCGGCCTTCATGAGTCCACCAAGTGACCGCCGGTTGATTTCTGTGCAGCCCGTCTTAGTCCTGTTCGTAAATGATTAAAACAGATAGTCTTCTGGTAATTAACCGAATAACCGCCATCAATACCGGACGCGCTTGGCGCGCCAACAGATGCGCGGAGCGCCCCTGGGCCCCCGCTGCGTGTTGTGGTCGCGGTGCGCTGGGGTGGTGGGGCCGGCGGGGCGAAGCCCGCCACGTCTAGTCCCGATGGCGCGCATTGTTGCCGTCGCGAATCAAAAGGGAGGCGTCGGCAAAACGACGACTACGATCAACCTCGCGGCATCGCTAGCGGCGACCGGTCAGCGCGTGCTGCTCGTCGACGTCGACCCCCAGGGCAACCTCACGAGCGGCGTCGGCCAGAAGGGCAAGGCGGCAGCCGACGGCACGATCTACGACGCGCTGGTTTCAACCGACGCCTCGCCCGACGCTCACCGGTTCATCATCTCCACAGGGGTCGAACGGCTGGACCTGATTCCAGCCGACCGCAACCTGACCGGCGCGGAAATCGAGCTGGTCACGATGGGCGCGCGCGAGGAACGGCTGCGCGCCTTCCTCGCGCCAATCCGTCCTCAGTTCGACTACGTCTACATCGACTGCCCGCCGTCTCTTGGCCTCCTCACGCTCAATGCGCTCGTGGCGGCCGACGCGGTTCTCGTCCCGCTGCACTGCGAGTACTTCGCGCTCGAGGGCCTGGCCGATCTTGTCAGCACCATGCGGCGGGTGCGCGCCGCCTTCAATCCGCTGCTCGACATCGAAGGCGTGCTCTTGACCATGTTCGACGAGCGGACCAACCTCGGTCAGCAGGTCGCGACCGAGGTCCGCGAGTTCTTCAAGGAGAAGGTGTTTCGGACGGTGATTCCGCGAAACGTGCGGCTCGGAGAGGCCCCCAGTCACGGAATGCCGGTGATTCTCTACGACCCCAGATCACGCGGCGCCGAGGCGTACACGGCGCTCGCTCGCGAGGTTCTGCAGCGCGCCGCGGCATCAGCGGCATGAAGGGTAAAACGCAGGCGACGGAGGAAACGGTCACCGAGGTGACACGGAGGAAACGGTAAAACACAGAGCTGAGAAACGGAGACGGGCAGCTGGTGAAGTTTTGCGTCGTGAGTGGTGACTCGTGCGGCACAGATGGAAAATCTGAACATCACGACTCAACACTCACGACTCAGGGCTACTCTATCTTCTCCGTTCGTCTCCGTTGCTCCGTTTCTCTGTGTAATACCGTGATCTCCGTGATCTCCGTGACACCGTCTCCGTGATCTCCGTGATCTCCGTTCGTGATCTCCGCGATCCCGGTCATCTCCGTTAACGGACGATAGGAAGACCACATGGACAAACGCCCAGCCCTCGGAAAAGGACTCAGCGCGCTCATCCCGGATGCGCCGCTCCCGGGCGACGCGCCGGCAGTCGAAGCCGACATCGATCGCCTCACCCCCAATGACCTCCAGCCTCGCGGCTACGTCGACGAAGCCCGCCTGCAGGAGCTGGCGCAGTCGATCAAGGCGAACGGCGTGATTCAGCCCATTGTCGTGCGCAGCCTGGGGAACCGGTTCCAGATCATCGCCGGCGAACGGCGCTGGCGCGCCGCGAAGCTGGCCGGTCTCCGCCGCGTGCCGATCATCGTCCGCCACGTCGCGCCGGGACAGGAGCGCTCGCTGCTGGAGCTGGCCTTGATCGAGAACATCCAGCGTGAGGACCTGAACCCGATCGAAGCCGCGCAGGCCTATCAGCGGCTCACGCACGAATTTCAGATGAGACAGGAGGACGTGGCGGCGGCGGTGGGCAAGGACCGCGCGTCGGTGGCGAACTACGTGCGCCTCCTGAAGCTTCCCGACGAGGTCCGCAACGAGATCGGTGCCGGGCGGCTGTCGATGGGGCACGCGCGCGCATTGCTGTCTCTTTCCGACGAGGCCGACCAGCGCCGTCTCGCCCGCGACGTGATTGCGCGCCACCTGTCGGTGCGCGAGACGGAATCACTCGTCAAGAAGATCACAGAGGGCGGCCCCGCCGGCGCTGCCGATCGTCCTGCCCCGATTACCACTGACGTACACACGCGCGCAGCCGAGGATCGCCTGAAGCTGCTGCTCGGCACGCGCGTGCGCATTGTGCGGCACGGCACGCGCGGCCGGATCGAGATTGATTTCAACTCGGAGGACGAGCTGATTCGGATTTATGAACAGCTGACGGAGGAAGGTTAGAGGTCAGAACTCAGAGAGCTTTTTCACAGACTCTCGGAACTCAACACTCACAACTTCGTATGGCGAAACGTCTCACGCAAATGGTCTCCTGCGCCGGTTGAGCGAGCAAACTCGCCGCAGGCGAGCTCGCTCAGGTGCTGAGTGACATGCCGGCGCACGCGGACGACCGCGTCCTCGTCGACTTCAGGACGTCGGACGATGCCGGTGTGTACAGGTGGGATGCAGGCCCGGCGCTGGTTCAGACCGTCGATTTCTTCACGCCCATTGTCGACGACCCGTACACGTACGGTGAAATCGCGGCCGCGAATGCCCTGAGCGACATCTACGCCATGGGGGGCCGGCCGCTGACCGCGCTCGCGATCGCCGGCTTTCCCAGGGACGGACTGGACCGCGACACGATCCGCGCCATCTTTCACGGCGGATTCGACAAGCTGCGCCAGGCCGGCGTTTCGCTGTTGGGCGGCCACACGGTACAGGATCGCGAGATCAAGTTCGGGTACGCCGTCACCGGTGCCATCGATCCGGCGCGAATTCTCACCAACGCCGGCGCGAAGCCGGGCGATGTGTTGTTCCTCACCAAACCGATCGGCACCGGAATCGTCGGCACGGCGATCAAGTTCGATCGTGCGCCGGCGGCGCTCGTTGCTGCGGCCGTGGCCTCGATGCGGACGTTGAATCGCGAGGCGGCTGACGTGCTGAGCGGGCTGCCTGGCGGCGTCATTCACGCGTGCACTGACATCACCGGGTTCGGCCTCGCCGGTCACGGCAGCGAAATGGCGGTGGCGAGCGGTGTGACGCTGGAGGTCTATGCGGATCGGATTCCGGTATTCCGTGGCGTCCTGGACCTTACGGCCGGGAACGAGTCCGGCGGTCTCGCGTCGAACGTGGAACACTTCGGCAGCCGCGTCCAGGTTCATGCGCGCGATAGCCGCGGTTCCGGCGGGGGCCTGAGCGGTTCATCGGACTCACTGCTGCGGCTGGTGCACGACCCCCAGACTTCCGGGGGGCTGCTCGTCGCCGCGCGGGCCGAGTCGGCCGACGAGGTCGAGCGTGCGCTGCGGAGAGCGGTGCCGCAGGTCGAGCGGATCGGCTTCGCGCGCGAGCGTACTCAAGGGCTTGACCTGCTCATCCGGGCCTGAGACGCGTCAAGTCTTCGCTTGTCGCGGTTCGACGGCGGGTGGTAAAGTTGTGCGGCTTGTGAAACTCTTCGCAAGCAGGTCCGTTCGCGTCAACGATGACCAGAAAGACGGCGGCGACGCGCTACGCGCGCGCGCTTTTCGACGTGGCTCTGAAAGAACGTGCGGATTTCGATCGCATCGATCAGGAGCTGTCCGAGTTTACCGACCTGATGGCCGGCCATCCGCCGCTGTCGAAAGTCCTTCTGAATCCCGCGGTTCCGGTTCCCCGTAAACGGGCCGCGGTGACCGAGCTCACCGCGCGGGCGGGCATCACCGGCATCGTGGCGAAGCTGCTGGCGCTGCTGGCCGACCGCGATCGGCTGCTTCTGCTCCCCGATCTCCTCGCCGCTTACCGCGACCGCCTGCTTGCGCATCGAGGAGTCGTGCGCGCCGAGGTGACGACGGCGGCGCCGCTTGCGCCGGAACGCACCCGCCAGATTCAACAGAGCCTTGCCGGCGTCACGGGGCAGGAGGTCACGCTCGAGGCGCACGTAGATCCCGCGATTATCGGGGGCGTCGTCGCTCGCGTCGGCAGCGTAGTCTACGACGCGAGCATCACGCGCCAGCTGCAGAAGATGAAGGACCAGCTCGTGGAGAGCCTTTAGCCGTGCCTGCACGGCCTGAATGTGTACGAACGTGTCAAGGTTGCAGTACCAGCACGGCTTAGGCGCGCGGGAGCGAGCCGGGGTGTGGGGCAGAGCCCCGCGTTAGAAACAAAATGGACATCAAAGCCGAAGAAATCTCCAAAATCATCCGCGAGCAGATCGGCAGTTATGCCGTCGACGTCGATGTCGCCGAGGTGGGCAGCATCATTTCGATCGGCGACGGCATTGCCCGCGTCCACGGCGTCGAGAACGCCATGGCCGGCGAGATGCTCGAGTTCCCGCACGGCGTGTTCGGCATCGCGTTGAACCTCGAAGAAGACAGCGTCGGAGCGGTGCTGCTCGGCGAATTCAAGGAAATCAAGGAAGGCGACTCGGTGAAGCGCACCGGGCGCATCATCTCGGTGCCGGTCGGCGAGGAGTTGCTCGGCCGCGTGGTCAACGCGCTCGGCCAGCCGGTCGACGGGAAAGGACCGATCGCGACCAGGCAGTTCGCTCCCATCGAGCGGCTGGCGCCTGGCGTCGTCGATCGGCAGCCGGTGAAGGAGCCGCTGCAGACGGGGCTCAAGGCGATTGACGCGATGGTGCCGATCGGCCGCGGGCAGCGCGAGCTGATCATCGGCGACCGCCAGACCGGCAAGACGGCGGTCGCGATCGATACGATCCTGAACCAGAAGGACACCGGCGTCATCTGCATCTACAGCGCGATCGGCCAGAAACAATCGACCATTGCCCAGGTCGTGCGCACGCTCGAGGAGGCCGACGCGATGCGCTACTCGATTGTGGTGGCCGCGGCCGCCGCCGATCCGGCGCCGCTCCTCTACATCAGCCCGTATTCGGCGTGTGCGATGGGCGAATATTTCCGCGACGGCGGCCGCCACGCGTTGTGCATCTACGACGATCTGTCGAAGCACGCGCAGGCGTATCGCGAAATCTCGCTGCTGCTGCGGCGGCCGCCCGGCCGCGAGGCGTATCCCGGCGACGTGTTCTACCTGCACTCGCGCCTGCTCGAGCGGGCGGCGAAGCTGAAAAACGATCTCGGCGGCGGGTCGCTCACGGCGCTGCCGATCATCGAGACGCAGGCCGGCGACCTGTCCGCCTACATTCCGACCAACGTCATCTCCATCACCGACGGCCAGATCTTTCTCGAGACCGACCTGTTCCATCAGGGCGTCAGGCCGGCGATCAACGTCGGCAACTCGGTGTCGCGCGTCGGCGGATCGGCGCAGATCAGGGCGATGCGGCAGGTGGCGGGCACGCTGCGGCTCGACCTCGCACAGTACCGCGAACTGGCGGCGTTTGCGCAGTTCGGCAGCGATCTCGACAAGTCGACCCAGGCGCAGCTCAATCGCGGCGCGCGGCTGGTCGAGATTCTCAAGCAGCCGCAGTACGAGCCGCTGCCGGTCGAGCGGCAGGTCGCGATCATTTTTGCCGGCACCAACGGGTATCTGGACAACATTCCGGTACCGGCGGTGCGCGCGTTCGAGAGCGATCTGTACAAGTTCATCGAGACCCGATCGCCCGAGGTCTTCAAGGGCATCGCCGAGAAGAAGCAGCTCGACGATCAGCTCAAGGCCGCCCTGGATCGGACGGTGAAGGAGTTCGCCGTCGACTTCGCGGCGAGAAAAGCCGCGGCGGCGTGAAGATCCGTTGCATCCACCACGGCGGACGCGGAGGAAGAATCCCGTGACGGTGCGGTCCTCCGCGGTTGATTCCGACAACGACGATCGGAGCTCGCAGCACACGGGGAAAGACGGCCGCAGTTGAATGAGAAAATCGTTCGCGGGTTCAGGGTTGATCGTTCTGATCGATGCGGCCGTTCGGGTTGCGCGGCGTTCAGGGGGTTCTGCGTTGATCGTCGTGCGTTGATGATATGCCGTCATTGATCGATCTCCGCCGCCGCATCCGGGCGGTGAAGAACACGCAGCAGATCACCAAGGCGATGAAAATGGTCGCCGCGTCGAAGCTGCGCCGGGCGCAGGAGCGCATCGTGAGCGCGCGGCCGTATGCGCTGCAGATGCAGCGCGTGCTCGCGACCGTCGCCAGTCGCGTCGATCCCTCGCTGCACCCGCTCCTCACTGTGCGTGCGCCGCGCGCGGACGCGAAGACGCTCGTCGTCATCGTGACCGGCGACAAAGGGCTGTGCGGCAGCTTCAACACGAACGTCATCAAGGCGGCAGGCGCGTTCATTACCGATTCGGGCTCGCCCTCGACGCTTGGCCTGGTCGGCCGCAAGGGGCGCGAGTTCTTCGCCCGCCGCGGCTTCGCGGTACTGTTCGAGCGAATCGGGATCTTTCAGCGGCTCCGGTTCGAGGAGGCACAGGCGGTCGCCCAGATCGCCGTCGACGCCTTCATCGCCGGCGACGTCGATCGGGTGATGCTGATCTACAACGAGTTCAAGTCGGTGATTTCACAGCGCGTCGTGGTCGAGCCGCTGCTGCCGATTCCGCGCGCGGAACTCGGGGAAGCGCCGGCGGGAACGCACGCTGCCGAGGCCGGCACGGGATACGTGGCCGCCGATTATTTGTACGAGCCGTCGCCGCAGGAGATCCTCAATACGCTGCTGCCGCGCTATGTCGAGGTGCAGGTCTTCCGGGCGCTGCTCGAGTCGAACGCGGCGTTCTTTGCCGCGCAGATGACGGCGATGGATACGGCCACGAAGAACTCGGCGGAGATGATCGCGAACCTCACGCTGTATATGAACAAAGTCCGCCAGGCGGCGATCACGCGCGAGATCATTGAAGTGGTCTCGGGGGCGGAAGCCCTTTGAATCATGAGATTGCTGATTGGTGATTGTTGATTGCTGATTGCGGATTGGTGGCTGCTGATTCAAATCGGTAATCACCAATCACCAATCAAATCACCAATCACCAATCAAATCACCAATCACCAATCAGCAATTAACAATCTCAGCTGACAACTCATGGCCACACAGACACAGCAGGTCGGCAGAATCGTCCAGATCATCGGGCCGGTGGTCGACGTCGAGTTCGAGGCCGGACACTTGCCGGAAATCTACCATGCCCTGCGCATCTCGCGCCCGGGCCGAGGCGGCGGCGAGCCGGTCGACATCATCGTGGAAGTGGAGCAGCACCTGGGAGAAAACCGGGTGCGGGCCGTCGCGATGAAGCCGACCGACGGCCTGCAGCGCGGGATGAAGGCCGTCGATCTCGGCGAGCCGATCTCGGTGCCGGTGGGCCCGGAGACGCTCGGGCGCGTGCTCAACGTCCTCGGCGAGCCGGTCGACTTTCCCGACCGGCCGGTGGCGGCGCGGGACCGCTGGCCCATTCACCGCGCCGCTCCGGATCTCGAGAACCAGTCGACCGACTTGAAGATGTTCGAGACCGGCATCAAGGTCATCGATCTGCTCGAGCCGTATCTCCAGGGCGGCAAGATCGGCCTGTTCGGCGGCGCCGGCGTCGGCAAGACCGTCGTGATCATGGAGCTGATTCACAACATCGCCCTGAAGCATGGCGGCGTGTCTGTGTTCGGCGGCGTCGGCGAGCGCACGCGCGAGGGCAACGATCTCTGGCTCGAGTTCCAGGAAAGCGGCGTCATCGACGTCAAGGACGCGAGCAAGTCGCGCGCCGCGCTGGTCTACGGCCAGATGACGGAGCCGCCCGGCGCCCGCCTGCGCGTCGGCCTGTCCGCGCTCACGGTCGCGGAGTATTTCCGCGATGCCGAGGGCAAGGACGTGCTGCTGTTCATCGACAACATCTTCCGCTTCACTCAGGCCGGCTCTGAAGTGTCGGCGCTGCTGGGCCGCATGCCGTCGGCCGTCGGCTACCAGCCGACGCTGCTGACCGAGATGGGCGAGCTGCAGGAGCGGATCACCTCGACCAAGAGGGGATCGATCACCTCGGTCCAGGCGATTTATGTGCCGGCCGACGATTACACCGACCCGGCGCCGGCCACGACGTTCGCACACCTCGACGCGACGACGAACCTCTCGCGGGCGATTTCGGAGCTGGGCATTTATCCGGCCGTCGATCCGCTGGCGTCGACGTCGCGGATTCTCGATCCGCGCATCATCGGAAACGAGCACTACAACGTCGCCCGGCAGGTGAAGCAGATTCTGCAGCGTTACAAGGATCTGCAGGACATCATCGCCATTCTCGGGATCGACGAGCTGTCGGAGGACGATCGGCTCACCGTCGCGCGGGCGCGCAAGATCCAGAAGTTCCTGTCGCAGCCGTTCTTCGTCGCCCAGCAGTTCACCGGCCACGAAGGCAAGTACGTCACGATTGCCGATACGATCCGCGGCTTCAAGGAAATCGTCGAAGGGAAGCACGATGCCATTCCCGAGCAGGACTTCTACATGGCCGGCACCATCGACGACGTGGTGGCGCGGGCGGGACGGCGAACGTAGTCCCAGGTTCCCGACTCGGACGGACGAACGACGAACGACGAACGACTAGAAGTGCCTCTGCCAACGCACCTGCAACTACATATCGTCTCGGCGGAGCGATCGCTCGTCAACGAGACCGTCGACGAGGTCGAGATCCCCGGCGCCGACGGGTACTTCGGCGTGCTGCCGGGGCATGCGCCGTTCCTCGCCCTGCTGGGGGCCGGCGAGCTCTGGTACCGGCGTGGAACGGAGAAGGTCTTCCTGTCCATTGCATTCGGGTTCGCCGAGGTGCAGCCCGATCGGGTGATCATCCTCGCGCAGGTTGCGGAGAAGGCCGACGAAATCGACGTGGCGCGGGCGGAGGCGGCAAAGAAGCGCGCCGAAGAGCGGCTGGCGCGGCCGGTGATCGACATGGACTTCGAGCGGGCGCGCATCGCCCTGCTCAAGGCGTTGATCCGGCTGCAGGTGTCGAGTCGGGCTAGAATCCGCTCGTAATTGTTTTCAAACCTCGCGGGTCTGATTCGCTATCGCAGCCTGATCCAGAGTCTGGTGGCGCGCGAGCTGAAGGCGCGCTATCGCGGCTCGGTGCTCGGCTTCTTCTGGTCGTTCGTCAATCCGCTGCTCCTGCTGCTGGTCTACTCCTTCGTCTTCACCTACGTGCTCGAGAACAAGGTCGAAGGCATCCAGCCGTACGCCCTGTTCATGTTCTGCGGCATTCTGCCCTGGACCTGGTTTGCCTCGTCCCTGACCGAAGCGGCCGGATCGCTCATTGCCGGCGGCAATCTGATTAAGAAGGTCCTCTTCCCCGCGGAAGTCCTGCCCATTGTCAGCGTCCTCGCGAACATGGTGCATTTCTTCCTCGGCCTGCTGATTCTCGTCGGCTTTCTCGCCTACTACAGGCATCCACCCGACGCGACGGACCTGATCTGGTTTCCCGTGGCCGTAGCGGTCCAGCTGATTTTCAGCACCGGCCTGGCGCTGCTGCTGGCCGCCCTGACGGCGCATTTCCGGGACATCCGCGACCTGCTGGCGAACGTGCTGACGCTCTGGTTTTTCGCGACGCCGATCATCTATCCCTGGACGCAGGAGAACGTTCGCCGCTACAAGTGGATCTTCGACGTGAATCCCTTCACGCACCTGGCGATTTCCTACCAGGAGATTCTGTTCTTCCCCGGACCGATCGGGCACTGGAGGTGGCTGCTCGCGCTCGGCGCCGCGTCGGTGCTGCTGTTCCTGGGCGGATACTGGGTCTTCGACCGCCTGCGCGATTCCTTCGCCGAGGTGGTGTGAATGAACGCGATCGAGCTCGCACACGTGTCGAAGGTGTATCACCGCTACAGCGGACGCCAGTTCGCGACGCTCAAGAGCGCACTGCTGCAGCGCAGTCTGCTGCGCGAGCTGCGGCCCAGCGAGACGTTTCCCGCGCTCACCGACGTGTCGTTTGCCGTAGCGAAAGGATCGACCTACGGCGTGATCGGCCGGAACGGATCGGGCAAGAGCACGGCGCTCAAGCTTGTGGCCGGGATCACCAAACCGTCGGGCGGGACCGTCCGCGTAAATGGCCGTGTGTCCGCCCTGATCGAGCTCGGCGCCGGCTTCCATCCGGAGATTTCAGGCCGCGAGAACGTGTTCATCAACGGCATCATGCTCGGCCTGACGAAGCGCGAGATCCAGGAGCGGTTCGACGAAATCGTGGAGTTCGCCGAACTGAGGGAGTTCATCGATGCGCCGGTAAAGACGTATTCGTCCGGCATGTACATGCGGCTCGGGTTCGCGGTGGCAATTCACGTGAATCCGGACGTGCTGCTGGTCGACGAAGTGCTGGCGGTCGGTGACGAAGGGTTCACGCACAAGTGCCTCGACAAGTTCGCGGAGTTCCGGCGCAGCGGCAAGACGATTCTGCTCGTCACTCATTCGCTGGGCCTGGTCGAACGGTTCTGCGACGAGGCGCTGTGGCTGGACGCCGGCCGCGCGCAGGCGCACGGCGATCCGAAACGCGTGGTGGGCGCCTATCTCACCGCGGTCGAAAAAACGGAGGACCAGCTGCTCGCAGAAACGACGGCGAAAGCCGTTGACGCGGCAGTGCCGCCGGCCGCCGGCGCGGAGAGGCCGGCGGATCCCACGAGCGATATGTTTCGGGCCACCGAGGGGCGATGGGGGTCGCGCGAGGTCGAGATCGTGGACGTGCTGCTGCTGGACCGCAGCGGACAGGTCTCGTTCGTCTTTCATTCCGGCGAGCCGATGGCGATTCGCGTCAGGGTCAGCGCGGTCCAGCCGACCGACGATTTCGTGTTCGGGATCGGGCTGTTCAACGCCGACGGCGTGTGCTGTTACGGGACCAACACGTTTCTCGAAGACATGATCCCACGGCGGCTGGAGGGCGACGCGGAGGCAACGTTTTCAATCGAGAGCCTCGACCTGGTGGAAGGCACGTACAAGCTGGATGTCGCCGTTCACAAGCGCGACGGCTACCCGTACGATTATCACCGCCTGCTGTACACGTTCCGTGTGAAGTCGCGCACGCACGATGTGGGCATCTATCGGCCCCGCCACCGGTGGGCATTCTCGTCGAACGTCGATTTCAAGCGGGATCCAGATCGATTGTGATTCCGGCTTTGTGTCTGGTCCTCGGGTGAACGCTCGGGCTCAAGGGACTCTCAGGAAAGTCACTCTTCGCCAGGTCGGCAAGCACAAAGGACACGAGAGCGGAGCAGACGGAGGGAACGGTATAACCACAGAGGAGCAGAGGAACGGAGACGAAACGGAAAACCATCAGTCATGAGTTGTGAGTCTTGAGTCATGAGTCTCAGACCTGCGGCGCTCAAAACTCACAACTCAAACTTCACAAACTCGAATCGCTCTGCTCGTCTCCGGTGCTCCGTTTCTCTGTGGTTATACCGTTTCCTCCGTTCTCTCCGTTTGCTTCCTGTAATTTCGGCAAGCGGGCTGGACTCCGCGGGCGCATCTGATTTACCCTCCCCGCAATTTGCCGGTTCTCTGAAATCTACGGCGGGTTTCTCTGAGCGGCAATCACCGGTTGAAAGACTGTGATTGTGCCGCACGGCGGATCCGCGACCAGATCGGGCGTGCGGCGGGAGGAGGAGGCATGCACGTGCGGCTTACCCGTTTGCTTGCGCTCGCGCTCGTTCTGTTGCCGGTCGGCTCTCTGCCGGCCGCCGCGCAGATCACGACAGGAACGGTCACAGGCACTGTCAAGGACAGTCTGGGCGGCGTAGTCCCTGGCGCGACGGTGGTACTCATCAGCGAAGCGCGAGGCACACGGTCGCTTCCCGCCATCACCAACGCGACCGGCGACTACGTGTTCCCGAACACCACGGCCGATATCTACACCGTGGAAGTCGCGATGGACGGGTTCCGCACGCTCACGCGCGCAGGCATCGTCGTGAGCGCCGGAGAGCGCGTGTCGGTCCCCGTCCTGACGCTCGAGCCGGGCGGCGCACAGGAAACAGTGACGGTCACCGCTGAAGCGCCGTTGCTCCAGGCATCCAGCGGCGAACGATCATTTGCCGTCACGGCCCAGCAAATCGAAAACCTCCCCATCGTCCGCGGCAATTTCATCAACCTCACGACATTTACTCCCGGCGTGGTCGCAGGAGGCGCATCAGCAGGCGGAACGCGTCTGGGCGGCGCGGGCCAGAACAACATCATGATGGACGGCATCTCGACGATGGACACGGGCAGCAACGGGCAGATGCTGGCTCTCAACATCGAGTCTATCGGCGAGGTCAAGATCCTGACCCAGGGCTATCAGGCCGAGTACGGGAGGTCGAGTGGGCTTCAGATCACGGCCGTGACCAAGAGCGGAACGAACCGCTTTCACGGGTCGCTGTACGACGTGGAGCGGAACTCGGCGTGGAATGCCAACAGCTGGGTGAACTCCAAGAACGGGGACCCAAAACCCCTCAGCAGAGAGAAGGACTGGGGCTACTCCATCGGCGGCCCGGTAGGCAGACCGGGAGGCCACAACCGGCTGTTCTTCTTCTATACCCAGGAAAATCGTCCGCGGAACAATCCGATCAACAACGGCAACCCGATCCGGCTTCGCGTGCCGACAGCGCTCGAGCGCGCCGGCGACTTCTCGCAGACGCTCGGGACCAACACGAACGGCGAGTCGACTGGAGTCCTCAACCCCTACATCAAGGACCCGCTGTCCACGTCGCCCTGCAACGCCAGCAACGCGGCGGGCTGCTTCCAGGCGGGCGGCGTCCTCGGCAGGATTCCAGCGGATCGTCTGTATCGGCTGGGCCTCGATATCCTGAATCGTTACCCGCTGCCGAACAAGACCCAGGAGATCAACACCACCTACAACTACCAGATCGGTGGCGATGGATTTCCGGCGCTGCCACGGGTCGAAAACCTCACCCGCCAGCCCGTCATCCGGATCGACTACGACATGTTGGCGAAGCTGCGGCTGACCGGCAAGTACGCCGGCCAGCGCGCGCGCCCGCTGGTAACCCCCGGACTGATCCCGGGCTTCACCGATGTCCTCACGCCGTATCCGTACATCACCAACTATTCGGCGACGGTGAACTACGCGATGAATCCGACGACGTTCATCGAGGGCACGTACGGGTTCATCCGCAACGAGCTGACCGGCGGCAACGAAGGCGGCGTGCTGGTCAACGAGACCTCGAATCGTTTCAACGGCCTCGCCAGCTTTCCGGTGCTGTACCCGGACGCCGGGGTCGTCGATCCGAGTTATTACGCATACGAGGTGCTGCAGGAGATCAAGCCGCCATTCTGGGACGGCGTCAGGCTCAATCTGCCGCCGGTGTTCGGGTGGGGGAACCGCATCGGTTCCGCGCCGCCCAACCAGCGGTTTCCGGGGTGGTTGAACATCAACCGGACCCAGGACGTCGCGTTCAGCGTGACGAAGGTGATGGATCGCCATACTTTCAAAGCCGGCTTCTACAACAACCACAGCTTCAAGGCGCAGAACACCGGCGCCGGGGGCGTGGCGAACCTGACCTTCCAGGGCTATGTGAACTTCGGCAACGATACGAACAACCCGCTCGATACCGGTTTCGGCTTCGCCAATGCCGCGGTCGGCGTGTTCACGCAGTATCTCCAGGCGTCGCGGTTCGTCGAAGGCAGAATGATCTACAACAACACGGAGTTCTACCTGCAGGACAACTGGAAAGCCACCAGCCGGCTGACCCTCGACTACGGGCTCAGGTTCACGCGGCAGCAGCCGCAGTACGACCAGTTCCAGCAGATGTCGAACTTCTTCCCGGAACGGTGGTCCGCCGCACAGGCACCGGTGTTCTATATCGCCGGCTGCAGCAACGGTGCGGCGACATGTTCCGGGAACGTGCGCAACGCGATGGATCCGCGCACCGGCCAGATTCTGAGCGTGCCAGGCGTGCCGAACACCCAGTTCGCGATCGGCACGCCGATCCCGGGTACCGGCAACACGCTGAACGGCATCGTGCGTGCCGGCGACGGGATAGCCAGGACCGGGTATGAGTGGCCGATGCTGGTGCTCGGGCCGCGGTTCGGCATGGCGTACGACCTGACCGGAGCACAGAAATTCGTGCTCCGCGCCGGCGGCGGGCTCTTCTACGACCGTCCCGACGGCAACACGGTGTTCTCGATTCCCGGCAACCCGCCGATGGCCACGTCGCAGGACCTCCGGAACGGTCAACTGCAGACGCTCGGCACCCGTACCGCGGCAGACGTGCCCGCACTCGTCATCTTCCAGTACGACGCAAAGGTGCCTGCATCCTGGCAGTGGCAGAGCGGCATGCAGATCGCGCTGCCGTGGGCGACATCGCTCGACGTCTCGTACATCGGCAACCGGGGCGTAAACCGCCTCGGCGCGTTCCAGGGCGGATCGACCGTCAACCTCAACGCGGTCGACTTCGGTGCGGCCTACCTGCCGCAGAATCAGGATCCGACCCTTGCCGGCACGACGGCGGTGCCTGGGGCGGCAGCCTATACGCAGAACCTGCTTCGTCCCTATCGTGGTTTGAGCAACATCAACGAGAACGTCACCGACTTCTGGGACTTGTACCATTCGCTTCAGCTGTCCGCGAACCGCCGCTTCCGAAACGGGCTTTCGTTTGGGGCGAACTACACCTGGGGAATTTCGTTTACCGGCAATACCGGTCTGCAGAAGCGTCTGCAGCATGCGCCCGACGGCACGTTCTCGGTTCGAGCCGATCAGGCGGAGTATGAAGTGCTCAACAGGAATCTCGATCGCCGCCCGCACTACCTGAAGGCCAATGTGGTCTGGCAGATTCCGGGACCGGCAAACGGCGGTGGCTTTGGTCGCGTCGTTGGCCGTCTGGTGAACGACTGGCAGATTGCCGGCGTGCTGACTGCCGGCTCGGGCACGACCTACGATCTCAGCTACACCTATCGGGACAACGGCGGCAACGTGAACCTGACCGGCTCACCCGATTATGGGGCGCGGGTCGTGTATGTCGGCGATCCAGGGAGCGGCTGCACCGACAACCAGTATGCGCAGTTCAATACAGCCGCTATCACCGGGCCGACGTACGGCAGCCTCGGCATGGAGTCCGGCCGGAATATCCTGCGCGGCTGCCCCGACAAGACGGTCGATCTCGCGCTCATGCGCGACATTCGCATGGGCGGCGCCCGCAGCCTGCAGTTCCGCCTCGACGTGTTCAACGCTTTCAACACGGCGGTGATCAACGGCAGGCAGACTCAGATTCAGTACGTCAGTCCGACGGACCTGACCATCCGCAATTCGCAGACCCTGGCGAATGGGACGACCGATCCGGCACGCTTGACGCCACGGACCGCCGGTTTTGGCGCGGCGACGTCGGCGCAGACGATGCGCAATCTTCAGCTGCAGGTCCGGTTCGCGTTTTGAGAAGAACGCCAGAGCCGCGGAGGCCGCAAAGGGAGACACGGAAAGCTCGCGCGGCGGCCTGCCGGCAGGTCCGACCGTCTGGTTGCGTGCGCACGGGCACAGAGAAGACATAATAGCGCTGTGAAGAAACTCGCCCTGCTGATCTTTGTGTCGTCTGCCGCGGCGGCACCGCCCGCGCCGCGCGACGTGGACATCGCCGCCGCCGACGGCACGAGACTCAAAGCCACGTATTTTGCTGCCGCCAGGCCCGGTCCGGCAGTCATGCTGATGCACATGTGTATCGCCACGCGGAAATCGTGGGAGCCGGTCGCACAGCAGCTGAGCGCCGCCGGAATCAGCGCGCTGACGATTGACAATCGCGGGTTCGGTGAAAGCGGCGGGCCACGGTACGATCTCGATAACGCGGAGGTGCAGCGGCAGTTGAGCGAGAAGTGGCCAGGCGACTTCGATGCGGCCTTCGCATGGCTCGTCTCACAGCCCGGCGTCGACAAGAGCCGCATCGGAGCAGGCGGCGGCTCGTGCGGCGTGAACAATGCGGTGAAGCTCGCCAGCCGTCATCCCGAGGTGCGCTCACTCGTCCTGCTCGCGGGCGGAACAGATTCGGCGGGACTGAAGTACCTCGCGGACAGCCCGCGGTTGCCGATCTTCACGGCTGCCGCCGCAGACGACGAGTACGACAGCGAGGCGCCGCAACTGATGCGCTGGTTCGCAGAGTTCACCGGGAATCCACGCAACAGGTTCGAGGGCTTCAAAGAGGGCCGCCACGGCACCGAGATCTTCGGTTCTCATCCCGAACTGCCACGGCACATCGTCGCCTGGTTTGTGGACACCCTCGTGAAATCGCCTTCCGATTCTGCGGCAAATGTCGCGCGCAGGAAAACCGCGGGTTCAGAATTCTGGGCTGTTGTCCGGCAGCGCGGCTCCGCCGCCAGGGCTGTGCAGGTGTTCCGCGACGCGCGCAAGAAGGATCCCAACGCATTCCTCTTTCCCGAGTTCATCCTGAACCAGCTCGCTTACGCGCGGCTGCAGGCCGGTGACAAAGACGAGGCGTTGGAGCTGTTCAAGTTGAACGTTGAGGCGTACCCGAGGTCCGCGAACGCGCACGACAGCCTCGCCGACGGGTACCTCGCCCTCGGGCAGAACGATCTCGCGCTTGCCGCCGAGCAGAAATGCCTGGAGCTGCTTCCCGGCGACAAGATCAACGAGCAGTTCAAGGCGGCCCTTCAAAAGGCCGCCGAGCAGAAGATTGCCAGGTTGAAGGCGAGGCCTTCCGGGGCCGGCTAGCTGTCAGGTGTCGCGCAGCGCCCGGTTCGGGTCGACGGCCGTCGCGCGGCGGGCCGGGACATAGCACGCCGCCGTCGCAACCGCCAGCAGCAACGCCGTGACGGCAAGGTGTACCTGGACGTCGTGCGCGCCGACACCAAACAACAACGTCTGGAGGTAGCGTGTCAGGGCGGCCGAACCGGCGAGGCCCAATCCCACCCCGGCGGCGGCCGTGCTCATTCCCTGTTTGAGCACGAGCGAGAGGATGGAGCGCCGATCCGCCCCGAGCGCCTGCCGGATCCCGATTTCACGCGTGCGCTGCGCCACGGCAAACGCCAGCACGCCGTAGATGCCGATGGCCGACAACGCCAGCGCGACGCTGCCGAACAACGCCAGCAGCAGCATCGGCGATCGGCGTCCTTCGAGCGACCGGGCCACCCATTCGTCCATCGTCCGCACGTCGGCGATCGGCTGCTCGGGGTCGATGCCGGTCACAGCCGATCGCATCTGCGCCACCAGCATCTTCGGTTCGACCCTGCTCTTGACGATGACCGCCATCGCGCTCCGCGGCTGCTGCGTGACGGGATAGTAGAGCCGTTCCTTCTCGACCGGCTGGCCCAGATCGATGCTGTTGATGGTGCCGGCAACGCCGACAATCGTAAACGCGGGGCTCGTGGGACCGCCGCGGCGAATCTGCTGTCCGAGCGGGCTCCGGTCGGGGAAATAGCGGTTCACGAGGTACTGATCGATCACGACGACCGGCGGGCTGTCGGCAGAATCGGCGTCGGAGAAGGTGCGCCCGGCAACGATCGGAATCTCCATGGCCCGGAAATAATCACCGCCGACCATCTCCTGCCGACCGTGCGGCTGCGCCTCGCCTTCGGGTGGTGTGTAGCCCACAATCGAGTAGGAGCCGGAGGAGACCATCCCGTTGAACGGAACGTTCGACGTCAGGCCCGCCGCCGTGACGCCGGGCAGCGCGCGGACTCGATCGAGCAGCCGCGCCCAGAACGCGCGCCGGGCTGCGGCATCCGGATATCTCGTGGCGGGCAGGGCAAGTTGCGCCGTGAGCACGCGGTCCGGTGAAAATCCGGGATTGACCTCGTGAAGTCTCGAGAAGCTCTTGATGAGGAGTCCGGCGGCCACAAGGAGCACCAGTGCCAGCGCCGTTTCCACAATCACCAGCGCCGAACGGGTCAGCCCCGTGCGTTTCCCGGCAGAGCCGTGCGCGCTGTCCTCCTTCAGGACCGTGCTCATGCTGCCGCGCAGGACGGTGAGCGCAGGGACCAGACCGAAGACGAGGCCGGTGGCCAGCGCCAGCGTCATGGTGAAGGCCATCACCGCCGGATTCAGCGTGGCGCCGGCCATGCCCGGAATCTGCTGCGGGCTCAGGGCCACGAGGCCGCGGACGCCGGCCCAGCCGACAGCAAGGCCGGCTGCGGCGCCGAGCGCGGACAGCACCAGCCCCTCCGTCAGGAGCTGACGAATCAGACGCCGGTGCCCGGCGCCGAGCGCGGTCCGGATCGCGAGCTCCCGATGACGGCCCGTGGCGCGCATCAGGAGCAGACTGGCCACGTTGGCGCAGGCGATCAAGAGGAGCACGATGACGCCGGCCTGCAGGACCAGGAGCGGCGTGCGCGCGTCGCCGACCAGTTGATCGCGCAGCGAAATCGCATACCCGCTGAACCCGCTCGACATCGCGAACGCGCGGCGAGCGGGCAGGCGCTCGAGGTTCCGGTTCACGATCATCTTCATCTGCGCATTCGCCTGTTCGATGGTGGCCCCCGGGCCCAGGCGAGCAATCATCTGACTGAACTCGTTGCCCCGGCCGTTGTCGGACATCTGCTCGGGTGTGAACGCGAAGGGCTGCAGAACGGCCACGTCCGCAGCCGGCAGCTCGAAGTCCCGGCCCAGGACGCCGGTGACCCGATGCGGCTCGCCGTTCAAGCGGACATCGCGGCCGACGATTGAGGGATCGGCGCCGAAATGCGACGTCCAGGTCGCGTACGTGAGGATGGCGTGCTTGTCGGCGCCGGGCCTGGCCTCGTCTTCCTGGAACGCGCGCCCGATGAACGGCTGGCGGCCGAGCGTCGTGAAGAACGAGGGGGTGACCGCCAGCGCGCGCAGCTGTTCCGGCTGGCCGCCGGTGGTGAGGTTGATGCTGCGCATCGTGAAGAGCGTGGCGTCTTCGAATGCGGGCGCGTCGGTTTTCCTGTCGATGTAATCGGGAATCGAGACCGCTGCCTGAGGAAGTCCCATGAGCGGATACGTGTTCCAGACGAAGACCAGACGGCCGGCGTCCGGGTACGGCAACGGCCGGAGCAGGACCTGGTACAGCAGGCTGAAGATGGCCGTGTTTCCGCCGATGCCCAGCGTCAGCGTCAGCACGGCGATCGATGTAAAGACGGGCTGCTTGCGGAGCGAGCGGATCGCGTACCGGACGTCTCCCATACCGGGGGTTGGACGGATGGGAGCCGCGGAAGGTTGCGATGGGTGAACGGAGGAGACGGAGGAAACGGTAAAAGACAGAGAAACGAAGCAACGGAGACGAGCAGAGCAGAAGGCTGGTTTTATCCGTTCTGTCTTCGTTCCTCCGCTCCTCTGCGCTAATACCGTTCCCTCAGTTTGCTCCGTTATCTGCAGTTACTGCCCCGTGACGTTGACGAAACCGAACATCCAGTCGTTCAGAAAGTGCGTCCGATTCATGCAAATCACGAGATAGCGTCCGGTCTTGAGGAATCGATACGTCACCAGCTGGCCGTTCGAGAGCAGACCGGCAGGAATGGTTCCTCCGTTGACAAATTGGAACC
>JBKPAI010000230.1:0-12624 GCA_046726355.1 Acidobacteriota bacterium | reverse complement strand
AAAGAGCCGAAAAAAGCTAGCTCAGTATAGAGTCGGCCCTGGTGGCTGTCAAGCTGAACTGGCGCGTAAATCCTTCTTTTTGTTGAGGATGAGGTGACCAGGACTCGTCATTTCTGCACACTCGCCGCCTCCTCGGGCGGGACGTGCGCACCCATGCGGCGCAGGATCAGCTGCTGCCGGCGGAGCAGCCGCGTGCCGGGATGCGCCGGGTCGAGCACCCGCGGATTGATGATCGCCGCCGCGAGCAGTGCCGACTCCGACGGACCGAGCGTGCTTGCAGCCGTGTGAAAGTACGTGCGGGCGGCCGCCTCTGCCCCGTACACGCCATCGCCCCACTCGATCACGTTCAGATAGAGCTCCAGGATGCGCGCCTTCGTCAGCTCGGCCTCGAGCCGTCTCGCGATGATCCACTCGCGCCACTTGCGCAGCGGGTTCCTCGAGGGAGACAGGTAGAGGTTCTTGGCGAGTTGCTGCGTGATGGTGCTGCCGCCGCGCAGCAGCTGGCCGCGCGCCCAGTCCAGTTCCAACGATTCCTGCAGCTGATCGAGATCGACGCCTTCGTGCTGCCAGAACGCGCTGTCTTCGGCGGCGAGCACGGCGCGCTTGAGATCCCAGGAGATCTCGCGGTAACGCACCCATCGCTGGATCGCGCGCGGCTCGCGGCCGTTCGCGCGCGCTTCGGCGGCCCGCAGCTCCATGAACGCCGTGGTCGTCGGATTATGCGTCCTGAGCGGACGGACGTCCGGCAAGGTGAGATAGACGTAGGCGAGGAGCGCAAACCCGGCCCCGGCCGCCGCCGCCACGCCTTTCATGCCGCGCCGCAGACCCTTCGACACCGTCATCAGCTGGCGACCACAATCTTGATCCGTTCGCCGGCCCGCGGCTGATCGTTCACCGCGTGTCCGTTCATGATCGCCAGCGTCGTCGGCTTCACCACGCCGCGGCCCTGGCGCTCGGCGATCGATTGCCACGTGTCGCCCTGGCGCGCGGTGTACAGATCGATCCGGTTCGGCGCGATCGCCTCCGTGTCGGCCCGGCTCAGAGGCTTGAATGAATTGATGCTGGCAATGAAGGATGGTTCCACCCGTTCGTACTGATCGGTCGGGGCGATGCCGGCGAGGAGGAGGATGTCGCGGTCGAGCGCCACGTGCGCGGCGCGGACCAGCACCCGTCCGATGTTCTGCAGCGACCCGGCGTACGTCCCGACGAACGCGTCGAGACCGTTGAGGACCGTCCGGCCGCCGCTGATCGACCGGAAGCCGGCGCCATCCATCGAGCGGACGGCGACGTCCTGAATGTTCCGCCCGATCGGGCGATCGACGAGGTGCAGCAGCGCCAGCGCACGGCCGCCAGGCTCCTTCGCCACGACCTGCGCCTGACCGTTGGCGATGTCCCAGCCGGCAGGAAAATCGACCGCGAAGCGCAGTCCGGCATGGAGAAAGCGCGCGCCACGCACGACGCCCTGGTCGGGATTGTCGCCGTAGACCATCCCGTCGATGCGCCGCAGGTAGCCGTCGCGATCGGTCGCGAACCGTTCCGCGTCTGTCTCCGCGCGCTGTACCGCGGCGCTTACGCGCTGCACCCGATCTTCGGGCGCCGGATGGGTCGACAGCCAGTTGGGGACGCCCTTGTTGTCGCTCGCTTCCTCGATGCGGCCCAGCGTTGTGAGCATCTGCGGCACGCCCGCAGGATCCCAGCCGGTCAGCGACGCATACTTGACCCCCAGGCCATCTGCCTGCGCCTCATCGTCGCGCCCGTATTTCAGAAAGAGGAGGCCGAGGCCGCTCTCGCCCAGCTGCGCCAGCGGACGCGCCTGTGGAACGAGGATGCTGCCGAACATGAGCCCGAGCTGCGCGCTGGTCGACCTGGAGTACTGCTGCGACGCATGCCGCGCGGTGACGTGGCCGATCTCATGGCCGAGCACGCCGGCGAGCTGCGCTTCGTCGTCCAGAAAAGGCATGATGCCGCGCGTGATGTAGATGTAGCCGCCAGGCAGGGCAAACGCGTTCACCGCCGGTGAATCCACGACGGTGAAATGCCACGGCAGGTTGGGACGTTCACTCGCCCGCGCGAGCTTCAGACCGATCGTCGTGATGTATTCCTGCAGCGCCTGATCCCGGTAGACGCCCATCTCCCGCCGGACCTGGGCGTCCTGTGTCTGGCCAATCTGGATTTCCTGGGCCTCGCTCATGAGCGACAGCTCGCGCCTGCCGGTCACCGGATTGGTCGCGCAGGCGGCGGTGGCAACGAGGACGGCCGTCAGAAACGTGCGACGCATCACGGGGGCCCTCCAGGAGCGCTCAGGCAGGGATCTCCTCGAACGCCGCGAGCGCGTCACGCAGTTGAGCGGACGCGGTTTCCGGCGCAGGGACAAGAGGCGGCCGTGGAGCACCAACGTCGTAGCCGGCGAGATTGAGCGCGGCCTTCAGGCCCGGCACGCCGTAGGTGCCGAGCAGGCGGGCCATCGGCAGGATCTGGCGTTGAACCGCGAGGGCCTCAACAGCGCGGCCCCTGCGCATCAACTCGTACACCCGCATGCACGCCTCGGGCAGCACGCAGCCGGCGGCGAGAATGCCGCCGGCGGCGCCGACCGCGAGGGCCGAATAGAAGGTTGACGCCGTGCCGGCGAGGACTTGAAACGTGTCGGGTGTGCCGCTGACCAGATCGTTGATTCGAGCGGCATCGCCGCCGGATTCCTTCATGCCGGCGATGTTCGGGTGCGCCGCCAGCCGTGACACCGTGGCGGGCAGCAGGTCGACGCCCGTCAGAGCGGTGAAATTATAGAGGAGGACCGGTACGGGCGAGGCATCCGCGACCGCCGTGTAATGACGGACAAAGGCATCGCCCGTCATCTGCGTCTTGAAGAACGAGGGCGTGCGAACCAGCACCGCGTCGGCGCCGAGCTCCGCGGCACGCCGCGCCGCGCGCACCGCCGCGCGCGTCGATTCGCGTCCCGTGCCGACAATCAGCGGGCGGCCGACGGGCACCGCCTCTCTCGCGGTCACGATCACGCGGTCCGATTCGAAGTCGTCCATCAGGCCGGCTTCGCCGTTCGACCCGAGCACGACGAAGCCGGTGAGCGGATAGGTGATCCATCGCGCGAGCGCCGTCCGCAGCCTGGCGGGATCGACCTCGTCGCGGTCGTCAAACGGGGTTGGAATCGGGGCGAAGATGCCGGAGAGCTTCATCGGCTTCATTGTAGGACGCGAAGCCCGGCTGCTGAAACAGCTGATTCAGGTCGCCACGATGATGGAAGATGGCCGCGGCAGGACTACGCAACCACGGGAAGTCCCGTCCACCCAAACGTGCACCGATCGCCATGACGACTGTCGGTGAGGATCCACAGCCCTTGACCGGGCGGTCCATCTCGAGCTCTGATTTCACGACGCCGCCCGACGGCTCGGCGTGTCGTCGGACCGCGTGCAAGGCCTCGCAATCAGGTTTCGGTAGTCTCCGGTTCCGGCCGGACCAGTCGGCAACTGTAAGACTTCGGCCTCCGGGCCTTCGTCCGGACTGTCAGAAGCACGACTATGAAGAAGACGTCGATCGCTTCGATTCACGCGACCGTGCTCATGTTCATCTGCAGCACAAGCTCCGAGGCGGCAGCCACCTGCGAGAATCTCGCGTCGATGACCTCACCGGGCACCACCATTGACGCGGTGCAGGTGATCGCCGCCGGCGCGTTCGTCCCGCCCGCCGGCGGGCGTGCGGGCGGACGCCCCGGCGAGAATCCGTTCGCCAGCCTGCCGGCGTTCTGCCGGCTCGCCGCCACGTTGAAGCCGACCAGCGACTCGGATATCAAGATCGAGGTGTGGCTGCCCGTCTCCGGCTGGAACGGAAAACTGCAAGCGGTCGGCAACGGCGGCTGGGCAGGGACCATTAGCTATCCGGCGATGGCGGCCGCGCTGCGGCGCGGGTACGCGACAACGTCGACCGACACCGGTCATGCCGGCGCGACGGGTTCGTTTGCGCTCGGACATCCGGAGAAGTTCATCGACTTTGCCTGGCGATCCGAGCACGAGATGACCGTTGCGGCGAAGACGGCCATCAATGCGTTCTATGGCCGCGCGCCTCGATATTCGTACTGGAACGGCTGCTCGACCGGCGGGCGCCAGGGGCTCATGGAGGCGCAGCGGTTCGCGGACGACTTCGACGGCATCATCGCCGGCGCATCGGCAAACCCGCGAACGTACCTCAACGCCTGGCAGATCTCGATCGCCCAGGCAGCGCTCAAGGATGCGGCAAGCTTCATTCCGCGAGGCATGTATCCGACGATTCACCAGGCGGTGCTCGCGGCCTGCGATTCACTCGACGGCCTGAAGGACGGACTCATCACCGACCCGACGAAATGCCGGTTCGATCCCGGGACGCTCGAGTGCCGCAGCGAGGGCAGCAGTTCATGTTTGAGCCCGCCGCAGGTGGAAGCCGCACGCCGGATTATGAGCCCGGCGACGGACGCGAAGGGTGCGGAAATCTTTCCCGGTCTGGAGCCCGGCACCGAGCTCGCCTGGGCTGGTCTTGTCGGCGGTCCCGAACCGGTCCAGACTGCGCTCGACCAGTTCCGCTTCATCGTCTTTCAGGATCCGAATTGGGACTGGCGGACGTTCGACCTGGTGCGCGATCTCGCTCGGGCGAATGAAGTGGATCGCGGAACCATCAACGCTGTCAATCCGGATCTCAGCAAGTTCGCCGGTCACGGCGGCAAACTGCTCATGTACCACGGCTGGGCGGACGGCAGCGTGGCGCCGCGCGCGAGCGTGAACTACTACAACAGCGTGGCGAAGACGATGGGCGGGGCGTCGAAGACGTCGGAATGGATCCGGCTGTTCTTGGCGCCGGGGATGGGCCACTGCGGCGGCGGCGAGGGGCCGAACACGTTCGACATGGTCTCGGCGCTCGAAGCCTGGGTCGAGCGCGGCCGCGCGCCGAAGCGGATTATCGCCTCGAAAGTCACTAACGGCCGCGTCGAGCGGACGCGGCCGCTGTGTCCGTATCCGCAGGTGGCGAGCTACAAGGGAAGCGGAAGTATCGAAGACGCGGGCAATTTCGAATGCCGGCTTCCCTGACGGGTACGATTGTTTACGTTGATCGCGAGAAACACATCGTTAACCGTACGAAAGTACTGTCGACGCCACGTTTCTGCCCGCTGCGTCATTGAATCTATTTCTCCTGATCCAGCAACCGCACACCCGCAACTGCCAACTGCACCCGGTTGCGCGCGTGAAGCTTGTGGGATAACAGCGACAATGCATTCTTGACCGTCTGCTCCTGAATTCCGAGCGCTGCTCCGATCTTCTTATTGGAGTGCCCTTTCGTCAGGAGCTGAAGCAGTTCACGTTCCCGCCTGGTTAAACGGTGCGGCTCGTGTGCGTTCTCGCGCACGTTACTCCCCTTGCCGCGTCCCATGCGGTGAACAGGGTAGAGCGTGATGGGATGCATCGACGACCCCCAAATGAGGTATGTGAGGAAGCTGACGCAACCTGCATGGCGGGCGCAGACGGCTGATTCCGGACGCCGGCGGGCACCGCGTCCATGTGCCGCGCGGCTTAGATGACGCGGACCTGTAGTGAGCTTGACAACCGGGGCGCCGCCGGGCCGGCGGTCAGCGCGTCAGCAGCACCAGCCGCACCAGCTCGCTCTGGCGGCTGGTCCCGGTCTTGTGCAGAATCCGTTTGAGATGTGTGCGTGCCGTTGAACAGTAATTCCCAGCTGCCGGGCGACGGCGTCGATCGACGCGCCGTTGGCGAGCCGGCCGGCGATGCGGGCTTCAGCGAGTGTAAGCCCGTAGGCGATCTGCAGCAGTCTGACGTCTACCCGGACCATCGCTGCCGGATCCGATATGAGGAGAAGGACCGCGGCGTCCGCCGACATCAATATCGGCGAACACCGCGGCGTGCCTTTCATTCAATTCCTGGGAAAGAAGCGTGCTCTTCGTCGCCGAGAATGCCGTGGCGAATGCGGACAGCACGTCCGCCCACGAAGTCTCTCCCAGCGCCGCAGCGTACGGCCTCGCTGCCAAATCGCGCAGCAGATCTCCGTCTAGCATCGTTGTGATGTCTTTGCCACGAGCTTGAGGAAGACGTCGGGACGCTCGAGGTGCACCCAGTGACCGCAGTTCGCGACCGTGCGCTCCTCGACATGACCGAATAACGTCCGGGCAGCACTGGCGACCGAGGGCCAATCGATTACCGGATCGGCGGCCCCGAGAAGTATCAGCGTCTCGACGTCGAGTGGACGGCTCGGGCGCAGGTATGCGCAGCCGTGCTTCGAGAGACCGGCAACAACCTGAAAGAACGTGTTCAGATTGAACTGCGATTCCGGCCGCGCCGTCGTTGCCGCGAATGCGGCGAAGGCCGATTCGGCCTGCCAATAATGACGAAAAAGCAGTGGGTCGTCGGCAGCAATGGTGAGCGCTTCCTGCATGTCGCTGTCGAACAGGCCGCGCGTCCGTGCGAGAAGCGCCTGTAGCCGCTCGGCTCTCTCGGGCTGCGATCGCGCAAAGTCGCCGGCCGCGAGCTGCACGACGCGGCGATGGGCGTCGTGCACGTCGAACGCGGGAGCGACGAGAACGAGACGGTTCGGTATCCACCGCAGCCGTTCGAGCACGATCAGGATTGGGTGAACGGCGAACGAATGGCCGACGATCGTGAGAGAATCGCCGGCACCGGCCTGCTCGGAAATCGCCGCCTGGAGTGCATCGAGATAGCTGTCCCACGATGGGCACTGTCTCAGCCCGTTTACGTCGGCACCGCACCGGGGTCATGACGCCGGCATATCGGATGACGGCTGGACCGGCAACTGGGCGTTCCAGGAGATGAAGCAGTACAAGTTCGGTGCCGACTTCCTCCATCCCGAGTTCAAAAACTTCGTGTATCGCTATCACGCAGGCGTCGCGCACGCGGCGCCCGCGGGTGCCGCGCTCGGAAAAACCTGCACGCGGTGAGCGGTGATCGTCGTGGGGACGGTCCCGACCAGCCAGCCTGAAGGCCTCAGGCTCGAGCGTTCAATCGGTTGCCCGCATTGCCGCGAAGGCGCCGGAGAAATCCGGTGGATTCACTGTAGGACGCGAAGTCGGGCTGTTGAAACAGCAGATTGAGGCCTAGAACGACGATGAAGATGGCTGCGGCAGGACTCAGCAGCCAGGGGAAGTCGGCCAGGGCGCGGACACTCGCGGCGTCGTGCAGCATCGTGCCCCAGCTCGCGACCGGATCCGGAAATCCGAGCCCGACGTAGGAGAGCGTCGCCTCGGCGACGATGAAGGCGGGAACGAGCGTGGTGATTTCAACCGCCAAGAAGCCGCGCGCCGCCGGCAGCAGATGCCGGACGAGCGACCGCGCCGCCGTCGCACCCAGCGCGTGCGCGGCGACGGCATAATCCAGTCGCCGCTCGGTCCGCACGATCCCGCGGACGCCTCTCGCCACGAAGGGCACACCCACAATCGCGAAGATGACTGCAAGCAGGACGAAGACGATGCCCGCTTCGAGTACAAGCGGGAGCACCGATCGCAGCGCCAGCGCGACGTACATCACGGGCAGCACCATGATGAAATCGGTGGCCCGCATCAGGAGATCGTCGAGTACGCCGCCCGCATAGCCGGCAATCCCGCCAATCACTGCGCCGATCAACACCGCGCCGAGGGCAGCGACGACCGCCAGGCCCAGCGACACGCGCGCGCCGAACATCAGGCGGCTGAACACGTCGCGGCCAAAACTGTCCGCACCCAGCCATAACAGCGGCGCCCGGTCATCGTCGGCCGACTGCACGAGACGGCCGCCCGTCAGCCAGCGCAGCGGAACCCGGGTCGCTCGATCCTGTTCGTATCGCTGTTCGAGCCGGTTCACCAGGACCCAGCGGTAAACGAACGGTGCATGCCAGCCGTCGGCGTCGCGCACGTGCGGCGTCATAGGCGGCGCGTTCAGCAGCATGTCGAACCGCGCGCCCGGGTCATGCGGCGCCACCACCGGCGCGGCGGCTGCCAGCGCCGCGACCGAGGCGACGATGGCCGCGCCCGTCCGGCTACTCGCGCGCACGGGGATCCACGGCGGCGAGCGCGAGGTCGGACAGGAAGGTGCCGAACGCGAGGAACACGGCACCCGTCGCCGCGCAGCCGGCGACGAGATACACGTCGCGCGCCCGCAGGGCATCGAGCATCAGCTTGCCCATGCCCGGCCAGGAGGTGACGACTTCGACCGCGAACGATCCGCTGAGCAGCGTCCCGATCATCAGACCGTAGAGCGAAGCCACCGGCCTGAGCGCCGGCTTTAACGCCGTCCGCCAGACGATCCGCGGCCACGGCACGCCCCGCGCACGCGACGCCAGCACGAACGGCTCGCTCACGACTTCCCGCATGGCCTGTGATTGAAGGCGTTCGAGCGTCGCGGCCAGCGGCAAGGCGATCGCGACAGCCGGAATGAACAGGTGGCGCAGGAGGTCGATGACGGCGAGCGGTCCGGAGATGCCGGTGACCATGCCGCCGATTGGCAGCCAGCCGGTGCGCGCCGCAACGAACACGAGGAACAGCGAGGTCAGGAGCGGGGGCAGTGACAGAAGAATCAGCGATGTCGATCGGATGGCTGATGGAACGATGCCGTCGCGCACCGTTCCGGTCATGATGCCGAGCGGCAGGCCAACGAGCGTGGCGATCGCGAGCGCCCCGACAGCCAGGATTGCGGTATTCGCGGCGCGCCCGGGAATGAGATCGGTCACGGGGCGGTCGTAGAGCAGGGACTGGCCGAAGTCGAGCCGAAGCGCGCGTCCGAGCCACTGCCGATACTGCTCGGCGATTGGTTTGTCCAGTCCGTAGCGCGCCCGCGTACGTTCGATCGTCTCGCGGCGGGCGTCAATGCCGAGCGACTCGGTGACGTAATCGCCCGGGGCGAGACGGGTCAGCACGAACGACGCCGACGACACCGCAAAAACGAGAAACACGGCAAAAGCCAACCGCCGTGCGAGGTAAGTACCCATCGTAAGCGATCACATCTTTCCGCGGACCACCAGCCTCCCCGCCTGCCCCGCCTGCCGCTCCTGCCTTTCCTGCCCCACCCGCGCCCCAGCTGCCCTATTTGACTGCCACCGTCTCGGCGGCCCAGAGCAACTGCGGCCGCGAAACGGCGGGCGTCAGGTTCACGAGGCGCGACGAGGCGGCGACATAGATCCGCGGCGCGACAAAGTAGAGCATCGGCGCGTGCTCGGCAAAGATTTTCTGCACCTGGTTGTACAGCCGCTTGCGCTCGGCCAGATCGCTTGTCGATCCCTGGCGCAGCATCAACTCGTCGATCTGGCGCTCCCAGTCGGTGGCCGGCGTCTCCTGCGGCATGTTCCAGACGTGCGCCGAGCCGGAGCTGAACCAGAAATCGGGGTTGAGCGCGGGGTCGAGGCTGGTTTTGACGACGCTGAAATAGACCGCCTCGAAGTTGCCGGAGAGGAACGCCTGGATCACGGCGTTCGCGTCGGCCGTCACCAGATCGACGGTCAACCCGACGTTCTTGAGCTGATCCCGGATCACGACGCCCGCGCGCTCCAGCTCCGGACGCGCCTTCTGCGTGATCAGCGTAAAACGGGCCGGCTGGTTGCGCTGATCCTCGAGCAGGCCGTCTCCATTTCTGTCGGTCAGGCCGATGGCCGCGAGCAGCCGGCGCGCGGCTGATGGATCGTGCGGCGGCCTGGGCAGGTCCGGCGAGTACCACTGTTTGTTGGCTTCCGTTTCGGGCCCGTAGACGGGCACGCCGGCGCCAAGGAGCACGGTATCGGCAAAGGCCTTGCGGTCCACAGCCATCGAGATCGCACGTCGAAGCTCGTCGCGCTGCAGCCAGGAGGCGCGGGGATCGCCCGCGAACGCGCCGGGCTTGAGATTGAACCAGAGCGCGTCGGGGTTATATCCGACGCCGAGATCGAGCAGCTGGACGCGTCCGGCGTCGGCCGCGCGCTTCAGCGACGCGTAGGCCTCGGGCGCGATCTCGCTGGTCATCGCGTCGAGCTGACCGGCCTCGAGGCGGAGCAACGCGGTGTTCTCGTCGGGAATCGTCTCGATCCTGATGCGATCGAGATAGGGGAGCGGGCTGCCGTCGGGCGCCTTGCGGAAAAAGCGCGGGTTGCGCTCGAGCACCAGCCGCTGGCCCGGCACGTACTGGGAGAGGACGAAGGGGCCGAGGCCGACGATCTCGGACAAGGGCGTCGACACGCCCCACGCCCGGGCAAACTCGCCCGCCTTGAGGGCGGCGCCGAGCTTGTGGCGCGGCAGGATGGGCAGGTTGTCCAGGAGCCAGACGCCGGGCGCAAACGGCTCGGGAAACGTCATCTCCACGGTGTGCGGGTCGGGCGCCGTCACGATTAGTTTCTTCCCCGCCACACGCAGGGCGTCACCGATGGCGCCGCCGGTCTGCTCGTCGTACGCCGCCTCGAACGTAAACACCACATCGTCCGCGGTGAAGGGATGGCCGTCGGAGAACTGCACGCCGCGGCGCAGCTTGATCGTGGCGTGACGCAGGTCGGGCGTGGTCGTCCAGGACTCGGCGAGCCACGGTTCGAGCTGCTGAGCGGTCTGGTTGATCCGGACGAGGCGGGCCTGGGTAAGGCTGGCGATGAGCGCAGTGGTGCTGTCGCGGGCCGCGAGGCGGTTGAAGCTCCGGACCTCGTTGCGGACGGAGGTGACGATTTCGCCGCCGTGGCGCAGCGGGTGGGCCGGATCGTCCGGCTTCGAGGCGGTTTCTGGCGATCGCCCGCAGACGGTTGTCAGGAGGGCGAGGGCGGCGGTGAGGGCGAAGTGACGAAACTGTCGGCCAAAAAATTGGCCGAGGGGCCAGAAAGTTGGCCCGGTAAAATCCTGTGCAGTCTTAACCACGTCCCGGCATTTTGCGTGCAAAACCCCCGGATGTTCCAGCGTTTGTGACGCGCCGGCCAGATTGTTGGCCGTCGGCCGCGCGCCGCACAGCCAGCTTCCTTTTGGGCTGTTCGCGAGAACTTGAACATTCACAACGACTTACAGGTCCACCACGGAGTCGGCGTCCTTCCGGCTGGGCTCGGTACCATACGTGCCCTTCTATATGGCCATGCGGAGGTCACCGACAGCATGTCAGCACAGAAAAACGACGACTCGTGCGCGCCGCGTATCGGCCGCAGCATCTCGATCGATCGCGCCGCAGCGGTTCTCGGCGTCTCGCGGCGAACAATCTACAACCGAATCAGCGACGGGCATCTCCAGACCATCCGTACGCCCGGCGGATCACAGCGCGTCCTCATCGAGTCGCTGCCCGGCGGCGGCCACTTCGTTTTCGCCGTGGGTTCTGAAGTCTCCGGCGCCGAGCGGCGCCGGCGTTCCTAACTATTTTCAGCGTTCCGGAGTCCTACGAATGGTGTCTCCCCGTCTGTCGAGCTTGTCACCGCGGCGCGTCTTCGCCGCGGTTTCGTTTGTCATCGCGCTGATGGTCGCGAGCGGTGTGCAGGCGGCGCCGCATCGCGCCCGTCTGAGCGCCGATCTCGCCGACCATCTGGCGGCGGGCTCGCAGTCCATCCCCGTGATTGTTGACGGCACTCGAGCAGACATCGACGCGCTCGCCGCGCGTTACAACCTCACGGTGAAGAAGTATCTGACCAGCGGCGCCGTCGTGACGGTCAACGCCGGACAGCTCGACGCCCTGCAGCAGGATCCGGCCGTGGATCACCTGTCGGGCGACATCAAAATCCGGTCGGCCGCCGTCGCCGATGTCACCGCCGAAACGATTGGCGCCGATCAGGTGTGGGCGGGCACCGGCCGGGCGCGGTCGCTCAGCGGGCGCGGCGTCTCGGTGGCCGTGATTGACTCCGGCATCGACACGCGTCACAGCGCGTTCCTGAAGGACCGCGTGGTCTACACGAAGGATTTCACCGGCGGGGACGGCCTCGACCGGTTCGGGCACGGCACGCACGTGGCGGGCCTTGTTGCCGGGCAGCGCGGCACCACCGCGGACACTGCCGCGTATCGAGGGATCGCGTCGGGCGCGCAGCTCGTGAACCTGCGGGTTCTCGGGGCTGATGGGTCAGGGACGGCGAGCGACGTGATCGAGGCGATCGACTGGGCGATCGCGCACCGGAGCGAGTTTCGAATCCGGGTGATCAATCTGTCACTCGGCGCGCCCGTCCTGCAGCCGTACCGCGACGATCCGATGTGCGAGGCGGTGGAGCGGGCCGTCAAGGCGGGCCTGACCGTGGTCGCTGCCGCGGGGAACCTGGGCGCGACGGCGGACGGCAAGCTGGTGGTGGGCAGCATCACCACACCGGGAAACAGCCCGTATGCGCTGACCGTCGGCGCCGTGGACACGCACGAAACCGCGCAGCGGTCGGACGACACCGTGGCGCAGTTCAGCTCGCGCGGCCCCTCGCGGTATGACCTCGTGCTGAAGCCCGATGTCGTGGCGCCCGGCCGGCGCCTGGTGTCGGCGGAAGCCGCGGGCGCGTATCTGCCGACGACGTACCCGGAGCGGCACGTGGTGGGGACCGGCGTGAATGGGTACATGCAGCTGTCGGGAACGAGCATGGCGGCGGGCGTGGTCAGCGGCGCAGTGGCGCTGCTGCTGGAGAGCCGGCCGGCGCTGACGCCTGCGGACGTCAAGGCCGCGTTGCAGCTGACGAGCACGTTCATGCCATCTG
>JBKPAI010000229.1:0-12804 GCA_046726355.1 Acidobacteriota bacterium | reverse complement strand
GCCCAACCCTGCGGCGAGCAGATGAGCGCGCCGCCAGCCGACGGCGTGCCCGGCGGGATCGCACACGATTCCCAGACCGAGGGCTATCTGATCGTCTCAGGCGGCGGAACGCTGATCACCGGCGGACGCATCGTGAACGGCCGGAAATCAGCGCCGGACGCCGAGGTGACCAAAACGCTGAACGGCCCGTCGTGCAGCGGCGTCATGGCCGGAGATCTGGTGAAGAAGGTCGTGAAAACCGGCGACATCGTCATCATCCCCGCCGGCGTCCCGCACGGCTGGACCGACATCACCGATCATGTCGACTATCTGAGCTTCAGGCCCTCGGATCACGTGCTCGAGGCGGGGTACGTGCATCCGGCGATCAAGAAATAGTCAGCGGGGCCAGACGTGACGACAACGCGGAAACCGCAGAACCCGCGGAGAAATCAGACTTCTCTGCGAGTTCCGCGAGTTCTGCGTTGAGCGTTGTGTTGTTCATCAGAACGTGAAATGCCCGCCGACCCGCAGCAGCCTTCCCATCACGATCGCCGACGGCCGGCCGAGTGACGATCCGATCGTCGTGACCGCATTGGTCACCGCGTTATTGTTGAAAATGTTGTAGACATCCACGGTCGGCTCGAACCGCAGGTTCTTGCGCCTGAACACCTTCGTCAGCCGCAGATCGACGAGATTCTGCCACGGGTACCGGAACTCGCCGCGCTCGGCCACCTGCACGGCCTGCGTGACCTGGGTGAGCCCCGGCACCACTGATGTCGTGACCACATACGCACGCGTCTGCGGCAGCCCTGTCGCTTCGCGAACCGAGCCCGCCAGCTGCAGGTCGTACGGGAATCGGTAGGTGAAGCCGCCGCGGATCTGGTACGTCGAGTCGAACCCGATGGCGCCGGTATTGTTGATTCGGACGTTTGGGTTGTTCAGATCGCTGGCCAGAGGCGATGGGAACGTGTCCTGATCGCCGTAATCGCGTCCGATCGTGAAACCCCCGAACACGGTAGCGCGTTCCATCCGCGTGTTCACCTGAAACTCGACGCCGTTGTAGGTCTGCCTCAGGTCCGGAATCGTCATCAGCACGTTGCGCACGGAGCCGCGCGTCGCCGGATCCTGGTTGTACACGGTCAGCGGCGCGTTCGTGAGCGGGTTGGCGATCGTCACCGGTACGTATGCGGTCGGCGGCACCTCGGCGTTGACCGTGGCGTAGAGATCGCTGAACCGCCGGCCGTAATAGCCGACGCTCACCGACGTGCGGCTCCCCACCTGCCGCTGCACCATCGCGGTGTATTCCCACTGGTGCGGCCGTTTCAGCCCCGGATCGACGTTGCCGAGCGTCGGCAGGAGCGATCCCGAACACCGGGGCATATCGATCTCGCCGGTCTGCGCCGTCAGATCGTTGTTGCCGTCGGCCCAGGGGCAGGTGCGAAAGGAGATGTTGCGCTGATTGAGCGGCTGGACGATGGTAATGCCTTCGAGCCGATCGTAGCGGCTGACGCCGCCCTTCACCGCCGTCTCCCCGTCGCCGAAGACGTCCCAGGCAAAACCGAACCGCGGCGAGACTGTGTTCCAGTTGACGATGCTGTTCTGCGCGGCGAAGTCGCGGGCGCCGATCCAGGTGCCGGCCGGCGCGCTCTGCGCCGGAATCGACATGACGAACCGCTCGTAGCGGACGCCGGGGTTGAACGTCCAGCGGCCCGCCCTCCAGGAATCCTGCACGTAGACGCCGGTGTTGAGGCCTTCTTCCTTGTGGCCGCTGGGCGTATTCACCAGTCGCACCGAGTTCGGCACGCCGTTGTTGACGACCTGCAGGATGTCGCCGCGGATCGTGAACAACTCCTGCGACCAGCCGGTGCGCACCTGAGCGCCGGCCTTGAAGCTGTGCGTGCCGGTCACGTAGGAAAGATATCCGGCGTAGGTGAACATGCGCGCGCTGTTCGTGTCCATGCGCGGCGAGACGCCGCTGATCACCGAGCGGATCTGATCGAACGTGGCGATCGCGTCCGGCGCGGCATCGGGCTCGAACCCGAGCGTGTAGTTGACCGGCAGCGTGAACATCGAGGCCTCCGCCAGCACGCGGTTGCTGATCGGCGAGCTCCATTTCACTTCGCCGATGTAATTCAGCTGCGTCGTCTGGACGACGTCGGAGATCGGATCGTTGATGCTGGCCGACACCCAGTTGTTCGGCCGGTGCCCGCGCCACTTGATGCTGCGGTCGTAATGCAACGAAAGCTTGTTCCTGCGGCTGGCCTGATAGGTGACGCGGATGGTCGCATCTGTGATGTGCTGGTCGTCGACCGCCTGGTCGCCGGCCGACGTGAACGTGTTGCCGAGATAGTTGTTCGCACTCCAGCGCCGGAACGTGGTGAAGAACCAGAGCCGGTCGCGCCGGATCGGACCGCCGAGCGTGCCGTTCACGTCGTAGACGCTCTCGACCCGGTTCTGCTTCCTGAACCCCAGATCGACGAGATCCTGCGACAGGTTGTCGGACTGCATCCGCTCGGTCGCGCCGGTCGAAAAGACGGTCCCGTGGAACGCGTTGCCGCCGTCGTGCGGAATCATGTTGATCTGCACGCCGCCGACCGGCGCTTCGGCCGGAAGCGAGCTGGTCTGGTAGCTGATTTCCTCCATCAGGCCGTCGTTGAAGTAGAAACCGGTCTGATTCCCGCCGAAGCCGATGTGCTGAATCTGCACGCTGTCGACCATGTACACGTTGTCGTTGTTCGACGATCCGTGCACCTGCAGCGTCGGCTGCTGCATGATCTGCGTGCCGCCGACATCGGGCGTCGACGTGGTCACGCCCGGAATCAGCTGTCCGACAGCAAACGGATCCTTGCCGGTCGGGATCGTATCGAGCGCCTCGCGCGTCATGACCGACTGCGACACCGACCCGTGCACGTCGACCAGGGGCGAGGCGCCGGTCACCGTGACCGATTCCTCCAGCTGGCCGATCGACAGCTCGGCATTCACGGTCGCTGTAAACGACGTCGGAAGCGTGATGCCGTCCCGCTTCACCGTGCGGAAGCCGGTCAGCGCAAACGCCACCGTGTACTCGCCCGGCCTGAGGTCGACGATCCGGTAGCTGCCGGCATCGTCGGTGACAGCCGTGCGCGTTCCCTCGATCAGCGCGGGGCTCGACGCCTCCACGGTAACGCCCGGCAGCACCGCGCCCGACGGATCTCTGACCACTCCGGCAATCGCGCTCTGGGCATCGGCGGCCGACGCCATCGCGAGAAAGACGAGGACCAACAACACGCGGCCGACGGTTCGGATCATCCCTGCCTCCTGAACAACGCGAGCTAAGGGTAGGCCGCGGTCCAAAAGGTGTCAATCGATGACGTCCTCGTGAAGGCTGCGAACGGACTGGCTGGCCCGGATGATGACGGGTTCAGCCAGTCGTAATCGTGAGGACGTTGTTCGTGAAGCTGGTCGCAAACTGGGTGAGCGCACGCGTCGCCGGACCTTTCAGCACGCTGCCTGACGTGCTGTATTGCGATCCGTGGCAGGGACACTCGAAGGTCGGGCTCTGAAAAGTGCTGACCGTGCATCCTTCGTGCGTGCAGACCGCGGTCAGCGCGGTGAACGTATTCTGCCCCGTGCGCGCGACGAGGAACGACCGGCCCGAGGCGTTGACCAGCGCGGCGTTGCCGACGGTCGACAGCGGCGAGCTGGCGTCGATGTTCAACGTGATCGTGTTGGCGGCGATGCTCGCATTGATCGACGGCAGCGCCGGAAAGCCGCTCGTCGACGAAGAGCTTCCGCCCGGCGACGTGGGGCTCCCGCCGCAGCCTGTGATCGCCGTCGCCACGGCGGCCAGCGACGCCGTCTGAAACGAGTGAGTGCAGAACTCCCGTCGCGTGAATTTCGGTATCGGCATATGGCGGCGCGGACGCAACACACGTGCCGGAGGGCGAGACACCGAATCAGGCGGTAAATCGTGCGGATCGTCTGCCTCGAGGGCGCAGTCCGTCCCCGTCAGATGCCGGGACAGCGACTCCCGTCCGCTTCCAGGAACGGCGGCAGACATAAGCGGTGACGGGAACGGCAATCCGCGAATTTACGCAACACGTGGATCGCTTACGCGGAACGTCGGTCTGTGACTGCGCGTACGGGCCAAGCGTGAACAAATTCATTTTTCCGACAAGCTCTGTCCGCTCATGAGGCGGTAGATGATCAGGGCCACGCCGATCAGCGGGAGCGGCACGAAGGCCAGTCGGATGCGGACGCCCTGGAATCGGTCGGTCAACGCCGAGCCGATCTGGGCGCCGATCGCGGCGCCGGTATGCATGACCAGGGCGATCAGGATATCGACGTTGCCCTTGAGCGCGTGGCTGATGGTGCCGTAGCTGGCGGAGATCACGACTTCGAATAGATCCGTGCCGACCGCGATGTGCGTGGGCACGCCGAGTATGTAGACCATCGACGGCATCCGAATGTAGCCGGCACCGCCGCCGAGGAATCCGCTGAATACGCCACCGCCAATGGACACGGCAAGAATGGTCCAGAGCGAGATGCGTTCGATACCGCTTGTCTTCAGCTCGATCATGGGCGAAAAGGGAATGAGGTCGTGAGTCTTCCGCTTGGCGACGGGCGCGATGACAGACTCCTCGGGACTCTTGCCGGCGCTTTTGCCGTCCGTTTCCTTGCGCTGGGAGCGCAGGGTGTGCCAGCTTTCCCACCCCATCAACCCGGACACGAGGACCAGCACGACGATGAAAACGATGCCGATCACTTTGTCAGGATTCCCGAGGCGTTTCACCCATTCGATCAGTTGTGCGCCGGCTTCGACTCCGGCAATCGTCCCGCCGGCCATCAACAGGCCGAGTTTCACGTCGACATGGCCGAGGCGGTGATGCTGTTTCGCGGCGACGATCGATTTGCCGACGATGTGGGCGAGGTCGGTGCCGACGACGAAATTCATCGGCACCTTGAGCGCGAACATCGCCGGGCCGGCGAGGAAACTTCCGCCCACGCCGAAAAATCCCCCGAGCACGCCGATGACGAATCCGGTCGCGATCAGATACGCGGGATGGATGTGCGCGCCGGAGATAGTGAAATCCATGTTATTTCCGGATACGTCGAACTAACTTCAGCAGCATTCTCGTCATCCACTCAAGCGTGACGCCTTGCACCACGATCAAGCCCCATGCCACCACCGCGTAGAGCGACCGGCTATTTTGGAACGACTCTTCGACCTGGTCGCCAAAGAAATGCAGCACGGCCAGCAAATACGCGAAAACAAATCCTGCATACACGGCGAGCTCCAGCATGAACTCGCTGAACTCAACGTTCTGTTGCTTGCGATCGGCCATTCGGCTCAATTTTCTAGAGCGGTCTTCTCACGTCGAGAGACGCTCCGGCCACTGCGTCAACGATCGCGACCGCCAGACCCACCCGTCCGAGCTAGGTCGACCGTCTTCCGATACCATGCAGCTCCGGCAGGCATTGACCTCACGTTGTCCAGTACGGCGATTGGAAATATCCGAGCCTTCGCTCGTCCTGCACGCCGTAGGATGTGCAAACAACGCGCCGCGACGCCCATGTCGACCGGCATGTCGCACACACCAGTCGGCTACCGTCGGCCGAAATGTCGCCGGCGCTTCGAGCACCAACGCAATATCGTGGCCGCCTGATTCTGTGACGCCCGCGACCAGGAGCATGCGCAAACGTGTTCTCGGGCTCGTAGTTGCAGGCTTGAGCCCGCGTTCGCGGCCGGGGGTTGCAACGCTCAGTCCGTGTCCGGCACATACCATGGGGTGTTGATCACAACTGTCCGTCCATCGCGTTGCTGATACAGCAACGCGCGCAATCTTCTGGTGTGCAGGCTGTGCAGCAGATACTCGTACCAATGCGGCTCCACCAGTTCGGGAAGGATAACTGCAATGAGGCGATCCGGTTTCTCCTTCTTGGTCTTGTTGACAAAATCTATTACAGGCTGGTGAAGCCGCCGGTACGGCGAATCCACAATCTCCAGGGATGGGACCGCTGAGCGCGCACGCCTGGCAGGTGTCTGGACCTGCTGCTCCCAGAGTTCACGCAGCCGATCTGTGTCATCCTTTTCGGTGGTGATATGGAGACCCGTGACTTCATCGGATAAGAGCAAGCCGAATCTGACGGCTCTCTCGGCAACACGGTTCCAGCCATCGATCGGAATAATGACGACAGGTGATTGCAATCTCCCCGCTTGTAGCTTAGGCGGCTGCTGGATTTCATGAGCAATTGTCTTGTAATGACGATTGATGCGCTGGAGCAACAGCACCACTGCTGGTACGACAACCAGGGTCATCCACGCACCTTGAGTAAATTTCGCGAGAATGATGATGACGAGCGCGGCGCTTGTCGTGACGGCGCCAATGGCATTCGCGGTCAATTTCATTCGGACGCCCTGTCCAGGTCGCCGTTTCCAATGGCCCACCATTCCAACTTGCGAGAACACAAACGCGGTGAATGCACCGACCGCAAATAAGGGGATCAGCGAATGTGTCTCGCCTCCAAACGCGGTAAGGATCACACCCGAGAGAATCGCCAGCCCAATGATTCCGTGTGAAAAGACGAGACGGCGCCCGCGATTCGCGAAGAAGCGCGGCAGGAAATCATCGTCGGCGAGGAACCGGCACACGCGCGGAAAATCCGTGAAGCTGGTTTGGGCAGAGTACATGAGCACGATAAAGAGGCTGCCGCTGGCAAGGTAGTAAAACGCCCCTCGCCCGGCGACTGCAGCCAAGAGCTGTGAGAGGATCGTTTGATAGCCCGGCTCTTGCTCGTCCATCGCCCCGATGTGGTAGGCGGGGCAGACATATCCAAGCCCGAGCAAGAACGCCGCCAGGATGGCCACAATCACCGTCAACGTTCGTTGCGCCCTGGGGACGGTCGGTTCCTTAAACAGAGGCACACCGTTGCTGACGGCTTCCACACCGGTCATGGCCGTGCAGCCATTGGCAAATGCGCCCAGCAGCAGCCAAGTGCTCACGGTTCTGGTCGCCTCCGGGATTGCGGGAGGCGGTATCACCGGATGGGGGTGTCCTCCGCTCTGCCACGCGCGAATCACCCCAATCATGATCGTGACAGCAAAAAAGCCCACGAACACGAAGACGGGCGCAACGAAAGTTAATCCGGATTCGCGAACACCGCGCAGGTTGATGACTGTGAGAGTCAGCAGGACGAGCAGACACATTGGCAGCCTGTACGAGTGCAATCCAGGAACCGCCGACACAACCACGTTGACACCTGCGGAAATTCCAACAGCGGCAGTCAGCAAATAATCGAGCAGCAAGGCAGTCGCCGCCCATAATGCGGGCCTCGTGCCCAGATTGTCCTTCGCCACGATGTACGCGCCGCCGCCGGACGGATACGCTGCGGCCGTCTGCCTATATGAAAAATAGAGCGTCGTCAGCTCGATGAGGACCACAAAAACGATCAGTGGAAAGTAGGGTAGACCGGCGATACCCGCTGTCACCAGTGCGGTCAGCGCAGCCTCAGGCCCGTATCCGGTCGAGGCAAGCGCGTCCAGACCAAGTACCGGCACGCCGGTAATGACGGTGAGCTTTTCTTTTTCTTTTTCCGACGAAGCTAACCGTCGTCCAAGGATCGTCTCGCGCAGTGACATAGCTGAACCCAAATCATTACCGGTCACGAGTCCGCAAATATCGGCCAGCGCCGAGGTAGCCAGGCCGAGCCATATCTATCTCACTCCACTCAAGCTTTCCCGCAAGAACCAGCCGGAGGAGCGCGAGAATGATTCATTCGGCCAGCCAAGCGATCACATTCTTTCTTTTTGGACTCCACAGTTCCTTTTGGATTCCACAGTCCGATTTTATTTTTGTCTTTCTGCTTCGCGCATCAGAACAAACCCTGAACGAGCCGGCGCAGTCCCCTGAACGAGCCGGCGCAGTCCCCTGAACGAGCCGCGCAATCCCCTGAACGAGCCGGCGCAATCCCCTGAACGAGCCGGCGCAGTCGACGCCAAGACAAGATCGGTGAGGGGCATGTTTTGTGCACTTAGTCAACTTGACTGGCCGTGCTTGCACGGCGTGAATGTAGCGACGGCCTGAATGTAACGAACCGGTCGAATTGCCGTGCAACCACGGCTTGGTTGGTCTCATGGACTCGATTTCGATCAGCCGGCGATCGCTCGTCTTACTCGTGGGCTTGCTGCTGGTTGGTTCCGGGGCCTCGCGGGGTTCCGCTCAAGAGGTCGATACCTCCCGCCAGTCGATCGAAGCCCGGCTCGATTCGCCGGAGCAGGCGATCAAAGTGTTGTCCAGCCTCCCCGGGCTGGACCAGGAGAGTCTGGCCCGCGGCGCAAATGCTTGCCGCGATGAACAGCGGTTCGGGCAGTTCCGCTCGGCGGACGGGTTCTGGTGCCTCCGGGCGACCGGTTACGTCCAGGCGGACAGCCGGTTCTACTTCCCGGACGCAAGCAACGCCGGGGGCCTGATCTTTCGGCGCGCGCGTCCGACCTTCGAAGGTACGGTCGGGAGATACTTCGACTTCAAAATCATGCCGGACTTCGGGCAGGGTTCGGCGACGATCTACGAGGCGTACCTCGAAGCTCGATTGTCTCGGGGCTTTGGCGTCCGGGCCGGGAAGTACAAGCCGCCGATCGGGCTCGAGCGGCTCCAATCCGCGACCGACCTGCGGTTCGTCGAGCGAGGCTTCCCCACCGGTCTGGCGCCGAACCGTGACGTCGGGATCCAGATCAGCGGCGAGCTCGCCAGGGGCGTGGTCCAGTACGCCGGCGGGTTGTTCAACGGTGTAGTCGATCTCGGGTATGGTGACGCCGACGCTAGCGGCGCCAAGGACATCGCCGCGCGTCTCTTCCTGGTTCCGTTCGCCACCCGCGGCAGCACGGCTCCGGTGAACTTCGGTTTCGGCCTGGCCGTCGGGGCGGGCAACGAGCGGGGAACGCTCACCGCGCCCGTCACCTCAACCCTGCGGTCGCCGGGCCAGCGCACGTTCTTCAAGTACCGGTCTGACGGCAACGTCACCGGCACGGTGATTGCCGACGGTCTCCGGACCCGGATCGCGCCCCAAGCGTACCTCTATCGCGGAGCCTTCGGCCTCCTCGGAGAGTACACCGTGTCACGTCACACGATCCGGCTCGACTCCATCGTTCGCAAATCGCCCCACCGCGCCTGGCAGATTGCCGGATCGGTGGTGCTGACCGGCGAGCGGCTCTCTTTCGGCGAGTTCACTCCGAAGCGTCCGTTCGATCCGAGGAAGGGCCAGTGGGGCGCGCTCGAGCTGGCGGCGCGCTATCAGGGCACCGGCGTCGACGCCGATCTGTTCCCGACCTTCGCCAACCCGGCCACCGCGGCCCGGCGGGCCCGCGCCTGGTCGATCGGTCTCAACTGGCACCTGGCCCGGCGGGTCAGGTTCATGGCCGACTTCGATCGGGCCACGTTCGTCGGCGGCGCGCCGAACGGTGGCAATCGGCCGGCCGAGAAGTTCTTCGTGACCCGATTGCAGACCGGGTTCTGAGGAGCCTTCATGATCACCCTGACGGCGATTGACACCGCGGCCCTCGACGCCATCCTGGCCGGCGCGACGGTCGCGGCCGGTCAGAAGCCGGTGAGGTTGCTGAACGTATCGTACAACCCGACCCGCGAATTGTGGCGAGACATCAACGACAACTTCATCCGTCTCTATGGGACGGAGGCGGACGATGCCGCCGGCTGATCTCCTCTGGCGGCTGCTGCTCGCGGCCGGCCTCGGCGCGGCGCTCGGACTCGAGCGCGGGTACAGGAACAAGCCCGTCGGGTTGCGCACCAACATTCTGGTTGCTCTCGGATCGGCGTTGCTCACGACGTTGTCGATTTCCATGGGCGGGCACGGCGGAACGCCCGATCGGATCGCCGCACAGGTGGTCACGGGAATAGGATTTCTCGGGACCGGCGCCATTCTTCGCAGCGGCACGACTGTCCGCGGCATGACGACGGCAGCCACGATCTGGGTGAATGCGGCCATCGGCATGGCCGCAGGCGCCGGACAGTACGAGATGGCGACCGTGACGACGGTGGTGATGCTGGTGGTTCTGATCGTATTGCCGCCGTTCGAAGCGTACTTCGAACGCCGCGCCGAGAAGACGGCACAGCGCCACTAAGCGCCGTTCGCGCCATCGGCGCGGCACACTGCTCCCAAGAAACACCGGTAGGGGCCGTGCCCTGCCGGGTTTCTATAGGCGATGCTTCGCCGGGTCGTTTGTGTGATCTTCTTCCTTGTCGGAGAGAAGCGCGTTGGCAAGGCTGGCGGTAAAAAGTCCGATGAAGACCATACCACTGAATTCGAGTATGACGGCGATCACCCGACCGGCCAAGGTCTTTGGCTGGAAATCCACGTACGCGACGTTGGTGAACATGTTCAGGGCCCACCACACGGACTCGCCGCCGCGGAACTGTTCGTTCGTAGGAGATTCGACGAGCCAAGCCAGCGCCGCGCCGATGGCCGTGACAAACGCGGCACCAAGCCACAGACCTGCGAGATGCGCCTTCTCCCAGATGCGAAGCGTCTTACGCCAGAACTTTCGTAAACGCGCGGCCGCGCCCACGACCCGCAGTAAGCGCGCCACTCGGACGAGACGTACCAGGCGGAGCCCGCGCAAGATCGGAACCGTTTCGGCGCCCGCGGCCATGTTGCTTGTGATCGGTAACAACGACGGAAGTTCGTACCAGTGAGCTTTCACATACTGTCGCCAATTCCCGCTGGCGCGCGCGCTCACTAACGACTCAACGATGAAAATCAGGACGATAAAAAGATCGATCCAATCCAGCGGGGTGAAACGCGAATCCGCGCGAGGACGTGCCAGGTCGTACACGCCGATACTGACACTGATCAACGCCAACAGCGAGATGACCGTATCGTTACGAATCTGCCGGAGGGCTTGATGCGAATTCATTGTTCTAAATTCGGCCTCGGCCGCATTCACCACTGCATGCGGTCAATCGGCATGGCCGAGCGCGCGCGGGCAGCGATGTGCGAGCGCGTCAAAACGCGGGTCGCGTTCGGCCCGCCGCTGGCCGGGCAGGCGACGATCCGTGCCGACCTCGCCGAGTCCCGGATGGAGATGCGAATTCTGGTCCGTCGCTTGGTCTGACCACTGGTGATGAGATTGTCGACCCTTGTTTGAGTGCCGATGAATCAGCATTCAGCAATCTCCTCGGACCCGGAGGCTGGGCTGTTAAAGGAGCAGAAGAACATGAGGTCATTCATCGGGAACTTCGCCCTTGCTGCCGCGTTCGGCGTTGCCAGCGTACTATCCCTTCACGCGGTGCCTCAGGCAGCCCCGACCGGCAATCAATCCAATATCGACGCATGCATTTCACAGCGCTTGAAAGCTGATCCCGAACTGAAGACATCCAACATCAAAGTAGTCGTCAGCCACGGGGTCGCGACGCTGTCCGGTACCGTCGCGACCGAGGCCGATCGCGCGAAAGCCGGCAGCCTCGCGAAAGTGGACGGCGTTAGCCGCGTCGACAATCAGATCGTCGTCGATCTCGATGCGGGTACGACCGGCACGACCGGTCGTCTTCCCGGGCGCGTCCTGGAGAAAGGCGTCAGCAAGATGGGCGAGGCGATTACGGATGGCTGGATCACGACGCGGATCAAGGCAGCCTTCGTCAACGAAGATCTGCTGAAGAACAGCGCCATCGACGTGCACACGAAGGATCACGTGGTGACGCTGAGCGGCACGGTGGCGACAGCCGAGGGACGCGCGCGCGCGGTGGGTATCGCCAAAGGCACTGATGGCGTGAAAAACGTGATCGATAAATTGACGATTGGACCGAAGAAATCAGAGAAGACGATAGGAAACAGCAGGCCCGGCTCGCGGTTAGCATGGGACGTCGGAAACGTCGAAACGCGGGAGACGCGGCGCTGTCGATCCGGGCTGAGATGAGCTTCGCCGCGCGGATTCTTGCGTTCCGCCGCACGTGCATCCGATCGCAGCGGCCAGCGAGCGGTAGTGCTTCCGCCATTGTTTGGGGGGAGAGACGTCGCCGGCACGGTTTTGGCACCGAATGTATCCGGCACAGAAGCGGTGGAGATGGAGAGGGTCGGATGGTGGCGCTCTCGTGGCGGGAAGTCGACTTCGCGGGTGTTGTCCTGGCGGGTCTCGTCGCGGGCTATGTGATGGCGCTCGCCGGTATCTGGGCGGGTCGCATCCCGAAGCTCGTCGCATTCGACATCGCCGACTTCGGACGCCGCTACGTGACGTCGGATCGCCCGAGCGCGTGGGTCCTGGGTCTCGTCTCCCACCTCGCCAACAGCGTCGTTCTGGCGTTCGCATGGGTGAGCGTCGTCGAGCCCAATCTGTCGTGGCCGCGATGGATCGAAGGGGCGGCCTTCGGTCTGGCGCTCGCGCTGAGCTTCGCCGGGGCGCTGGTAGCGCCTCTCTCGGGCCTCGGATTCATGGGGCGCAAAGCAGGAGGGCCCGCATTCGCCACCACGAGCATCCTCGTACATCTCTTGTGGGGGACGCTGGTCGGCCTGGTGTACGTACCGCGATGAAGCCCGCCATCGTGCATCCCATCTTGATCCTGTGCGGAGGCGGTGTCGCCTTGGCCTGCGCGATCGATGGTGAGCTGCACGCCGAAGAGCTCCACGGCCTCTTCGCGGGCGACACTCGAGTGCTGTCGACCTATAAATGGAACGTCGCGGGCCACGAATTTCGTCCGATCGCACGGTCGTGGATCGATGCGTCGACGGCGCAATGGGACATGCAGAACCCGGTGATCCGAATGCCAGGCGCCGAGATCCCGGAGGGCGCGGTGCACTTCCGGGTGCGCCGGCGCGCGTTCGGCGCGCTCCACGATGACG
>JBKPAI010000228.1:0-11309 GCA_046726355.1 Acidobacteriota bacterium | reverse complement strand
ACCAGTTCACGCTCGAGCAGGCGGCGCAGTTTGCGTCCGCGAATACGCCGCGGGGATGGCTGCGCCTCGACGCCAACACGGTTCGCTTCGAGCAGCACCGTGAAAGTGAGCTCCGTCGTGCTCAGTACACAGCTTCAGCACGTTGCCGCACCGAAAACTCCGAGCCGTAGGCGGCAGTCAGGCACCAAGCCTGTCGATTGCCGCTGAGATGGCGAAGCACGTTCCGCTCTCGTTGCCGTCGATAGTCGTCTGATCGGAATACGCCACCGATGTAGCCGGTCGCGACACGTGATGTTGCCGTTCATATCGGTGTCGAAGCTTACGGCTTTCACCTCTCAGAACATTCCAACGCCCGCGCCTAGAGCCCCAAGCCCGAACTCTCTCCAAAAGCCCACTGGTGCGTTCATTGCACAGCGCCGAATCGAGGAGGCATCGATGACCCGTCTCCCAGGAACTGCGCTGCTCGCATCCTTCCTTCTCGCCTCGATGACACCTGCCTACGGACAGGGTCTGACCGGGCAGATCGTCGGCTCGGTCGCGGATTCGTCGGGAAGCGTGCTGCCGGGCGCAACGGTCAAGGTTGTCAACGAGGCGACGCAGGCGGCGCGCGAGGTGGTCACCGATTCGGAAGGTGTCTTTCGAATCACCGACCTGCTCGCCGGCACGTACGACCTCTCGGTCGAGCTTGCCGGCTTCAAGAGCTACGCACAGCGGGGCATCGTCGTCTCCGCGAACGAACGCGTGCCGCTGCGGCCGATTGTGCTGGAGGTGGGCGCGGTGTCCGAGGCGGTCTTCGTGCTCGCCGAGGCACCGCGCATCCAGACGCTGAGTGCCGAGCGGTCCGGAGTGATCACCCAGGAGCAGCTCGCGACCATTTCGCTCAAAGGACGCGACTACGCTGGCATGGTGCGGCTTCTGCCCGGCGTCGTCGACACGGCGAACCGCGAAGCCCCGGGCTGGAACAACCTGGTCGGCCTCAGCATCAACGGCAGCCCGACGAACACGATCAATCTCACCTACGACGGCGTCACCAATCTGGATACGGGCTCGAACACGGGGCCGTTCCTGGCGCCCGGGCTGGACTCGATCGCCGAAATCAAAGTCCTGACGTCGAATTATCAGGCCGAGTACGGACGCAGCTCCGGCGGCACGATCAACGTTGTCACCAGGAGCGGCAGCCGCGACTTCCGCGGCGGCGGATTTTACGCGCTCCGCGACAGGAGCCTCAACGCGAACGAGTGGCAGAACAACCGGTTCGGCCGGCCGAAGCCGCCATACCACTTCGACTACTCCGGGTATCACATCGGCGGTCCCGTGCTGCCGTCGCGGAACAGACTGTTTTTCTTCTGGAACCAGGAATTTCTTCCCCGGACCGACCCGGGAACGCTTCAGCGGCGGACGATGCCGACCGCGCTCGAGCGGCAAGGTGATTTTTCGCAGTCCTTCGATACCAACGGCCGCTTGATCGTGATCCGCGACCCGATGATCGGCCAGCCGTTTCCGGGCAACATCATTCCGCTGAACCGGATCGACGCCAACGGACAGCGGCTGCTGAACCTGTTTCCGCTGCCGAACGCGTCCGACCCGGCGCGCCAGTTCAACTACACCTTTCAGAGCTCGTTCGAGCATCCACGCAACGATCAGGTGCTGCGCATCGACTGGAACATGTCATCCGGGACGACGTTCTACTCGCGGCTGAACTTCGGGTACGAGGCGTACAAAGGCGGGTGGGGCTTCGTCCTGAACAACGCCAACTGGCCGCAGCTGCCGATCGCGTACGAGATCCACAGCGGCGGCATCGTCAACACGCTGCTGCACACATTCAGCCCGACGCTTGTCGCCGAATTCACCGTCGGGTTGAATCATGGTCGGCAGACGGTGAACCCGCTGACCCAGGACGACCTGTCGCGGAACGATCGCAATCAGGTCGGTCTGGCCGGCCTGCCGCAGTTCTTTCCAGCGGCGAACCCGCAGCGCATCGTGCCGAACGCCAATTTCGGCGCCTCCGGCCTCGCGCTCGCGAACCTGCCGCAACTCGGCGTGGAAGGCCGTTACCCGTTCTTCGGCCTGAACGACATCTGGAACACGTCGATGAACGTGACGAAAGTGATCAGCGCCCACAATATCAAAGCCGGCATCTACCACGAATACACGACGCGGCCGGCCGCCCGCAGCAGCCAGTTCAACGGCACGTTCAATTTCAACCGCGATACCAACAATCCCTTCGATACCAACCATCCATTCGCCAACGCGCTCCTCGGCACGATCCAGAGCTACTCGGAGGCGACATCCCATCCCGATGCGAACGCCAGCTTCATGAACGTCGAATGGTTCGTTCAGGACAACTGGCGCGTGACTCCCAAAGCCACCGTCGATGCCGGCATTCGCTTCTACTACATTGGCCCGACGGCGAGCCGCGGCGATCAGCTGGCCGTTTTCCAGCCCGATCGGTACAACGCGGCGAACGCCCCCCTGCTGATTGTGCCGGTGAACACCGCCAACGGCCGCCGCGGCCTGAATCCGATAACCGGCGAGATCCTGCCCGCGGTCAAGATCGGGACCTTTGCGACCGGGTCCGGCGATCCCGACAACGGCGTGCAGCTGCTCAATGACAATCTGCTCCACGCGCCGGCGATTCAGGTCGCGCCGCGTGTGGGCTTTTCGTGGGACCCGGCCGCCAACGGCAAGACGGCCGTGCGGACAGGGTTCGGGATCTTTCCGAACCGCTATCCTGACGACATCATCCTGCAGCACGTCGAGCTGTCGCCGCGTGTGCAAACGCTCTCCGCCACTTACACAACGATCCGCGATCTGCTCTCCACACCGCTCAGCCTCAGTCCTGCGGCGACGAGAGTCATCAACGCGAACTATACGCCGCAGCGCGTCTATAACTGGAGCGCAGGAGTCCAGAGGGATCTGGGATGGAATCTGATGGCCGACGTCGCATACGTGGGCTCAGTCGGCCGGCATCTGCTGCAGACCAGAAACCTCAACGCGCTGCCGTACGGCACCCGCTTCCTGCCGTCGAGCATCGATCCGACGACAGGCTCTTCGCTGCCTGACGCGTTTCTCCGTCCCTATCGCGGCTACCTGGACATCCTGCAGACCGAGTTCGCCGGCTTTTCCGACTATCACGCGCTGCAGATGCAGTTGAATCGGCGGTACACCGGCGGCCTCCAGTTCGGCGTGGCCTACACGGGGGCCAGCACGAAGAACATGAGCGCGAGCGTCCCACCGAACGCCAACCCCACGATCAATCCGTTCCTCGACGTCCGCGACAGAAATTACGGCAGTGCCGGCCGCACTCATACGCTCGTCGTGAACTACTCGTACGACCTGCCCTCGGTCCGCCCGGTCTGGCAGAACGCCGTCGCACGCGCGGTGCTGGACAACTGGCAGGTCTCAGGCCTCACCAGCGCGCAGACCGGCGCGGCGTTCGGCGTCTCCTACAGCATCGAAGGAATCTCGGACCTGACCGGGGGCGGCGGTGCGGGAGTCGATTCCCGCCCCGATTACGTCTGCGATCCACACCTGGCGCCGGGCGATCGGTCTCCGACGCGCGCCTTTGCGACCGAATGCGTCAAGCCGCCGTCGGTCGCCACGAATCGGATCGGCAGTGGAAGACCCGATCAGATCGTCGGTCCCGGGTATCTCAATTGGGACATCTCAATCGCGAAGCGGATTCCGTTCGGCGGCACGCGGCAGGTGCAGTTCCGCGCCGAGTTGTACAACGCGTTCAACACGGTGCAGTTCTCGAGCATTAACATCAACACCGGTGCCGTGTTCGATCAGGCCGGTCATCAGGTGAACGGCGAATTCGGCCAGTACACCGCCGCACGCGACGCGCGGCGCATTCAGCTGATGGTGAGAGTGCAGTTTTAGCGCGGTCGGAGTATTCCCCTCTGGTGGGCTCGCGCCCGTGAGCGCCGCGATCGGGGTAAGAGCGGCTCCGGGCGAGGCGCGCACCGCCCGTCCGCATGGTCCGTGTCCGGCGCGTTTCACGGCATCTGTCGTTCAGGCATAATGCCTTGTCCAACGATCGAATCAGGGCCATTGGCTACCAACGTACTTGAGTTCGGTCGGGCCCGAACGCCGAAGCCGCCGGCTGGCTGGCGGCGGCGCGTGGTCGCCGCAGCGCTCGCCGTGTCGGTCGCCTTCGGTGTCCTGCGCATCGTCCCCGGCGTGCGCGGCAGGATCGAGCACCTGCCGCCTCGCTTGAGCGACGCCCAGTTCTGGCAGCTCGTCAGCGATCTGTCGGAGCCCGGAGGCTCGTTCATCTCGGACAATTACGTGTCGAACGAGCGCACGTTTCAGCGGGTGATCCCGGAGCTCAAGGCGCGTACGTCGCACGGCGGCGTGTACCTCGGCGTGGGGCCCGACCAGAATTTCACCTACATCGCGGCGCTCGAGCCGAAGATCGCCTTCATCATCGACATCCGCCGCCAGAATCTGCTGTTGCACCTGATGTACAAAGCGATCTTCGAGCTGTCGTCGGATCGGGTCGAGCTGTTGTCCCGCCTGTTTTCACGGCCGCCGCCCACAGGCGTCGATCGCGAGTCTCCGGCGCGTGCCCTCCTGGCGCATTTCCGTGATGCCGTTCCCGACGAGCGGTTGTTCCAGCGGAACGTCCACGCTGTCAGCGATCATCTCGTCAACCGGCACGGGTTCGCGCTGTCGCGTGGCGATCTGACGGAGATCGAGCACATCTCCCGCGCGTTCTTCGAGGCCGGACCGGACCTGCGGTATGCGTACCCGCACCGCTGGTTTTCGACGTTTGCCGAGCTCGCCGCCGAGACGGACGATCACGGCAGGTCCCACAGCTACCTGTCGAGCGAGGCGGCCTTCGGTCGGGTGAAAGCGCTCGAAACCGACAATCTGGTCGTGCCGATCGTCGGAGATTTTGCGGGTGGAAAGGCGATCCGGGCCGTGGGACGCTATCTGAGGGCGTACGGCGGCACCGTGAACGTGTTCTATACGTCGAACGTCGAATTCTATTTGTTCGAAAGCGCGGCCTGGAAGGATTTCCTCGCCAACGTCGCCTGGTTGCCGATCGACGGCAACAGCGTGTTCATCCGCGCGCATTTCGCCGACGGAGCGGCCTCCGGCGGATCGCGATCGGCGACCGAGCTGGACTCGATCCGTCGGACGATCGCCCGGTATCACGAAGGCCGCATTCACTCCTATGCGGATGTGATCGGCCGATCGGATCGTCCGCCTCTCAGCCACTGACGATCGCCAGTTCCCTTGTCGATGGGCGCGCCCGTGCCCGATGGTGTCTCGCTTGCCGCCCACCAGATCGCGGTACCGGCCGATGCGCGCGAACCTTCTGAAGCACCGCGTTTCTGTGCGCGCCTCAAGACTGCTCCGACGGAACGAGGCAACCAGGGAGGCGGTCTCGATTCCAGGTGCGGGAACGATCTACCCACACGGGTCACAACTTCACAGTTTTTCTCGCCCCGCTCGACCGTTTGCACGCAAAACAGGCCTGAAGACGACCGGCGTCGGTATGGCAGGGTTCGTGCGGATGGGCTCGCCGTGCCTTCCAGCGTGCTCGTTGATCAGGCCGCGACCCTCCTTGGGCTGTCCAGAAGGACCGTGTATTACCGGATTCGCCAGGGCAGGCTGGCAACGCTGCGGACGCGGTGCGGCTCGCAGCGTGTGCTGATGGCGTCGATCGAGCGGCTGCTGTCCGAGATGGGTCGGCCGCCGCTGAACGTGGCCGATCAGCCGGCGGAAGACGGCGATCTGACCATCGGCCAGGATGTCGGCATTTGATCCCGCAGCTCGTGACGCCTACGTGGAGTTCGCGGCTCGAGGGCGCTGTGGCGCCGGGGGGCGTGCACGGCGTTCCCGCGGCACCAGCCTATCGGCCCTTGCTACAGGCCCAGCCCAGTTGACGCGAACGTGAGCGGATGGGTGCACGATTCACGGAGTTCGTTTATCGTCGACGGAGGGATCAGAACACGCCTGATTCACGGTTGTGACCCACTTGGTATACTGGCCGCGAGGATCGCCATGCGGTCGAGAATAAAGCCGAGCGGCCCGAGGGTGTGGCACCGTTGGAGCCGGGTAACGCAGTCAGGGTCATCGCCTTCGGTCGACGTGCCGAGCCGTGTGCCAGGACCGGAACTCATGACTGAGTCATCCGGGGGGCGAGGTGTAAGCGGCGGAAGAGTTCGGTGAAGCGGGGTTCTCCTGCCAGGTCATCGAGGTAGGGACCAAGAACAGTTTCGAGGCCGTGGCCACTGAAACCTTGGTCCACGGCCGCAAGCATATCCGCATAGATGTCGTATCGGTGGCCGAGGCCGACGTGAATCATGGCGGTTATGTTCGGCGGCACGTCCTCATGCGCGCTTCGCGTTCGCAGTTCATCGAGCAACGCCCGTGCGTCGGAGGTCTTGCCGGCGGCCGCGAGACCGAGCCCCAACAGGCCAAGGAAGGCCGGGGCACGCCCCGACAGGAACACGGTCTTCTCGCACAGCGCAATCGCGCGATCGTGATGCCCGAGGCGACTGTGGGCAAGCCCGAGCGTCCACAGCGCACTCACGAAATCAGGATGGAGCTCGAGCGCCCGCTCGCCGAGCTGAATCGCCTCGTTGTATCGCCGGGCCACGTACATGGCGAGCGCAGCGGCACTGTGCACCAATGGCGACAGGGGGTCGAGCGTTGTGACTTCCCGGACGCGTGCCTGCGCCTCGTCAAATCGATGCCGCGCGGCGAGAAAGACCGCGTAGGACACCAGCCAGATCGCGCCCCGCGGCTGCAGCTCGATCGCGCTCTGGAAATGCGGCTCAGCCGTCTCCCAGGCCTCCGTGAAATATTCGGTATATAGGGCTACCGCAAGCCGCGATTCCGCCAACGCGGGGCCGTGGGCCATCGCCCGTGCCACGGCGGACTCGACTTTGGCTTTCGCCTCATGAACTGGGGCGAAGCTTAAGATGTACATCGTCGTGTAAGACTCGGCCAGGCCCGCGTGCGCCAAGGCGTAGTTCGGATCGAGCCGGACGGCCGCCTCGAATGCCGCGACGGCGGCGCGCAGGCTCTGGGGCGTCCGCTGATACCACAGCTGTTGGCCTTTCAGGTACTGCTCGAAGGCCTCGACGTTGAGCGAGTGCCGGTCGCCGACGGACTGGTGACGGCCGAGCAGCGTCGGTTCAAGCGTTCGGACAATGGAGGTCGCGATGTCGTCCTGGATGGCAAAGACATCCTCGAGCTCGCGATCGTAGCGGTCCGACCACAGATGATACCCATCGGCAACGTTCAGGAGCTGGGCGGTGATGCGCAGGCGGGTGCCCGCCCGCCGCACGCTGCCCTCGAGCACCGTCGCCACGTTGAGCTGACGTCCGATCTCACGAATGTCCACCTCACGGCCGCGAAACCGAAAAGCGGACGTGCGCGCCGCCACCCGCAGACCGGGAAGCCGCGCGAGCGCGTTGATCAATTCTTCAGAAAGCCCGTCGCTGAAATACTGGCTCTCGGGATCGGTATTCATGTTCGCAAAGGGCAAGACGGCGACGGACTTTTCACCGGCTGGCTCCTGCCCGACTCGCGTGGTGGACGGGACGTCTCCGATCAACTCGAGGGCGAAGCGCAGGTCACGAGCCGACTGGAACCGGTGGTCGGGATCCTTCGCGAGACAACGGTCAATGATCCGCGCCAGGGAACGTGACGACCCGGCGCCGATGTGGTGCGGCAGCTCAGGCTGCTCTCGGAGGACTGCGCTCAGAGTCTCGGCGTGTGAGGCGCCGCGGAAGGCGCGCTCGCCCGTCAGCAGCTCGAACACGATCGCACCGACCGCGAAGAGGTCCGAGCGAGCATCGGCCGCGTGACCTCGGAGCTGCTCTGGCGCCATGTAGCCGACGGTGCCGCGCAACACTCCTGACACTGTGGCGTCAGCGCGCGTGACATCGTCGACCGAGACCGGGACCACCAGCTTCGCGAGGCCGAAGTCGAGAATCTTCACCACGTGGTCTCGGGTCAGAAACACGTTGTCCGGTTTGAGGTCGCGATGCACGATGCCGCGGGCGTGTGCGGCGGCGAGGCCGTCGAGCAACTGCAGGACGATCTCGGTGGTACGCGACCAGAGGAGCGGACCGCGGTTGAGCAGCGCGCGCAGCGTTTCGCCTTCGAGGAGTTCGGTGACGAGATAGGCAGGCTCACCGATGGCCACATCAAAGATGGTGAGGACGTTGGGGTGGGATAGGGCGGCGATGGCACGGGCTTCCTGTTCGAACCGACGAAGCCGGGAGGGATCCGCAGCGACCGCCTGGGGCAGCACCTTAATCGCGACATCGCGACGGAGCCGTGGATCCCTCGCTCGATAGACTTCGCCCATCCCGCCCGCGCCAAGGGCGGACTGAATCTCGTACGGGCCGAGGTGAGCGCCGGCCACAAGCGCCATGAGGGGCTCAGGATGAACGAGAGCCGGAGTACCTCAGACGTCTTCCGCGTGAGAATGTCCCGGGCGCGTGTTTAGTAGACGAAAATGTAGGCGAATAGGACACGATGGGCAACCCGAACAGTTTGGCGAACTTGAAACCGTTAAGCTCGGGAACACCCGGGTAGCTGCAAAAGGTGCGCGCCTGTGCCCGCGTCGCCACGATTTGAACAAGACGCCGTCGGAACAACGACCGAGTTGACTCAACTGGGAGCCCCAGCCTGGATGGCCCGAGCCTTCGTCGACCGCCATCAAGCGGACGCACCAGACCGAGTGGCTCAGCCTGAGCTCGAATCCGCCGTTTTGGCGCATTCGTGATCATGAAACACACCATCCCACTCGTCGCGGTCACTGCGATCCTTCTCCCAGTGGGTGCCGGCGCGCAGGACGACTTCGGCCGGATCAAAGCGAAGGTCGGTCAGCACGTCATCGCCACAGAAGACCTACTGAGCGTCGCCGGCGTGTTGACTGACATCTCAGTCTCCAAACTGACCATTGACAACCTCGAGATTCGACCGGCCCCCGGACTCAAGATCCAGCGCGAAAACAGAAACCAGATCGGGCGAAGCCTGTTGATCGGTGCCGCGGTCACCGGCGGACTCGGGATCGCCCTATCGAAGGGCAATCCCGGCCTCGGGTTGTATGCGGCATTACCCGGCGCGTTTTGGGGCGGCGTCATCGGCGCTTGGAGCGACCACGACACGTTGTTGTACGACAGCACTGACTACACGCTTCGGGTTCCGCAACTGAAGCTCCCGTTGTCGGCGCCGACAACTTCCGAGCCTCTGGAAATCACACGACTCAATCTGAAACGCGGGCAGCGTGTCTGGATCACCGAGGGTGGAATCACGCTGGCGGGATCGATCGTCGACCTAACGCGCGATCGGATTCTCGCCGACTCGCACGAGTTCGATACGCGCGCGAGCTTGAGAATCGAGCGAGAAGGCGATCCGATTTGGGACGGTGCCGCTATCGGGTTCGGTCTCGGACTCCTGGCGGGCGTGGCCGGCGCGCAAGGCTGTCCATCCTCGAATCACGTACCCTCGTGCATTATGAAACCGGCGATCGTGATGGCGGGCATCGGCACGCTGCTCGACGCCCTGCACAAAGGCCGCACAACCGTGAAGTTGAGGCGCGTCGAGCACCGCTAGCGCGACGAAGGAGGGGAGCGAGACGGACCGAAACACTCTCTGCGCGCATTCATTGCGAAAATGGCGCGAGTCGCGTGATGCCGCCACATAGCCATTGCGGCCAAGGCCGCGTGGACGCGTCACGATGCCCCAGGACGTGCGAATGGCCAGCCGTGAAGCATCCGCCGCCGGCCAGCGACTTGGCGAGTCGCTAATCCTGGCTACTGGCACCAGACGTAGGTGGTATTCCGCATCACCGGCCGCGTGAAGCAGAGGGCCGATGGCTTGTAGACCGGCGGTATCCACAGTGGTCTCGAAAAGTCGTGAACCATGTCGACCATTCGGGCGGCCCGGGCAGCATCCTGCTCGGCCTTCGCCGCCGCCTGCATCGCCGCCCAGCAGCTTGCGCTCGGCTTCAAGCTGTTCCCGCGCCAGATGGGCCATCACTTGCTCGTAAGGCGTGAGTCTGGCGTGGACGGCTGCACGACGTATTCTCGGATCTGTTGCTCTGTGACCGTTGGCGTTGACTGCCGCTTGTCGTAGTCGCGGGCCTGCTGCGCGGTGATGGGCTGGAGCCAGTCACTCACACCACCGACGCTCGCACACGTCTGACTGCCGGTAAAGATGAAGACATACGAACCATCTGAACGCGGATCGTTGTGGACGAGGAGGCGATGAACACGTACGCACCGAGTACCTTGTAGCCGTACCCGTTGTCGGCCCAGCCCCATCCGTGCAGGCCGCAGCCGGTGCAGTCTTCGATCTGGACCGTCATCGCGCTGGTGGTCCCAATCTGAGACCCCGGTTGCGTGGCGAGCGCGTCGCTGAAGCTGCTCGTGAACTGGACGTAGACCGAATCGTTTGCCCACGAGTTGTTTGCCGCTTTGCCGCGGATCCAGAGGTGGTAAAAGCTGTTCGGCGCGACGTCAGTGGTCACGTCGAAGTAATGAGTCGGACTGGCTAGCGGCGTCGCGATCTTGGCCGCGCCCGCGTCAGGATTCGTGAGCCTGACGCCACCAGCTGCGCCGCTATCGGACGGTTTGGTCCGCTTTCCATAGATGTGGGTGACTTCCGCCGCATACAACACGACATCGCCCGAGTGGATTGTGCCGGCCGCGGCGTCGCTGATGCGCGTCAGGAAGCCCCCGCCGCACGGAGTGTTGCCGCGACAGTTGAAGAGCGGCGACGCGACCGGGAAATCCGCCGAACTCGTGCCGCCGGCCACGTACTGATCGCCGGTCTCGGGAACTGCAACCGCATTCACTTGATCGCCCTGGGAGCCGCCGAAGTAGGTCGAGTACCGGAGCGTCGTGCCGGACACGTCGAGCCTGACGACGAATCCGTCCTGCTCGCCGGAAAGCGCGGTCTGGAGACCGTTCTTAACCGGAAAGTCGGACGACTGCGTGTAGCCGCCGACAACCGCATCACCGTTTGGCCTGACGTCGATGCTGGCGGCAATGTCCGCGTCGGAGCCGCTAAGGTACGTGGAGTTCAGAATATCGCTCCCGCTCGGATTGACCTTAGTGATGAACGCATCGTGACCCGAGCAGCAGTACGTAATTGTCGTGCTTCCTTTCTTCGACCGCTGCACCGCCTGGCGCGTGGCCGGCGACGTAAGCGGCGCCGGTTGGATCCACCGCGACGGCGTCGGCGATATCGTACCCGTTGCCTCCGAGGTAAGTGGAATAGACAAGCCCGCTGCCGCTGGCGTTGACCTTCATGACGAAAGCGTTCCACCAGGC
>JBKPAI010000227.1:0-24712 GCA_046726355.1 Acidobacteriota bacterium | reverse complement strand
TTCGTCCACTCATCGTCGAAGTCGCGCGCGAGCAGCGGATTGGGCGGGCGATCGAGGTGCGAGAAGTCAGGGACGACGGGCAGGACCGCGGTGCGCGGGAACCCGAGCGCCTGGAGATCCTGGCGGTTGAACTCGGAGTCGGCGAGCGCGAGATCGCAGCGGCCGGCGTAGGCGCCGAGCTCGCGGCGGCCGCGAAAACACTGCCGCGCCAGCGCGCGGTGCACGCCCACGAAGTACTCCGGCGGCGTGATGTTGTGATAGACAAGCGCCATCCGATCCGGCAGCGCGTACGCGGTCCGCGACGCTTTCGATCCCAGCGAGAAATGATGCAGCAGCAGCGAGTCGGCGGTGCTGACCTCGAGGAGCTCGCGATAATCCCGCGTCTGCGGCTCGAGGCGGTAATCGGCCGTCTCGACAAAGATCTCCGATTCGTACCCGGCGCTCCGAAGTACCCGCTGAATGCCCAGCACCTCGTGGCCGATCGCGTCGCCGTACCCCAGAGTTGCCAGCACCTGATGGATGCGGATCACGCCCGCCTCCGCCCGGGTCGTGAACGGATGGGCACGTCGTCGACGGAGCGTTCCGCGGTCGTTGCGACCACCGGGCCCGTCGGCAGCCGGGCGAGCATGTCCGCTGCCGCCGGCACACGCGCGCGACGTCGCTCGAACCAGCCCGGCAGCGGCTCGACCGACCGTGTGTACGGCGTCGCTCGGAGCTGGACCAGCATGTCGAGGTACTTGCGCTCGATCACCGGCCAGTCGTAATGGTCGCGGAAATACTGCCGCCCGTTCCGGCCCAGCGTGCCGGCGAGCCAGCGATGCCGTTCGAGGGCGCCCAGTGTCTCGAGGAACTCCGGATAGTTTTCGTAATACAACCCTCCGTTGCTGCGCAGACACTGGCCTTTGAGGACATCGCACCTGCCGTTGACGAGCACCGGCTTGCCGACCGCCCACGCCTCCAGCACGACCATCGAGAGGCTCTCGTAGAACGAGGGCATGATCAGGAGATCCGCGGCGGCCATCGCATCGAACTTGTCGGCTTCGTTCAGGAACCCGAGGTGCTGGATGCGCGGATGGTCAGGAACGGGCAGCAGTGAGTCGCCAATCAGGACCAGCGTCAGCCTGCCCGAACCATCGCGCGTGTAGCCCTGAAAGAAGTCGAACAGCTCGTTGCATCCTTTGTTTCGATCAACGCGCCCGACGTACGCGGCGAACGGCCCGCGGATGCCGAATTTCTGGCGGAACCGGTTCGGTTGAAGGGTCCTCGGCACGTCGGACCCGACGCCGACCACGATGCCGGGCACGTCCTGATTGGCGGCAACGGCCTCAATCATTGCCCGTTCTTCCGGCGAGTTGTACATCACGGCGCGGACGGCGCGAAACAGCGGCGGAAAAATTGACACGCCGATCGCAGCATCGCGCTCCGCGGTGGGCACGAGGACCGCGCGTGCCGCGGTGGCGCGCGCCCCGTGGTACGCGTGATAGTACCGGTAGCTGAAAAACACGAAGAAGTCGTAGTCGGTAGCGTGCCGTGCAAGATAGTCGACCAGGGCCGTGCTGGCGGGGCCTTCCACCTTCAGCCATTCGAGCTCGTCGCCGATCGAGTGCCGCGCGTCGAACACCCGATCCGACCAGCGCGCGAACGCCTCAGGATCCCGCTCATGCTTGACACGGAACCGCCGCACCGCGATGCCGTTGACCTCGCCGGTGCCTTCGGGGAGCTCGTTGCGCCAGGTGACGTAATCCGTCGCGCAGGTGGTGAGAACTTCGATTTCCGCGTGCCGACCCAGATGCTCGGCGATATATCGGGCGTGCAGCTCGGCGCCGCCATTGATCATCGGGCCGTAGCGCTGAACGACGACCGCCAGTTTCACTGTGTGTTGTTGTCGTCCGGCCCCGCGGTGCCGGGGAGCCCGGCTTCCGGGCCGGACCGCGTGGCGCTCTCCGGGGCGGCGCGTTGGTCGGACGGCGTGTCGGCGCGAGAGGGCGGCTCCGCTGAACCGGGCTCCGGGGCCGGCGCGGCTGGAAGAGACTCGCCCGGATGTGCGCCGCCGCCGCCCACGTTCCCGAAATCGTCTCGGGCCGCCTGTTCGGCCCCGCCGTCTTCGCGAACATCGGCTCCGTCGGGCGGCGTCGTCTCGCGCATCGCCGTTGATGCCGGAGCGCCGCTGCGTCGTCCTCGCCGTCGGCGTCGCCTTCGGCTCCGCTGGCCGGGTCCTTCGCCTGGCTGAGACGGTTGACCGGATGAGGGCGCTTCCGCAGGCCGATCGGTGGCGGCAGGCGCAAACGGCTCTCCCTTTGCGACTGAGACGCGTTCGGTGACATCGGCTGCAGAAGGCTTATACGCGACGACGCTTTCGAGCGCGCGGGCGCGTCGTTCATTGAACTCGAGGCGGCTTCCCTGCGACTCGACGCGCATCTTGAGATTCTTCACCTCGATGGCCAGGCGCGTCGTCTCCACGACGAGGTTGTGAATCAGCTCGTAATAAAGATGATGCGACGCACGAAGCGCGGCCCCCTGTTCAGCGTGAATGGTGTTGACCCTGGCCTGGATATTCAGGGCCTGGATCAACGGATTCGGGTTGAAGAACAGCTTGAGAATCGGGAGCAGCAGGCGGCGGATGATCCGGACGATGCTGCGATGCGAGTCGAAGAGCGTGGAGGATTCGAACGAGTAATTCGGCACCTCCAGCGGTTGGTCCGTGCGCTGTGCCTTGCGGAACTGCTCGAGCAGATCGGATCGCACGCCGCGCGGGTCGAGAAACTTCTCGAGCTTTACCGCGGCCAGTTCGCGGATCTGCTCTTCCGTATAGTCGACGCCCCGCTTCTCGCGAATGCGGGCGCGGATCTGCTCCATGATCTGCTCGACGTTGACCGAGTCCGAACGGATGGTGAAATCGGCCATGCTCGGCGATCAGCCCTCAAAGCCCATTTTGAACGTCAACAACAGCAACGACGAAACCTCCAGAACCCGCAGAGCAAGCTTTCTGCGCGTGCTGCGAGCTGTGCGTTGATCGTCCGTGGTTCATAGCGGCCTGTAGATCAGCATAGCCATCACCAGTGCCCACAGCACGACGCAGACGATCAGCGGGCGATCGCTCAGCAGCAGGTCGGAGGGGCTCCCTCCGCCGGCCCGGCGATGCACGAGATACAGGTAGCGAAAAATGCCGTAGAGCGGAAAAGGAATGGTGATGCCGAGCCATTGAGTCCCGAACCGTTCCTGTGTCTCGGGGCTGATCGTATAGAACACGTACGCGATCAATGTCGATGCGGTCACGACCGAAATCATCTGGTCGAGCAGGTATGCGCTGTACTCGCCGAGAATAGGGCGGTGGCTCGCGGCGCTGTCGGCGAGCAGCACGATTTCGTGCCGGCGCTTGGCCAGGCCAATGAACAGCGCGAGCAGCGTTGTGCAGACGAGCAGCCAGTGACTGAATCCGACGTTCACCGCAACCGCGCCGGCGACGGCGCGGATGACAAAGCCGCCGGCCAGCGTCAGCACGTCAATGATGATGATGTGCTTGAGTGGTCCCGAGTACAGCCCCTGGAGCGCCAGATACGACGCCGCGGCTGCCGTGAATCGCCAGCCCAGAACCAACGAGGCCGCCATCATGGCCGTGCCGAGCGCTATCGCCGCTGCGAGCGCGGTCGACACCGGCAGCGCGCCGGAGGCGATCGGCCGGCCCGCTTTCAGCGGATGCCGGCGGTCGCCTTCACGGTCGACGATGTCGTTGACGAGATACACGGCGCTCGAGAGACCGCAGAAGATCCCGAACGCCGCCAGTGCGCGGAGGACTGAGGCCCCGTCGAACAGCCGCATGCCGAACAGCAGGCCGGCAAACACCAGCAGGTTCTTGGTCCATTGCCACGGACGAATCGCGATGAGCAGCTGCCGTGCGACGTGGCGCCCCGATACTTCCTCGATCGAAGTATCGGGCATCACCGCAGGAGAAGATGTACTGCGCGCCATTTAGCGCGGTAGGTTATACCTTGGCCGATGCGGAAAAACTGCGGATCGCGTCGTTCTCCGACTCGTAGGTTTCGAACACGGTGGCCAGCTTGGTGATCGACAGCAGATCCGTGATGCGTTTGGTCAGGTTCAGCAGTTTCAGATGGCCGCCCTGGCGGCTGACCGTCGTGTACGTCCGCACGATTTCTCCGAGGCCCGCGCTGTCGATGTACGGGACGTCAGCAAGATTCAAGACGACTTTCCGATGACCCTGGTTGACGAGGCTGTTGACCTTGTCCTTGAGCAGCTCATCACCTTCGCCGAGGGTGATTTTTCCTCTCAAGTCCAGCACCACCACGTCGCCGACCTTCCGCTCCTCGATCTGCATTGAAGACGCTCCCCGTGTTCCTGTGCGAACGAGCTTAACATCCGCCTTCGCCTGACTGCAAATGCCGGGCTTCGGAAGATAATCCAAAGTGTCGGCAGTCCGCAATGACGGTTTGGCCTTGCGGCGTCCGACACCTAACGCGGGTTCCGATCGCCGGAACGTGACGCGGACGCTGAATCGATTGGTCGAACGAGGCGAAACGACCGTGGGTTACACGCCGCCTGCGCCGGCAAATTTCCGGGACTGGAAACACTCCTTGCAGAAGACCGGCCGCCCCTGCGTCGGCTTGAAGGGAACAGTCGTTTCTTTGCCGCAGGCGGAGCACGTGGTCAGGGTTTCAACGCGCTCCCGGACGGCGCCCGCGCCGACAGGACGCGCGGCCCGCTTGCTCTTGCAGGCTTTGCAACGCTTCGGCTCGTTCTTGAAGTTCTTGTCGGCGAAGAACTGCTGCTCGCCCGCCGTCCAGATGAACTCCGTACCGCAGTCCACGCACCTGAGGATCCTGTCTTGGAACTCCATCGGTCGCTACCTCGTCGGGGTCGGTCTTTAACGTGCTCCTTGCGAGGATGCTCGCGCGCCCACCGTCTGCTTTCGCCTCGACCGCGGGTGCTATTCCAGCTCTCGCCGGAGCTTCTTGCGATTGCGTTTTCGCGCCAGCGCCTGCTTGGCCCTTCGCTTGTCGCCAGGTTTCAGATAGAAGGAATGCTTCTTGATATCTTTAATAATGTCTTCCTGCTGAACCTTCCGCTTGAACCGGCGGAGAGCGCTTTCAATGGACTCGCCCTCCTGGATCTTGACTTCAGCCACGCGCGTTACACCCCCTTCACAGGTGACTGTACAGTCGGTCGTAAGTCGTAAAAGACAGGATCACCAAACGTGCTAGGCTATCACGAGTAAGCGCGGATTCTAGGCGCAAACCCTGCCGCGGTCAATGAAATAGTCCGGGTGAATCGTCATAGACTGCATCCCGTGCGACGCGTCCACCCTAAGCCGTTCACATAATGCGGGTTTTGGTCGTCGGCAGCGGAGCGCGCGAGCACGCGCTGGTGACGCGGCTTGCAGCGGAGCGCGATGCCGGCAAGTTGTTGTGCGCTCCCGGCAATCCTGGAATTGGGCGACTGGCAGAAACGCCGAATGTCAGCGTGACAGATATTGAGGGCCTGCTGGCGCTCGCCGCAAAAGAGGCCGTCGATCTCACGATCGTTGGGCCCGAATTACCGCTGAGCTTAGGAATCGCGGATCGTTTCGCGGCCCAGGGCCGCGCCATTCTTGGTCCGACCGCGTCCGCGGCACGGCTCGAATCAAGTAAAGCATTCGCCAAGGACTTGATGGCGCGCCACGGTGTGCCGGCGGCGCGCAGCCGTACCTGCGACACCACGGCCGACGCGATCGACGTCATCGCCTCCAACCCGTTTGGCTGGCCCCTTGTCCTGAAAGCCGACGGTCTCGCCGCGGGGAAGGGCGTTGTGATCGCCGAAGACCGCGGCGCGGCCGAGTCTGCCGTCCGCGCCGCGATGGAGGAGCGCCGCTTCGGCGCCGCGGGCGCGCGGCTCGTCATTGAAGAGTATCTGACCGGGCACGAAGTCTCTTTCTTCGTGCTGAGTGACGGGCCCCGCGCCCTGCCCATCGGGACGGCGCACGATCACAAACGAATCTTCGACGGCGATCGCGGCCCGAATACCGGCGGCATGGGCGCATACGCTCCGAGTCCGCTCATCGGGCCGGAGATCGAGGCGCGCGTCATGCGCGAGATCGTCCGCCCGGTTCTTCGCGGCATGGCGGCCGCCGGCTGTGAGTTCCGCGGATTTCTTTATGCCGGCCTGATGTTGACGACCAGCGGCCCTCGTGTGATCGAATTCAACGTCCGGCTCGGCGATCCCGAGGCTCAAGTGATCCTGCCGCTCATCGACGAGCCGTTGCTGCCTCTTCTCGCCAACGCCGCCCGGGGCACGCTGCACCAGCACGCCGTCCGGTTGAGGGCGGATAAGTCCGCCGGCGTGGTCATGGCCTCACGCGGGTATCCCGACTCCCAGCAGTCAGGCCAACCGATCGACGGCATCGAGCGTGCCGCCGCCATGCCGGGCGTGGTCGTGTACCACGCGGGAACTGCGGAACATGACGGACGTCTCGTAACCGCCGGTGGCCGGGTCCTGACCATCGTTGGCCAGGGCCGCGATTTGACCGAGGCCATCAACCGGGCCTATGCAGGCGTGGAGCAGATCTCGTTCGACGGGATGCAGTATCGCCGCGACATCGGGAAGAAGATCCACGAAGGACACGACGGAGACAAAGGAACACAAAGGGAGCGAGGAAGACACGATGGAAACAAAGGAACACAAAGAGAGCGAGGAATCCAGAGGAACTAGTTGTTTTCCGGACAGGACCGACCCTTTGTGTCCTTTGTATCCTTTGTGTCCTTCATGAAGTATTCGGTAATCACCTTCGGTTGCCGCGTGAATCAGGCCGATTCCCTCGGCTTCGAAGAAGATCTGCGTGCGTCGGGCGCCACGGCTGCCCGGCCCGAGGCGGCCGATCTGGTGATCGTGAACACATGCTCCGTGACAGCAACCGCCGATCAGGGAGCGCGTCAGACCATCCGCCGGATTGCTCGAGACAACCCGCGCGCCAGGATTGTCGTGACCGGCTGCTACGCGACACGACGTCCCGACGAGGTCGCGACGCTGCCGAATGTCATCCGCGTGGTCGCGAACGACGACAAACCAGATCTCGTCCCCGGTAGCGTCCGGCTTCCCGCCTTCCCTTCGCTTCAGGCGGACTCCCCGATGCTTCAGCCGCCGACGACGGCAGCGCGGTTCAGTGATGGTGACGGTCCGTGTGGTTCCGCGATTGAACCCGGCGTGGCCGGCAGGACCGCATTCACGCTGCGCATTCAGACCGGCTGTGCCGAATCCTGTTCCTATTGCATTATTCCAACGACGCGCGGCAAGCCGCGCAGCGTGCCGAGGCACCAGGTCATCCGCGAGGTCGAGCGTGTCGCCGCTGCCGGCTTCAAAGAGATCGCGCTGACCGGTGTGCACCTCGGCTCGTACGGACGCGACCTGACACCGCCGTCGCGCCTCCTCGATCTCCTGCGTGTCCTCGATACCTGGTCACGTCGTTCGGATGGCGTTGGCCGGACTGAAGCGCCGTCGCCGGCCGGATTGCTGTTTCGCATCAGCTCGCTCGAGCCGATGGACTGCTGTCCTGAACTCGTCGATCTCGTGGCCGAGTCCAATGCCTTTGCGCCGCACTTCCATCTGCCGCTGCAGCACGCGAGCGATCGGACGCTGTCGGCCATGCGCCGTCCATACAGCCTCGGCTATTACGCGTCGCTCGTGGATTCGATCCGGACGCGCATGCCGGAGGCGTCCATCGGCTCTGACATCATTGTCGGGTTCCCCGGCGAAACCGACGACGACTTCGCGCAGCTCGCGTCCTATCTCGAATGCTCACCGCTGACGCACCTTCATGTGTTCCCCTATTCCGACCGTCCGGGAACGGAAGCGGCGGCAATGACCCCGAAGGTGCACGGCGCCGCCATCCGCGAGCGTGCGCGGCAGGTCCGCGAGATTGGCAACCGGCTGACGGACCGGTTCCACGCCTCGCAAATTGGCGCGACGCGCTGCGGGTTGACGCTCGAAGACGGAACGCTCGTTGTGACCGACAATTACGTGAAGGTACGGATTGCGGCGGGACTGCCGCGTAACCAGTGGGCGCGTGTGACAATCACCGGGATCGATCCGATCGTTGGGACAGTCGGATAGGTCAGGTGGGTCGGGTAGGTCAGGTGGGTCGGGTAGGGTCGAGTGGGTCGAGTAGGTCGATCCCCCGCCCTACCTGCCTCGCAGTATTCACATCATGAGCGCCAGCTGCTGGGCCGACGATTTCCGCTCGCTCTCTACGATCAGCTGTCCGCACGCCGCCCGGATATCGCGGCCGCGGCTCTTGCGTACTGAAACCGTCAGGTAATGATCGGCCAGGATCCGCGCGAAGCGGTCGACCGTTTCATCGGACGGGCGCTCGAACGGGATGCCCGGCGCCGCGTTGAGCGGGATCAGATTGACCTTCGACTTCACGCCGGCGAGCAGCCTGGCGAGCCGGCGCGCGTCTTCCGGTCGATCATTCACGCCGGCCAGCAGCACGTATTCGAAGGTAATGCGATGGCGCCGCTTCAACGGGAACCGCCTGCAGGCGGCGATGATCTCGCTGACGCCGTACTTCCGGTTGAGCGGCACCAGCTCGCCGCGCTGCAGGTCGGTCGGCGCGTGCAGCGAGATCGCGAGGTTCGGCATGATCGGTTCGTGCGCCAGCTTCTCGAGTGCCGGCAGAATCCCGACAGTCGACAGCGTAATCCGGCGCGGCGACATGTTGAACCCATGCTCGTCGGCCAGGATCCGCAGCGCCTTCATCGTCGCTTCGTAATTGTGCAGCGGCTCGCCCATGCCCATCAGGACGATGTTGAACGGTGCGTCGCGCATGTGCAGAGCATCGGCGAGGACGCGGACCTGCCCGACGATTTCGCCGGCCGTCAGGTTGCGGACGAGCCCCATCTTTCCGGTGAGGCAGAACGCACAGGCCATCGCGCAGCCGACCTGCGTCGACAGGCAGAACGTCATCGACGGCGTGTCGGGGATGAACACCGACTCGATGGTCCGGCCGTCGCCAAGCCTGAGGAGGAATTTCTCCGTCCCGTCCACCGACTTGTCGCGCTGGACGATCGCGGGCGTCTTGAGGACGAACTCATCGGCGAGCATTGCGCGCAGCTCACGTGACAAGTCCGTCATGGCGGCCACGTCGGTCACGCCCAGCCGATAAAACCAGCCGAAGATCTGACGCGCGTGGAAACGCCTGTGCCCGCGCGCTTCGAGGGCCGCCTCGAGGGCCGGGCGTTCCAATTCGACGAGGTCAACGGGGCTGGCCTCACTTGACACAATATCTCTCAGCTTTCCAACAACTTGCAGGACTGGCTATGTTAGCATGCGCGGCCGCCGGGCGTGCCGTGCTATAATTGGGCTCGAGCTGATAATTCCTTCCAGCTCAATGGTTTGCGGTGCGCTGCGGCGGCTCCGGGCGCTTTCGACTGCGAGCTTTCACCTTGTCGAATTCAACGATCGTGAGGGACGTTCTCGATAATGGCCTTCGCGTTCTGACCGAGCGCATGACCCAGGTGCGGTCGATCAGTATCGGCGTCTGGCTGACGCGCGGGTCTCGCCACGAGACCGCTGAACGCAGCGGCATCGCGCATTTCGTCGAGCACATGCTCTTCAAGGGGACCGGAACGCGAACGGCTGAGGACATTGCCCAGCAGATCGATTCGATCGGCGGACAACTCGACGCGTTCACGGCCAAAGAATACGCGAGCTACTACATCAAGGTCCTCGACGAGCATCTCCCTATCGCGATCGACATTCTGTCCGACATCGTCCGGAACCCGGCCTTCGGTCCGGAAGACATTCAGCGCGAGAAGAAGGTTGTGGTTGAAGAGATCAAGATGGTCGAGGACACTCCCGACGATCTCGTTCACGAGCTCTTCACGCAGGGCTTCTGGGAGAACCATCCGCTGGGCCGTCCGATTCTCGGCACGCGCGAGACCGTCGAATCGTTCAATGCGGCCTCGCTGCGCCAGTATTTCCGCAGCGCCTACACCGCCCGCAATCTGATCGTCTCGGCTGTGGGAAATCTGGAACATGAGCGAGTGCGCGATCTCGTCGCCGAAAAGTTCGGCTCGTTGACCGAGCCGAGCGAAGACGTTGCCGAAGAAGCGCCACGCGTGGTCCCCAAGATCCTGATTCGCAATAAGGATCTCGAGCAGAGCCACCTCTGCCTGGGCGCGAGCAGCTATCCGCAGAACCACGACGATCGGTATTCCAGCTACGTCCTGAACACGCTGCTGGGAGGCTCGATGAGCTCGCGGTTGTTTCAGAACGTGCGGGAGAAGCGCGGTCTTGCTTATGCCGTGTTCAGCGGATTGAGCGCCTATCGCGATGCCGGGTCGTTTACTATTTATGCCGGCTGCGCGAACGAGGCTGTGGGCGAGGTCGTCGACCTGGTGGTCGAAGAGCTCCGCGGCGTGAAGAATATGCCGGTGCCGCCCGCCGAATTGCAGCGCGCGAAAGATCACCTGAAGGGCAGCCTGATGCTGAGCCTCGAGAACACGGCCAGCCGGATGTCGCATATTGCACGTCAGGAAATCTACTTCGACCGGCAGTTCGGGCTCGATGAGACCCTCGAGGGCATCGAGAAGGTCACGCCCGCCGATGTCCAGCGCGTCGCGAAGGATCTGTTTCAGAACGGATCCATCGCGGCGACGGTGCTCGGGAACGTCAACGGCTTACAGATTCCCAGAGAGCGTCTCGATCTCGATTAAGTAAGGTACGCTAATCACCACGAAGCACACGAGGAATACAACCGGTCTGGTGCACTTGCCTACCTTTTGTGTCCTTCGTATCGTTTGTGTCCTTTGGTCCGCATGATTGCCCGATACACTCACCCGGAAATGGCGCGGATTTGGAGCGATCAGCGCCGCTATGAAACCTGGCTGCTCGTCGAGATCGCGGCAGCCGAGGCGATGGCGGCGGACGGCATCATTCCATCCGAAGCGGCGCGCGACATCAGGCAATTGGGTGCCGTAGACGTGGCGCGCATCGAAGAAATCGAACGGACGACGCAGCACGACGTGATTGCGTTCACGACCGCCGTTGCCGAGAAGGTGGGCGCCTCGGCGCGATGGCTGCACTTCGGGATGACATCGTCCGACGTCATCGACACGGCCCAGGCGCTGCAGATGCGCGAGGGCTGCGACCTGATCCTGGCGGATTTGAACGCGCTCTCCGACGCGGTCCGCGCGCGCGCGCTGGAGCACCGGCGCACGCCGATGATCGGCCGCACCCACGGCGTCCACGCCGAGCCGATGACGTTCGGCCTGAAGCTCGCACTCTGGTACGCCGAGCTCCAGCGCAATATCGAGCGGGTACGTGCGGCCCGCGCGACGATCGCGGTCGGCAAGCTGTCAGGAGCGGTCGGCACGTTCGCGCACCTGTCGCCGGCGATAGAGGAGGATATGTGCCGCCGGTTGTCGCTGCAGCCGGCGGCGGTCTCGTCCCAGGTCATTCAGCGGGACCGGCATGCCGAGCTGCTGAGCGCCCTGGCGATCGCGGCGGCATCGCTCGAGAAGTTCGCCCTCGAAATCCGCGGACTGCAGAAGACGGAAATCGGGGAGGTTGAAGAACCGTTCGAACGCGGCCAGAAGGGCTCGTCGGCGATGCCGCACAAACGCAACCCGATCGGCTGCGAGCAGGTCTGCGGGCTCGCCCGGGTGCTGCGGGCGAACGCGCACGCGGCACTCGAGAATATTGCGTTGTGGCACGAGCGCGACATTTCACACTCGTCGGTCGAACGCGTGATTGTGCCCGACAGCTTCATCGCGCTCGACCACATGCTGCGGCGTTTCACTAAAATTGTCGGCGGGATGATCGTGCATCCGGACCGGATGCGCGAAAACCTCCATCGCTCGCGCGGCGTGGTCTTTTCCGGTACTGTGCTCCTCGAGCTCGCGCGAAAGGGCGTCTCGCGCGAAACGGCGTACGAGTGGGTTCAGCGGAACGCGATGCGATCGTTTGCCGAGTCGCTCGACTTCAAGCCCCTGCTCCTGGCCGATCGCGACGTGGCGGGCTTCCTGACGGCGGAGGAACTCGAGCGGGCATTCGATCTCGACGAGCAGCTGAAGCATGTCGACGTCGTATTCGACCGGGTGTTCTCGGGCCGAGCGCCCAGAACCGGGAGCCCGGAGCGCGGAGCCCGGAGCCACGAGCCGGGAGCCGAGCGTCGAAAGGCGAAAGCCGAGAGCCTGGCGAGATGAAAGCGCGAGTGTTCGTCACCTTGAAGCCGTCAGTGTTCGATCCGCAGGGGCGGACGATTGCCGAGGCACTCCATACGCTCGGGTACGGCACGGTGGAGGACGTCCGCCAGGGCAAGTACTTCGAGCTGGATCTGGCGACAGACGAAGCGGGGCAGGCGCGCGCGTTGGCCGCCGAAGTGGCTGACAAGCTGCTGGCCAACCCCGTGATCGAGAGTTATCGCATCGAGGTCGACTAACCCTATGCGGCTCGAAACGAGAATTCTGTACTGTTTCCTCATCGAGCCGCATAACGGGCGTAGGGGTCCGCAGGGGCGAACCCCCTGGATCTAATTTGAGATGAACTGGCCCGTGCTCGTGGTCGGAGCGTGTCTCGCGTGCCAGCCGGCCGCGGACGCCCCGGACCGCCCCGATCCGATGGCCCGGACGGTGACGCAATATTTCACGATGGTCGAGCAGCAGTTCGTCAGCCTTGCTGACGCGATGCCTGCCGATCGTTGGACGTTTGCGCCGAAGAACGGCGAGTTCACCGGTGTGCGCACCTTCGCCGCGCAGGTCAAGCACGTCGCCTGCGCGAATTTCGCGTTCTTCAACCAGGTCGAACACAAGCCCCCGCCGTCCAATTGCGAGGCGGGCGGACCGCATCCCGCGAAATCGAAGGCCGAGCTGATGCAATACTTGCGTGAGTCGTTCACGTACGCCACACAGGTGATGGGCCGTCTCACACCGGCCAATGCGATGGATGCGGTCGACGGGCCGTACGGCGGACCGACGACGCGGCTCGGGATCTCCACGCTCGCCGTCTGGCACGCAACCGATCATTACGGGCAGCTGGTCGTGTATCTGAGGATGAACGGAATCGTGCCGCCCGCGTCGGTGCCGACAACGAGGTAGAGACGAATGCACTAACCCGTGAGGACACAGAGGACATGGAGGGAACATCCCGTCTTGTTCGGGATTGGTGCTCCGCGTCCTCCGCGTCCTCCGTGGTTCACGGAGGAACGATGCGCTTCGGGATCGTCGTCTTTCCCGGCAGCAATTGCGACGAGGATGCGTATCACGCCGCGAGAGACGTCTTCGGCCTCGAGGCGGAATATCTGTGGCACAAGGACGCCGACCTGAAGGGAGCCGATGTGGTGATTCTCCCCGGCGGCTTTGCCCACGGCGACTACCTGAGGACCGGGGCGATGGCGCGCTTCTCGCCGATCATGCGCGAAGTCCGCGCATTTGCCGAGCGCGGCGGCCCGGTTCTCGGCATCTGCAACGGCTTTCAGATTCTCCTCGAAGCGGGCCTGCTGCCGGGGGCGATGCTGCGGAACCGCGGACTGAAGTATCGCTGCGAGCACGTGTTCCTGCGGCTCGAGCACACCGATACGCCGTTCACCTGCGCCGGGGCGGCGGGTCAGATCCTCAGGATTCCAATCGGCCACGGCGAGGGCAATTACTTTGCGTCGCCGGACGTCCTGAACCAGCTCGAAGCCAACCGGCAGGTTGTGCTTCGCTATACCGATCCGTCCGGACGGCTCGCGGACGAGTGGAACCCCAACGGCTCAGTGAATGCGATCGCCGCGATCTGCAACGAGACACGCAATGTTGTCGGCATGATGCCGCATCCGGAGCGGGCGTGCGAGCCGCTGCTCGGCGGCGTCGACGGACGCCTCATCTTCGAATCCGTCGTTTCCGCAATGGCGGTGCGATGATCGATCCGGAACTCGTCGAACGCCACGGGCTCACGCGCGACGAGTACGATCGCATCGTGGCAGTCCTCGGTCGGGACCCGAACATCACCGAGCTGGGCATCTTTTCGGTGATGTGGTCGGAGCACTGCAGCTACAAGAGCTCGCGCATCCACTTGAAGACGCTGCCCACCCGGGGACCGCAGGTGCTGCAGGGACCGGGAGAGAATGCCGGCGCGGTCGACATCGGCGACGGCCTGGCGGCTGTGTTCAAGATCGAGTCACACAATCATCCGTCGTTCATCGAACCGTACCAGGGCGCCGCCACCGGCGTCGGCGGCATCATCCGCGACATTTTCACGATGGGGGCGCGCCCGATTGCGCTGCTGAACTCGCTGCGCTTCGGGCCGCTCGACGCGCCCGGCGCGCGGCGCGTTCTCGAAGGCGTCGTGGCCGGTATTGCAGGGTACGGCAACAGCATCGGCATTCCGACCGTCGGCGGGGAAATCGCGTTCGAACCGTGTTACGCGGGAAACCCGCTCGTGAACGTGTTCTGTCTCGGCATTGCCAGACACCCGGATATTGTCAAAGGTGTGGCCGCGGGCACCGGCAATCCAGTGTTTTACGTCGGCGCCAAGACCGGCCGCGATGGCATTCACGGCGCGACCATGGCGTCGGCCGAGTTCGACGAAAGGTCGGCGGAGAAACGGCCGGCCGTGCAGGTTGGCGATCCGTTCATGGAGAAACTGCTGCTCGAGGCGTGCCTCGAAGTGATGAAGACCGATGCCCTCATCGGCGTGCAGGACATGGGCGCGGCCGGTCTGACCTGCTCGACGACTGAGATGGGCTCGCGCGGCGGCGCCGGCATCGAGATCGACATCGCGCGCGTGCCGCAGCGCGAAAGCGGCATGACGCCGTATGAGATCATGTTGTCGGAATCGCAGGAACGCATGCTGCTGGTCGTGAAGCGTGGCCGTGAAGCCGAGGTCGAGCGGATCTTCGACAAGTGGGACCTCCATGCGGTGCGCATCGGCGAGGTCACCGGCGACGGGATGCTGCGTGTGAGACACGACGGCCGCGTGGTTGCCGAGATCCCGAACCGCGCCCTGACCGACGAGGCGCCGCTGTACCAACGGCCGCTGAAAGAGCCCGAGTACCTCGCTGACGTCCAGCGCCTCGACCTCGACGCCCTCGGCTCACAGCCGCGCGATCAGAACTCGACGCTTCTGGCTTTGCTCGGCTCGCCGGCGATCGGCAACAAGCGATGGGTCTATCGCCAGTACGACCACATGGTGCGGACGAACACGATCAATCCACCCGGGCTCGGGGCCGGCACGGTGCGGATCAAAGGTACGGACCGTGCGCTTTCGATGTCGGTTGATGGCAACGGGCGGTTCTGTTATCTCCATCCGTATTGCGGGGCGATGTTGGCGGTCGCCGAAGCGTCGCGCAACGTGGCGTGCGCCGGGGCACGGCCGCTCGGTGCGACGAACTGTCTCAATTTCGGCAACCCGGAACGCCCGCCGATCATGTGGCAATTCGCCCGGGTCGTTGAAGGAATCGGGATGGCGTGCCGGGCGTTGAACGTTCCGATTACCGGCGGAAACGTCAGCTTCTACAACGAGACCGATGGCCAGCCGATCTATCCCACGCCGACCATCGGCGTTGTGGGACTGCTCGAGCATGCCGATCGCGTGGTGAGCCGGCGATTCCGCGGCGCCGGCGATGCCGTCGTGCTGCTCGGCGAAGGCCGCGGAGAGCTTGGCGGCAGCGAATATCTGAAGCTGGTGCACGGCGTCGTCCGCGGCGCCCCGCCGGCACTCGACCTCGACCGGGAGCGTGCGCTGCAAGAGCTGCTTGTGACGCTGGCGGCCGATCGGCTGATCCAGTCGGCACACGACTGTTCCGACGGCGGGCTGGCCGTGACGCTCGCCGAGTGCTGCTTCGATACCGGCGGCGTCGGAGCGGAGGTCTCGATTCCCGGCACGATTGTTTCGCGCGACGAGGCGCTCAACACGGCCGCCGCCCTCTTCGGCGAGTCCTCTACACGGGCGATCGTGTCGGCGAAGCCTGAGCACGTGCCCGCGATTCTCGAGCGCGCGGCCGCCAGCGGCGTGCCGGCGCAGACGATAGGGCGCACCGGCGGGACGACGTTGCGGATCACCGTCGACGAGCCCACGGCGATTGACCTGTCGATTGGCGAAGCCGAGCGAGCGTGGTCGTCGGCGATTGAACGCTACTTTATTGTCAGGCGCGCGCAGCGCGCCCGCGAGCGAACGAGCCGGGCTGTGGGGCGGAGCCCCACGTTAGAGATGTAGCCTGATGCACGACAAATTCAATGACGAGTGCGGCGTCTTCGGGATCTTCGGTCATCTTGAAGCCGCCAATATGACGTATCTCGGCCTCTATGCCCTGCAGCATCGCGGGCAGGAAAGCGCGGGTATCGCCGCCGCTGACGGGGCGCAGGTGCGCATCTCGCGGGCGATGGGCTATGTGGCCGATGCCTTCAACAGCGCCACGCTGGCCGAGCTGCCCGGATCGATGGCGATCGGCCACGTCCGCTACTCCACGGCGGGAGAGAGCATGCTGTCCAACGCGCAGCCGATCCTGATCGACTGCGCCCACGGCCAGATTGCGCTCTGCCATAACGGCAATCTCGTGAACGCACGTGAGCTGCGGGACGAGCTGGTCCGGCAGGGCTCGATCTTCCAATCGAGCAGCGACACCGAGGTCATCCTTCATTTGTATGCCCGCTCGAGAGCGGGGAAATCGGAGGATGCAATCGTCGAATCGGTATCGCAGGTGCTCGGCGCCTTCTCGCTGGTGATGCTGACCCGCGATCGACTCGTCGCGGTGCGCGACCCGCACGGATTCCGCCCGCTCGCGCTCGGACGTCTCGACAACGCCTACGTCGTCTGCTCGGAGACTTGCGCGATGGATCTCATCGGCGCGACCTACGAACGCGATGTGGAGCCGGGCGAGGTGCTGGTCATCTCGGCGGACGGTGTCCGCTCGCTCCGGCCGTTCCCACCCGCACCGCTCGCACACTGCGTGTTCGAGCACGTCTACTTTGCGCGGCCCGACAGCTATGTGTTCGGCCGCAGCGTGAACGAGGTGCGGACGAACCTCGGCAGGATGCTCGCACGGGAGCAGGCGGTGGAGGCCGACGTCGTTGTCCCGGTTCCCGATTCGGGCGTGTGCGCCGCCATGGGCTTCGCCGAGCAGTCAGGCGTTCCGCTGCGCATGGGTCTCATTCGCAATCACTACGTGGGTCGCACGTTCATCCAGCCCCAGGCGGCGATCCGGCATTTCGGCGTGAAGGTGAAGCTCAATCCCGTTCGCAGCATTCTGGAGGGCCAGCGCGTCATCCTGGTTGACGATTCGATTGTCCGGGGCACCACCAGCCGCAAGATCGTCAGGATGGTGCGCGCCGCGGGCGCGAAGGAAGTCCACGTGCGCATCAGCTGCCCGCCGACCATTTCGCCCTGCTTCTACGGCGTCGATACGCCGCGCCGATCCGAATTGATTGCCGCCAACCACACGATCGATGAGATTCGCGAGTTTCTCGAAGCCGACAGCGTCGCCTATTTGAGCCTCGACGGCTTGATGACCGCCGTAGGCAGCGACAGGACGTCGTACTGCAGTTCCTGTTACACCGGGCAGTATCCGGTCGAGTGTCCACGCGACGAGGCCACCTACCTGCAGCTGGTGTTGAAGCTGGATAAGGAAAAGGAACCCGTCGCAAACTGATGTCCGCCTGCCGCCTCCGCGCTTCGCGCTACGGCGAGCCTCGCCGAAGCGAAGCGAAGGCGGCAAGGCGGACACTACCGACAATGTGTGTTCGTCAGCTCCGAGGAATGAGGCCGTCCCTTCCGTGTCAGGCTCGAGTCACGAGTTGGTAGTGTCGCGCTTTAGCCGGACCGGATCGATCGACCCGATGTGTCGTCGCGTCTGCTTTCTTTGTGTCCTTTGTACCCTTTGTGTCCTTCGTTTGTTTGCCGCACAGGAGCCGGCCGCCCCGCAGCCGGTCTCCGCTGCGCAGTTGAAGGCCGCCATCGACAAGCTCGGTGACCTGGATTACATTACTCGCACCAACGCCTCGAGGGTCGTTCGCCGGACTCCCGGTGCACAGGCTGTCCCGGCGCTGATCCAGACGGTCTCGGATCATGCAGACGGCTATGTCCGCTACCGTGCGCTCGTGCTGCTCACCGGGTTCAACGATCCCCGCACCGTCACCGCGATGCGCGAGTCGTTCGCCAGCCCCAACGATCGCCTTCGCACCGCGGCCTGCCGCTTCTTCGAGCACAGTCCCGACCGCTCGATGATCGGTTCGTTCATCGCCGCGCTCGACAAGGAACAGGGGGAATTCGTCCGCCCGGCCCTCGTCCGCGCGCTGGCCGCCGCTGCGGCCACGATGCCGGACGCGGAGGCGACCCCGGTGCGGGCGGCGCTGGTGAAGGAAGCGGCACGCGGCGAAGACTATTTCCGCAGCGCGGTGATCGAAGCGCTCGGCGACTACAAGGCGGCGTACGCCTTTGACGCGCTCGTGAAGATTGCCCGGCTCGAAGGCCCCTTGCAGGACGATGCGGCGCTGGCGCTCGGGAAGATTGGCGACAAGCGGGCGCTCGAAACGCTCGCCGGCCTGCAGCGCAGCGCGCCGCGCCAGACGCAGCCCTCGATTGCGGCCGCCATCTGCCTCCTGGGCATCAATTGTGAAACACACGTCAACTTCCTCGCCGAGACGCTGAAGTTCGCCGACCGGAATCTCGGGTTTCAGGAGTTCCTGCGCGGCGCAGCCATGGGACTTGCCGCGCTGGGCGTCGCCGGCCATGCCGAGGCAGCCGACGCGCTCTTCGCCATCGGCATCCCCTCGCGCGATCCGACGCGGGCGCCGATTGCGCTCGCGCTCGGCACCATCGCGCTCCGCAATACAAAGCTGCTGTTGCCGTTGATCGAGCGGCATCCCGATCGGGATCAGGCGATGGCGCTCCTGGCGGAAGGATTCGACATGCTCGAGGAAGATCTCGACAAGGAGCGGTTCTTCGCGTTCGCCCGCCGGACGTTCTGGGAGTCGCCGCAGGATTCGCCGCGGCGAGGCTTGATGCAGGCGTTGATTGGCAAGCTGGATTTCTAGGAGCAACCACGGAGGACGCGGAGGACAGGAGGGACAATCCCGCTGGTGCCCGACCGCTTGCTGGATTCCATGAACACAGTCGGAGACTCGATGGACAGAGTTGAACCTCCGCGTCCTCCATGGTAACGCCATATGGACTACCGCCAGTCAGGCGTCGACATCGATGCCGGCAACGAGACGGTCGCGCGGATCCGGTCGCTGGCGCGAACGACGTTTACTCCGGGGGTCTTGTCCGAAATCGGTTCGTTCGGCGGGTTGTTTCGCCTCGATCCCGGTCGCTACGCGGATCCGGTTCTCGTGTCGAGCGCCGACGGCGTCGGCACGAAGTTGAAGGTCGCGTTCATGACCGGCCGGCACGACACGATCGGCGCCGATCTCGTGAATCATTGCGTCAACGACGTCCTGGTGCAGGGTGCCGAACCGTTGTTTTTCCTCGACTATCTCGCGACCGGTCGGCTGTCGCCGGCGATCGCGGAAGAGATCGTCGCCGGTGTGGCGCGCGCGTGCCGCGAGAACGGCTGTGCCCTGATTGGCGGTGAAACCGCGGAGATGCCCGGCTTTTATGCCGACGGCGAATACGACCTCGCCGGCTTCATCGTCGGCGCCGTCGACCGGCCGCGGATTGTCGATGGACGCTCGATCGCGCCCGGCGATGTCGTCTTTGGTCTGCCGTCATCAGGTCTTCACACGAACGGATATTCGCTCGCCAGGCGCGTGTTTTTCGACGTGGCGCGCTGGCCGCCCGACCGGTGGGTGCCGGAGCTCGGTGCAACCCTCGCCGACGCGCTCCTGACAACGCATCGCTCGTATCTCGCGCCAGTGCGGCCGGCGCTCGATGCACGCCTGATCAAGGGCCTCGCGCACATCACCGGCGGCGGGATCACGGACAATCTGCCTCGGGTTCTGCCGGCGGGGTGTGCCGTCGAGATTGACCGCCGCGCGTGGGCCGTGCCGCCCATCTTCGATCTGCTGCGCCAGCTCGGCACAATTCCTGAAGCCGACATGTTCCGGACGTTCAACATGGGAATCGGTCTTGTTGGTATATGCGCAGCGGGCGATGTCGATCGTGTGCTCGAGATGTTCCGGCACGGCGGCGAGAAGAATGCGGTCCGGATTGGCCGGATCGTTACGGGTGAGCGCGGCGTGGTGTACGTGTAGTGAGGCTGAGTGCCGCGTCGATGACCAATTCACCACGGAGGACAGGGTGGACAGGAGGCAAACTCCTGTGGCGTCCCGCGCGTCGCCAAACGTGCCCACCACCGGTGACGTGCCCACAACCGGTTTCGAACCGCAGGATTGAACCTCCGCGTCCTCGGCGTCCTCTGTGGTAGATCGCCAGCTGGCTCGTCTCGGGGTATTGATCTCGGGACGGGGCTCGAATCTTCAGGCGATTATCGATGCGACCCGATCGCGCGCGCTCGACGCGGAGATCGCGACCGTGATCTCAAACCGGGCGGATGCGCCCGGATTGGTTCGTGCTCGAGAGGCAGGGATCGAGGCGCAGTACCTGGACGCGCGGCGGTACCACGATCGCGACGCCTACGACTACGCGCTCGTGGAGGCTCTCAACGATAAGCGTGTCGACTTGGTGTGTCTTGCCGGCTTCATGCGGCTGGTCGGAGCGCCGCTGCTCGACGCATTTCCGAACCGCATCCTGAATATCCATCCCTCGCTGCTGCCGGCGTTTCCAGGCCTGAATGCGCAGCGTCAGGCGTTGGAACACGGCGTCCGGATTACCGGCGCCACCGTGCACCTCATCTCGCCCGTCGTCGACAACGGCCCGATCGTCGCGCAGGCCGCAGTGCCGGTCCTCGACACGGACACGGTGGAGACGTTGTCGGCGCGCATCCTGGTCGAGGAGCATCGCTTGTATGTCGAAGCGATACGCGTGATGCTGGAGGGACGGTGGAAGCTGGATGGCCGGCGATTCGTAGGGGACGGCTGACCCCCTAATCGGGTAAACGCGAACGGCGCTTTTCCTCGGGATTGGCCCTCCGCGTCCTCCCGCCTTCGCTGAAGCTCCGGCGGGCCACCGTAGCCTTGGGCGAAGGTGGCCGCTTCCTCCGTGGTGGCAGAAATGAGCAAATGGACTGAGGCGGATTCGTCCACGTACCAGGCAATCGCGGACGTTGCCGTGCCACGCCGCGCTGAGATGACGCAGGCCCTCGTTGCCGTCGTCCCGTTCGGCCGCGACGAGTCCTTCCGCATCGTCGAGCTCGGAAGCGGTGACGGTCGACTGGCCGCCGATCTCCTGGAAGCGTTTCCGCGATCGACCATCACGGCGCTCGACGGATCAGAAGCGATGCGCGAGTGCGCCGCCGCCAGGCTGGCGCCGTTCGGCCCGCGGGCGGTGGTTCGGTCGTTCGACGTAGCTTCACTCGATTGGTGGGATCGGATGTTCGGCGCCGGCCTCGTCGTATCGTCGCTGTGCCTGCACCATCTCAACGACGCGAAGAAACAGTACCTGTACAAAGCTGTGGCCGATCGCATCACCGCGCGCGGCGCGCTCCTGATAGGCGATCTTGTCGACCCTGCGTCCGACTCGCTGCGGCGCGCCGCCGCTGATCAGTGGGATGCGACGGCCGAGGCGCAGGCGAACGCGATCGGCCGGCGCGAGCTGTTCACGCGTTTTCGCGAAGCCCGCTGGAACCATTTCCGCTTTCCCGATCCGGTCGACCAGCCGGCCGCGCTGCTGCATCATCTCGTCTGGCTTCGTCATGCCGGCTTCGCCGCTGTGGATTGTTTCTGGATGTACGCCGGCCACGCGGTGTTCGGCGGGTTCATGCCGCCGCCAGGGTCAGCAACGCCACCTCCGGCGGACAGTTGATCCTGATCGGCACGTACACCGTGCCGAGGCCTCGACTGACGAACATCGTCGTGCGATCGCGACGGCCGAGACCCCACACGACCGGAAACTTCTGCGCCGCGACGGCGCCGACGATCGGGAGCACGACCTGACCGCCGTGCGTGTGGCCCGAGAGCACGAGCGGAAGGCGGAATCGTGCGGCTTCGATGAGCCGGCGTGGATCGTGGGCGAGCAGCACGGTCATCGGCGCCGCGCCTCTTGTCAACGGCGCGATGTCAGCGGCGCGTCTGGTCCAGTAGCGGATGCCAATCAGGTCGACGGTCTCGTGGTTGATAGTGAGGCGCGTCCGCGCGTCTTTCAGCACCTGCACGCCCGTCTTGACGAGCGCCGCCGGCATGTCGTGATCATCGTCGTGGTTGCCGAGGATGCCGAAGACGCCGTTTGGCGCGGACAGCCGATTGAGCGCACGCGCCGAGGGCCACACATATTGGCGATCGCCCCAGGTCACGTAATCGCCGCCGAGGACGATCAGGTCGGGCCGCTCGTTCATCAGTGCCGTCACCGCTTCCGCCACGTCGTCGTCAGAAACCCAGCGGCTGCGATGAATGTCCGTGAGCAACCCGATCCGCAACCCGACGAGCGGGGGCGGCAAGTCCTGTACGGGGACCGCCGTGCGCGTGACTCCGAGCTTGTGACGGCCGTAGAGAAACCCATACGCGCCGCCTCCCGACACGGCGCCCAGGCTGACCGCCGCCAGAGTCTTCAGGGCCGCGCGCCGCGTCACCGTCATACACGGGTATAGTAATTCCTTAGCCATGTCGACGGTTTTTGAGGAGTTCACCTGGCGGGGGATGGTCTCAGATGCCACCGATGGCGTTCGAGAGATCCTCGCGAAGGAACGCGTCACGGCCTATATCGGTTTCGACCCGACCGCGTCGAGCCTGCACGCCGGAAGCCTGCTCACGGTCATGGGGCTGGCGCGGCTGCAGCGCTTCGGTCACACGCCGATCGCGATCGTCGGCGGCGGGACGGGCATGATCGGCGACCCCAGCGGCAAATCACAGGAGCGCGTCCTGCTGTCTCCCGATCAGATTGAGACCAACGTTGCCGGCATCCGCGCGCAGCTCGCACGGTTTCTCGACTTCGATGCGGCTCAAAACCCGGCGCGCATCGTCAACAACGCCGAGTGGCTGGGCGCGATCGACGTCCTCTCGTTTCTGCGCGATGTGGGAAAGCACTTCACCGTCAATTACATGCTGCAGAAGGAGTCGGTGAGCCGGCGGATCACGAGCGAAGAAGGCATCTCGTACACCGAGTTCAGTTATCTCGTGCTGCAGGCGTTCGACTTCCTGCAGTTGTTCGATCGCTACGGCTGCGTGCTGCAGATGGGCGGCACCGATCAGTGGGGAAACATTACCGCCGGCATCGATCTCATTCGCCGCCTGCGCGGAAAGAAGGCGCACGGGCTGGTATGGCCGTTGATGACGACGGCGTCCGGCGCGAAGTTCGGCAAGACGGAAGCCGGGGCGGTCTGGCTCGATCCGGGGCGAACGTCGCCGTTCAAGTTCTATCAGTTCTGGCTCAATACCGACGATCGCGACGTCATTCCGTACCTCAAATATTTCACGTTTCTCGATCGCCGCGCGATCGAAGCGGTCGAATCCTCGCTGCGTGAAGCGCCGGAAAGGCGCGAAGCCCAGCGTGTGCTCGCGCGCGAGGTGACGGCGCTCGTGCACGGCGCCGCGCAGGCGGAGCGGGCGGAGCGGGCGTCGAGCCTGTTCTTCGGCGAAGACATCACCACGCTTCCAGCCGACGATGTGCTGGCGGTGTTCGACGATGTGCCATCGACGGACGTGCCGGCGAGCGCGCTCGACGGCGACGGGATTGGGATGGTGGATCTCATGACGCGGGCGCATCTGGCCGCGTCCAAGAGCGACGCGCGACGGCTCGTGCAGTCCGGCGGCGTGTACGTGAACAACCGCCGCGTCTCGGATCCGTATGCGCGGTTCACTCGCGAGCACGCGATCGAGGGCCGGCTGCTGGTGGTGCGGAAGGGGCAGAAACACAATGTGCTCGTCCGGCTGACTTGACTCCGGGCGACGCGTGCCGCAATATTTAACGTTTGCGAATCACGAAGCCGGGCTCGGCCAGGCGTTGCGGTTTGCAGAGTCTTCTCGGCAATTTCGGGGAACTCTCGAGCCGCACCGTTCCACCGTTCCGGTGATGCGACCACGCCCCGTGCCGTCTGCGACCGTTGGAAGGTGGCGGGCAGGGGGCTTGACAGAGGCGGGACACACTAGTAACCTTAGAAGGTTCCCCTAAACGCACCGCATCCGACGCGGCGGTGCGGCCTTTCGAGCGGCCGAGACGGAATCCCCGTCAGGCCCGACTCCAACGGTGGGACCGGCTCCAGGCCGGATACTCCAAATACCGTCGGCCGTGCGCCTTGGGCGTACGGATCACGCCGGTTCTTTGAAAACTGGATAGTGCGTGCAAGCACACCCTGTTCATGTTCTGGTTTCGGCCGGAACGCCCGCGGGCCGCAGGCCCGCGGAGGAACAATGAGTGTCAGCGCGTGGCGTCGCGGCAATCGGTCGACCGGAGTGTTCAATCCGTGCGATGGCGACTGGCGGCGACCACGTACAAGACCAACGGGTTGAACAACGCAGAGCCAATCGGCCTCGCGTTAACGAGTTGTGCCATGGCGCCGGGCGGTAGGGGCGGCTCGCGAGCCGCGTTTACGGCGCGACGTCTGGCCGACGTGTTTAACATGAGAGTTTGATCCTGGCTCAGAATCAACGCTGGCGGCGTGCCTAACACATGCAAGTCGAACGCGAAAGTCCCGCAAGGGATGAGTAGAGTGGCAAACGGGTGAGTAACGCGTGGGTGACCTGCCTTCGAGCGG
>JBKPAI010000226.1:0-8728 GCA_046726355.1 Acidobacteriota bacterium | reverse complement strand
CTCGCGAACGCACGCAATCAAGGACTGTTTACTCCTCCTTCCTTCAAGGACACGGTGTCGATCCCGGGCGCACAGGGTGGGGCGAACTGGGGCACAACCGCCGCCGATCCGGCGCGCGGCATCGTGTACGTGATGGGCATCAATGTTCCGTCGATTTACAAGCTGAGCGCCGACGCTCCGCGTCCGGGTCCCGGACGAGCGGCGGGGCCGGCAGAAATCGCCGCCGGCGGCGCGATTTATGAGCAACGATGCGAGACGTGCCACGGCGCCAACCTGACAGGCAGCGGCAGCTATCCGTCGCTGGTGGACATCACCGGGCGCATGGGAGAGGAACTGTTGCGCGGGGCGATAACCGGCGGCGGTCCGGGAATGCCTCCGAACGACGACTTGAGCCCGCAACAACTCACGGCGCTGCTGGCGTTCCTTGGCAACCCAACTACAGGTGCGGCGGGCCGTCGAGGCAACGATGATGGTCCAGCGGCATTACCGCCAGGACCCGTCGTGGCTTCCGGCGGCGCCCCGGCGGGCCGCGTCGCGCCGCCGGGACGTCCAGGCGGCATGGTGGGTCCGCCGTATCCGCCCGGAATTCCCGTGCCGGAAGTGCGCATGTACACTGCGTATGGGATGAACGGGACGATTGTGAAGCCTCCCTACTCAACGCTCACGGCGTACGACTTGAATACCGGAACCATCAAGTGGCAAGTCCCCGCAGGAGGCGATGACGAACGAGCCGTGGCCGAAGGGGCGACGAACACCGGCTACATACTGCAGCGAACCGGGATCATCACGACGTCTGCGGGCCTGCTGTTTCATGCGGGTGGCGACCGCACGCTGCGCATCTACGACTCTGAGACGGGCCAGGTGCTGCGGACCATTCCGCTGCCGGCCGGGTCGCGTGGAATTCCGGCCATGTACGAGGTCCACGGACGCCAGTTCCTCGTGGTGAATGCCACACGGGCAGTCGCGGGCGCTCTGGTTCAGACGCCGTCACCGAACTCCGAGCGCGCGTACGTGGTCTTCGCGCTGCCTGAACAGGTGACGTCCAAGTGACGCGGAACCCTGTCCTCGATTTCGGCATCGACAAGAGCTCGTTGCGCTACGTCGGCCGCGGACTGCAACGTCCTGAGTGCATCCTCGCCGAACCGGACGGCACGCTCTGGTCGGCCGACGCACGCGGCGGGGTTGTCAGACTCGCCAACGGCAGTCAGCAGTTGATCACGCAAACGCACTCCGAGCACTTCGAGCGCGCGCCCTCGGAAGCCAGTCGCTATCTCGAGGGAACGTTGCCGAACGGTCTTGCGTTCGCGCGGAGCGGCGACATTTTGATCTCGAACTTTGGGACCGATCGGCTCGAGCTGATGTCGCGCGATGGCCGTTCGAAAGTGCTCGCCGACAGCATCGACGGGAAGCCGGTCGGCAAAGTCAACTTCGTCTTGCGCGATTCCAAGGACCGCATCTGGATCACCGTGTCGACGCGACTGAAGAACTGGATGCACGCGCTGCGCCCCGATCTCGGTGATGGCTACCTCGCGCGCTACGAGAACGGCGCCTTTCGCATCGTCGCTGACGGATTTCATTTCACCAACGAAATCCGGTTCGATGCGAAAGAAGAGTTCCTCTACGTGGTCGAAACAACAGGCGGGCACGTCACTCGTCTGCGAATCGATGATAAGGGAGAAGTGAGAGAGCGCGAAATCTTCGGACCGAGCACCCTCGGAACCGGAGCCTGGCCCGACGGCATCGCATTCGACAGCGTCGGGAACCTGTGGGGAACCCTGGTGTACTCGGACAAGCTGTTCGTACTGACACCCCAGGGAGATCTCCGCATTCTTCTTGACGAAGGGGACCCGGTGAAGGTGGACGCGCTCGAGCAGGCGTTTCGTGAAAACCGCGTGACCGAACACGCGCTGTTCGCCACCGGTCGCGGAGTCGCCCCGTGGATGGCGAGCGTCACCTTTGGCGGCCCCGACCTGCAGACGGTCTACATCGGTTCGCTGAAGGGCGACCGCATTCCCTATTTCCGCGCGCCGGCGCCAGGGCTGCCGATGTCGCATTGGCACGACGGCGATCGACCTTCGAGGTGAAACGATGCCGACAGTCGCCCGGCTGACGAATATGGGTGGTATCAAAGCGCGGCCGCGGCGGCGCGAACGCCGGGTACTGCGCGAGGAGATTCGCGATCAGCTGATCGACGATATCCTCAACGGCCGCCTGTCTCCAGGGCACCGAATCATCGAGGCGCGCGTCGCGGAGGAATTCGCCGTCAGTCAGGCCCCGGTACGGGAAGCGCTGCGTGATCTCGACGTGCTCGGGTTCGTAGAAAGCTCGCCGTTTCGCGGTGCCGTCGTCCGGCAGATCTCGGCCGAGGAGTTGCTGCAACTCTATCCGATCCGGGCGGTCCTCGAAGGTCTGGCCGCGCGGGAAGCCGCGATGCGGATACGACCTGCGACCCTGCGGAAGCTGCAGAAGCTCCTCGAGACCATGCGCAGCGTGGCTGCCGAAGGCGACGAGCGACTAGCGGTCCAGACCGACTTTGCCTTCCATCTGACGATCGTCGAGGCGTCGGAAAACCGGCTGCTTCAACAGATCTGGGATCGAATGCGGCTGGCCACCACGACGTTTCTCACCGTTTCGAAGTCGCACCATTCGCTGAGCGAAATCGCCGAACGTCACGCCGCCGTCCTGGATGCGCTGCGCGCGCACGACCCGTCGGCGGCTGAACAGGCGATGCGCCGTCACATCGAGGAGCCCGGGGAATGGATGCGGACGGCGCTCGCGGAGGAAGCTGGCCGATCGCAGGTGGAAGACACGGCGCACGCCAGGAGCGTGTCCGAGAAACGTGAACCCGCTCCTAGGCCGGCTTCGCCGGCAAAATCTGGCCGTAATTCAAAGCGGCTGCGCGCGTAGCGCGCCTGCCAGGAGTCCGAGGCACGTTATTCGGACGGACTCCTCGAAGAACGCGCGGACATCGCAAGTAATCGCGTGCGATCCGACCATTCGCCCGTCGCGAGGAGGTGTCGATTGGTGCGTCGACTCTGCTGTGTCGCGGTTGCGATGCTGGTATTCGTCTCGTTAGCTCACCGCGACCTGCGTGGCGACCGGCGCGCGGGTGGTGGCGCGTCGAAAAACTTCGTCCCAGACAGCACCTTTGCCGGGTCGAGCCTCACTGGATGGCGCGCGATCGGAGAGGCGACGTGGCGCGCCGATGACGGGGAGATCATCGCAACGCCAAAGTCTGGTGGCTGGCTGATGCTGGATCGCCCGTACGAGGACGTGGCCGTTGTCACGTCGTTTCGTTGCGCGGCTGGATGCGTGACCGGCGTGTTGCTTCGCGCCGAACCCACCGCGGACGGCGGCACCAAAGGCATTTTCGTTTCGATCAGCGACCAGGATCTCGGCTCGTACAGAATTACGCTCGATTCACGCGGCAACCCAACATCTCGAGAGCGGCTGAGAAGCCCGGGCGGAGGACAGTTGCGCGTCGCGCCCCCGGTTGCTGAAGGTGCGCCCGCTGCCGGTCGTGGCGGCGCGCCAGGCGGTGGTCCGCCCGGGCCGCCGCCGATGCCCGGAGGAATGCCGTCGCCCATCCCCAGACCGGACACCACGCTTCGTACGGGCGACTGGAACACGATCGAGGTGGTCCTCGATGCCAACATCGTGCGCGCGTTCCTCAACGATACGGCGGGGATCAGAGACGGCGTCTCAGACCCGGCGTACGGGGCGTTCGGGCCGTTTGCTCTCTATGCCGGCGGAACCGGCGAGGTTCGGTTTCGGAATATCGCATTCAAAGATCTGCACGCGAGAGTTGCCCAACCCGAGAAGGTCTCGGATCGATTTCGCATGCAGCGAGTGAACGAGTTTTACTACTCCTGGGGCCCGGCCGTCGCCGATTTCAATCGTGACGGATCGCTCGACATCGTGTCGGGTCCGTATTACTACCTGGGACCTGCCTACACCGAGGCGCGGCAGATTTATGTCGGCGGGACCATCGACCCGGGCTCGCAGTATTTCAACGGACTGCAGTACGCGTATGACTTCACCGGCGACGGATGGCCGGATGTCCTGAACGCGATCTTCCAGAGGCCCGCCGTGCTGTACGTGAACCCCAAAGGTGCGTCCCGCCGCTGGGAGGCCCACACGGTCACCGACACGATGACATGTGAATTCATGTTGTTGAAGGACGTCGACGGCGACGGTACTCCCGAGTTCATCTTCAAGGACAGCGAAAACAAGTTTGTCTTTGCGACACCCGATCCAGCGAATCCGACAGGCATGTGGACGAAGCACCCCATCAGCGAACCAGGGCCATGGGCCAACCACGGTATGGGCGTCGGCGACATCAACGGTGATGGGCGCGCCGACTTCCTGAACGCGTACGGCTGGTGGGAGCAGCCAGCCGATCGACGCCCGACAAACGGTGATCGACGATCGTGGCCTTATCACCCCTTCGCATTTGGTCGGTGGTCGCGATCGAGTCCCGGCGGCGCCGAGATGGCGGTGTACGACGTCAACGGGGACGGACTGAACGACGTCGTCACCAGTCTCCAGGCGCATGGTTGGGGCCTGTCCTGGTTCGAGCAGCGGAAAGGCCCGGACGGTGAACGGTCGTTCCTCGAGCACCAGATCATGGGCGACTTTTCTACCGAGAATGCCGGCGGCGTCACCTTCTCGCAGCTCCACGGTGCAGCTTCCGCCGACGTTGACGGCGACGGCTTGCCAGACTTCATTACCGGTAAGCGCTTCTGGTCGCATCTCGACACGTTCATCGACCCTGATCCGCAGGGCGCGCCGGTGTTGTATGTGTATCGAACGGTACGCAATCTGAAAGCACCGGGAGGTGCGGAGTTCGTTCCTGAGCTCGTTCACAATCGGTCCGGCGTCGGTTCGCACGTGGCCGTCGTCGATCTGAACAGCGACAAGGCACCAGAAATCATCACCGGCACCAAGCGCGGGACCTTCATCTTCTGGAATAAGTGGAAAGCCCGGAATCGGTGACGGGTTAGGCGCGTCTGGGCGCGCCCGCCGGAGCGGAGCGGGGCATCGGGGCCCCGCGAGCGACGGCGTTGGGGGGCCCGGCGGGGCGAAGCCCCCGGTCTAGGAAGACGAGTGACAGATTGGACGAACCGGACACGTAAGCGGTGGCTGTTGGCGGCTGTTGCGGGAGGCGCGCTCATAATGGGCTTCCTCGTCGCCGCCAGATGGCGATCTCAACCAGCTCCAGCGCCAGCGCCCGACCGCAAACAGCAAGACGTCGGTTCCAGCGGCTACGCCGATCCCGCATTGTGTGCGTCGTGCCACCGTAACATCGCCAGGACCTATAAGTTGACGGGCATGGCTCGATCGCTTTCGAAGGTTCGAGTCGATAACTTTTTCAACACCCGTTTCTATCACGCCGCGTCCGATCGTCATTACACGATGATCGAGCGCGGCGGCGCATTCCTGCAGCGGCGTCACCAAATCGGATTCGATGGCAAAGAAGCCAACGTCGTCGAGGTCACTGCCGAATACGTGATCGGCTCCGGCAATCATGCGCGAACGTTCGTGCACCGCGCGCCTGACGGCAGACTGTTGCAGCTACCGGTGAGCTGGTATGCCGATCGCGGCGGTCACTGGGCGATGAGTCCCGGCTACGATCGGCCGGCCCACCTCGACTTTCGCCGCGTGATTGACGAAGGCTGCATGTCGTGCCATGACGGCTACCCGCGCGGTCAGTTCCAGGACGAAGGGACTGGACCCGAATTCACCGGTGACCTGCCGGAAGGGATTGATTGCCAGCGTTGTCATGGCCCCGGACAGCGGCATGTCGATGCGATGCGCGCTGGAAATGTCGACGCGGCTCGCGGCGCAATCGTCAACCCAGCGACCCTGGATCGCGATCGGCAGCTCGAAGTCTGCATGCAGTGCCACCTCGAGCCGACGAGCAGTCCCCTCCCATTTCAGGTTCGCCGCTACGAGCATCCGCCGTTTTCGTATGTTCCCGGGAGGCCGCTCGGCGATGCGTTCATCTACTTCGACCACGCCCCGACACCTGATCGCGATGATACATACGGCGACAAGTTCGAGATCGCCGGCGGTGCGTACCGGCTGCGGCAATCGGCATGTTTTCGCAACAGTCAGATGACGTGTGTGACCTGCCACAACCCGCACGACATTCCACGGGGTGAGCAGGGTGTGCAGCACTATGTTGCCGTGTGCCGCAGCTGCCACGACACGGCGCACGCCCGCGGCGTGCCGCGTGCGGCGGTCGCCGGACCGCGCTCGACATGCCTCGACTGCCACATGCCGAAACGCCGCGCGGAAGATGCCGTCCACGTGGTGATGACGGACCACTTCATCCAGCGCCGCCGGCCGGCGCGCGATCTGACGGCACCGCTCAAAGAGGCTGCCGACCTGGCAAGCAATCACTACCGAGGTGAAGTTGTTCTGTATTATCCGCCGGCGTTGCCGTCGACGCCAGAGAACGAACTGTATCTTGCCCTCGCACAAGTGCAGCAAGGCTCGAATCTGGAGGCGGGAATACCACGCCTGCAAAAGGCGATTGAGAACTACACGCCCGACCGCGCCGAGTTCTATTCCGAGCTCGCTCGCGCCTATGCGAAGACGGAAGACCATGCCGCAGTCATCCGGTGGTCTGAGGCTGCGCTACAGCACAACGCCAACTTCGCGCCGGCGCTGAAGGAACTTGCCTCCGCCGCCGCGGCGCTCGGTCAATGGGATCGCGCAGTCGCGGCGCTGCAACGCGCGGTTGCCCTTCGCTCTCGCGACGCCCACGCGATCGCGGATCTGGGCAACGCGTACCTGCAGCACCATCGCGTAGACGAGGCGATTGAGGCCTTACGGCGAGCGCTGTCACTCGACTCCAGCTTGCCTCGCGCGAGCAACACAATGGGGCTGGCGTCTCTCGCAAAAGGCGATCCGGATCAGGCCGAACAGCATTTTCGGGAGGCGATTCGCATTCAGCCCGACCTGGCGGAAGCGCACAATAACCTCGCGAATCTGCTGGCGCGTCGTCATGCGTACGCCGAGGCCGCCTATCACTTCGAGGAGGCGTTACGCAGCGATCCGAAGTATGCGGAGGCGCATCACAGTTATGGATTGGTGCTCGCGCTGATGAAGTCATACAGCAGAGCGGTGTCGGCGCTGCAGGCGGCGGTGCGGTTGTCCCCAGGTCTGGCACGGCCGCACGCGGACCTCGCGGACGTGTTGGCGATCACCGGGCGTGTCGGCGAAGCGGCGCGAGAGTACGAACTCGCCATTCAGGCGAATCCCGGCGAGTATGAGGCGCACTACGGACTGGGCGAGATATTGGCCCGTCAACGACGGACGAGCGAGGCGGTCGCGCACTTCCAGGCCGCAGCCCAAAGCTCCGACCCGACGCTGCGCGACGCGGCGAAGACGCGGCTGGCAACACTGCGGCAAGAATAGGAGTGTCTCCGAGTAACCTCCGCGTCCTCTGTGTGGGATCGGTTTTACTCAGACCTAGCAGGTTGCCGAAAGGCATCGTCGGTAGTGTCCGGCTTTAGCCGGACCTCGCGATAGGTCCGCCTAAAGGCGGACACCACCGGAGTTCTTCAAGAGCCTCTCTAGAGGTCACCGCAGCGCCTGCGCCGCGAGATTCGTGTTGACAACGTCCGCTAGATAATCGATTATCGAGCGCCTTTGCCACCAGGAATCGAGCGTGTCGAGGGACGGGAATCTGTGCACATTCGCCAGATCAGGAGGGCGCGTGGTGAACCGCTTTTTCGTCTCGACTCGGATAGTGCTGTCTGCGTCCCTGCTTCTCTGGGCCGCACCGGCCATGACCCAGAGCTTCTACGGCTCCGTCATCACCGTCGTCAAGGACGACCAGGGCGGAATCGTCCCGGGCGCAACCCTGGTGTTGACTCACGTCGCCACCAGCGCGCGGCACGAGGGCGTCAGCGCCGACGACGGCACGTTTCGATTCGTCAACCTGGTGCCGGGCACCTACCGCCTCGAGGTCGAGCTGACGGGCTTCCAGCGTTTTGTTCGCGAGGGGATTGAAGTCAACGTCCAGGCGACGCCCCGCATTGACGTGACGCTGCAGCTTGGGAACCTCGCGGAAACGCTCACCGTCATCGGCGAATCGCCGCTGCTGCAAACCCAAAGCGCGTCGGTCGGCACCGTCGTCGGTAGTCGAGCGGTGCAGGAACTGCCGCTCAACGGACGCAACGTGCTTAATCTGATCGCCGTCGCCCCGACGGTCGTTCCGCAGGGCGGCAGCGAGGGCAGTTTGACCGGCAAGAATGTGTTTGCTGCCGGCAACTACCAGATCGGCGGTGGGGTCGCCAACCAGAGCGCTTCTTTCTATGATGGAGTCCCTCTGCAGGACACCGCGTACGGCAACATCATCGTGCTGACGCCCAGCCCCGAAGCAGTCGACGAATTTCGCGTGCAGACGAACAACAGCAGCGCCGAGTTCGGCCGTTTTACCGGCGGCGTCGTCAACATGGCGTCGCGCTCGGGCACCAATGCATTTCATGGCAGCTTGTTCGAGTACCACCGTAACAAGGCGTTGAACTCGAACACGTTCTTCGGAGAGCGCGCCGGCCTCGACAAACCACCGTTCGTGCAGAACAACTTCGGCGGCGTGCTGGGCGGTCCGGTGCTCCGGAACAAGCTCTTCTTCTTCTCCAGCTATGAAGGGTACCGCAACCGCGAAGGCGTGCTGTTCCGCCGCACCGTGCCGACCGCGGCGATGAAGCGCGGC
>JBKPAI010000225.1:0-47961 GCA_046726355.1 Acidobacteriota bacterium | reverse complement strand
GCCGCCGGTCTTATCGATCCCAGTCTCCCAACAAGTCTTCGATCGCATCGCCGACTTCGCTGACCCGTCCGTCGAACAGGTGATCCGCCGCGTCGACGACGACGAGCTCCTTCGGGTCGGCCGCGCGGGCGTAGAACTCGCGCATGTCCTTCAGCGGGCAGAGCTCGTCGCGTTCGCCCTGAATGAAGAACTTCGGTTTGGCCGACCGGGCGACCAGCTCGAAGTCGTAGCGCGAGAGCGGCGGCGCAATGCCGATCAACGTCGAGACGCGGGGGTCGCCGGCGCCGACGGTCAGCGCGATCCAGGATCCGAAAGACATGCCCGCCGCCCACATGTGCACGCCGACATACCGGCCGCTCATGAAGTCGAGCGCCGCGCGCATGTCGTCCATCTCGCCCGGGCCGTTGCTGAACTGGCCTTCGCTCGCGCCCGCGCCCCTGAAATTGAAGCGCAGCACGGCGCACCCGATGCGGCTGAGCGCCTTTGCCGCCTGGTAGACGACCTTGGTGTGCATCGTGCCGCCGTACTCGGTGTGCGGATGCGCGAGCACGACTGCGGCGCGCAGGCCGGCCTCGTGTCCCGTTTCGAGCAGGCCGCCGGCGCCGACGCCGCGAGCCGTGGCCGGTTCGTCCAGCAGTGCCTCGAGGCGGCCCGCCGGCCCGGGAATTTCACGGAGCGGCATCAATCCATCCCGTGACGACACGGCCAACGGAGCCCAGGGCAACGGAGCCGACGGAGTCAACGGTATAACCACCGAGGAAACTGAGAAACGGAGAAACGGAGTCGATCAACATGCGTGTTTGGGTCTCCGTTCGTCTCCGTTTCTCTGCTCCTCTGTGTTATACCGTTCTCTCCGTCTGCCTCCGTTTCCGTTGCCTCGTTCTGACTCCGCTCCGCTGCCTCCGCGTTCGCCTCGGTTTCCATTTGGTCCGTCTGCCTCCGTTTCCGTTTCCTCCGCCGCTGCGTCCGTTTCCGTTCTCCGCTTGACGAACTCATGCACCAGAGCGGCGAACGCATCGGGACGGGTAATCGATCCCAGGTGGCCCGTTCGTTCGAGGACGGCGGCGGTGGCGTTTGGAATCAGCCGCGCATACGCACTGGAGCCGGTCGCCGGCACGACATGATCGAGCGGATGTTCGCCGGTGATGACGAGCGTCGGCGCGGCCACCGCCTCGCATTCGCGGCGCATGTCGATTCCGTCGATCAGGCGCGCGCGCGCGGCCATCCGGGCGAGCGACACCGGTGCCTTCGCGAAGGTCTCCAGAACTCCGCGGCGGAACGTCCATCGATGACGGCGGTCGGGCAGTGCCGCCGCAATTTCGGCTCTCAGCCGCCACGGCGACTCGGCCAGGAAGATCGGGCCGAACAGCCACGGCGCGCGCGCGTATACCTGGTGGCGCCTGCGCAGCCGCCACACCGGCGCCGGCGTCGAGGCGAGCACCAGCACCTTCGTGCGATCCGGATGGCGCGCGGCAAACCGCAGCGCGACGAGGCCGCCAAAGGACACGCCGCAGATCGCCGCCCGCTCGATTTTGGCGGTGTCCAGGGCCGACACGAGCTGATTGCTGTAATTGTCCAGGCCCTGCGCCGGATCGAGACGGCAGCCGGAGTCAGGCTCGCCACACAACGGAAACGTGAGCACCCGGAAGCGCCTGGCCAAGGTGTCGATGGCCGGACGCATGTACTCCCACCGGCCCTGGATGCCGGGGACGAGGACGAGCGGCTCGCCGCTTCCGAATTCGACAATCTTCATGTCTGCCACCACGGAGGACGCGGAGGACGCGGAGGTTCCCATCCGCAAGAGCCGCAGGATTTTTCCTCCATGTCCTCCGCGTCCTCCGCGGTAAACTCCTAATTCCGCAGCGGCTTGCCCGTTTTCAACGTGTGCTGGATTCGCTCCAGCGTCTTCCGTTCGCCGCACAACTTGAGAAATGCTTCCCGCTCGAGGTCGAGCAGATACTGCTCGCTGACTGTCGTCTGGTGCGGGAGCGAGCCTCCAGCCAGAACGTGTGCGAGGGCTCTGCCCACGACGGCATCGTGATCGGTGATGCGGCCGGCGCGCCAGGCGAGATGGACCCCGAGCTTCAGCGCCGCCGCCAGCGTCTCGCCGCCGACCGGGATGGCCGTTCGCGGGACCGGCTGACGATATCCTTCTTCGACGCGCTCCAGTGCCAACGCCTTTGCGTCGGCGATCAGCCGATCGCGGTTCATCGTGATGCGGTCGGCATCGTCAAGGAACCCAAGCCGCCTCGCGTCGGTGGCGCTGGTCGACACCTTCGCGAACCCGATCGTTTCGAAGACCCGCTGCACGAACGGCAGCAGATCCGCCGCGGGCGCGGGAACATCGCGCACGGCGCGCGCCAGCATTTCCTTGCAGCCCCCGCCGGCAGGGATCAGACCGACGCCCGCTTCCACGAGACCGATGTAGCTCTCGGCGGCCGCCTGCACGCGACTGCTGTGCAGCACGATCTCGCAGCCGCCGCCCAGCACCCGGCCTGCCGTCGCCGCCACCACCGGGACCGCCGCATACTGCAGCGCGGCAGTCGACTGCTGAAACGCCCGCACCATCATGTCGATCTCGTCCCAGTTGCCTTCGAGCGCCTCGAGCAGCACGAGCATCAGGTTGGCGCCGGCGGAGAAGTCCGGTGCGTCGTTGCCGATGACGAGCGCCGCAAAATTCGCCGAGGCCTCCCGGACGCCGGCGCTCAGCATCTCGATCGTGTCGCCGCCGATCGCGTTCATCTTGGAATGAAACTCGACCGCGAGCACGCCGTCGCCGAGGTCCACGAGGCTCGCGCCGGCGTTGCGGCGGACGACCTTCTGACGATCTTTCGCCGCTTTCAGAATCTGAACGGCGGCGGGGGCACCCGGCGGCCCGCCCGCGGGAGCCGTCGGGAGGCTCCGGCGCGAGCCGCCAGTCGCCTCAAGGACTTGTTGAAGACCGATCGCGTCGAGGATTTCGAACGGTCCCAGCTCCCACCCGAAGCCCCACTTCATTGCCCGGTCGATGTCGCTGTTCGAATGCGCGATCTCGGGTGCGACGTCGAGCGTGTAGACAAGCGTTGGCGCAAGCGTGCTGCGCAAGAAGGCTCCGACCCTGTCGCGGCCGGCAAACAGGATCTTCAGCCGCTCGCCGGCATCCTCGATCGATCGGGCCGCATCGAGGGAAGAAAGCTTCGCGGACTGGCGCGGCCGGTAGGTGAGCGTCTTCGGATCGAGCGTCAGGATCTCGGATCCCGATGGGGACTTTTCGCGCTTGTAGAATCCCTGTCCGGCCTTGTCGCCAATCCAGCCGCGTTCGATGAGCGCCTCGACAAGTGGGGGAAGCGTGAACACCCGCCGCGCGGCGTCCGAGGGCAGCCGATCGGCCAGGTTTCCGGCGACGGCGGCGAGGACATCGAGGCCGACGATGTCCATCGTGCGGAAGGTGGCACTTTTCGGCCGCCCGATGACCGGACCCGTCATGGCGTCGATCTCTTCGATGGTGTACTGCCCGGAGTCGAGCGCGCGGAGGACCTGCATCACTCCGTACATGCCGATGTGGTTGGCGATGAAGTTCGGCGTGTCCCGGGCGACGACGACGCCCTTGCCGAGCCGATGGTCGGCGAACCAGGAGACACGTTCGACGACTGACGCATCCGTGTCGGGCGTCGGGACCAGTTCGAGCAGGTGCAGGTACCGGGGCGGATTGAAGAAATGGGTGCCGAGCCAGTGCCGCCGGAACTCCGCGCTGCGCCCGTCGGCAATTGCGGCGATCGAGATGCCGGACGTGTTCGACGACACGAACGTGCCGGGCCGACGGACCGCTTCGACCCGCTCGAGGAGCGCCCGCTTGACGTCGAGCCGTTCGACCACAGCCTCGAGGATCCAGTCGACGCTGGCAATCCGGCCGAGGTCGCTGTCGAAGCCGCCGGGCGTGATCAGCGCCGCCGCATCAGCGGTGAAGAAGGGATCGGGCTTCAGCGCGCGGGCGCGCTTCAGGCCTTCGCGCGCCACATCGGCGGTCAGGTCGAGCAGCAGCGCCGGCACGCCGGCGTTGGCGAAATGGCCCGCGATCTGCGCGCCCATGGTGCCTGCCCCGAGCACCGCGACCGATCGAACCGCAGACGTCGGAGTCATCGAATGCGCGCGCCGTTCAGGAAGAGATCCACGACCGTGTTCGCATCCGCTTCGAGCGAATAGCGGCGGCGGCTCAGAATCCAGTTGGTGGCCATCTCGTCGAGCCCGCCGAAGAACACCTTGGCGGCGAGCGTGGGGTTGAGGTCGGTGCGGATGAGACCGTGCCGCTGACCGTCGACGATCGCGTCACGAATGAGGCCGAGATAATCGCGCAGCAGTGTCGCGGAGAAGCGCTCCATGAACTTCGTCGACTGGCGGAGCTCCACCTGAAACACGATAGCGAGATTCCGGTCGCGCCCCAGGTGCGCGAGGTGGAGCTCGGCGAAGCGGCGCAGGCGGTCGGCCGCATTCGCTCCGGCGGCGGCCGAGGCGCGGCCGCGGGCGAGGCACTCGCGCATGGTGCGCTCGAAGATCGAGACGAGCAGGTCGTCTTTGCTGCGGAAGTAGAGATACACGGTTCCGGCGGCGACGCCGGCGGCGCGGGCGACGTCGGCGACCTGGGCGTTGAAGTAGCCGCGCTCAGCGAACACGTCGATCGCGGCGCGCAGGATGGCATCCTTTTTCGCGCCCGGCCCCACCGAGAATGATGCCGCGCCGGAACGCAGAGGCCCAACCTTCGCTCGACGGGATTCGGGCGAGCTACGGTCTGGCAAGCGCGACGGGCGCAGAGCAATCCTGCCTTTCTTGGCGTTCTTTGCGGCCTCTGCGTTCCCCATCGCCTCTCCCGTCCCCAGGCCGGCCACGGCGGCTGCCGGAAGGGGACTGAATGAATATTCATTCAGTAGCGGCTGCACTGTCAAGCGCGGCGGTTCACGAGCCTGCACGGCACTGCACAAAAAATGCGGCTCCCGGCTCAAGGCTTCTCGGCTCTTGGCTTTCGGCTGAGGGTTCGTGGCGTTGCGTTGTCATTCAGGCGGACCTTCAGGTCCGCCTGATGTGGCAGGCCTGAAGGCCTGCACTGCCCCGAGTTTCTAGCCCAAGGCCAAGCGCCGGAGCCCGACATCATCGCCATCGCGTCAGAATCGCTTCCCGATCGAACAGCACGATGCTGATCAACGTCAGCAGGACCCACAGACCGAGCAGCCCGGCGCCGATCAGCGCCAGCGCCGCCGGCGACAGCCACACCGTCCCGAGAAACTGCGCCACCAGCAGCGCCGACAGCGGAATGATGATCAACACGCCGAACTGCTGCGCCGTCCGCGGATCGTTGACCCGCGACGAGATCACGATCGCCGTCTGCAGGGAGACCAGCGCCGCTGCCGGTCCGACCAGCGCGATGAGCACCGCGCTGCGGCCGTTCGCCATCGCCCGCGCCACGCCGGGCTCCGCCAGCATGACAATCCCCGCGAAGTACAACCCGAGGCCGGCGAGGACGATGACGAGCGTCGGCAGCAGGGCGCCGAGCACCTTGGCGACGAGCAGCTCGAGCGTCGTCATCGGCGTGGCCAGCAGCGGCTCCAGCGTCCGCGCCTGCTTTTCGCCGACGACCGAGTGGGCGGCCAGCGCCATCGCGCCGGTGATCGGAATGATCATGAAGAGCATCAGGAACTGCTCAAACAGAAAGTGCTGGATCCGCGCTTCTCCCGACAGCTGGTTCTGAGGGCCGAGAATCAGGCTCACGTTCGCGAGGTCGCTGTCGTTCGCCAACGGGTCCCCGGTGATGCGGGGAACCGCGATGGCGATGAAAAAGGGAAGACCAAGCGCCATGATCGTGACGATCACGACCGGCAGGAGCGCCATGCCGTTGCGGCTCAGATCGAGAAACTCCTTGGTGACGAGCGCCCGAATCCGCATCAGCGCCGCTCCCCCATCAGATGCAGGTAGACGTCCTCGAGGGCCGGAATGTCCTGCCGGACTTCGACGATTTTGGCCCCCGCCACGGTGAGCGCGCTCACGAGTGCCGCCGTCGCATCCTCCGCATCCTCGAGCCGCAGGCTGATCGACTGGCCATCGACCTGCGCGCCGGAGTCGAATCGTTTCACCACATCGACGTGTGATGATGGATCTCCCGCGACCCTGACGATCACTCGACCGGTCGTCAGGCGCCGCCTCAGCACGTCCGGGCGATCCAGCGCCAGAAGCCGTTCGTCGAGCACGGCGACGCGGTCCGCCATCCGCTCCGCCTCGTCGAGATTGTGGGTCGACACGAGAATCGAGCAGCCGGCCGCCCGCCGCTCCTCGAGCAGCTGCCGCACGGCGCGCGTGATTTCGGGGTCGAGGCCCGACGTCGGCTCATCGAGCAGCAGAATCGGCGGCTCGTGGAGCAGCGCACGCGCCAGCGCGACCTTCTGGCGCATGCCCTTGGAAAGCTCGGCGGCGCGGGCGGATGCATGATCCGCGAGCGCGAAGACCTCGAGCGCGCGGTCGACGATTCGATCCGGACGCATCAGGCCGTACAGCCGGCCGTAGATGCGCAGGTTCTCGCGCACCGTGAGCCGATCCCACAGGCCCGGCGCCTCCGTCAGGAATCCGATACGCGCGCGAAGCCGCGCACCCGTCGCGCGCGTGAGGCGCACGCCGTCGAGCGCAATCGAACCGCTGGTCGGCGCAATCAGACCGGCCAGCATCCGCAAGGTCGTCGTCTTGCCCGCGCCGTTCGGGCCGAGCAGGGCGACGATCTCGGAACGCTCGACTTCGAGCGAGACGTTGTTGACGACGGTGCGCGCTCCGAAACGCCGTGTCAGTCCCTCGGCGACGATCACGGCGCTTCCAGGGGCAGGACGGGCTGGATGGGCAGGAGAGGCGGGATGGGCAGGTGCTGCTGAATCGCGGGGACCCGCGGCATGCGCGTGACCGGCGGGAAAGACGTCCATCCCGGCCCCTTTGCCCTTCCTGCCCCTCCCGCCCTTCCTGGCTCTCCTGCCGGTCCTGCCCCTCCTGCCTGTCCCGCCCGTCCTGACGCGTGCGGCTCGAACGCGTAAAGTCCCGGCGTCACCAGAATCCGGCCGTTCTTGCCGAAGAACAGGCTGTTCGGTGCAACGATCCCGGCGGCGCGGAACTGGACCGCCCGCACCTTGTCGCCATCGCGATCGAACACGTAGGTGAAGGGCGCGACGAACGAAACCCAGAGATTTCCGGAACCGTCGACAGCCGCGGTACGAATTGTCGGCCGCACCAGCGGCAGCTCGCCCTCATCGGTCTTCCGTCTGGGCCACGTCGACGGCAGCCGGGCAATCTCGGCGTCGATCTCACGGCCTTGAATCCGCCGTTCGAAGACCAGCCGCCCTTCGCGATCGTACTTGCGGAAGACCGGCTCGCCGGTCTGGAACACGAAGAAGAAGCCGCCGGTCGGATCGACGAGCGGAATGCCGCTGTTGAGCGCGAGGTGCAGCTCGCGGTCGTCTTCATGGCCGGTTCGCCGGAGCTCGCCGAACGTGCGCGCAGGCGCGCCGCCGAGCTCGTATTCGGTGACGAGGCCGCCGGTCTCGGGCCACGACATCAGGAGCGACGAACCGGTGTACTGAAGCGTGCCGATTCCGTTGAGGACAAAGCTTTCGAAGATGACGCGCGCGCGAACGCGCCCCGGGAGAAAGAACCCGGCGATGCGGAAACCGGCGGGCGAAAAGATCTGGATGCGCTCGCGGTTGTTGGGGGCGTCGGCCACGGCGAACGTGCCGTCCGGCGCGACCGCAAAGGCCGTCGGATCGATGATGCGTCCCGGCTCCGCGCCAATCTGAATGATCTCCCAGGCGCTCTGGTGCGTCTCGTCGATGCCGAATACCGCATGCGCACGGCGGTCGAAAACAAAGTACTGTCCGAAGGCCGACTGCTGGAATCCAACCGCGTCGCGGAAGCGGCCGGCCAGGTGCGCAGGAATGGCGCCGGTCGATTGCAGGACGTCCGGCGCCACGGCACTCAGGGACACTGCCGTGCCGACGGCGAGCTGCAACAGCACGGCTGATGACCTGTTCACAGGCTCGGGGGCCCGGCTGGCGCTCTCAATACCGCGCGGTTTCGCGGATCGCCTGCAGCACGTCGGTCGTCTGCGGCAGGATCGCTTCCTCGAGGTCCGGACAGTAGGCGACCGGGGTATTCAGCGCGCCGACGCGCCGGACCGGCGCATCCAGGTACTCGAACAGCTCCCCCGCGATCCGCGCGGCGATTTCGGCGCCGAAGCCGCACAGCACCTGGTCCTCGTGGGCGATGACGACGCGGTTTGTGCGTCTGACCAGCGAGGCGATCGCGTTCCAGTCGTAGGGCACGAGCGTCCGCAGGTCGAGCACCGCCACGCTGATGTGATCCTTTTCGGCCTGCTGCGCGGCGAGCAGCGATCGCTGTACCAGCGCACCCCACGTGACGACGAGCACGTCATCGCCGTCGCGGCGGTTTGCCGCCTTGCCGAACGGAATCATGAACTCCTTACCGGGGTATTCACCCTTGTTGTAGGTCTGACGGTACAGGTGTTTGTGCTCGAGAAACAGCACCGGATCGTCGCAGCGGATGGACGTGCGGAGCAGCCCCGCGGCGTCAATCGCGTTTGACGGGTAGACAATGCGGATGCCGGGGCAGTGCGCGAAGATACTTTCGCCCGACTGGCTGTGGTACGGTCCGCCGCCCCGCAGGTATCCGCCGATCGGCACGCGCATGACGATCGGCGCCGACCAGTTATTGCCGGACCGGTAGCGGAGCATCGACAGCTCGTCGCGGATCTGCATCATCGCCGGCCAGATGTAGTCGAAGAACTGGATCTCGACGACCGGCTTCAGTTTCCGCACCGCCATCCCCACGGCGCGGCCGACGATGCTCGCTTCGGCGAGCGATGAATTGAAGACGCGATCGTCGCCGAACATCCGCTGCAGGCCGTGAGTGAGCTTGAACACGCCGCCCTTGCCGGGGACGAGCGGCAGCGATTCCTTCCGGCTCGCGTCGGCGACGTCCTCGCCGAAGACGACAATGCGCGGGTTTCGCGTCATTTCGTCCTTCAGCGTGCGGTTGATCGCGGCGACCATCGTATCGGGCCTGCCTTCGGGCTGCGCGGGCGTGTCGAACGCGGACGACGAGGGATCCACATCCGGTGAATACACCCAGAGCTGCGCCATCTCCTTCTTCGGCCTCGGCGCCGCGAGCGCCTGCACCGCCGCTTCGTTCACCTGCTGGTCGATCTCTCCGGCCACCGCCGCGAGCTCTTCGTCGGTCGCAAGGCCGTTCTGCTTCAGGAGCTCGGTGAAGCGCGCAATCGGGTCCCGCTTCGCTTCCGCTTCGCGCTCCGCCGGAGGCTTGTACAGCTTCTCGTCGTCCGACAGGGAGTGAGAGTACGGCCGGATCACCCTGGCGTGGACGAAGGCCGGCCCTTTGCGGGAACGGACGTACTCGGCGGCCTCGCGGACCGCGCGCAGGCTCTCGAAAAAATCGGTCCCGTCGATCGAATCGACGTGCAGCCCCGGGAAGGATTGAACCAGGCGCGAGATGTCGCCGCCGGCGGTTTGAACTTCGACCGGCACGGAAATCGCGTAGCCGTTGTCTTCTACGAGAAACAGGACCGGCAGGCTCTTCGTGCACGCCGCATTCAGTGCTTCCCAGAACTCGCCTTCGCTGGTCGCACCCTCGCCGAGCGATACATAGACGACCTCGTCGTCATGAAAACGCGACTCGCGATCGGGAATCGCGGTGACGCGGCTGTAGATCACGCCGGCTTCAGCGGCGCCCACGGCATGAAGAACCTGCGTGCCGGTCGGGCTCGAGCCCGACACGATGTTCAATCGCGGATATCCCCAGTGCGACGGCATCTGGCGCCCGCCCGAGCTCGGATCGTCCTGGGCGCCGACCGCCGACAGCAGCATTTCGAGCGGCGTCATGCCCAGCTGCAGGCACAACGCCCGGTCGCGATAGTAGGGAAAGAACCAGTCGTAGCCGGCCCGGAGCGTCAGCCCCGCTGCGACGAGCACCGCTTCGTGGCCGGCGCCGCTGATCTGGAAGAAGATCCGGCTCTGGTTCTTGAGTTGAATTTCCTTGTCGTCCAGCCGGCGCGACAGCAGCATGCAGCGGTGGACAGACAGCAGCTGCTCGCGGCTGAGTCCCTCGAAAGCGTCGGTCGCAGACGGCGCCTCGGCGGCCGCGCGTGCGTTGAGAACGCCTTTCATGCAGGCTGAAATTATAACATCCGGGTCGCTGGTATATGCTCCACCGCATGAGCACTCAGACCGTTCGCCTTCACCGCTGGGACGAGATCGCGCTCGAAAAGGTGACCGAAATGCTGTCGCGGAAAATCGTCACCGGCGAGCGCGAAATGATCGCGCAGATCTATTTGAAACGGGGCTGCCTCGTGCCGATGCACTCGCACGAGAGCGAGCAGATGACCTACATTCTCCAGGGCGCGCTCAAGTTCCTGATTGGCGGCGAGGAAATCACGGTGCGCGAGGGCGAGGTGCTGCACATTCCGTCCTGGATTGAGCATCAGGCCGAGGCGCTCGAAGACACGTTCGAGCTCGACGTGTTCAGCCCGATCCGCCGGGACTGGCTCGATCACACCGACGATTACTTTCAGCGGTAAGTGTCCCACCGCGGAAGCTGCAGGGAAACGGACGGACAGACACGAAGCAGATAGGCAGGCGCGCACGGCGCGTCCGCCGTAGCGTTAGCGGAGGGCGAAGTGGGGCTTGCAGGGCCCCGCGAGCGAGGGCGATCCGGGGTGGGTGGGGGGCCGGCGGGGCGAAGCCCCCCGGTCAAGGAAGACATGGCTGTGGATCAACAACGGCTTGCCTTGACGGTGCTGCGTCTCTCTCTCGGCGTGTTCTTCATTTTCGAAGGCCTGGGCAAAATCGGCTGGTTCAGGAACACGTCAATCCTGGCCGGAACGCTCGCCGAGTGGTCGCACGCCGCCCAATCGGGGTCGATCAGCAGCTGGTATCTGCACCAGATCGCGATCCCCGGCGTCAGGGTTTTCGCGCGGCTGGTGCCGCTCGGCGAGTTGTCGGCGGGATTCGCCCTGGTAACCGGGTTGTGGACGCCGTTCTTCGCGCTGCTGGCGTTTCTGATGGCGCTGAACTTTCAGATCGCAAGCGGCGCCATCTTCAGGTACAGCTTTCTAACCAGCGGCTATGGGTTGCCGGTGCTCGGGTCGACGCTGGCGCTCGCCCTGGCCGGGCGGGGCAGGCGTCGGCTTGGGAAGAGTGGCTCGTGGGATTAGGAAAAGGCCCGAGGCGATCACGACATTCACGCAGAACCCGCAGGAAGAAGCCGCAGTCTTTTCCGCGAGTTCTGCGAGTCAGCTGCGTGGATCGGACGGCAGCGAGGAAAGTTCTGTCGATTTGAATTCCGCGTCCTCCGCGTCCTCCGCGGTGTTACGTCAGTGAACCCGCCGATCCCAGTCGTCGGCGCGCCCGCCCGAATAGACGTCGAACTTCTTGCGCACCCGGTTGATCTTCCACTTCAGGTACCGGTATTTCACTTCCGCAAGCGGATGCATCCGGGCGCTCTTGAGGAAGAAGTAGCCGACCGCGAGGCCGCCAAGGTGCGTGGCGTTGGCCGTTCCACCAGCTTCGGACAGAGAGGTATACAGCGCGATTGCGCCGAGGATCGTTACACAGAGCTTGGCCGGCACCCAGAAGATGATCAAGAGGATGGGCCGCTCTGGGAAGTACAGAGCGAAGGCGAGAAGAAGCCCGTAAATCGCGCCGGAAGCGCCGACAATGATGGCGCTGTTGACCGCGCGGGCGAACTCAAACGGCAGCAGCGAGAACAGGATCGTGAGGATGCCGGCGCCGATACCGGTCACGAAATAGAACTTCAGGAAATAACGCGTCCCCCAGATCCGCTCCAGCTCCGCACCGAACATCCATAACGCCAGCATGTTGAACAGGATGTGGACGATGCCGCCGTGCAGGAACATGTAGGTGACGAGCTGCCACACGCCCAGGCCGAAGTTGTGCAGGATGTAGTCGGGCCTCAGCCCGAGGAGCGGAATGAGCGAGGGGGCGATCGCCGTGAGCAGAAACACCGCGACGTTGGCCCCGATCAGTGCTTTCAGTGCGGTCGAGACCGGACCAGGACCGAAGGAGAACGACGACACGTGCGGGGAGGGATAACGGCGCATGTTGAAGAATTCGAATCGTACTACATCCCGACAGAGAGCCCGATCTTTTGCTCCCCTGCCAACTTAGCGTTTTACAAACCGAGCAACTTTCGTGCCCGGACTCGCGCCAGCGTGAGCATCTCGTCGAACTCCGGGATTTTCAATATCTTTGCGATCGCCACCAGGACGATCAGAGCTCCCGCGATGGAGAAGCCGAGGCGGATCGCCTGAAAAGCGAATCCCGCGCCGTCCGCGATGGAAAATGACAGGCGTTCGATCATGACGGCGCCGAAACCCATCGCAGCCGCGGCGAGCGTCATCTTGCCCAGCGCAGCCGTCAGCGCGCTCTCATCCAGTCCGCCGAGCCGCCTTTTCAAAAGCCAGACGAGCACGAACCCGTTTGCGATTGCGGCCAGCGACGTGCTCAGGGCGAGACCCAGAAACCCCATCGATCCCACGAGCGCCATGCTGAGCCCCACGTTGAGCGCTATCGTGCCGATGCTGACCAGCACGGGCACGCGGCTCCGGCCGAGCGCATAGAACGTCGGCGACGTGATCCGTGCCGCTGAGTAGCCGATCAGACCACATGCGTACAGACGCACCGCGGCCGCTGTCGCGGCAGTGTCGGCCGCGACGAAATGCCCGCGCTCGAACAACAGCCGGACAATGGGTGTGGAGAGAGCAATCAGTCCCGCCGACGCCGGCAGGTTTACGACCAGCATCATTTTCAACCCGCGCGACACCGTCTCGCGGATGCTCGCCGCATCGTCGGTCGCCGCGTGCCGGGAGACCGCCGGCAGGACGGCAGTCCCGATCGAAACGCCGAACAGTCCAATCGGCAGGTACAGGAGCCGCGAGGCATAGGTCAGCCAGGAGACCGCGCCCGTGCCCTGGCTGGTCGCGAGGACCGTGTTCAGGAACAGGTTTACCTGTGTGGCGGCGAGGCCGATGGTGCCAGGTCCCATCAGCAGCAGGACACGCTTCAACTCCGGATCGCGCGGATCGAGAACGCGCCGGTAGCGAAACCCTTCGCTGCGGAGAGCCGGCCACTGCACGATGACCTGGCCGAGGCCGCCAGCAAGTGCGCCGATCGCAATGGCGACGATCCGCGGCTGCCCCAACGCAGGCATCAGCGGCACGAGCAGAAAGGCGCAGGCAATCGTCGCGAGGTTGAACGCCGCCGGCGACAGCGCCGGAAAGAAGTAATGGTGCAGCGAGTTCAGCATGCCCATTTGCGCGGCGGCCACGGCCGCCAGCAGGAGAAATGGCAGCATCAGGCGGGTCAACTCGATCGTGAGCGACAGCTTGCCTGGTACCGCCGCGAAATCGCGCGCGATCATGGCGACGATCGGCCCGGCGAACGCGATGCCGAGGGCAGCGACGATGCCCGTGATCAGCAGCAGTGCGGTGACGACATTGTTGCCGAGCCGCCACGCGCCGATCTTCCCGTGCAGCGTCAGGTGCCCGGTAAACGCCGGCACGAACGCTGAGCTGATCGCTCCTTCGGCAAACAGATCGCGTAACAGGTTCGGAAGACGGAACGCGACGATGAACGCATCCATTTCGTCGGCGGCGCCGAACAGCGCCGCCAGCACCTGCTCGCGGACAAGACCGAGGACTCGGCTCGTGAGTGTAGCGGCGGCTGTGACCGTGGCTGATCGCGCGAGATGTCCGGAACTGGACAAGGTGTCCGGATTCGACGGCGTAGAAGTCATCTGACGTGGGGCCCTGCCCCACGCCCCGGCTCGAACCGACCCACGGCGCACAGTCCGCGCCGTGGGCGCCCGGGTTCGCGGCCATGCTGTGCGCGCTTAAGCCATGCCTGCATGGCAGACCTGACCGTTTGTCCACATTCACGTCGGGCACGAACGCCTGGCACGCGCTGGGGAGCCTAGCACACAAAAAAAGAGGCCCTCGCTTGCGCGAGGGCCTAAAGGAGGATGGATGAGAGGCTTGTTACGGCCGTCTCAAAAGGGTTAGACGACGGCGGCGGCAAAAAGTTTTGCGGCGCGAATGTTTTTTTCTCAACAAGTTGTCACGCGCCGCCGAGTTTCCGGCGGACCATCTCATTGACGACTCTGCCGTCCACCGTCTGACCCGCGAGCCTTGCCATCGTGGCCTTCATCACGCGCCCGAGATCTTTCGCAGATGTCGCGCCAGTTTCCGCAAGGGCGTCGACGATAGCGCGCTCGATCAGCGCCGGATCGGCCGCCGGCGGAAGATACGACTCGAGGATCCGCATCTCGGCGGTTTCCTTGTCCACCAGATCCTGCCGCCCGCCGCGCGTAAACTGATCGATCGCGTCCTTGCGCTGTTTGACGAGGGAGGCCACCACCTGCCGCGCCTCCTCGTCGTCGATCGCGCGGCCGCGTTCGACCTCACGATTCATCAGCGCAGCCTTGAGCATGCGCAGCGCGCCGAGGCGAACGGAATCCCTGGCGCGCATCGCCGCGGCGATTGCCGTGCTGACGTCATCAACGAACGACAACGTTATCGCCGTTGGTGAAGTCTTGGGTGGTGAGTGTTGAGCGGTGACTCATGCCGTGCGTATCGACCCACAGCTTGATACAGCGGCTCGGCAGCACTTCAGACGCGCCGCAGACTCATCACTCATCACTCACGACTAGTTACCTTCAGGCCCGCCAGGTCGCCGGGGCGGCTGGCCGGGCACGACGACGGGCTGCTGTCCGGGCTGACCCGGCTGCTGCGGCGGCTGAACGACCATGCCTGGAACCGCGACACCGCCAAACGGCGCAGTGGGCGTGGGCCCCGGCTGCTGCGCGGCTGGCTGTTGCTGCGGATAGACACCCGGTCCACCCGCCGGGTTCGGCGGTTGGTTCGGCGCGGGAAACGTGTTGAACACCGGTCCGCGCTGATTCGGAATATTCGGCACGGGTACCGGCGGCGCCGGACGCTCGTCGTCGGTGTCTTCGTCAGGCGGCGGCTGGAACTGCGGCTGCACGAACTGCGGCTGCGGCGGCGCGAAGCTCGGAGGCGGCGTCGCCGCTGCCGAAACCGGCGCGCGCGGCGGCGCGCTGGTCGGCATGACGACGATTCGATCGAAATGCGAAAGACCCGCGGAGCCATTCGGCCGCGGCGCGGCCATGTAACCGCTGAGCGAGCGCAGCAGCACGTCGAGGGCTTCCTGCTCCGGGACGTCGCTCAATTCAAGCGTGACCGGACCGCCGGGTATGCGCTCGACATTGACGATCGTGGTCTGGCCGACACGCGCCCATTCAGTAAGGATTTGACGGACCGTCGCGTCCTTCGCGACCAGCGTGACGCGTCCGTTCTGGATTGACAATTGAACTTCGGCAAACGCGGCAGACCCCGCCAGGAGCCAGGCTGCCGCGCCCATGGCAGCAACTCTCATCTTGTTCATAGGACGTAGCCAGTATACGCGCGGCCTGCGATGATTCCAAGCCGAACCGGGCTGGCGGCAGGGCGCAAGCCGCCGCTACTTCCTGCGGAAGTAATCGATGACTTGTACTAAGATATCGTCCAATGTGTATTTTGGTGCATACCCGATGAGCGAAATGATACGCCCGAGGTCGGGAACGCGACGCGGCATGTCTTCGAACCCCGATTCGTACGCGTCGTCGTAGGGGACGAACTGGATCGGCGAACACGATCCGGTCAGCTGTCGGATCCGCGCGGCCAGCGCGCCAATCGTTACTTCCTCGGTCGTCCCGACGTTGACGACCTCTCCGATCGCCTTCGGCTCGGCCACGAGCCTCAACAGCGCCCAGACTACATCGCTGACATGCGTAAACGCGCGCGTTTGTGTGCCGTCTCCGAACACGGTAATGGGTTCGCCGGCGATGGCCTGGCGGACGAAATTCGGGATGACCATGCCGTAGCGCCCTGTCTGCCGTGGCCCGACAGTATTGAAGAACCGCACAATAATGACGGGGAGCCGTCGCTCCTTCCAGTACGCCAGGGCCAGGAACTCGTCGATGGCCTTGCTGCACGCGTATGCCCACCGGTGCTTCCGCGTCGGACCCAGGACCAGGTCCGCGTCTTCACGGAACGGCACATCGTTGCTCTTGCCATAGACTTCGGACGTCGACGCAATAACGACCAGCTTCTTCTTCTTGTTGGCGTGCTTCAACACCACCTCGGTGCCGTGCACGTTGTTCTCGATTGTATGCACCGGCTGCTCGACGATGAGCTTCACGCCGACGGCCGCGGCGAAATGAAACACCACGTCGCTGCGGTCGATCAGCTCCGCGAGCAGCGGCTCGTTGTTCACCGATTCGATGCAGTATTCGAACCCGGGCCGGCCTTTCAGATGCGCGATGTTCTCGATCGATCCGGTGGAGAGGTCGTCCAGGATCAGTACCTCGTTGCCGCAATCGAGCAACGCTTCGGAAAGATGCGAGCCGATGAAACCGGCCCCGCCGGTAATCAGCGCACGCATTCTCTTCGCCCCGTCGCGGGTTGGAAAGCGGTTACGGCAGCGGCAATCTCGTTCACGGCAGCCTCGGTCATCGCGTGATGCAGCGGCAGCGAGAGCACTTCACGACAGGCACGCGCGGCCGCGGGACAGTCCGCCGCGGCCGCTTCGAGCGCCGGCTGCTGCGGGATGGGCACGGGATAGTGGATCAGCGTTTCGATGCCGCGGGCGGCCAGATGCGCCTGCAGATCCGCCCTGGCGCCGCTCGAAACCACGAACAAGTGGTAAACGTGGCCGGGGTCCCGCTCCGGCACCGGTGTGACCGGCGCCGCCACGAGCTTCTCCCGGTACAAGGCGGCCAGGCGGCGGCGCGTCGCGGTCCACCTCCGCAGCAGCGGGAGACGGGCACGCAGAATGGCCGCCTGCAGTTCGTCGAGGCGCGAGTTCACGCCGGCATCGGCATGTCGATATCGATCGGTCTGCCCGCCGTTGCGCAGGCGGCGGATGCGGTCGGCGAGCGCCCGGTCGCGGGTGACCACGGCGCCGGCATCGCCGAGCGCGCCGAGGTTCTTGGTCGGATAGAAGCTGAACGCGCCCGCAATCCCAATCGTCCCGACCGGCCGGCCCCCGGCAGTCGCCAGATGCGCCTGACAACAGTCTTCCACGACGGCGAGCCGGTAGCGGGCGGCAAGCTGTTCAATCGCCGCCATGTCGGCGGGTTGTCCATACAGGTGCACCGGCAGGATGGCGCGCGTGCGCGGGCCGATGGCGCGCTCGATGGCGGCCGGATCAATCGTCAGGCGCACCGGGTCGATGTCGGCGAATACCGGACGGGCGCCGGCCATCATGACCGCCAGGGCCGTGTAGGCCGCCGAGAGCGGCGTGGTGATCACCTCGTCGCCGGGACCGATGGCCAGCGCGCGAAAGATCAACGCCAGCGCGTCGGTTCCGTTGCCGACGCCGACCGCGTGGGCAGCGCCAGACGCTGCCGCAAACTCGTGCTCGAACGCTTCGACCTCGGGACCGAGCACGAACCAGCCGCGCGAGATCACGCGATCGATCGCCGCCTGCACGGCGTCGAGGTCCTCGCCCGGCACGAGCGAAAGGAACGGCATGCGCGGTGGCTTCACGCGTGCTCCATCACCGCCGGGTCGTCCACGTACTTGTCGTAATGCTGCCGGTAGAAGGCCACCGTGCGTCGAAGGCCCTCTTCGAGCTTGACGGTCTGGCGCCACCCGGTCACGGCCATGAACTTCGACGAGTCGGCGTACACGCTGCCGATGTCGATCGCCTTCTTGTCCGGAGGCCAGTCGACGTAGCGGACGCGGCCCGACCCTGCGGTTCGAACCAGCAATGAGGTCAGGTCGCGATGACTGATCGGCCGATCGCCGCCGACGTTGAAGACCTCGCCGTTGCAGGCGTTGCTCGCGCCGGCGCGCAGGAACGCGTCGGCGGCGTCGTCGACGTACACGAGATCGCGGACCTGTGTCCCGTCGCCGTAGATCTCGATGGTCTTGTCCTCGATCGCCAGGCGGATGAACCAGGCGACAAACCCCTGCCGGTTGTGCTTGATCAACTGGCGCGGTCCGTAGATGTTCGTCAACCGCAGCGAGCAGGCGCGCACGCCGAAGACGTTGTTGTACACGAGGTGGTAGTACTCGCCGGCGGCCTTGTTGATCCCGTTGATGTCGGTCGGGCGAACGAGGTGCTGTTCCGTGACCGGCAGCGAATCGGGACGGCCGTACACCTGACGCGTGCCGGCGAAGACGACCTTCACGCGTGAGTTGTGATTGCGGCACGCTTCGAGCACGGTGAGCTGGCTGCGGCAATTGATTTCCAGGTCGGTGTACGGATCGCGAAGGCTGTCGATGTGGCTGACCTGTCCGGCCAGGTTGAAGATGACATCGCGATCCCGGACCAGATAGTTCATCGTCGTCTGCTGGCGGATGTCGGCGACGTTCACGCGGACGCGGTCGGCAATGCCATCGATGTTGAACAGGTTGCCGCCGTAATCGGGGATGAGGGAATCCACCAGCAGGATGTCGGCGCCGAGATCCACCAGCGCGCGGGCGAGGTTGCTGCCGATGAAGCCGAGACCCCCGGTGATCATGACCGCGCGGCCGCGATAGAAGTCGCGATATTCCACGCTCACGGACGGGGCCGGCTCGGATAGACGCGGTTTGCGGGGTCGGCCCCTCTTTTCGCCAGCGGCATCACATCGCCGCGCCGGTGCTCGCGCCGGACCACCAGGGCATACCACAGGAGCAGCAGGTCGCGCCCGGTCCTGAAGAGACGCCGGAAGTTGAAGAACTGCGACCGTCCGAACGCGCGGTGATAGTGATGGACGGGCACCTCGGCGATGCGGAAGCCGGCGTCCTGAATCTTCTTCATCATCTCCACGCAGATGATGCCGCTGGTCTTTTCCAGGTTGATCTGCTCGAAGATCGCCCGCCGCATCAGCCGGAAATCGCAATCGACGTCGCGCAGCTTCAATCCGAACAGGATACTCACGATGTAGTGATAGAGACGCCCGATCACAATCCGGTGCGCCGGATCGGCGCGGCTGATCTTGAAGCCGTTCACCAAATCGACGTCGGCGCTCATGCTCGCCCACAACGCCGCCAGTTCGGCGGGATCGTACTGCGCATCGCCGTCGGTATAGAAAATGAGCTCCTTGGTGGCCGAGCGAAACCCGGTCTGCAGCGCGGCGCCATAATCGCGGTTCGTCGGATGGTGCACCGCCCGCACCTGCGGATAGGTGCGCGCCAGTTCGTCGGCGATTTCCGCCGTACTGTCGCCGCTCCCGTCGTCGACGACGATGATCTCGAAGTCCGGCGTCAGCTCCGCGGCGGCCTTGACGGCGCGGATCACCATGCTGGCGATCGTGCCGCTGTCGTTGTACGCCGGGAAGAAGACACTCAGACCCGGGGGCTTGCTGGCAGGCCGGGCAGACATCTACAAAAAGTGCCTAACCATAGCATGGAACAGCAGGAACTCGTCTCTGAAGACAGGCTCCGGGCTCACGGCTCTTGGCCCTTGGCTCTCGGGTGGCACTCGAGATCGCCCCGAAGCCCGAGCCGAAAGCCCGATTTTTGCACACTCCTACCGGAGTCTCTGCGTGCGCGTCGCCACGAGCCGCCATGGCGTGAGCGCGGACTCCACGAGCACGCCGGACGACAGCTTTGACTGGCCGACGCGGCGCTCGACGAACGTAATCGGCACCTCCGCGGTACGAAAGCCCTGGCCCGCGGCGACGTACAGCATCTCCACGAGAAACGAATAGCCGTCCGATTTGAAGCGATCGAGCGGCAGCGCCGCCAGCGCGTCACGCCGCCAGCACCGATAGCCGCTGGTGCAGTCGCGTGCGCCCAGGCGGGTGACGAGACGGATGTACATGTTCGCGAAGCGGCTCAACATCTGCCGGCGCCGCGGCCAGTTCACGATGGCGCCCCCCGGAACATATCGCGACCCGATCACCACATCCGCGCGATCGGTTGCCGCGATCAACCGGGGGAGTTGCGCCGGGTCGTGCGACAGGTCGGCGTCCATCTGGGCGATTATCCCGACGGGCCGGGCCACTGCCCGGCGGATGCCGTCGATGTACGACCGCCCGAGTCCGGGGCGATCCCTGCGATGCACGACCTCGATCCGGCCGGGGTGCTCGCGCGCGAGCGCATCGGCGATCTCACCCGTTCCATCGGGCGAGGCGTCGTCGACGATCATCATCGCGACGTGGCGATGCTGCATGAGGCCGGCTGTGAGCACCGGCAGATTCTGCCGCTCGTTGAACGTGGGAACGATGACGAGCGTGTCGGGATCACTCACCGGCGGCCCTCGAATCGAAGCGACGAGATCTGCTCGGACACCAGCCCGACCAGAAAAATGACGACGCTGAGGAGAATCAGCAGCACCGACGAGTTCGTCACGTGCGACTGCGTCAGGACGGTCCATACGGCGTAGGCCCCGCCGAGGACGAACGCGGCCGCGCTGATCGGAAAAAAAATCCGGAGCGGGCTGAAGATCGTGATCACTTTCAGCAGGATGAGCAGGAACTGCACGCCATCCGGTCCCAGCCTGATCTTCGACGCCCCGGCCCGCGCGGCCGCCTCGACCGGCTCGAAGCGCACGCTGAACCCGGCCTTGATGAAGGCCAGCGTAGTCGTCGTCGGCGTCGAGAAGCCGTTGGGCAGCAGGTGAAGGAACTCGACGAACCGCTCCCGTCGCGCGGCGCGAAATCCGGACGTGAGGTCGGGAATCCGGCGTTCGGTCAAATAGCTGGCGATCCGGTTCAGCACCGAGTTGCCAAGACGGCGTGCAGCCGTCGCCTGCGTTCCGAGCGAGCGCGCGCCGACGACGAGGTCGTAGGTGTCCAGGCCGGCGACGAGACGCGGTGCGTCCGCGGCCTGGTGCTGCCCATCGCCGTCGAGAATCAATACGAACGTGCCGGTCGCCTGTCGGATTCCTGTTTTCACCGCCGCTCCGTTGCCGAGATTGTACGGATGCCGGACGACGCGGGCCCCGGCTTCGGCGGCGCGGCCGCCGGTATCGTCGCTCGACCCATCGTCGATCACGAGCAGCTCGTGCCAGGACGCCACCGCCTGAAGGTCGCGCAGCACCGCGGCGATCGACCCGGCCTCATTGAAGGCCGGAATGACCACGGAGGTTGCGGCCGTGCGGGCAGTCGGATTGTTCGGACGTGCCGCGTCACCCATCAGCCGTCCGACATGAGTCGTGCGACGACCCCGTTCCAGGTGATCGCGCGTGCCCGTTCGTAGCCGGCCTCGCCGAGCGCACGGGCACGCCCGCGGTCGGCGGCAAGTCGATCGATGGCCGCGCCCAGGGAGTCGGCCGCCGGCTCCGCGACGAGCCCGGTCACCCCGTCTTCGACGAATTCCAGCGGCCCGCCGGCATCAGCGGTCGTGATCACGGCCTTGCGGGCCAGGAAGGCCTCCAGCGTGACATAGCCGTAGTCTTCGTCGAACGGCGGGAAGACGACGCCCAGCGCGCCGGCGTAGAGATCGATCAGATGGTGATCGTCGACGCCGCTCGCAAACGTGACGCGATCGGCGACGCCTGCCTGCACCGCGGTCTGCCGCAGTGAGTCGGCCTGGGGACCGTCGCCGACGATGAGCAGGCGGGTCGGACGGCCGGCACAGGCGAGCCCGCGGATGATCAAATCGACGCGCTTGTTCGCTTCGAGACGGCCCACCGAGAGCACGTAGTCGCCGTACGGGCCGGGACGCAGTTTTCCCGCCAGCGGCGGCGGATGGTACAGCGGCTCGGCGGAGATGCCGTTGAAACGCGCGAGCCGCGCGGCGGTATTGCGGGCATTGGTGAACACGCGCACCGACTCGGCGAGCATTTCGTTGTCCAGGGCAATCAGCCGGTCACGAAGGCGGACGTCGGCTTCATTGTGAGTGAACTCGCTGTACGGCGTACCGATCAGATCGTAGATGGCGCGATACTGGTGAAACAGCCAGGTCACCTTGTGCGGATGGCGAACGAAGTAGGTGGGAAATTTCGTGGCGATCACACAATCGATCCGGTCGCCGTTCGCTTCGGAGAGGTCGACCAGCCGCCACGCGGCGGCCTGCGCGAGCAGCTCCTCCTTCGGATACCACTTGAATGGGATGGCGACCTGCTCGGCCTGATAGCCGTGCTTGCACAGTTCGTCTACCAGCCCGCGAACGTGCCGCTCGGCCCCGCCGTGCACGAAGGGCACCTGCGCTTCGCAGACAAGGACCTTACGGGTTGCGGGCATCTGGACAACAGGCTCTGGGTTTTCGGCTCTGGGCTTTCGGCCGGCCCAACGCCGAAAGCCTACAGCCCTCAGCCCTCCACAGCTCACGTAGCGAACCGGAAATTGATGATATCGCCGTCGTGGACCACGTACTCCTTGCCTTCGAGGCGGACTTCGCCGCGATCGCGGCAGGCCGCCATGGTGCCGCGCGCGATCAGGTGATCGTAGCTGACGACTTCGGCGCGGATGAATCCCCGGGCGATGTCGCTGTGGATCTCCCCGGCCGCGGCCTGGGCGGCCGTTCCCCGCGGAATCGACCACGCGCGGCACTCGTCCTCGCCGACGGTGAAGAAGGAGATGTATCCGAGCAGGTCGTAGGTGGCGCGGATGACGCGATCCAGGCCTGATTCGGCCAGGCCCAGGTCGGCGAGGAAGGCGGCCGCATCGGCGGCGTCCAGCTGGCTGATTTCGAGCTCGATCCTGCCGCAGACGGCCGCCGCGGCGGTGGCGGCGTGGGACAGAAATGCCGTCAGGCCGCTGGCGTCGAGGGCGCGCGCCACGCCGGCCGCCCCGTCGCCGCCGCCCGTCAGATCCGCTTCGTCGAGATTGATGACGAGGAGGAGCGGCTTGGCCGAGAGGAATTGAAAGCCGCGCAGCCGCTTCAGGTCGTCACCGGCAAGCTCCAGCGCGCGCAGCGGCCGCCCGCCCTCGAGGGCGGCTTTGCAAGCGAAGAGGACGTCGCGCTCGCGCTCCAGTTCGGTGGAGCGCGCCTTCTTCAAATCCCTCTCCAGCCGTTCCAGCCGGCGTTCCGCGACGCCAAGGTCCGCCAATATGAGCTCCTCTTCCATCGACTGCGCATCGCGAGCCGGAGCGATCTTGCCTGACGGGTGGGGGATTGCCGGATCGCGGAACGCGCGGAGGACGTGGACGAGGGCGTCCGCGTTCCGGTAGGCCGCGACATCGACGAGCGCCTTGGCGCCGCCTGCCGTCCCCGCCAGCGCCAGATCGGTGAATTCCACGGTGGCCGGAACGCGCTTGCGGGGGTTGTACATTGCGGTCAGGCGGTCGAGGCGCGCATCGGGGACCTTGGAAATGCCGACCGACGTTTCCCCCTTGCCGTGGGCTCGTGCCGTCCCTGCGGCGCTGGTCATCAGCTGAAAGAGCGTCGTCTTGCCGCTTGATCCGAATCCAATCAGGGCCGCCCGGAGCATGGTGAGCCCCGCATCGTACCATCGAAGCTCCGTCCCTACTCCGTCCCGGGTCCGTCCCTACTCCGTCCCGGGTCCGTCCCTACTCCGTCCCGGGTCCGTCCCCCGACTGAACTCCGACAGAGGCCGATCGAAACTCCGACTGCGGTCCGATTCTCACTCCGTCTGATCTCCGACGTCAGGCCGACTCGCACTCCGATATGTGTCGAACTGAAATTGGAGCGAACTCCGAGCGCGCTCCGACCAACTGACCTCCAATTCTCAGAAAACTGCTGGGCGAGAGAACGGCGAATATTAGGCGTAACTTACTGAACTATAGGATTTTGCGGTTGACATCAGACAGGGGCTCCCCTACGATCTCGGTGGTTTTTTGTGGCTAAAAATGGATTAATGGGGACAAGCCGGCGTGTTTAAAGGCCACGAAACCACGCGCGCAGACAACAAGGGACGCCTCAAAGTGCCCGCCGTCTTCCGATCGCCTCTGGAGGCGAAATACGGCCGCGAGCTGTTCGTGACGAGCATCAGCGGTGATTTCGTCAACATCTACCCGATGCCGGTCTGGGCTGAGCTCGAAGAAAAACTCGCAAAAATGCCCACAACCGACCCGTCCCGGATGCGGTTTCTCGAACGGGTGAACTACTTCGGCCAGGTCGCCGAGCTTGATGCCCAGGGCCGGGTGCTGATCCCGGCCCGCCTGCGCGAGACGGCCGGCATCAGCGGCGACATCGACGTCCTCGGCCACGTCACGTATCTCCAGGCCTGGAACCACGATCGTCTGGCAACCCGCCTTCAGCACGAGCCGTTTACGGACGATGACGCGCGCAAGCTCGCGGAGTACGGCATCTGATGACGCACGTTCCGGTCATGACCGCCGAAGTGCTGCAGCATCTGCGTCCCGAACGCGGCGGCCTGTTCGTCGATTGTACGGTGGGGCTGGGCGGACACGCCCGCGCACTGCTCGAGGCCGGCGCGACGCGGATCCTCGGCCTGGATCGCGACCTCGACGCGCTTGCCCACGCGCGCGAGACGCTGGCGCCGTGGACGGATCGAGTAGAGCTCATCCATGCCGACTACCGCGCGCTCGATGACGTTCTCGATCGCCACCACATGACTGGCATCGACGGCGCCCTCGCCGACCTGGGGGTCTCCTCGCTGCAGTTCGAAGCTCCCGGCCGCGGTTTCAGCTTTCAGCGTGACGAGCCGCTCGACATGCGGATGGATCGCAGCCGCGGCGACACCGCCGCCGATCTGGTCGCGCGGGCGACCGAACGGGAGCTTGCGGATGCCATCTTCAACTACGGCGAGGAGCGATTTTCACGGCGCATCGCCCGGGCGATCGTCAACGCCCGGAAGGAAGCCCCGGTCGCCTCCACCGGCCGACTCGCCGCGATCGTGCGGCGCGCCATTCCGCGGCGGGGCTTCACGCGCATCGACCCGGCGACGCGCACCTTCCAGGCGCTGCGCATCTGGGTCAACCGCGAGCTCGAGGGCCTCGATCGCTTCATCGAAGCCGCCGTCGCACGGCTGCGGGCCGGCGCCCGCCTCGTCATCATCACGTTTCATTCGCTCGAAGACCGCATCGTGAAGCACACGATGCGGGCGCTCGAGCGCCGGCAGCCTCTCGTCCGGGTCCTGACCAGGAAGCCGGTCCTCCCGACCGATCCGGAAGTGGAGCGCAACCCGCGCGCGCGGAGCGCGAAGCTGCGCGCGGCTGAAAGGCTGGACTGACCGATGCCCGAACCATTCGAGTACGCGATCAAAAAGGACGTGCGCAACAACCCGATCGTGCGGGAAGTCGACGAGGCGCGCCAGCGCGAGCTGTGGACGTCGGTCGCCATCGGCGGCCTCCTCGTGATCGCCCTGCTCTTTTCGGCGTGGCAGCACTTCGAGCTGCTGCGGCACGGGTATCAGCTCGAGGAGCTGCAGCGGCAGCATGCCGCTGAGGAAGAAACCGGCCGGCGGCTGCGCCTGGAACTCGACACGTTGAAATCGCCGAAGCGCATCGAAAAGCTCGCGATCGAACGGCTGCAGCTCGTCGCGCCGGCGCATGAAGAAGCGGTCGTCCTCGAACGCATCGTTCCGGCGGTTCCGCCGGGGAAATCGGTGATAGCACGCCGGTGATCACACTGCGTCCTCACTCCGACTGGCGCCCGACGGTGAAGGGCCGGACCGTGTGCGTGGCCGGCCTGATGGGCCTGTGGGCGGTCGGCATCGAAGCCCGCCTCGTTCAACTGCAGATCGTCCGCCACGCCGACCTGGTCTCGCGCGCGGAGCGGCAGCAGCTGGGCACGAGTGAGGCGCCGGCGAAGCGCGGCGACCTCGTCGACCGCCGCGGGCATGTGCTCGCGACGAGCGTGGATGCCGATACCATCTACGCCGTTCCGGCGGAAATCGGCGATCCGGACGCCACGGTCGCGCGGCTGTGCGCGGCCCTGGGCGATTGCAGCGTCCGGGAGAGTCAGGCGCTCAGCGAGCGGCTTCGCCAGCGCAAGGCGTTTGCGTACGTGCGCCGGCAGGCGTCTCCAGAACAGAAACGCCGCGTCGAAGAGTTGAACCTCGACGGCGTCGGCTTCATGACCGAGAGCAAGCGCTTCTACCCGAACAAGGAGCTCGCAGCACACCTCATCGGGTGGGTCGGCGTCGACAACAAGGGCCTCGGCGGGCTCGAATCCACGTACGATTCACTCATACGCGGGAAACCCGGCAAGGTGCTCGTTCAAACGGATGCCCGTCGGCACGCATACAGTCGTACAGAATGGCCTCCCACCGCGGGGTCGACGGTCGAGCTCACGATCGACGAGTACCTGCAGCACATCGCCGAGCGCGAGCTCGAAGCCGGGGTCCGGGAGAACCATGCGGCCGGCGGCACGGCGATCATGATGAACCCGCACACGGGCGAGATTCTGGCGCTCGCCAACGTGCCGACGTTCAACCCGAACGCCTTCCGCGAGTCGACCGAGAACCAGCGGCGCAATCGCGGCGTGCAGGATCTGTACGAGCCGGGCTCGACGTTCAAGATCGTGACCGCGTCAGCGGCGCTCGAGGAAAAGGTGATGCCGATCAACACCTGGATCGACACCAATCCCGGGCGCGTCTACATCAGCGGACGAAAGCCGATCACGGAAGACCGGGGAAGAAATCTGGGCGTCCTGTCGTTCACCGACGTCATCGTCAAGTCGAGCAACATCGGCGCGATCCGGATCGGCTTCAAAGTCGGCACGGAACGGATGAGCCGATTTGTCTCGCTGTTCGGGTTCGGGCACACTTCCTCGCCCGATTTTCCCGGGGAGAATCCCGGGATTGTCTGGAGCGCCGAGAAATGGACCGAGAGTGCGCTCGCGTCGGTCTCGATGGGATATCAGATTGGCGTGACGCCGCTCCAGATGCTGACGGCGGCAAGCTCGGTGGCGAATGGCGGCGAGCTGGTTGAACCGCGGGTCATTCGCGCCGTGTATCGGGAGAACCGCCGCTACGTCGTCAAGACGAAGGTCCTGAGGCGCACCATCAGTCGCGACACCGCCGCGGCGCTGACGTCGATCATGGAGGAAGTCGTCCTTCGCGGCACGGCCAAGCGCGCACAGGTGTCCGGCTATTCGATCGCCGGAAAAACCGGCACTGCCTCGAAACTGCTGAACGGTCATTACTCGCACACGGACAACAACGCGTCGTTCGTCGGCTTCGTCCCGTCGCGACACCCGGCCATCGCGATGATCGTCGTGATCGACTCGCCGCACGGCTCGAATGGAACGCACGGCGGATCGGTCGCGGCACCCATCTGGAGACGAATCGCCGAGCCCTCGTTGCCCTATCTCGGCATCGTTCCCGATGACGCACCGGAGAGTCAGGTCATGGTCATTGCGCGCGCCGACGAAGGTCTCGCGGCCGAGACACCGCGGCCGGCGGACGTCATCCAGCCGACGATGAGCCTGGTGGCGGTAGGACCCTCCGGACAGATGCCCGACGTGACCGGCATGAGCGCGCGCGAGGCAGTTCGCCGGCTGGTGAAGGCCGGGGTCAGCGCCCGGGTCTCCGGCGACGGCTTCGTGCGCTCTCAGGATCCGCCGGCGGGCACGCCGCTCGAGGCCGGGATGGTCTGCCGCCTCGTGCTGGATCGATCGGCGATTCGTCAGGTGCCGCCTGGAAGTACGGGCCAGCCATGACGTGGTCTTTCCTGTACGGGGTGCTGCGGGCGCAGGGTCTCATCCGGACCGACATGCCGGCAGCCGACTCTCGCGCGGTGAGGGGCATCGCGTACGATTCCCGCGCGGTCAAACCGGGGGAGGTGTTCGTCGCGCTCAAAGGGCAGCATGCCGACGGCACGGCATTCGTCCATCAGGCCGTCGATCGCGGTGCCGCCGCAATCGTGTCGGAGGCGCCGGCCGTCGAAGGAACGCCGGTCCCGTGGGTTACCGTCACCGACGCCCGGCTCGCGCTCGCCATCCTCGCGGACGCGTTCTTCCGCCACCCGAGCGGCGACATGCGGGTGGTCGGCATCACGGGCACGAACGGCAAGACCACGACCGCGTATCTCCTCGCGTCGATCTTCGAAGCGGCAGGCATTCGCTGCGGGCTGCTCGGAACGGTCGCGTACCGCGTCGGTCCGGGCGACAGCGAAACGCGTGAAGCCGCACGAACGACACCGGAGGCGCCCCAGGTCGAGGCGCTCCTGCGGGACATGGTCGAGCGCGGTTGCGGGGCCGCCGTGATGGAGGTCTCGTCGCACGCCCTGGCGCTGCGGCGGGTCGACGGGATGACGTTCGCAGCGGGCATCTTCACCAATCTCACGCGGGATCACCTCGATTTCCACTCGGATATGGAGAACTACTTCCAGGCGAAGCGGCGGCTGTTCGAGATGCTTCCGGGTGATGCGCCCAGCATCCTGAACATCGACGATCCCCGCGGCCCATCGCTGGCTGATGCGGGTGGCCGGCCGCTGACGTACGCGATCGGCCGTCCGGCCGACGTCACGCCGGGCCCGCTGTCCTTTTCGCTGCGCGGCTTGTCGTTCGAGGTGCGGACACCAGACGGCACGCTGCAGATCACCTCGCCGCTGGTCGGCAGGCCGAACGTGTACAACATTCTCGCCGCCGTCTCAACGGCGACGGCGCTCGGCCTCCCGTTCGACCGTATCGAACGCGGCGTCCGCGATCTCGAGGGTGTGCCCGGGCGATTTCAGGTGGTCTCATCTCCGAACGATGAAGTCACCGTGGTGGTCGATTACGCGCATACGGACGATGCGCTGCGCAATCTGCTCGAAACGGCGCGTCCGCTGGTTGCCGGCCGGCTGATTACGGTGTTCGGCTGCGGCGGTGATCGCGACCGCACCAAACGGCCGCTGATGGGTGCGGTGGCCAGCCGCTACAGCGACGTAATTGTGATTACGTCGGACAATCCGCGCACCGAGGATCCGGGGCGGATCATCGAGGAGATCCAGCGCGGCATTACGGTCGACACGCGCCGCGACAGCACCCAGCAACAGCTGGCAATCGCCGATCGGCGCTCGGCGATTACCAAAGCGATTGAGATCGCACGGCCTGCCGACCTGGTGCTTATTGCCGGGAAAGGGCACGAGAAATATCAGGTGATCGGCGATCGAACGCTGCCTTTCGACGACGTTGCCGTCGCGCGGGAAGCGCTCGTCCAGCGCCAGACGAACTCGGGCGTGACGTGAGCGAGATTCAGCTGATCGGGTCGTGGGTGGCAGCCGCCGTATCGGGAACGCTCGTGTCCGGCGATCCGTCATGCGCGTTTCACGGCGTGTCGATTGATACACGGTCGATCGCACGAGGCGATCTGTTTTTCGGGATTCGCGGTGAACGGTTCGACGGTGCGGACTTTGCGGAGGCGGCCATCGGCGCGGGCGCGGCGGGGATAGTGATGCCGCGCGAGAGAGGCTGGCGCGGGGGCGCATCGGCGCAAAACGTGCAAGGCGCGCAGGCGCCGGTCGTCATCGAGGTGGGCGATACGACGAAGGCGTTGCAGTCGCTGGCACACGCGGTCCGGCGCGAGTCGGGGACGAAGGTCGTCGCGATTACCGGAAGCGCCGGCAAGACCACGACAAAAGAAGTGGCGGGAGAGCTCCTGGCGTCGCAGTACAGCGTCGTTCGGAATCGCGGAAATTTGAACAACCATATCGGATTGCCGCTGTCGCTCATGGACCTCCGCCGCCGCCCGCAGATTGCCGTCGTCGAGCTGGGGATGAACCACCCGGGCGAAATCAGGACGCTCGTCCAGATCGCTGAGCCGGACGTGCGTGTGTGGACGAACGTCGGCGAGGCGCATGTCGGGTTTTTCCAATCGGTCGATGCGATCGCTGACGCGAAATCGGAGATCTTCGAAGGCGCCTCGTCTTCGACCCTCCTCGTCGCGAACGCCGACGACGAACGAGTGGCGAGGCGCATCGGCGGTTTCGCCGGCCGCGTGACGACCTTCGGCATCGATCGCGAGGCGGACGTGCGTGCAGACGTGGTCGAGGATCGAGGCGCCGAGGGAACCGCCGCGCGCGTCACGACTCCACGCGGCACCATCGATCTCCGTACGTCGCTCATCGGGCGCGCCAACCTTGAGAACGTGCTGGCGGCGACGGCCGTCGCGCTCGAGTTCGACGTGCCGATCACCACCATCGCGGATCGGGCCGCCCGGCTGCGGCCGGCGGCGCATCGCGGCGAGATCGTGCGGCTGCGGGACGGCGTGACCGTCATCGACGACAGCTACAACGCGAACCCGACGGCGACAAAGCGCGCTCTCGGCGTGCTGGCGAGCGCGGGGGGCGGCCGCCGGGTTGCGGTGCTCGGGGAGATGCTCGAGCTCGGCGATTATGCGACTTCCCTTCATGCCGAAGTCGGCCGCGCAGCCGCGGCGACCGGGATCGATGTACTGGTGGCCGTGGGCGGTCCCCCGGCGGAGGCCCTTGCCGCAGCGGCGGCGGCGGCGGGGATTGCGGCCAATCGCGTGCATCACTACGCGACGAGCGCCGAGGCGGCTGACGCCGTCGCGGCGCTGGTTCAGGCGGGCGACGTCGTCCTCGTCAAGGGATCGCGCGGCGTGAGAACCGAGCGCGTTGTGGAACGGTTGAAGGCGGAGCGTGGCTGATGCTCTTCCATCTGCTCTATCCGTTCCGCACCCAGCTATCGGTGCTGAACGTGATGCAATACATCACGTTTCGTACGGCCGCCGCGAGCCTGTCGGCGCTGGCGCTCAGCCTGGCGCTCGGTCCGTGGATGGTGCGCAAGCTGCGCGAGTTCCAGATTGGCCAGGTGATTCGAACGGAAGGGCCGACGTCGCACAAGCCGAAGGCCGGCACACCGACCATGGGCGGGCTGCTGATTCTGACCGCGGCCCTGGTGCCGACGCTGCTCTGGTCGAACCTGACGAACGTGTACGTGTGGATTGCCGTCCTCAGCACGGCCGGGTTCGGCGCGGTCGGATTCGCCGACGATTATCTGAAGATCGTGCGGCGGTCGCATCACGGGTTGTGGCCGCGCTACAAGATGGCCTATCAGGTGCTGATCGGCCTGGCGGTCGGCGCGGCGCTGCTGCTGCTCGCCCGCAACAACCTGTACAGCACGCGGCTGATATTTCCGTTCTTCAAGCGGCTCATCCCCGATCTCGGCTGGGGCTACCTGCTCTTCGCCATGTTCGTCCTCGTGGCGGCATCCAATGCCGTCAACCTGACGGACGGTCTCGATGGGCTCGCGATCAGCACGTTTGCCATCGCCGCGGCCGCATACACGGCGCTCGCCTATGTCACCGGCCACCGGGTCTTTGCGGATTACCTGCTGCTGGTGCATTTTTCGTCGGCGGCGGAGCTGACGGTCTTTGGCGGTGCGCTCGTCGGGGCTTCGCTCGGCTTCCTCTGGTACAACTCGTATCCCGCCGAGATCTTCATGGGCGACGTGGGCTCTCTGGCGCTCGGCGCAGCGCTCGGAACGGTGGCCATCCTGATCAAGCAGGAACTGCTGCTGCCGATCGTCGGCGGCGTCTTCGTGCTCGAGGCGCTCTCGGTCATCCTGCAGGTGGCGTATTTCAAGGCCACCGGCGGACAGCGGTTGTTCCGCATGTCGCCGCTGCACCACCACTTCGAGCTGATTGGCTGGAGCGAGCCGAAAGTCATCACGCGATTCGTCATCGTGGCCATCATCTTCGCGCTGTTCAGTCTGGCCACGCTGAAGCTGCGGTGAGCGAATTTGGAACGGAAATCGTGGGATTCGATGTGTCGGGTAAACGCGTGACCGTCGCCGGCGCGGCGAGAAGCGGGCTGGCTGCCGCTGAATTGCTGGCGCGCCGCGGCGCACAGGTCACGCTGTCGGATGTGCGCACCGACGCGCCACCGACTGAGACCCTGAATGCCCTGGGGGTACGCCTGGAGCTGGGCGGTCATCAGACGCGGACATTCACCGGCGCCGATCTGGTCGTGCTCAGCCCCGGCGTGCCGCCCGAGCAGCCGGTCATCATGGCGGCGCGAGAGCGCGGCGTTCCGGTGATCGGCGAAATCGAGCTTGCGTACCGGTGGCTGCAGGGCCGCGTGATTGCGATTACCGGGACGAAAGGGAAATCGACCACCACCGCGCTGACCGGCAGGATTCTCGCGGCCGCAGGATTCAAGGTCACCGTCGGCGGCAACATCGGGGCGCCGCTGAGCGCCCAGGTATCGGAGTCGACTCCCAACACACTGCACGTGGTCGAGGCCAGCAGTTTTCAGCTGGAACAGATCGAGGCGTTTCACCCGTGGATCGCGGTGATGCTGAATTTCTCGCCCGATCATCTCGATCGCCATCCGACCGTCGCGGCGTACGCGGCAGCGAAGGCGCGCATTTTCGAAAACCAGGAGCCCTCCGACTGGGCGGTCATCAACGCCGACGATCCGGCCGTGCTCGAACTGGCGCGGAAGGGACGCGCCGCGAGGCATTTGTTCGCGCGGGACGCGGCGCTGTCGGCCGGCACCGTCGTCGAGCGCGGATGGATTGTGAATCGGCATCCCGATCGAGCCGAGCAGCTCGTGCCCCTCGACCGAATCCACCTGCTCGGGCCGCACCTGCTGATCGACGTGATGGCGGCTGCGACCGTTGCCGCGATTGCCGGCGCCGCTCCGGCGGCGATGATCTCTGCCGTCGAATCGTTCCGGGGCCTCGAGCATGCGATGGAGCTGGCCGGTGAGATCAGCGGCGTCCGTTTCGTGAACGACTCGAAGGCGACGAACGTCGAATCGGCGCTGCGATCGATCGAAAGCTTTCCTGATGGGCTCGTGCCGATCATGGGCGGCCGGTTCAAAGGCGGCGACCTGCGTCTGCTGCGGCTGCCGCTGGCCGCGCGGGCCAGGGCCGTGGTCACGATCGGCGAAGCCGCGCCTCTGATCCGGGACGCGTTTGCCGACGTGGTCGTTGTCCACCAGGCGGAGTCGATGGAGAAAGCCGTGCGCCTCGCGTACGAGCTGGCGCGGCCCTCGGGTGTGGTCCTGCTCGCGCCCGCGTGCGCGAGCTTCGATATGTTCCGCGATTACGCCGAGCGCGGCCGGATGTTCAAGGAGGAGGTCGGAAGATTGTCGCGGGAAACGGGCGGGTGATCGACGAATACCGGTAGCGCAGCCTTTCAGGGCTGCTTATGGACGGCAGGCCTGACCACCTCCGCTGAAGCTACGGTGGTCCGCCGTCGCCTTGACGAAGGCGGAAGGCCTGCACGACCGGTGCAGAGTTTCTCGTTCGTGAGCGGTGAGCAGTCGTCAGTCGGTTGCGCGGCGAAGGGTTGGCTGCTGGGAACGCGGACTGCCCCGGTCCGCGAGGCTGGTGCCTTCTCCCCGGCCGGCTGATGACTGCTGGCCGCTCACGAGATCCTAATCCGCCGGCAGCAAATCTGTCCGCCGATAGTGTGGTTCAGTTAACGAACGTAGAGAGATCCGCGGCCGCGCGGCGGCGCGGCCGCAGCTAAACCGTGGTTGCACGGCAAATTCAACACGTTTCTGCACCTTCACGCCGTGCAGGCACGGCTGGAGCATGGCCAGGAAGCTCAAATCCGACCGGTTGCTGTTCCTGACGACGATTCTGCTGGTCGGCGTGTCGATTGTCATGGTGTACAGCGCCTCTGCCGTTGTCACGCTGGAACGCTACGGCAAACCGTCAATGTTCCTGCTGAAGCAGGCGATGTGGGCCGTGCTCGGCGTGGCGCTGCTGGCCGTCGTCATGCGGATCGACTATCGCACGTATCGACAGCCGGTCTTCATCTGGACCGCGCTGCTGGTGGTCGGCGCGGCGTTGGTCGCGGTCCTGTTCATGCCGCCGGTGAACAACGCGCGCCGCTGGTTCGGGATCGGGAACATCGGCGTCCAGCCGTCCGAGCTGGCGAAATTGTCCACCATTTTCTTCATAGCCGGACTGCTCGAACGCCGCATCCACCGGATTGACGAGCTGACGTATTCACTGGTGCCGGTCGCCATCGTGGTCGTCGTCTTGACCGGATTGATCCTGCTCGAGCCGGATTTCGGCACCTCGATGTCGCTGATGCTGATCGCCTCCGTCATGGTGTTTGCCGCCGGCCTGAATTACCGGTACATCGCCGGCGCGGCGCTGGCCGCCCTGCCCGCCCTCTACATTCTGGTGATGGGCTCGGCGTACCGCCGCCGCCGGATGTTCTCGTTCCTGAACCCATGGGAGGATCCGCTCGGCGACGGGTTCCAGATCATTCAGTCCCTCATCGCGGTCGGCACCGGCGGTTTGTGGGGAAAGGGCCTGATGAACGGGGCGCAGAAACTCTTTTACCTTCCCGAGCCGCACACCGATTTCATCTACTCGGTCATTGCCGAGGAGCTCGGGTTTGCCGGCGCCAGCGTGGTGCTGCTGTGCTTTTGTGTGGTGACGTGGCGCGGGCTGCGCGTCGCGCTTCGCGCGCCCGACACGTTCGGCGCGCTGCTCGCCATCGGGCTGACGACGATGGTGGCGATTCAGGCGTTCGTGAACATCAGCGTGGTGCTGGGCATGATGCCGACCAAGGGCATCCCGCTGCCCTTTGTGAGCGCAGGCGGATCGTCCCTGCTGATTAACCTGGTTGGGATGGGCATTCTGTTGAACGTGTCGCAGCACGCGATCTCCGGCGAGGCATGACGGGCCCCACGCTGCCTCGCTGTCAAGAGTGGATCTGCAGGAATTTCGATGAGCGTCCGAATCGTCATCGCCGGCGGAGGCACCGGCGGCCATCTGTATCCGGGAATCGCCGTCGCGCGCGAATGGCTGTCACGGGCTCCGGACGCGTCGATCACGTTTGCCGGTACCGCAAGAGGCATCGAGGCGCGCGTGGTCCCACGGGAGGGATTCGCGCTGGATCTGATTCGCAGCGGAGGGCTCAAGGGCAAGTCGCTGGCGGATCGCGCGCGGGGGGCATCGCTGGTGCCGCTCGGGCTCGCCGACGCCTGGCGCATCGTGTCGACTCGACGCCCCAGTCTCGTGATCGGTGTGGGCGGTTACAGCTCCGGGCCCGTCGTCCTCGTGGCCGCGCTGCGCGGCGTGCCGACGATGCTGCTCGAACAGAACGCCGTGCCGGGCCTCACCAACCGCATTCTGGCGCGGTTCGTCGGAGCTGCGGCCGTCACATTCGAATCGACGCAGCAGTTCTTCGGGGCGAAGGCGTTCGTCAGCGGCAACCCGGTCCGGCCGGAATTTCTCGCCGCGGCCGGATCGCCGGCAGAGCCGCGCGATGACGAGCCGGTCACGCGGATCCTGGTCTTCGGAGGGTCACAGGGCGCGCACGCGATCAATATGGCCATGGTGGAGGCGGCGGCGCCGCTGGCGGCCGCTGGCGCGCGGCTCCGGCTGGTGCACCAGACGGGAGAACGCGACGTGGAGCCTGTCCGCGCCGCGTATCGCCAGGCCGGGCTGGATGGAGAGGTGGAGCCCTTTCTCTACGACATGGGGCGACAGCTTGGACGCGCGGACGTCGTCGTCTGCAGAGCGGGCGCCACGACGCTGGCGGAAATCACGGCGGCGGGCAAGGCGGCCATTCTGATTCCTCTGCCGACGGCGACCGACGATCACCAGCGGAAGAACGCCGAAGCGCTCGCGGCGGCGGGCGGGGCGGAGGTGCTGCTGCAGCAGGATGCGAGCGGTCCGGTGCTGGCGCAGCGAATACTGGCCCTGGCGTCGGACCTCGCGCGGCGGCGCCGCATGGCGGCGGCCGCGCGGGCCCTGGCCCGGCCGGATGCGGCGCAGGTCATCGTCACGCGCGCGATGGCGCTGGTTGGACTTAGGAAGTAGGAATTTGGAATTTGGATGAGGAATTAGGATTTGGGGTTTCACATGGCTTCCGCGACCCTGCGGGGCCACCACAAAGGACGATGGACACAAAGGAAAACAGACAGGACTTTACCTTAGTGTCCTTTGTGGTAGCTGCGCAGCTACCCACGAACATCCCGGAAGAGCCGGAATTTGGAACTTGGAATTAGGAAGGTCCATCGGTGCTAGGCAAGACACGGCGCGTACATTTCATCGGCGTTGGCGGCATCGGCATGAGCGGCATTGCCGAACTGCTCGCCAATCTCGGGTACTCCGTAAGCGGATCGGACGAGAAGCGGTCAGCGGTCACCGATCGGCTGGCCTCGCTCGGGATCCGGGTTGCGATCGGCCATGACGGTGCGCACGTCGGCGACGCCGACGTCGTGGTCACCTCGTCGGCCGTCAAGGCGGTGAACCCCGAGGTCCGCGAGGCGGTGCGGCGCCACGTGCCGGTGATCCCGCGCGCCGAGATGCTGGCCGAGTTGATGCGCCTGCGGTTTGCCGTTGCCGTGGCCGGCGCACACGGCAAGACGACGACGACCTCGATGATTGCGCTGGCGCTGGAGCGTGCGGGGCTGGATCCGACGGCGGTGATCGGCGGGCGGCTGAGCGCGTTTGGCAGCAACGCCCGGCTCGGACGGGGCGAGCTGATGGTCGCCGAGGCCGATGAGAGCGATCGATCGTTCCTCAAGCTGTTTCCGACGATCGCGGTGATTACCAATATCGATCACGAGCACCTGGAAAATTACGGCGGCTTCGACGACCTGCAGCAGGCGTTCGTCGACTTCGCGAACAAGGTGCCGTTCTACGGTGCGGTGATTGCGTGCGCCGACGATCCGAATCTGACCGCGCTCGTTCCGCGTATCACGCGGCGGGTCACGACCTACGGCCTGGACGCGCCCGACGCCGATCTCACGGCGACCGACATCCGGCTCGGACCGCTGAGCGCCGCCGCGACCGTGCGGCGTCGCTCCCGCGGCTCGAGCACTACGCTCGGGGCGCTCTCGCTGGCGGTGCCGGGACGGCACAACCTGCAGAACGCCCTGGCGACGATTGCGGTCGGCCTCGAGCTCGATGTGAGCTTCGAGCGGCTGGTGGCCGGACTGCAGGAGTTCCACGGCGCCGAGCGGCGGTTCGAGGTTCGCGGCGAGCCTGGCGGCATCCTGGTCGTCGACGATTACGGCCATCATCCGACCGAGATCGGCGCGGTGCTCTCGGCCGCGCGCACGCTGAATCGCCGCATCATCGTGGCGTTCCAGCCGCACCGGTACACGCGCACCGCGGCGCTGCTCGACGCATTCGGCCCTGCGCTTGCCGGCGCCGATCACATCGTGCTGACCGACATCTACGCCGCCGGCGAGGATCCGATTGCCGGTGCGACGCTCAACGCCCTGGCCGCCTCGATCCGGAGGACCGTCACCGTGCCGGTCGATGTGGCGCCGACACTCGATGATCTGATCGCCGCAGTCGTGCGCACGGCAAAGGCGGGCGACGTGGTGATCACGCTCGGTGCCGGCTCCATTGGCAGCGTTCCAGACCGGCTCCTCGCCAGCTTCGCCGATGCTGCGCCTGGCGGGGCGCGCGAGGCGCGGCGCGCGGCGACGGCGCGTGACGAGCGAGGTCAGCGGTGAATCTGCCTGGAGCGGACGCGGTGCGACGATGGGCCGCGGCCAGGTGGCGAGTCGCGAGTGGAGCGACGCCGTGACCCCGGTGATGAACGTTGCGTCCGACAAGCGCTTCCGGCGCGCGCAGGTGAAGCCGGCGCGGCGGCGCGGGAAAGCCTTTGTGGTCATGGTCCGCGCCGCGCAGCTGGCCGGGTTCGGTGCCGCACTTGTGTACGGCGCGTCGCGCGCGCCGGCGCTCGCCTCCGGGTCGCGGATGCTGCGGGTGGAGCACATCATCGTTCACGGCAACGACCGACTGTCGGCCGGTGATGTGCTCGCGATTCTGACCGGCCTCGAGGGCGAAAGCCTGCTGCTGACCGACCTGGAAGCCTGGCGGCGCCGTCTGCTCGCATCGCCGTGGGTGCGCGACGCGGTGCTGCGCCGGTCGCTGCCGTCGACCGTCGACGTGGCGGTCTCCGAGCGCCGGCCGATGGGCGTCGCCAGGATCAACGGGGAGATGTATCTGGTCGACGATCGCGGCGTGATCATCGATCAATACGGACCGCACTACGCGCAGTTCGATCTGCCGGTAATCGACGGCCTGGCGGCGTCGCCGGGCGGGGACGGCACGATGACCGACACGTCGCGCGCGGATCTCGCGGCGCGCGTGATCGCCTCGATCGGCGCCAGGCCGGCGGTCGCGGAGCGCCTGTCGCAGATCGACGTGAGCGACGTGCACAACGCGAGCGTGATCCTGACCGGCGATTCGGCCGTCGTCCGGCTGGGCGAGGATCACTTTCTCGAGCGCATCGAATCGTACCTCCAGCTGGCGGCGGCGCTGCGCGAACAGGTCGCGGACATCGATTACGTCGACTTGCGATTCGAGGACCGTGTTTTCGTCAGGCCGTTCAGGGCGAAGCCGCCGCCGGCGGCGTCGCGCCGCGGCCGACGCAAGTGAACGGCGGCCGTTGCAGGTTTGGCGGGGTCCGGGCAGAGCCCGGGGTCCAGGTTGTCGGCCGAGGGCACTGAGTGGCGCGCAAAGAGCGATATCTGGTCGGGCTCGACGTCGGCACGTCCAAGGTGACGGCCGTCGTGTGCGAGGCCCTCGACGGCGACGGCCTCGACGTCGTGGGCATCGGCGTGGCCGAATCACGCGGCATGCGCCGCGGAGTAGTCATCAACCTCGAGGCGGCCGTCGAGTCAATCAAAAAGGCGATCGACGATGCCGAGCTGATGGCCGGTGTCGAGATCGATTCCGTCTACCTGTCGCTCTGCGGCCCGCACATCAAGGGCTTCAACAGCCGCGGCGTGATTGCCGTCGCCGGCAAGAACCGGGAGATCACCCGCGACGATGTCCGGCGCGCGATCGACGCGGCGAAGGCCGTGTCGCTGCCGACCGGACGGGAGATCCTTCACGTCCTGCCCCAGGACTTTGTCGTCGACGAGCAGGACGGCATCGGCGCGCCCGTCGGCATGACCGGCGCGCGCCTGGAGGTGAACGTTCACATCATCACCGGCAGCCAGAGCTCGACCCAGAACATCGTGGCGTGCGTGAACCGGGCGGGCGTCGCCGTCGCGGAGACGATCGTCGATCAGCTGGCGGCGAGTGAATCAGTGCTGACCGAAGACGAGAAAGCGCTCGGAGTGGCGCTGGTGGACATCGGCGGCGGCACGACCGACATCGCGATCTACGAGCGCGGCAGCCTGTGGCACACGGCCGTGATTGCCGTCGGCGGCGATCATTTTACCAACGACATCGCAGTCGGCCTGCGCACGCCGGTGCCGGATGCGGAGAAGATCAAGCGCAAATGCGGCTGCGCCCTGTCGGCAATGGTCGACGAAGACGAGACGATGGAGGTCGCGAGCGTCGGCGGACGGAAACCGCGGGTGATGGCGCGACGCATTCTGTCGGAGATCCTGCAGCCCCGCGCCGAGGAGATTTTTCATCTCGTCTGGGACGAGATCCGCCGCGCCGGATACGAAAAGAGCCTGAACTCGGGCATTGTGCTGACCGGAGGCGGCGCCATTCTCGACGGCGTGCCCGAAATCGGCGAACAGATTTTCGATCTGCCACTCCGGCGCGGATGCCCGGCCGGAGTCGGCGGGCTCGCTGATCATGTCAACAGTCCGACGTTTGCGACGGGGGTCGGGCTGGCGTTGTACGCGCACCGCAATTCGATGAGCGAGCGGGCGCACTCTGCAATCGGGGCCGGCGCGCTCGTCCGGGTGGCGGGCCGGCTGCGCGGCCTGTTCCGCGAATTCTTTTGACGGGTCGATTCGAGAACGGCGGCAGACGGCCGCATCACCCACACGGCGCGACCACTAACGGGCGCCGACCAGGAGACGTACATGCCACACATGACGCCCGAGGAAGAGGCCAGAGAAGCCAAACGCCTGCGGCTGAAGCTCGAAGATGAAGGAACGGCCGGGGCCCGCATCAAGGTCATTGGCGTTGGCGGCGGCGGCAGCAACGCCGTGAACCGCATGGTCCAGGTCGGCCTCGACGGTGTGGAGTTCATCGTCGCCAACACCGATTTGCAGGCGCTGCGGACGAACGTGGCGCCATTGAAAGTGCAGATCGGCAGCCGGTTGACGAAGGGCCTCGGCGCCGGAGCCGATCCGAATGTCGGCCGCGCCGCGGCGCTCGAGGACACCGACAAGCTCATTCAGGCGATGGATGGCTCCGACATGATCTTCGTCACCACCGGGCTCGGCGGCGGCACGGGCACCGGAGCCGCGCCGGTGATTGCGAGCCTGGCCAGCGAGCTCGGTGCACTGACGGTGGCCGTAGTCACGAAGCCGTTCAAGTTCGAGGGCCGGAAACGTCAGATCCAGGCGGAACGCGGCCTCGAGGCGCTGCGTGACTGCGTCGACACGATCATTACCATCCCGAACGAGCGTCTCCTGACGATCATCGACCGGACCACGCCGATCGGCGAGGCGTTTGCGGCGGCAGATGACGTGCTGCGGCAGGCGATTCAAGGCATTTCGGACCTCATCATGGTTGCCGGCATGATCAATCTGGATTTCGCCGACGTGAAAACGATCATGGCCGGAATGGGGTTCGCCATGATGGGCACAGGAATCGCCGAAGGAGCCGACCGGGCGGTCGAGGCCGCGCGGCGCGCGATTTCGAGCCCGCTGCTTGAAGGCGCGTCGGTGACCGGCGCGCGGGGTGTGATCATCAACGTAACCGGCGGCCCGGACCTGTCGCTGGTGGAGGTGAGCGAGGCCTCGTCGATCGTGCAGGAGGCGGCCGACGAGGACGCCAACATCATCTTCGGCGCCGTCGTCGATCCGATGCTCACAGGCAAGGTCAAGATCACCGTCATTGCGACAGGGTTCGGTCCGCCCTCATCGATCAAGCCATCGGCCGCGCAGACGCCGATCGACATGACGCAGTACAGCGATCATTCACGGATCCGCGTCGATGCGGCCGGCATGGCGGCGAACGCCGGCGCCTTCGACCGGAACGCCAGCGCCCGACTCACCATTGCTCGGCGTCCACTGCCCGACTTGCCGCTGACGCCGGCACCGGCACCCAGGCTCGAAAGTGAAGCTGTAACAGAGCCGGCGGTTCCCGCGCTCCGCGGTCCGGAGGCGTCCTTGTGCGGCGCCGTCCCGGCTGAAACAGTGAAGCTCCGCCTGAGCGGTGATCAGGACGATCAGGACGACGGATCGACCCTGGATGTGCCGGCGTTCTTACGGCGATATGAGGGATAACGGAAGAAAACGGACGGACGGCGGAAACGGAGGGACCGCGGAAACGGAGGAGATGGAGGAAACGGTAAGGCTGAAGGAACCCATTGGTTGTACGTCCGGCGGCAGCCGGACATTCCCCGTCACGCCCACCAGCATCCCGCTGAAGTCGGACGCTACGGACTCCCGGCCGCACACATCGGTGACCTACGGAAGAGGTCGGTTGCGCCAGTGGTAAACTATATAGATCCACGGCACACGAGACCGCCGCCGTCTGAGTCTCAACGGCCGAACGCCGCCGATGGACTCCGGGCAGTCGAATGAAATCCTGGGCACAACGCGAACGCGCACGAAACACTCTCTCCAGAGAAGTCGGGTTCACTGTCAAACCGCACGCAGATCGCCTGCGGATTGCTCTGGCATTTCCGAACACCTACTGGGTCGGCATGTCGAACCTCGGCTTCCAGACGATGTACCGGCTGTTCAACGCCGAGGAAGACGTTGTCTGCGAGCGATTCTTCCTGCCGCCAAAACAGGAGCTCGCCGAGCTCGCCGCTCAGAAGACGCCAATCGTCACGCTCGAATCGCAGACGCCGGTCAGCGAATTCGACGTGATTGCGTTTTCCGTGTCCTTTGAATGGGACTATGTCAATGTGCTCACGCTGCTGCGGCTCGCCGGCCTTCCGCGATACGCCGCCGAACGGAGCGATCGACATCCACTCGTCGTAGTCGGTGGCGCGGTCACCTTCGTCAACCCGGAGCCGCTCGCGCCCTTTGCCGATGTGATTGCGGCGGGCGAAGGCGAGGTGCTGGCGCCGGTGCTGCGCGACGCGTTCTCCGAAGCCGCGGATCGTAAGGATCTCCTGCGCCGGCTCGCACGCGAGCGCGGATTCTATGTTCCCTCGTTCTATACGCCATCGTACCGCGCCGACAACACGCTGGCGGGATATGCCGCCGCGCCGGAAATCGCCGCCGGTGCCGCTCCGTTGCCGGTGCGAAAGGCCGCGCTCAAGACGACTGACGCTGTCGATCCGCCGGCGACCGGCATCTTCACGCCCGACACGGAGTTTGGCGCCCGCTTTCTCGTCGAAGTCGTGCGCGGGTGCGCGAACCTGTGTCGCTTCTGCTGGGCAGGGTACAACTATCTGCCCGTCCGCGCTTTTCCAACCGATCGGATCCTTCAGCTGGCCGCGGCCGCGAGGACGCACGCCAGTCGCGTCGGGCTCGTTTCAATCGCGCTGTGCGATCACCCCGACATCGAGCGAATCCTCGCGAGACTTCAGGAGATGGGCTACGCGATCAGTCCGGCATCGCTGCGCCTGGACGATCTCACACCGTCGATCGTGTCGCTCCTGCACCGCAGCGGCGAGCGCACGCTGACCATCGCCCCGGAAACGGGATCCGACCGCCTTCGACGAGTGATCAACAAAACCGTCACGAACGATGAAATTCTCGATCGTGCGGAGCTCATTTTCAGCAGCGGCATTGAAAACCTGAAGCTCTATTACATGATTGGCCTCCCCACGGAAACCGACGAAGACCTCGTCGCCATCCGCGATTTGACGTTGGCGATTCGCGACCGGATGCTGAAGTACGCCCGATCGCGCGGGCAGATCGGGCGGATCGTCGGCAGTGTGAACCCGCTGATCCCGAAGCCCGGCACCGCGTACCAGTGGCTAGCCATGGAGGCCCCCGTCGCGGTGGATCGCAAGATCAAACGCCTGCGCACACTCATGACCGGCATCGACAACGTGTACTTCAATATCAAGTCGGAGCGGCACTCGTACTACCAGGCGCTCCTTTCCCTCGGCGATCGCCGCGTGGCGCCCGCTATCGAAGCGGCCGAACGCAACGGACAGAACTGGCGCGCAGCCGTTGCCGAGGCGGGCGTGGACGGCGATTTCTACATCTTCCGCGACCGCACCGCCGATGCCATGCTGCCGTGGGACGTGATCGACGGCGGCATGAAACGGCAGTTCTTCGAAGCCGAGTTCGCCAAGTCACTTCGTGAAGAGTGGACGCTGCCGCCCAAACGCGCACGCGAGAACGTGAAACTGTTGCCCGTGCTGTCGTAATAGACCGGGGGGCTTCGCCCCGCCGGACCCCTACTCCACCCCACCGCGCAAAGTCCGCGCGGTGGGGGCCCCGGATCGCCGTCGCTCGCGGGGACCCCGAACGCCCCGCTTCCGCCTGCGCTAAAGCTACGGCGGACGCGCCTTCGGCGCGCGGTGAGACCCTTAGGCGACAAAGGGAACAAAATTCTCATATGACGACGCATCACGGTCTCTAGGCCGTTACCCGCCGGTCACTCCCGCGTACGCCGTACCGCTTGCCTGCCCGGCCGACCGGCCTCAGCTGGCGATCGAGGCGCGCTCTTCATGCTCCTGAAATGCCTCGAGAATCAACTCGCGAATTTTGTCCTGCGCCGTCGTGTCGACAATGGGCCGGAGGAGCGCGAAATTGCGGCGCTCGCCGTTGACGCTGAACTGCCGCGAGGGAAACGTGACATTCCGGCCGGAGCCGATGCGGCGCTCCCAGATCGCGAAGCCAATCAGCTTCAACCCGTCGAGCGGCCCGTCGCTGAAGTGCAATTCGGCGTCAGCCAGCTTTCCCGGCGGACTGCCTTTGTCGTTGGGCACGATTTTGATCGTCATTGCCTGATACTCCTTGGCCTGATATGGCTGGCCGAGGCCGGACACACTGGCAAATCGCCGCGGCGCTCGTGAGCCGCTCGCAGGAGCCGGCCGGGCAGACACGAGTGGAGGAATCAATTGGAGTGCCGTCGCGGCGCGTTGGACGCGTCAGCGCAAACGTCGGCCGTGCAGCATGTTGGCGTGCCGGTCACGCGGCGATGCCGCATCGACCGCGGCGGGCCGGACAGATTGGGTAACGCTGGTTGTCCGGGCGGCTGCTATTCTCCGAGGATGATTACCTGGGCAAGGGCCAACGCATCGCTGTGAGTGATTGTCACGAAGGCTGTTCGGCCGCCCATCGCCGCGAAGCGCCGCGCGGCGCCACCGTGCAACTGCAGTTGCGGGGGACCGCCACGACGGATCACCTCGACGTCCCGGAACAGGACGCCCATTGAATGACCGGTCCCCAGCGCCTTCATTGCCGCTTCCTTCACCGCGAACCGGCCGGCGAAATGTGGAGCCGGGTCGCGGCGCCTGCGGCAATAGGCGATTTCTCCGTCGGTGAACACGCGCTGAAGGAAGCGCTCGCCGTACCGCTCGATCGCGTTCGAAATGCGGGGAATATCGGCCGCGTCCAGGCCAATCCCGACGATGTAGGGCATCATTGCTTATATGCTTCCCGAACCTTCCTCCGGCTTCAAATGGATTCAGACCGGCTGCGGCCCCGCGCTCGTTTGCGAGGCGCTCGAGCCGGTCGCGCAGCACTTGTTTACGACCCGTACCTGGACGCTCGGCTCGCGGATCAGCGCTGATCAGAATCCCGGCTGGGCGGAGCTGGCCCGGGCGATCGGTGTGGAGATCACGAACCTGCTGCGCGCCAAGCAAGTCCACGGATCGACCGTGGTCGTCCACAGAAGAGGCAGCAATCGCATCAGCGGTCAGCCGGCCGAAGGAGACATTCTATTGACCGACGATCGGTCGATGGCAGTTGCCGTCCAGACCGCGGACTGCGTCCCGGTGCTGATCGCCGACCGCAGGACCGGGACCGTTGCGGCCGCTCATGCCGGCTGGCGGGGCCTCGCGGCGCAGGTCCCCCGGGTAACCGTCGAAGCCATGCAGCGGGAATTCGGCAGCCGTGCCGGCGATCTGGTCGCCGCGATTGGACCGGCGATCAGCGGGCCGCGATACGAGGTGGGCGCTGACGTCCGTGCGCGTTTCGAGCAGGCCGGCGGTGCGCCGGAGGAGCTGGCGCAGTGGTTCTCGACGGCCGAGCGGCCGGGCCACTGGTACTTCGGCGGTTCGCGTGCCGCACGCGATCAACTCATCGCCGCGGGCGTGGCTGCCGCGCAGGTGCATGATGCGGCGCTCTGCACATCGAGCCATCCCGACGTGTTCTGCTCGTATCGGCGGGACGGCGGGGCCGCGGGACGCATTGCCGGGGTTATTCGCAGTAGGGTCTAATCTGAACCCAAACGGTCGAGTTTTGTCCGAACGTATCCGACTCCGGTCTGATCGAGCTCCGACCGGACTTCGACCGCCGGAATCTATCGCACCCGCCAGAAGTCGTCCGTCAAGCCCGCCTGGGCAAACAATGCTTCCATTGCGTCGGGCGGCCGGGGCTGCCATCCATAGTCCAGTCGATTGGCGTACCACGATCGGGCAAGGGTCCACAGACGATCGAGGTTCACCACTGCGCCCAATGCGATCTGCCGTTCGCAGCACCAGCGGTCCACGTGCTCTTCCGACCGGAAGAGCAAGAGGGTCGCTCAAGTGTAGGCGACGTTCTCCCAGAAGTTTCTCGGCGGCACCGCAAAGTGCACCACCCCGTCGCCAATCATCCGGCTGTCCCGGACCTCCATCGTGACCGCTGCGCCGCAATCGGCGCAGCGAGTGTGCGTCTCGCCATCACCGACCAGTGCCATCACCCCCGCCGCGTCCCATGCGCAGTTGGCCCAGTACGTCTTGCCGCCGGCCTTGACGGGATACATCGTCGGCACGGCCGAAAACGGGTGGGCCATCCAGATGTTCGTCGAAGCCGGCGCCATCACCAGCGCATGCGCCGCCACCAGTTTCCGGAGCGCTGAGAGGACCAGAGGCTGGTCGGCCTGAACGGCGGCGGCGATTGTGCCGAGGTCGGGCGCCCGGGTGGTTTCCACGAAATGACGGTAGACAAACAGCCGCGCGGCCCGCTCGACGGGCGTGAACGCGTCGACGGCATCGGGCGGCGAAGCCGGAGGGATCGACGGTGTGCGCGGCGACGCTGGATCCGATTCCGACGGGCGCCGGCGCGCCGTTCCCGGTGCGCGGCCGGCTGCAGCGCGATTGCCGGCGACCGTCTGCGCGTCCATTGCGATGTTCGCGAGCCGATCGGCGTGCGCGTTGTGTTCCCGCGCGACGTGCTCGAAGGTCACGCGGCCGACCTCGCGTGCGAGTTGAACGGCCTTCGCGTGGAGCGGCTGGAGACCGGGATGCTTCACCTTGTACTCGCCCAGCATCTGGCGGACGAGCAGCTGCGAGTCCGATCGCAGGTGCACGCTCGAATGGCCATGGCGCTTGGCCCATTCGAGCGCGGCGATGAGGCCGCGGTACTCGGCGATGTTGTTCGTGGCGACACCGATTCCCTCGTAGAACTCGTCGACGAGGGTGCCGTCGCGTTGTTCGATGCGGACGCCGAATCCCGCGGGCCCGGGATTGCCGCGCGCGCCGCCATCAATGAAGGCGACGATCACGGCAATGACGCACGGCGGCGGCGGAGCGCCGTGCACGCGCGGCTACTGCGGTTGGGTGACGGCATCGGGCGCGGCCGCAGCGGCTGCCGGCGCGAAGAACAGGATCCGCTGACAGCTGTCGCATTGCGTGATAGCGTCGTTCCGGCGAACGGTGTTGAACACCTGCGGGCGGAGGCGAACGTGGCAAATCGTGCAGATGCCGTCGCGCGCTTCGGCCACGGCGACGCCGTTGCGCCGCCTGGAGATCAGCTCGAAGATCTTCAGCACCTGGGGATCGATAGCGCGAACGGCATCGGCGCGCTCGGCCGTGATCCGTTCGAGCGAGCGTTTCAGTCCGGACATTTCGGCGGCCATCGCGGTTCGGTCGGCCTGCACTGCGCGCTCCTCGGAGGCGAGATCGGCCTCGGCCCGCTTGACGCCGGCGGTCAGGTCGTCGGCCTCGAGCATCCGTTCCAGAATCTGGTCTTCGAGCGCCTTGATCTCGGCCTGGGCGAAGCCGATTTCCTTCTGGACGGCGTGGTATTCCTGGTTGGTCTTGACCGCCATGGCCTGCTCGCGGAACTTCGACAAACGGCCCTGGTGCACGGCAACATCTTTTTCGATCGTGCGGCGGGCCGTCTGGTTCTCCGCCAGCCGGCTTTTCATCGTCGCGAGCCGCTGCCGCGCGGCTTCGAGGCGCGCGTCGAGCGCCTTGGTACGTTCCGGCTCGTCGGCAAGCCTGCGCTGGGCATCGATGGCAGCGGAGTCGAGGCGCTGTAACGTGATGACGCGTTCCAGATCCGGGTGCATCGGAAACGCCCATTGTACACGTTCGCTGAGGGCGGACTGCGGTTCGAGGCGGCGAGCCCGGCACTAACAATCGACGCACCTGACTTCGGCAAAGATCTCGTCGAGGCGGTCGGGGTTTTCACGCGCGTAGTTAATCAGGCAGCGCACCGCCTTGCCGACATCGGTGAGCGAGTACTTGCGCACCATTTCCTCGAGGAACTGGATCTTGGCAGATTCGAGATCGACGTTGAGCGCGGTCGCATCCTTCATAGCGGCTCCAGAGTGTTACAGGATTGTAGCGAAAGTGCTCGGCGCAGGTGTCGCTTTGCGAATGCGGCGCCAGACCCAGACTTCAGGTCACGCTCGAACGCAACGGCGCGGCGCTCATCCGAGAACTCGATGACAACATCGGGTTGCCACGGTCGCCCATCGGCTGTATGCGTGCAGTTTCCAGCATGATGTTCGTCCAAACGTGTCGACAGGTCTGATGTCAACCCTGTGTAATAGCGGCCCGGCGTGCGCTGGCGTCGGAGAATATAGACGAACCGTTTCACGCCGCCCGGCAGTGCAACGCTGCGACCGATCGATGGGTCTATTCGAGCCATGAATGCCGATTGCGTGCAGATAGGGCTCAATTGGGAGGGATTGCATGCTTCGGATGGGCCCACCAGGATTCGAACCTGGAACCAGCCGATTATGAGCCGGCGGCTCTAACCGTTGAGCTATGGGCCCAAAACAGTCGTCAGTCACCAGTCCTCAGTCATCAGTCGCAGTCATCAATCGTCAGTCCGAGTCGT
>JBKPAI010000224.1:0-26884 GCA_046726355.1 Acidobacteriota bacterium | reverse complement strand
GCTCGCAGGCGGAAGCGTGATGTCGCTGATGACGCGCCGCGACAACGGGATCGTCGTTGCCGTGGCGTCGAACGTCGCGCACGCCAACACGGCCGCTCTCGCGCTGAAAGTGGCTGACGTGTTCGCCGAACAGAAATAAACCGCCGCGCCGCGAAACTGCAGGGCCGCCCGCCGCCGCCGGATTCGGCATGCAATCAGGGGCGCTGACTTCAGCGCGTCGCCCGCACAATCAGTTTGCTGCCTTCCCTCGCCCATAAGACCACACTCGCAACTGCTACGCAGAACGCCCAATCCCCGGTGCTCAGTCCGACGGTGCCAAACGCGCGTTGAAGAAACGGCACATAGACGACCAACAGCTGGAGCGCCAGCGAGCCACCGACAGCAGTCCACAGCCAACGATTCGTGAACAGATGGACGAATGCGCTCCGCTCGTCGGACCGGGCGTTTACGACGTTGAACATCTGAAACAGCATCAACGTCGTAAACGCCATTGTCTGTGCATAACGTAGGTTGCCAGCACCCTCGACAAGACCTCCCGGTAGCGCCGTATCGAGTACAAACAAGGTGCCGGCGGCCATGATGATGCCGACGAAGACGACGCCGCGCCACATACGAGCGGTCAGCACGCCTTCGCCCACTGGCCGCGGCGGCTGTTCCATTTGTCCCTCGTCAGCTGGATCGAGGCCGAGCGCCAGCGCTGGCGGCCCATCGGTCACGAGATTGATCCACAGGATCTGAGTCGCCAACAGCGGCAGCACCACCGCCTCGCCCCCGATGTCAAGACCAATCTGCCGCGCCAGCACCACGCCAAAGAACATCGTCATCACTTCTCCGATGTTCGATGACAACAGGTAGCGGAGGAACTTGCGGATATTCGCAAAGATGGCCCGACCTTCCTCCACGGCTGCGACAATTGATGCAAAGTTGTCGTCCGCGAGCACCATGTCGGCTGCCTCTTTCGACACGTCCGTGCCCGTGATGCCCATCGCGACCCCGATATCGGCTTTCTTCAACGCCGGCGCGTCGTTCACGCCGTCACCGGTCATCGCGACAACCGCGCCTGTACGACGCAGCGCGTCGACGATACGCAACTTATGTTCCGGATTGACTCGCGCATAGACGGATACTTCGGCAACCGTTCGCGGAGCGGCGTCCGCTGTCAGCTTGTCGAGCTCGGCACCGGTGATGGCGCGACCGTCCGCAGTGATACCCAGCTCCTGCGCAATCACTGCTGCCGTACGTGGGTGGTCACCAGTGATCATCAACAGGCGAATGCCGGCGCGCTTCGCGCGAGCGACTGCGTCCTTCGCCTCTGGACGCGGTGGGTCAATGATGCCGATCAGTCCCGCAAAGACCAGCTCGTGTTCCAGGCGTTCGTCTGGATGACCCGAATGCTCCGCGAGCGTTTCGCTCGAGAGCCATCGCCCGGCGACGCCGAGCGTGCGCAGCGCCTCACCAGCGAGCGCATCGTTCGTCTGCAGAATCTCTGATCGACGTGCTGGTGTGAGTGGTCGACGATCTTCGCCGACAACCTCGAACTGGCAACGTCCCAGAAGCACGTCTGGCGCCCCCTTGGTGAACACGATGCCGCGATCCTGCTGCTCGGCGTCACGATGGATCGTGCTCATCAACTTGCGCTCGGAAGAGAACGGGACTTCGCCGATTCGCGGCAGCCGCCGGTCGAGGACGTCGGAACTGAGGCCGCACTTGCGTGCAGCCACCAGCAGAGCGCCTTCCGTCGGATCGCCCTGCACTGTCCACCGTCCATGCTGCTGTTGCACCGTTGCGTTGTTCGCCCGATCCGCAACCGCAAGCGCACGCTCCAATTCCACTCTGAGCGGACCTTCGATCGGCTTGCCGTCCACAGCGCGAACCGTGCCTTCCGGCGCATAGCCGGACCCCTCGAACGTAAAGCGGTCGCTCGCTGTGACGACGACACGGACCGTCATCTCGTTTTTCGTGAGGGTGCCAGTCTTGTCCGAGGCGATCACCGACGCCGAGCCGAGCGTCTCTACTGCAGCCAGATGCCGGACGATGGCGTTGCGTCTTGCCATGCGTTGGACGCCAATCGACAGCACGGCCGTCACGACAGCCGGAAGGCCTTCCGGTACTGCCGCGACTGCCAGCGCAACTCCGACGATGAGGACGTCGAACAACGCGGCAGCACCTCGCACGTTTTCGACAAGAATGATCGTCACGACCATGACGACTGCGATGGCGATCACGACGAGGCCCAGGACCTTGCCGGTGCGATCCAGTTCGCGTTGCAGCGGCGTCGACTCGTCCGGCGTGTCCCTCAAAAGTCCGGCAATGCGCCCCATCTCGGTGCGCATCCCGGTTGCGGTCACGATCGCTTTCCCATGCCCGTAGGTGGCTGCCGTACCGCTGAAGACCATGTTGTCGCGATCGCCAAGTGGCACCTCTTCGGCGATCGGCGAGGTGCCTTTCGTGCCAGGCAGGCTCTCGCCCGTCAGAGCGGCTTCAGCGGTTTGAAGCGCGGTCGATTCGATCAGCCGCGCATCCGCGGGAATCGTGTCGCCCTCCTCAATCAGAATGATGTCGCCCGGGACGATGTCGGCAGCGTGAACGTTTTGCCGCGCGCCACCGCGAATGACGGTGGCGTCGGCGGCTGACATCGCGCGGAGGGCCGCGACCGCGGCCTCCGCTTTGGACTCCTGGATGTAGCCCATGGTCGCGTTCAGCAGGATCACCGCGAAGATGGCGATTGCCTCGTATGGCAACGCTGCGTCACGCTCGAACGCCCAGAGGCCGGCTGAGATCGCCGTCGCGACGAGCAGCAGGATGACGAGCACATCCTGAAACTGCGCCAGGAAACGGCGCCATGCAGGGACTGCGTTCTCGGCGGCCAGCTCGTTCGGTCCGTATCGCGTGAGTCGTGACCGCGCTTCCTCGTCACTCAGCCCGCGACGCTCATCGGTCGCGAGACTCGCGATGAGTTCGTCACGGTTCAACCGGTACGCAATACTCGCATCTGGCGTTTCGCTCGCGGCGGTAGGCACGTTCGTCGGCTCCTTGAGAGGCGGCACGCCATGCCTCGCGATGTTACCGCAGGCCACGATCAAACCGAACGCGTGAAGCAGGTTGAAGATGTCATTCGACATCCGCGCACGCTTGCAAAAGAACCGAGTGATGGGCACTCTCGGCAGCGTCGGTCGATGGACGCGGATTGCCGTCGTCTTCTGCCTCGCACTCATCGGCTTTCTCCAGTTCACCCGTGGAACGGCCGTTCGGCACGTCCGTGGCGTTGCCGCAGACGGTGCCCCGATCAGCGTGAGCGAGCCGGAGTTTCCGTTGATGGCGGCGAGTGGTTCACGGTGGGCTCGATGAACTTTGACAACCGCTGCATGGCGCTCAACAACGAGGCGACATTGATGGTGCTCGATCGCACGCTCGGCCAGGAGATGAACCGCATCTTTTTCGAGGATCTGCAGCATGCCGAGGAGATCACGGCCGAGCGGTTTCGTCGACGCTCGTGGCTTCAGCGGATTGCCGAGCGCGGCGCGAACTGGCTTACGCGATTGCTATGATGCGCTGGACGCTGCGGGGCACACCTGATCGGCTCAGGTGCGCGAGACCTTGGCGACCAGCAGAGGAGCTTCAGGATTGGCTTAGAACCGACGCCAGCGCAAAGGGGGCCGCCATGACTATGCCGAACGCGCAACCGCCTGCATCATCAACGGGAGAAACGCCGTCCCCTGCGCCGTCGCCCGACCAGGCCCCACAAAAACCGTGGCGCGCTGAAGGTCTTCCCCCGCGCCAATCAGAGAAGCCGCGGCTGCGGCGGTCAACCATCGCGGTCTGGCTGATCGGATACCTGCTGTTGTTCGGAATGCTGACGGTTCAAGATCGGCTCGCCGGACCACAACCGGTGCCCTACACCGAGTTCAAGAATCAAGTGGCCAATAAGAACGTCGGTGCTCTGTTCGCCCGTGGCAACTCCATCCAAGGCGAATTGAAGAAGGCCGCCGCGCTTCCGGACCAGCAGCATCGGACGTATCAGCAGTTTTCCACCGAGCGGCCGACGTTCGCGACAGACGACCTCCTCACGGAGTTGACCGACGGCGGCGCGACGGTGCGTGCGACACCCCTCGTGGCGCAGCGCGGGTTCCTCACAAACCTTAATCAGATTCTGACGGAGATGGACGGATTCTCCGGCCACGAAGGCGTGGTCGTGCTTGCTGCCACTAATCGACCGGACGTCCTTGACCCAGCTCTTTTGCGGCCCGGCCGATTCGATCGGCAGATCATGGTCCACCCCCCGGACCTGAAGGGTCGTGTGGAAATCCTGACAGTGCACACGCGCAAGGTTCCTCTTGCGGCCGATGTGGATCTCGAACAACTCGCAGGCTCAACTCCCGGCATGACGGGCGCCGACCTCGCGAATCTGCGTTTGCGCGAATGCCGTACTGATCGAGCTCAATCGAGAGCGTCTTCGTGAAACCGATGATCCCCCACTTCGCGGTCGCGTACGGGCTCCGGTTGGGATAGACGAATCGTCCCGCAACGGACGACATGTCGCCGTGATCAGCACTCGTTGGTTCGCCAGACCTGCTCCTTGTCAACATTCTAGATGGAATGAACTGCGTCAGTCCGGCTAGCGTCGCTTGATCCAACATTCATCATTGCAGGAACCTGCATCAATGTTCGACCGACATCCCGCTGGCATCGCGAAGCTGCCGTCCGTTACCGAATGGGCGAATCAGCTCTTCTCGCGCACTTCCGGTGCACCGTTGTGCGAGGGCAATCGCGTCGTCCTGCTCAAGGACGCTGCAGAAAACTATCCCGCCTGGCTTCGCGCAATCGATCTTGCGCAGCGGACGATCCATTTCGAGATGTACATCATCCACGACGATGCCCAGGGAACGCTGTTCGCGGACGCCCTGCTCCGGAAAGCGGGCGAGGGCGTCCAGGTCCGTTTGCTCTACGACTGGATGGGAGGATTCGGCAAGACGTCGCATGCATTCTGGAATCGGCTTCGTGCCGGCGCCATCGACGTGCGCTGCTATAACCCGCCGCGGTTCGATCGGCCATTAGGGTGGCTCAGTCGCGATCACCGGAAAACGATTGTCATCGATAGTGCTGTAGCCTTCGTTACCGGCCTGTGCGTCGGTCAGGCGTGGGCAGGTGACCCGGCGCGACATATGGATCCGTGGCGCGATACGGGGATAGAGGTCCGCGGGCCCGCCGTTGCCGACATTGAAGCGGCGTTCGCGGAGGCGTGGGCGGCCGCGGGTGCGCCACTGCCGGCCAACGCACTTGGACCGCCTCCTCCTCCGCAGGGCGGTGTTGCGCTTCGGGTGGTCGCGACAGTCCCGAACACCGCAGTGTTGTTCCGCATGGATCAACTCGTCGCCGCGATGGCGCGGACCAGGCTTTGGCTGACCGACGCCTATTACGGGGGGACCGCGCCGTACGTGGACGCGCTCCGTGCGGCGGCGCGGGACGGCGTCGATGTGCGTCTCCTTGTGCCCGGTGCGTCCGACATTCCGCTGGTCCGGCTGTTTTCACGCGCAGGGTACCGGCCGCTCCTCGAGGCCGGTATTCGCGTGTACGAGTGGAACGGATCGATGATCCATGCGAAGACGGCCGTCGCCGACGGACGTTGGGCTCGAGTCGGATCGACGAACCTCAACGTGGCGAGCTGGCTCGGCAACCGAGAGTTGGACGTGATTGTGGAGCACGAACCGTTCGCCCGCGAGATGGAGGACATGTTCCTTCGCGATCTGGACCATGCGACCGAGGTGCTGCTGCAGCGCAACCGCGTCCGGGCGCCAGGTGCGCCCGCCGGCCATCCTCGCCGTCCGAGCGGCGCGAGCAGCGGAGGCCGCGTCATGGCTGGAGCGGTGCGAGTCGGCAACACCGTCGCGGCCGCCATGACGAACACCCGCGTGCTCGAAGGGGTAGAGTCGAACATCGCGCTCATCGCCGGGACGATGCTGGCCGTCGTCGCCGCTCTGGCCTTCAAGTACCCGCGAGCGGTCGCATATCCGCTTGGCGTATTCGCGGCGTGGGTCGCCGCGGCAATCCTGTATCGCGGCGTGGTGTTGACTCGTCGCGAAAAGCGTCGATCTGGCGCCCGTGATAACGTGCAAGCCGATCGCACGTCACACCGCTGAGGTGGCGCGTCTCGCCAGCACGTTCAGACTGCCCGTTGTCACGTTCGGGGAACGCCGAACGGGTGCGAACGGAACTCGACCGAACCCGCGTTACTCGTTCTCGCCATCACTATGCACAGCTACGACCTTCTCAACGCGGTGGCGACACCTGAGTCTCATCGTTCGTGCGATGGGAGTGATGACTGTCTCCTGCCCAGGTGCTTGGCCACCGGATGCAACGTGTCAGGCCGTCACGCGCTGATGCGGCCGCTCCGCGATGTTGTTGAATCCGTACGCCGGGGCGCCTTCCCGCACTTCCGCCAGCCGCGCCAGTGTGAATGCCGCCAACGACACGACGACGTCGCGCACCGCCACGTCATAGAAGCCGGCAGCGACCAGGTTCGCAGCAACGCCGAGCAGCCATCCGCTCGCCACGTAGGCGCCCAGCCGCGTCCAACCGGCAAGAATCGCCGCGCCCACAGCGAACTCAACGACGCCGACGATGCCCATGAACGTGCCTGTAGAAACGGGCAAGACCTGAGTCGCCAACGGGCTCACATACGCGCCCCAGTCGGCGAGCAGGTTGAAGAACTTGTCGATTCCGGCGAGAGTGGCCGTCAGGCCGATGCCGTACCGGAGCGCAAGCCACGGCGTGTTCAGTCGATTGTCCATCTGAAATGACCTCCCGCTCATTGGAGGCGGTTGGGCGCGCAAGGTGACAAACCGCTGACTGTCACCTTTTGCGCTGTGCTGACTCTTTATACTGGAGTGATGACCATGATGACGCGAACCAGCTCGGCGCTTGCGCTCGAAGACCGCGAACATTCGGACGCGGAGACCATTCAGCAGGTCCTCGACGGGAACACTGCGATGTTCGAGCTGCTCATGCGGCGCTACAACGAGCGCGTGTACAGAGCGGCTCGTTCGATCGTACGCGACGAGCAAGAAGCCGAAGACGTCATGCAGCAGGCTTACGTGAACGCGTTCACGCACCTGCGGCAGTTCAATGGGTCAGCCCAGTTTTCGACGTGGCTAACGAAGATCGCGATTAACGAGGCCCTGGCTCGCGTCCGCCGTCGAGGCAGGTACGAGGCGTTTGACGACGACCTTTCGAACGTGGAGCCATTCATGTCCAGCAACGTGGCACAGAGTCCCGAGCGTCAGGCGTTTGCAGGCGAGCTCCGAGGTCTCTTGGAACGGGCGATCGACGCACTCCCCCACGGCATGCGCGAAGTCTTCGTGCTGCGAGAGGTTGAAGGGCTGAGCACTTCCGAGGTCGCCGAGTGTCTTGGAGTATCCGACGACGTGGTCAAGACGCGTCTGTCGCGAGGGCGGGCACTTTTGCGGCGGCTCTTGATGGAGCGAACCGGCGCGACGGCTCCGGAGGCGTTCCGCTTTTACCGTCCTCGCTGCGACCGTGTCGTTTCCCACGTACTCGCACGGATTGGTGGGCATCCGTCAGTCGCGTAAACCAATTGCTGTACGCGCCCACGGACGGTCACGCTGCTGCAACATCGTGTTTGCGAGGCCTCTTGCAGCATCCCCCGTACTTCCACGATGGCAGCGCGTCAATCACTACGACGCGCTGTTTGGGCTGAATCTGACGGCCGCTCAGAAGGCAGACCCGGTCGAGTACCTCAAGTCGCTCTGATCGGCGATCGGGATACGATCCGGTGGCGGCACGTGCCAGGCGTGCTGCCACGTGCATACAGAGCCATGACATACGACTTTCTGATCGACAGCTATGAGACGGAACGCGTGAAGGTCCTCAGCGTTTGGAGCGAGTTCAGAGACGACGACCTTCCGGCACGGCCGAGAGAGGATGATCCACGCGGGCGAAGTGTGCAGGAACACATGGTGCACCAGTGCGTCAGCGAGGATGCATGGTTCCGGAACATGCTGGGGATCGATGTTGGAGCGCCACCCCTTCCAGAACAAGAAACCCGATTGGAATTCATGAAGCGGTACGCGGAGGATAGCGGCAAGCGACTCGAGCGGCTTCGGCAGACGGACGAGCGTTGGTGGGAGGGCCTCACGGCCTTTTTCGATGTGCAGCGTTCACGAGCCTGGGTGATGACTCGGAGACTGACCCACACGTCACACCATCGTGGTCAGCAGATGGCGATGCTCCGGATGCTCGGTCGCGCTCTACATAGCAACTACGGTCCTACCGCCGATACGGGCGGCCTGATGCAGAACCACGCACCGACGATCTATGCGTACACCAGCCTGCACGCGCTGCTTGATGGAGAGAGTCGCGGCGGATCCAAATCGGCGCTGCCCCAGGTGGGTGGGATCGTGGTTACCGAGCGGCCATCTCCTCCACGGACAACTGGAAGGTCGCGTGCGTAGCGCAGAGAAGGGAGGACCTCCATTTTTCCAGTCGCCGGTCCGCATTGAGAAGCGCGCGTCCTCGCGGAAGAGCAGTGAGGACTCTCGACGCATCGCCACGGTGCGTTTCTCTCCTCGCGATGCCCATTAATCACGACGAGCGAATATCGCGTTGCGCGATCTTTTAATTAAGGCCACTCGATCCGACCGGAACTACTCGTTGCCAGTGTCCCACTGTCCGGCAAATGAGCGCTTCTCGGGGTTGCGTGATGCGAGCGCGAGCACGACGCTCCGCTGCGGTCCGTGGGGGTCGTGTCCTATGATTCGAGGCACGAGCGACACTCTTGCGCCGGTTCGCCTCGATTCGTTTTCGGGCAGCAGCAAGTTGCTGCAGCCCACGCGATCCCCAGCATAAACCTCCTCAAGGTGTTACGCTTCGAGCGAATCGCAGCCACGGCGACCCACCCGACAGACATGCGACGAGAACGAGGAAAAAGATGTCGCCGATAGGCATGCCTTCTCCTTCAAGGAAAGCGTTCGTCGAGAAGCCGACACTATCCACCTGGCGTGCACAGTACGAATAGCCCGCGGTCTGTACGACTGAGAAAACGCGAATCGATCAATGACTTCGGCAGCGCCTCACACGTTCCCGGCTCCAGGCCCCAAAGTCGCTGCGCCTGGTCGACCGTGAGACACAGTCCCGGCATCTCGAGGAATTCAGCCCGAACCCGTCGAACAAGGCGTTCGTTGATGTGATGGTGCACGAATTTGTCCGCCGCTCGGCCGCCCGTCTGAAGAAAGACGTCAAGGCAGTCTCCGCCGAGGCAATGACCGCATTAATCAACTACGAATGGCCAGGAAATGTTCGGGAACTCGAGCACGCCATCGAGCGCGCCGCGATCCTTGCACACGGAACGACCCTCACCCTGAGAGAGCTGCCGCCGGAAGTGTCGCAACGAAAAAAAGGGCGCGCCCACGGGTGACCCGCTGAATCTTCGTTCACAAGAACGGGAGCTGATTCGCCGCGCTCTCGAGCGGTTTAAAGGCAACCGCAAACGCGCGGCGGCAGCGTTGAACATCAGCACGGTGACGTTGTGGCGGAAGATGAAGGAGTACGATCTCACAGCCTAGTCGTTCCCTATGGCGCGAGACTCCACACACGCAACTGGGTAATTCATCCTTACGCTCGAGTCTCAAAGCCCTGAAACGCAATTCGGTGACCTCGACAATGCAAAATCACGCGTCCACGATCATCGCTGATGGCATCATCCCTGGAGCATGACTATCAATGGCCGCACAGCCGCCTTGAAAGCCGCGACATCACAGGAGCACGGGGACGAATCGCGTGAACGGATTCTCGACGCCTTCCGTCGCTGGGGCTATCTCCAGGCCGACCTGGATCCGCTCGGCCGCCTCAGACCAGCTCCGTCTGCTGAACTCGATGCGGCCGGAGAGCGGGGCTCGTTTGCTCGACGTTTCTACTGTGGCGCGATCGGCGCAGAGTTCATGCACATTCCAGACCCCGCCAGGCGGCGCTGGATGCAAGAACGGCTCGAACGCGACCCGCCGCATGGCGACTCCGAGCGAGTTCTGGCGCGTCTCGTCGCTTCAGAGGTTTTCGAGGACGTACTGCATGCGCGCTACCCGGGAACGAAGCGGTTTTCTCTCGAGGGCGCAACCGCCCTCATTCCGCTGATGGACGAAATCCTGACGTCCTCCGCCGCGGCAGGTGCCATCGAGATCATGCTCGGGATGAGTCATCGCGGTCGCCTGAACGTCATCGTCCACATCGTCGGCAAGGATCCAACCGAAGTCTTCGCGGGATTCGAGGACACCGATCCGCGGAGCGTCCTCGGCGGCGGCGACGTCAAGTATCACCTGGGTGCATCAGGCACCTACCACACGCGCGATGGCAAGTCGCTAACCGTACAACTCATTTCGAATCCCAGCCACCTCGAGGCGGTCTATCCCGTCGTCCTCGGCCGCGCGCGAGCAAGACAAATACGGCTCGAGGACCGTGACTCCACACGAGTCGTGCCGGTGGTCCTGCACGGCGACGGCGCGTTCGCCGGTCAGGGGATCGTGGCCGAAACGCTCAATCTCGCCGATCTCGACGGTTTTGTGGTCGGCGGAACGATTCACATCGTCGTGAACAACCTGATTGGGTTCACCACCGACCCCGCAGAGCTCCATTCCACACGGTTTGCTACTGATGTCGCCAGGCGGCTGCCGGTTCCCATTCTTCACGTCAACGGAGAGAACGTACCGGCTGTCGTCCGCGCAGGACAGCTCGCGGCCGAGTACCGCCGTGCTTTCAAGAGCGACGTGGTCATCGATCTGATCGGCTATCGTCGATACGGACACAGCGAAGTCGACGATCCGACGCTCACGCATCCGACACTGTATGCACGAATCAAAGACCATGCGCCGCTATCGCACCAGTATGCGGCGAGGATCGGCGTCGACGTCGAGCCGTTGGCTCGAACTGAACGCGAGCGCTTACGCGCGATGCAGGAGAAGGCGGCGGGCCGGTCCGATCGGCCGGCGCTTTCGCAACCGGCCGAGTACTGGAATCGGTATCGTGGCGGTTGTTACCGACTCGAGTACGACGTCGAGACAGCAGTATCCGAGGATCGATTGCGGGCGCTCGAAGAGCGACTGACGCGCGTTCCTCCCGATTTTCACCCGCACTCGAAAATCGCGCGTTTGTTACAGCAACGCTCGGAGATGGTTGCTGGAAACCGCCCGGTGGACTTCGGCGCGGCGGAAACGCTCGCCTTTGCAACACTTCTTCAGGACGGAGTACCCGTGCGGCTGAGTGGCCAGGACTCCGTTCGCGGGACCTTCAGTCAGCGTCACGCGGTCCTCGTCGATGTCGCAAATGAACGGCGGTACTGCCCGCTCGCGCAGATGACGCCGAATGGAGCGCGGTTCGAGGTGTACAACTCGCCGTTGTCGGAGGCGGCGGTCCTTGGGTTCGAGTACGGGTACAGTCGCGACTGTCCCGAGACACTCGTAGTCTGGGAAGCACAATTCGGAGACTTCGCGAACAACGCACAGGTCATCATCGATCAGTTCATCGCCGCGGCGGAAGACAAGTGGAGGCGGCTGTCGGGGCTGACACTCTTGCTCCCACATGGGTACGAGGGTCAGGGACCGGAGCATTCGAGTGCCCGTGTCGAGCGATTCCTCCAGCTCGCGGCGGAGGACAATCTCCAGATCTGCCAACCTTCCACGGCGGTCCAGTACTTTCACGTACTCCGGCGACAGGCGCTCACCACATGGCGGACACCGCTCGTGATATTCACGCCCAAGAGCCTGTTGCGACATTCTTCCTCGTCTTCGTCGATTTCGGCGTTCGCCCAGCAACGGTTCTTGCGCGTTCTGGCAGATCGCGACGTCTCCGACGCGCGACGAGTGCTCCTGTGTACCGGGAAAATCGGCCACGATCTTCGCGCGGAGCGAGCGAGGCGCCGAGACGACCAGACCGCCGTCGTATCCGTCGAGCAGCTTGTGCCCTTTCCGTCCCGAGAGCTCGGCGTGGAATTCGCCCGCCATTCGAAGGCAAAGGACTTCGTGTGGGTGCAGGAGGAGCCAGCGAACATGGGGGCTCGCGCGTTCATCATGGCGCGGCTGAAGCGGCTCCTCGACGGACGACCGTTGCGTTCGGTGCGGCGTTCTGCGTCTGCGAGCCCTGCTACAGGCTCAGCGAAGGCGCACGACATTGAACACCAAACGCTGCTGGCGATGGCGTTCGGAAGTGATCGTTCGATTCTGAGCGGCGAGCAGTCTGATCACGCCGGCTAGCTGATATTAGATATCCGTATCGCAGGGCTGGCTCGCCGATCCTCGCAATCGTGCCTCTGATCATCCGCCGTTTGGCGCCTCAGCCGCGGCGGCTTATCATCGCGTCGGGCACCGTCGAGTCCAAGCGGATTGGTCCAGATGTTAAGATGCCAGAATCCTTCTTGACGGGAGAGTTGCGGCCTCGACATTAGATCGTTCAGGCGATGGGCATTGAGGACAGGTTCGCCCCGCACGCCAGTCGTCAGCGATGGACCCAATCTGATGCCCCTTTGTAGAGTCCTCGTCGTCGAAGACCACCTGCCGTTCCGCCGGGCTCTCTGCGCCTTCCTGCAACGATTGGCGGAGGTGGTGATCGTCGGCGAAGCGGCAGATGGCATTGACGCCATCCATCAGGCGACAGCGCTGCAGCCGGATGTGGTCACGCTTGACATCGGCTTGCCCACGCTGAGCGGCGTTGAAGTCGCGAGCCACTTGCGTGTGGTGGCTCCTCACGCCAAGATTCTCCTCATCACCAACGAAACTTCATCGGACGTGGTCGAGGAAGCATTTCGTAGAGGCACACACGGTTACGTGTACAAGCCCCACGTCCAGCGAGATTTGCCTCGCGCGTTCGACGTGATCGTTGGAGGCGGGCGTTTCGCAGGCCGCCTCGAGCGTATCGCTCGCGGAGACACGCTCGTATCGCACCGTCACGATGTGCTGTTCTATTCGAGCGACGCTGTGTTAATAAGCGCCTTCAGTCAGTTTGTCGCCAGCTCACTGCGCCAGGAGAACGCCGTCATTGTGTTGGTGACTGAATCGCACGGCGAGAGTCTCCGTCGCAGCCTCCAGCTTTGCAACGTCGACCTCGACCAAGCTATCCGCGAGGGCTTGTACATCCAGCTGAATATCAGCCAGCTGCTCTCGAAGGTGATGGTCGACGGCGCGCCAGACCCGACTCGCTTCATGAACGCCACCGGTGAGGTGATCGCGGAGGCCGTTCAGCGCGCAACCGGTCAACAACGCAAGGTTGCGGCGTGCGGTGAATGCTCGCCCACCGTATGGGCCACGGGGGAAGTCGACGGCGCCATTCAACTCGAACATCTTTGGGACGAGCTGTCGAGAAGCCAGCAGATGGACATCCAGTGCGCGTATCCGATGGCCGCCCGCCAGGCGAGTGCTCGCGCGGTGAAGCGCCTCTGTGTGGAGCACACGGTTGTCGAGATACGCTGACGCCGGCATACCGGTAGACCACGTTGAGCCCTGCGCGAGAGCGAGGAGCGTTTCCGCCTGATTACGAAGACGGCGCCGGTCATGATCTGGATAACCGATGTCAAGGGGCACGTCACGTACCTCAATGAAACCTACCTCGATTTCACCGGACTCCCATTGGCTGCGACGTTGGGAGATGGCTGGATGAAGGTCCCACACCCCGACGATGTCGAGCGATGCCGTGATGTGTACGTGAAGGCTTCCGAACAACGCCAACCGTTTCAGCTGGAGCAGCGGATGCGCCGCCACGACGGCGAATATCGCTGGGTAGTGAGTGCTGGCGTGCCGCGATATAACGAGGACCATTCGTTTGCTGGTTACATTGGCACGGCCGTCGACATCACCGAGCGCAGGCTGGCCGAAGATAACCTTTCCACGCTGAGTCAGCGATTGATCCAAGCCCAAGAACTCGAGCGCGCTCGTGTGGCGCGAGAACTTCACGATGACATTGGTCAGCGGTTAGCCGTGCTTCTGCTGCGTCTCGAGACCGCCAAGCAACGGGTGGAGGTCCCGATGCCTGAACTGGGACAGGAGATCGAAAACGTTGTCCAGACGGCCATGGCTATCATGGGTGACGTGCAGAGTCTGTCCCACCGTCTCCATTCTTCCCAGTTGAAGCACGTGGGCCTCAAGGCAGCAGCACGGGCTGTGTGTGCCGAGTTAACTGAGCGCACGACTGTGGAGGTCCAGTTTCACTCGGAGTCCCCGCTGGCCGGTCTGCCCGAGGACGTGTCCATGTGCCTATATCGCGTGTTGCAGGAAGCACTGCAAAACGCCGTCAAACACAGCCGGTCACGGCACGTTGACGTGTGGCTCGGCAACGATGTCAGCAGTGTTGAATTGATCGTGCGGGATTCGGGCATTGGCTTTGAGCCGAACACCGCTTCCCAAGGGTGTGGTCTGGGCCTTGTGGGGATGAAAGAACGGCTGAAGTTGGTCGGCGGGGAATTGACGATCGATGCTCGCCGAGCCGCCGGAACCACGATTCGCGCTCGCGTGCCGCTGAATTTCAAAGGTACGGTCGCGTAGTGTTTACTTATCCGCCAGCGCCTCCCAAGAGGGGTTTGTTACAGGTTCTAAAGTAAAGAAGCCCAAACCCTCGAAGAAGCCGAACCGCACTGAAAAATAGTTCCACCCGTCGGCTAGGATGACGTCTACCGGCGGAAGTACGACTATGCCGGCGTGCGGGGCGCCGGACACCTCGACGCGATCAGCCCAACCACCAGATGACGGACGCTAACATGAGAGCCGCGCGGATCTGCGACGCTGAGCGCGGTATGCGTCAATTGCGCGATGGGTCGGGTGAACGAAGGTCGGACATGGGAGGGATGGCCTCCTTCGTAACCGAGGATGTCAGATAAACTCCGCCCTCTAACACCTGGTTGATGGCGGTCACCAGCTCAGCCGCCGCCAAGAGCTTCACGACGTAACCTGAAGCTCCGCTGCGAATCGCTTCGGTGGCAAGCTGCGCATCGGCGTGCACCGTCAGCACAATGACCTTGGTCTCGGGGCGCGCGGCTTTCAGCCGGCGTAGCGCCTCGATCCCGTTCAATCCGGGCATTGAGATATCCGTGACGACGACATGCGGTCGCAACCGGGCCGCAGCTTCGATGAGGAGGTTGCCATCGGCAACAGCGCCAACGACCTCGAACTTGTCTTTCAGGAGCCTGACGAGGCCTTCCAATACACCTGGATGATCGTCGGCGATTAATACTGTGGCGTGGGGCATCGCTCGCTCCGAATCTGACACCTCCAAGTGTCGCGGCTGTTCTATGAATGACGGCCGGCCACCAGAACGTCGCGCCAGGCCTCTCCAGCGCCTGCCGGGCATCGAACACGGACTGTCGTGCCCTTGTGTCGTTCGGTCACGATCTGCACGTCTCCGCCCACCGCGTGCGCTCGCTCTTCCATACTCACAAGCCCAAGGCCGCGTCCGTCCCGGCGCGCCGCCTCAAGGTCGAATCCCCGACCGTCGTCAGCGATGATCAGCTCGACGTGATTGCCAGATCTGGCCAGCGAGAGTACCACTCGCTGCGCTTCGCCATGCACAATGCCGTTCCGAAGCGATTCCTGGGCGATTCTAAACATCGAGACTGCGGTGTCGGGGTGCACGTTTCCCAAATCATCCGTGGTCTTGAAACTCACCTCGACGCCATAGCGCTTCGCGACTTCGCTGCAGTGCGCCCTCAGTGCCGCAGGAAGACCGAGCAGTCGCAGGCTGGCAGGGTGCAAATCGTGCGACAGGCGCCGAACCCCTTCGAACATGTCGGTCGTCTCCTCCTGGAGCCTCGACAATGCTTGCTGCATTTGCGGGTCCTGAATGTCGCCCGACGAGCTTTTGAGGCTGTTTACTGACAACGAAACGCCGACCAACTCCTGACATACGCCGTCATGCAGTTCACGGGCGAGTTCCGCGCGCGCGACCTCCTGTGCGTTGATGAGTCGGCCGGCGAGCTGCCGGATTCGTTGATAGCTTGTTCGAAGCGTATCCTCCTTCGCCAACACCGTTTCTTCCGCGCGACGCCGCCTGGCTCGCTGTGTGAGGAGTCCTGTGATGAGGAGAAGCTGCGCCACGACAACGATCACGGTGCCAACGATGTACCAACGGTAGGATTCCCAGACTGTCGGGATCCTGAACTGGATGTCCGACCCTGGTGGGAGCCGCGACGGGTCGATGCCCCAGCGCTTCAACTGCCGCCAATCGAAGGTCGGCACGACTCGCGCCTCGCTAGGTGGGATGTCCTCCGGCCGCGCGCCGTCGAGAATCTGACGCACAAGCTCTCCGACGCGAGTTCCGGCCGCGCGACTCCCTCTTATCATGCCGCCCACGACACCAGTGCCGAAATACTGATCGGAAGCACAATAGACCGGCACTGGGGAGACCTTGGCCAACATGCGTGCAACCTCGTCCGGGTGCACAATCCTCTCGGCCTGCTCCGGCGTGTAGCGAACGTAGAAAATCAAGCTTTGAGCGGGAACCGCTTTGACGGCGGCGAGTAGATCCTGAACCGACTTCTCCTTGATGTAGGTGAGCTCTACCCGATCCGAGAAGTGGTTGAGTGCTGTCCGTACTCTCTCGTCATACGAGTCGGAGGTGGGCGCTTGCGCCACAACGAACACCCGACGCACTGAGGGGTGCAGCCCCAGCGCCAGCTCCAGCGTTTCCGAGAATGCCGCATCGCTCAACACTCCTGTGATGCCTGCTGGCGTGCTGCCGATCGTCAACGCCGGTATTGAACCGGCCACGAAGACGATCGGCACTCCTGGAAAGAGCTCTGCGCGATGACGGAGTGCAAACTGCAGCGCTGGAGTACTATCCGCAACGACCACGTCGGTTTGGCGTCCCGCGAACTTCCGGCGGATGTAATCACGGAACGCCAGCGAGGCGGCTTCAGACGGAAATTCTTCGGTCTCGAGGTATTCGGCGTAATAGTGGACCGGATCGGCAGGCGACATCACAGCCTCCCGAATGGCCGCATCGATGACTTGAGTTCCCGGAAAGTCTTCCGGACCCCAGTGAATTGTCAGCACGGTTCGGGAAGGTTGGGCTTGAGTCGAGGATTGGGACACCCACATCGGCATGAGCAACGCGATCGAAACGGCCGGTAGCAGGCTGAGCCTTCGCCGAGGCATCTTAGAACGACACCTTCACTGCCAACTGGATCTGCCGCGATGACCCTGCCTCGCCGGTAGGGAGGCGCGTCCTCGAGATTTTGCCAAACGTCGGGCTTCCCACGAGATTGCCCGGCGGGCCGAAATTCGTGTGGTTGAACACATTGAAGATGTCCGCACGCCACCGCAGCCGGTAGCGTTGGGCCAGCGTCACGCTCTTGGTGGCCGAAAGATCCATGTTGCGGAAACTCGGACCGATCACCACATTACGGCCGAGGGTACCGAAACGGGAAGCCGCCACGAAGCGGGATGGATCGAACCATTGGTTCACCTTGCCGATAATAGCAATCGGTCCGGTCAGGTCGGGACGGACGGTGTTCGGCACCCCGTTGAGCGTACTGTTGCTCGTGACGATGTTGACGGGGTTGCCGCTCTGCGCCTGGATGATGGTCGCGAGCTGCCACCCTCGGGTCAACGCCTGTCCGCTGGACCGGAGCTCGTATGTTGCGCTGAGCACGAATCGATGTCGGGTGTCGAAATCGGACAAACCGTACTCATTGGGAATGTTGTAACCGTCCTGGACGGCAAAGCCTGAAGAATTGAGCGAATTGGTGTCGAGCGATTTCGACCAGGTATATGACGCGTCGAACTGCAGCCCGCGAGACAACCGCTTGGTCGCCGAAGCCCAGAGGGCGTGATAGCTCGAGAAGCCTGTGCTCTCTACTTGGGTGATGTTGCCGAGCGGAGTGCCGGGGAGAATCGGACTGAAAGGCGATGTGGCGGCAAACGGCGGCACGCCGGCCACCTGCTGATTGATGTTGCGCGACATTCGCAGGTCCTTGCCGCGTGATCCGAAGTACCCCACCAACGCGGCCAACTCCGACGCGAGCTGCCTCTGCAGGTTGACGTTCCACGATCGCAGCGAGGCGTTGCGGAATCGCGGATCGACGGTAACCGGTGCGAGGCCAATCGGACGGGTCGTCCTGACGGCGTCACTCACGGAAATCGAGCCGGTGGCCGTCAATGGAATCGCGAAGGGCGGATTGCCGGCGGTGTCCCGGACGACTGTCGTACTCGGCTGGTCGACGGCCGACCCAAATGCGGCGCGCACAACGGTGCGACCGTCGGCCGATGGCGTCCAGGCCACACCGAGCCGCGGCTCGAGGTTCGAGTTGTTCTGCTGATAGATCTCGTCGACGTCGACGCCCACACGCACCAAGGACGCCGTGGCGGCGTCGAAGACGACAAACTGGTTGTCGCGTTCAGTCGGTGTGAAATGCCATTCGTAGCGCAGGCCGAAATCGAGGGTCAGATTCGGCCGCAACGCAACCTGGTCCTGAACGAACCCTGCGGCGGCGTTTTGAGTGATGCGACTCCGCCGCTCGCCCAAGGTGATGCTGAATGCATTGGCGGAGCCAGCCATAAACGCCTCCACGCTCGGGAAGTTGAACAGCCCCGTGCCCTCGGCGAAGTTGTCGTTGAGGAAGCGCCGGTACTCGCCTCCAACGCGTACAGAGTGCCTTCTGGTGACGTATGCGACCGTGTCGTTGAAGACGTTCAACGCGTCGTTGCGTCCTTGCGGCAAGATTGCGGGTCCGCCAAAGTTGAGGCCGCCGGCGATGATCATCTGCGGTAATCCGATCGGCCGGCTCACCCCGTTCCCGATGGCAAAATCCGCCGGATTGAGATTGGCTGCGGGAAGACTGCGCCCGTCCTGACCGCTTCGGCTGAATCGTGCTTCGTTCACGACCCGGGATCCAAAGGCGTGCGTTTCGTTCAACGTCAGGAGGGAGCGCGAGATGTTGCGCGTCTGGCCGAACCCAGGGATGCTCGTTCCCTGCGAGCTTGGCTCGATTCCCCGCAAGGGATAGCGTCCGAAAAATGCGCCGAGCCGGTCGCGTGTGTGGACATTCTGCCGAAGGTCGACAGTCCAGGTGTCCGTATCGACAGTGGCCATGGCAGCGCCGACAAATCGAGGTGTTCCGTCCAGTTCGAGAACGTTCGCCCGCGGTATCAGCTCAATCACCCGTCGAATGACGGGGTCGGTTGTGCGATCGCGCTGTTCGTCGCTGAGCACCAGACTGTTGACGTCGAGCCCCTGGCGCTGACGCAGTCCCTCGTAGGTTGCGAAGAAAAAGCTGCGGCCCCGAATGATGGGGCCACCGAGCGATCCACCGAACTCGTTTCGCGCGAAACGATGCGGTTCCGTCGACGTGAATTCGAAGAAGTTCCTGGCATCGAGTGCGTCATTGCGAAGAAACTCGTACGCTTCGCCGTGGAATTGGTCGGTGCCCGATCGGGTGACCAGGTTGACAATTGCCCCCGACACGTGGCCGAACTCGGCGCTGAATGTTGAATTATCGACCTTGAATTCCTGAATGCTGCTAATTGGCGGCGGAAATCCAATCGACCCGAATGTCAGGTTGTTCGTTGTCACACCGTTGACGAGATACGCTACGGCCTCCTCGCGATTGCCGGCGCTGTTGAAGGCGAGCGCGCCGGTTCCCCGGAGAGGCGTACTCGAGAATCCCATTTGCGAGGGCGCCGTAGATCCGGGCACCAGGAGCCCGAGATCGACGAAGTGGCGGCCATTGAGCGGGATCTCCTGTATCGTCCGAGCCGAGACCATGTGGCCGACCGTGGCCGTCGCGCGATCGAGCAGCGGAAGCTCAGCACGCACGACCACGGATTCTCTACTGTCACCGACGGCCAGATGGAAGTCGCGCAACAACGTCCTGCCGATTTCGATCGTCAAGCCTTCGATGACTTCTGAGCGGAAACCCGATGCCGCGGCTTCGACTACGTACGTGCCGGCAGGAATCGCCACGATCGAGTAGTGCCCTTCGGGATCCGTGCCGACGGAAACCGCGAAGTTGGTCGCGTCGTCTCGCATGCTGACCGAGGCATTGGCGAGTAATGCTCCGGAGGCATCGAATACGCGTCCCTGCAGAACCGACATGGTTTGAGCTGTGGAGGATATGGAGGTACACAGCAGCAGGATGATGTGCGCCAAGGGGCATCTCGCCACTCGTCGCCGGCGGTTGTGCCCATTGCTCGAGGAGCCGGCCTTCATTCCAACCATCGCTCAACCCAGCCCTACGGGTTCTTTCGCTGGACATCTTAGCCGGGATTTCCATTTTGGCCCGTCGGATCAGCCACGTTCTCCACTCGCACTCACCCTGACGACCAGGTCTCGTCGTCGCACGTCCTCCAGCGTCCCGCGCCCCGTCCGGTCACTCTGCGCCAAGGTCGAACCCACTGAGAGTGCCCGGCTCTGGGCGCACTTTTCTCGACACCTCGCCGTCTATGCGCCGTTTCTTCGCCAAGAGCCTTGGTCAACCGTCGCGGTCAGTCCGCAGGGGCTCGCAGCGCCCAGATCCCGGGTACCGCGCCGTGGCCGTGCCCGACCCGGGGTGGCAAGCGTGACGGCCGCGGACGTCAGGCGAGAGTCGTAGTAGCCGCGGATCGAAACGATCGGTCCGTTTGCCAAGTCAACGTGCTCAGCGAAGGGAATGAGACCGAAGACCCTACGTTGGAGACCCGCGGAGGCCGATCAGCTCGTGGTCGATATTGGCGGCTGGAATTCGCCGGCGTGATGAACTGTCAGCCTCCTTACCGCGGGGACTGCGACCCTCCGGCATCCGGGAGGAACTCCGGTCCGGCGGAGGGTCCGCCCGCGAGCCTCTTGGAGCGCGTGAGCGACGCGAGCGGTTAAAGCCTTCCGGACGCGCCACTTCTCGTTTCTGGTCTTGTTCGGGCCTTGAGGAATACGGCTTGCTCCCTCCCAGTGCGCACTGCCGCGTCCATCAGCAGGCGCCCGCAAGGGGGGCAAGATGAAACTGGAAACGCACGCTCAGGAGACGGCTCTTCTCTCGCCAGACGATCTGATCCCTGCGGACGTACCGCCGAGCGTGGACCGACGCGCGTTCATGATGCGCAGCGCCGTCATCGGCGTGGCGGCGGTGATCGCCGGGTGCACCGAAAAGACTCCGGAACGAGCCACCGCCGCCGCGGCCCAGGCCCCCGCGCCGGAGGCGGCGCCCCCCTTGTCGCCGGACCTGGAGGTCGTGAAGAAATCCAAAGGTCCCGTGATGACCGTCCTGGACGAGTTCTACAAGGTGGGGCCGGGACCCTCGAGCTCCCACACGATTGGGCCAATGCGCATCACCTACGACTTCTACCAGCGCTGCGCGAAGCTTCCGGCGGATCAGCTCGCGAAGGCGACCGGTATAAAGGTTCATCTGTACGGCAGCCTGAGCGCAACCGGCGTCGGACACGGCACGGAGCGAGCGGCGCTGGCGGGCGTGATCGGCAAGGAGCCGGCCACCGTCGAGCCCGAATTCCTGGACAGCCTCGTGTCCAATCCGGGTCAGAGCTTTCCCGTGAAGTTGGGAGACAAGACCTTCAACCTGACGGTGAAGGACGTCATCTACGACCAGCCCAAAGGGAATTTCCCGCACCCGAACACGATGACGTGCAAGTTGATGGCTGGGAACGACGTCCTCTACGAGCTCGAGTACTACTCGGTCGGCGGCGGCTTCATCGAGTGGAAAGGGTATGAACCCCCGAAGAAGGGGCAGCCGAAGTACCCGTACTCGACCATGAAGGAGTTGCTGGCGCACGCCGAGAAAAACAAGCTGTCAATCGCGCAGGCGGCGATGGCAAACGAGGTCGCCGTCTCCGGAAAGAGCGAGGCGGACGTCAACGCCTTCATCGACAAGATCCACACGGCGATGGTGAACATCGTCAAGGCGGGGTTGAAGGCGCCGGCCGGCACCCTGCCCGGTCCCATCAAGCTCAAGACCAAAGCCGGCGAAGTCTACGCGCGCGCCATGGACGACAAGTTCGAGGCGCGGCGCGCGATGGGCCTGGTGTCGGCGTACGCGCTGGCGGGATCGGAAGAGAACGCGCGCGGCCATCTCGTCGTCACCGCGCCGACCGGTGGGTCGGCGGGCGTCCTGCCGGCCCTCGTGTACTCGCTCGGCGAGGGCGGGCGCAACGTGCCGCAGCAGAAGATCCGCGACGGATTTCTGGCGGCGGCGGCGATCGGGTACCTGTGCAAGCACAACGCCACGCTCTCCGGCGCGGAGGGCGGGTGTCAGGCCGAGATTGGCGTCGCGTCGGCCATGGGCGCCGCTTTCATCAGCCAGGCGTACGATTTCAGCCCTCAGGTCGTGGCGAACGCGGCAGAAGCGGCGCTGCAGCACCACCTGGGCATGACCTGCGATCCGGTCGCCGGGTTCGTGCAGCTGCCGTGCATCGAACGATGCGCGTTCGGCGCCATCAAGGCTTATACAGGGTTCGTGATCGCGACCAACGAGATCCCGGCGAACCGGCGTGTCGACTTCGACACGACCGTTGCTGCCATGGCTCTCACGGCCAAGGAGATGAACGTCAAGTACAAGGAAACGTCCGAAGGTGGCCTCGCGGTCTCCGTGACCCTCTGCTAGCGCCGGCTCCGCAGACGGCCGGCCGGAGACCACACGGTGAACAAGGCTGTCCGCGCGGCCACCGTCGCTTGGCTGATCACGGCTGTGTACTACTTCTATCAGTACACGCTGCGATCGGCGCCGGCGGTGATGATGCCGCAATTGTCGGAGGCCTACGGTCTGACGGCTGCGGCGGTCGCGTCGATGGTCGGCCTCTTCTATTACGGGTACTCGCCGTTCAGCCTCGTCGCCGGCGTGACGATGGATCGGCTCGGACCACGGCGAGTCGTTCCCCTCGGCGCGGCCGCGGTCGGTGTCGGGTCGCTGCTGTTTGCTTCCGGCAATAGCGCCGCGGCGAGCGCGGGACGGCTCCTTCAAGGCGCTGGCGGTGTCTTCGCGCTCGTCGGCGCCGCCTACATCGCCATGACGAACTTTCCAGCGTCTCGCGCGGCCACTCTGATCGGCGCCACGCAGATGTTCGGGATGGCCGGCGGCTCCGCCGGCCAGTTCGTCGTCGGACCGATGATCGCTTCGGGCGTTTCCTGGAGTTACTTCTGGATCGGCATGGGCATCGCCGGCCTGGCGGTCAGCGCGCTGCTGTATGTCCTCCTGCCTTCGCAGGACCCCGCCGAGCGTCGGACCGGCGACGACTGGATGAAGAGCGCCGCGCGCGCCATGAGCATCGTGTTCCGGAATCCCCAGTCGATCCTGTGCGGCGTCGTCGCCGGCCTCCTGTTCATACCGACGACGATCTTCGACATGGTGTGGGGCGTCCGCTACCTGCAGGACGCCCGCGGCTTCGACTACGCATCCGCCGTTCTGCGATCGGCGACGGTCCCGTTCGGCTGGATCATCGGCTGCCCGCTGCTCGGGTTCATCTCCGACCGGGTGGGACGTCGGAAGCCGGTGATCCTCGGCGGCGGATTCGTCCTGCTTGCGTGTCTCGCGTGGATCCTGTACGGCCCCGCTGACGTGTTTCCTCCCTACGTCCTTGGGATGACCGCCGGCGTCGCCTCAGGCGCCGCGATGCTGCCGTACACCGTGATCAAGGAAGCGAATCCGCCAGAACTGAGCGGCACGTCGACCGGTGTCGTCAACTTTCTGAATTTCACGTTCAGCGCGCTGCTGGGCCCAGTGTTTGCCGGGATGCTGTCGAGCGTCGGTGGCGGGGCCACCACCATGACGCTGACGCACTACCAGACCGCGTTCGAACCCTTCTTGTACGGTGTCGGAATTGCCATCGTTCTCACACTTCTCTTGAGGGAGACGGGCCCCGCTGTGCGACAGCCGGCTCCGGCAACTGTGGATTACTCGCCATGATTCGAGAGCAAGGGACCGGAAAATACGAACAGGTGCTCGTGCGCTGTCGAGACCTCGATCCCATCCCGACGGCTGTGGCCCATCCCTGCGAGTCGACGGCGCTCGTCGCGGCGCTCGAGGCCGGCGCCAAAGGTCTGATCACCCCGATTCTCGTCGGCCCGGCCGCGAAAATCGAGGACGTGGCGAAGCAGAGCGGCCTGACGATCGGACAGACCCGGATCGTCGACGCGCCTCACAGCCATGGGGCGGCCGCCAAGGCGGTGGAGCTCGTTCGCCAGGGCCAGGCGGAATTGCTCATGAAAGGGAGCCTGCACACCGACGAGCTCCTGGGCGCCGTCGTGGCCCGGGAGACCGGCTTGCGCACGGGACGCCGCATCAGCCACGTCTTCATCATGGACATCCCGACGTATCACAAGGTCCTGATTGTCACCGATGCGGCGATCAACATCGCCCCGACGCTGGAAGACAAAGTGGACATCTGCCAAAACGCGATCGATCTCGCCATCTCCCTTGGCGTGGCCACGCCGAAGGTCGCCATCCTCGCCGCGGTCGAAACGGTCAACTCCAGGATGCCGGCGACCATCGATGCGGCCGCACTCTGCAAGATGGCCGAACGCGGACAGATCAAAGGTGGGCTGCTCGACGGGCCGCTGGCATTCGACAACGCCATCAGCCGGGAAGCCGCGCGAATCAAGGACATCACCTCGAAGGTCGCCGGCGATCCGGACATTCTCCTCGTTCCGGACCTCGAGGCGGGCAACATGCTGGCCAAGCAGCTCAGTTTTCTGGCGAATGCCGACAGCGCCGGCCTCGTGCTGGGGGCACGCGTGCCGATTATCCTGACGAGCCGCGCAGACAGCGTTCGTTCGAAGATCGCCAGTTGCGCCGTGGCGGTGCTCACCGCTCACGCGCGACGGCAGGCGGTTCAGCCGGTGACCTGACGGCGTCCCACAGCGAAGGACCTGGTTCATGGACGATTACGCTGTCGTACTCAACGCCGGCTCATCGAGCCTCAAGTTCTGCGTCTACCGGAGGCCTGAGGTCGAACCCTGGCGTCTCGAGGCGCGGGGCCAGATCGAGGGCATCGGGACCTCACCGCGATTCTCAGCCAAGGACGGCAGCGGGGCACGACTGGCCGACCAGGCGCTGGACACGTCGACCGTCCGCGACGGCCGCACGGCGCTCGACTCGCTTGCCGCGTGGCTCCGCTCCCAGTACGGCAGGGCGCGCGTGTTGGGCGTCGGGCACCGGGTCGTGCATGGCGGCGCGACATTTACCGCTCCCACGATCGTCACGCCGCAGGTCCTCGAGGAGCTGAAGACGCTGATCCCGTTGGCCCCCCTCCATCAGCCCTACAACCTCGCGGCGATCGACGCGGTGGCGGAGCGGCTTCCAGGGGTGCCACAGGTCGCCTGCTTCGACACGAGCTTCCACCGTGGGCAATCGGCCGTCGCCGAGCTGATTCCGCTGCCCCGCGAGATCCGCCAGGCCGGCGTTCAGCGCTACGGCTTTCACGGGCTGTCGTACGAATACATCGCGTCGGTCCTGCCGCAGGTGGCGCCGGAGATCGCCAGCGGCCGTGTCATCGTCGCCCACCTCGGCAGCGGCGCCAGCCTGTGCGCATTGAAGAACGGAAAGAGCGTCGACCACAGCCTCGGATTCACCGCGCTCGACGGGCTCTGCATGGGTACCCGGCCGGGCGCGATCGATCCCGGAGTCGTACTTTACCTGTTTCAGAACCTGGGACTGTCGGTCAAGGACGTGGAGACCATCCTCTACAAGAAGTCGGGCCTGCTCGGCATCTCGGGCGTCAGCAACGACATGCGCGATCTCGTCGACAGCAGCGAGCCCGGCGCCCGGCTGGCGGTGGACTACTTCGTCTACCGCGCAGCCAAGGAGATCGGTGCGCTTGCCGCGGTTCTGGGTGGGATCGACGGTCTGGTGTTCACCGCCGGCATCGGTGAGAACTCGGCCGAGATTCGCCGCCGCATCTCGGAGGCCTCGGCGTGGCTCGGGATTGCCTTGGATCGAGACGCCAACTCGCGCAAAGGTCCACAGATCTCGCGCGCCGGGAGTCGCGTGTCGGTCTGGGTCGTCCCGACGAACGAGGAACTGATGATCGCCCGCCACACCGGACTGCTGCTGGGACTCATCGAAGCACGGACCTGATCGCTCCTCGCAAAGAGCTGAAGGAAGTTCACTATGAGCACAACCGCCGCCCCTCAGGTGAAGACGACAGGCGAGACGACCTCCCCGTGGCACGGGTTTCGAACCGGCCTCTGGCAGAAACAGATCAACGTCCGCGATTTCATTCAGCAGAACTACGAGCCGTACGACGGAGACGAATCCTTCCTGGCGCCGGCCACGAAGCGCACCAAGGGCATCTGGGACAAGCTCCAGGTGATGTTCATCGAGGAACGGAAGAAAGGCGTACTCGACGTCTCTCAGATTCCGAGCTCGATCACGGCCCACCCGCCGGGCTACATCGATCGCAAGAAAGAGATCATCGTCGGCCTCCAGACCGACGCGCCGCTGAAGCGCGCGATCATGCCGAATGGGGGCTTGCGGATGGTCACCAACGCCCTCAAGGCCTTCGGCTACGAGCCCGATCCGCACGTCGTCGAGACGTTCACCAAGCATCGAAAGACACACAACGAGGGCGTCTTCGACGCGTACACCGCGGACGTTCGACGCTGCCGCAGCTCGCACGTGCTCACGGGGCTCCCCGACGCGTACGGCCGGGGCCGGATCATCGGCGACTATCGCCGCGTCGCGCTGTACGGCGTCAGCCGCCTGATCGAGCACAAGCGGCAGGAAAAGGCGAGCCTCGACTCGGCACACTCGACCGACGAGGTGATCCGGGATCGCGAAGAACTGTCGGAACAGATTCGCGCGCTGAAGGAACTGCAGAAGATGGCCGCGAACTACGGCTTCGACATCTCGCGCCCGGCGCGCAACGCGAAGGAAGCGGTCCAGTGGCTCTACTTCGGCTACCTGGCGGGCGTCAAGGAACAGAAC
>JBKPAI010000223.1:0-35875 GCA_046726355.1 Acidobacteriota bacterium | reverse complement strand
ACCCTACACCGAACGGCTGCGTGACGCAACGGGTCGAGTGGGTCAAGTGGGTCGCGTGGGTCGGGTGGGTCGGGTGGGTCGGGTGGGTCGCGTGGGTCGGGTGCAAGGAACTTGCCCCAGCTCACCTGCCCTACCTGCCCTACCCCACCTACTCGACCTACTCGACCTACTCGACTTACTCGACTCACTCGACCTACTTGTCCTGCTGCGTCGCTCCGGTGCGAACGGTCGGGTACTTGATCCCGAGCTGGTCCAGATATGTCTTGTACTTCGTCGGATCGTAGTAATACTTCTTCATCTGCTCCCGATACTTCGCCATCGTCTGCTCGTTGAGCCAGATTGCCGGCTTGTCTTCCGGACGGATCAGGGGGATGTACTTCTTGTTCTTCGTCTGCACGTTGTTGAAGTAATCCCAGGCCTGGGTAATCAGCTCCGGGCGGGTGAGCAAATCCATCACGGTGAGCGCCATCACCTTCGCGCCATACGCGACGCCCTTGTGCGCAATGGGCGTGGCCATCGAGATCGCATTCGCCCAGTTGTGGCCCGGCCCCGCCTGCATGTTCGCCGGGTAGTTCAACGTGACGGTCGGCACGTTCCACGAGATGTCGCCGATGTCGTCGGAGCCGCCGCCGCGCTTCTCCTCGTCGGGAATGGATTCGCGGCCGCGGAGCGGCTGCAGCTTCGTCGCGAGCCCGACCTCCGGTACTTTGAGCTCGCGCTGCAGCGCCTTGGCCAGCGTCTGGTCGGCCTCGGTCCACTCCGGCAGTCCGACGGCTTCGATGTTGGCGTACATCGTTTCAGCAATGGTCTTGTTGAAGTGGCCAGGCCAGGCCGATCCGAGCACGCGGCTGCTCACCTCGGTATTCGTCATCATCGCTGCCGCCTTCGCCATGGTGTTGCCGATGTCCCACATCTCCTTGATGTGGTCGTAATCGGTCTCCCGGAAGTAGTACCAGACGCTGGCGTTCGGCGGGACCACATTCGGCTGGTCGCCGCCGTTGGTGATGACGTAATGCGAGCGCTGCTGGATGCGCAGGTGCTCGCGTCGGAAGTTCCAGCCGATGTCCATCAATTCCACGGCATCCAGCGCCGAGCGTCCTCGCCACGGTGCGCCGGCGCCGTGCGCGCTCTCGCCCTTGAAGCTGTACTCGACCGAGACCAGGCCGTTGTTGGTGCCGTCGCCCCAGCTCACGTTCATGTTCGACCCGACGTGCGCGAAAATCGCAACGTCCACGTCCTTGAACGCGCCGGCACGGACGTAATACGCCTTCGTGCCGAGCAGTTCCTCGGCCACTCCGGGCCACAGCTTGAGCGTGCCCTGGAGGTGCTGCTGCTCCATGATTTTCTTCACCGACAGCGCGGCCGCGATCTGAAGCGGCATGCCGGAGTTGTGCCCTTCCCCGTGACCCGGCGCACCTTCGATGATGGGATCGTGATACGCGACGCCGGGCTTCTGGGACGCCTGCGGGATGCAATCGATGTCGGAGCCGAGCGCAATCACCGGTTTCCCGGATCCCCAGCTCGCCATCCACGCGGTCGGTATGCCGGCCAGGTTCTCCTGTACCGTGAAGCCGTTCTTCTTCAGAATTCCCGTCAGGTACTTCGACGTTTCGAACTCCTGGAACCCGAGCTCGCCGAAGCTGAACACCTGATCGTTCATGCGCTGGATGTCCTCGCGCATGCCGTCGACTTCCTGACCCACGTCCTTTTTGTACTGGTCGAGTTTCGGGTTCGGCGGCGCGTTCGGCGCCGGTTTGTCGCTCTGTCCGGGCGCTGCCGTCAGCGACACCGTGACCGCGAACGCGGCGGCGATTCTCAGGAGAAGAGATGAGCGCATGAAAATCCTCCGGGCGGTGAAGAAGAAACTGGCGGATTCTAACAGCCTCCGTGACGCACCTTCGCCTCAGACGGCCGAGTATATCGACCCTCGGCGGCGGCGGCGAACTTTCGTGACCAGGCGGCCCTTCGGGCCGCACCTGAGAGAGCGCGGCTTGAATCCGTGAGCTGTGCGGAACCGACCTCACTCGCGGCACACTGGTCACCAGCGCGGTCGCGCCGGGTCAACCGTCGATTTTCATGTGCTCCGACAGGGAAGTACGATCGCAACTGTCATGGATCCGTTCGTCCCACGGGCTGCGCTGACCGGCGGCCATCGCATGACGCTGTACGGTTGGGGGAATCCCCGCCACTTTCCCAACCTGCCGCCGCCGACGCCGCGTCTGTTCCAGGTGGATGCTGACACGCAGGTGCTGGCCGACTGCCACTGGCAGCCGCAGCCGTGGACGCGCGCCACGCTCATCACACTGCATGGATTGAACGGATCGAGCGACGCTCACTACATGCGCGGTCTGGCCGCGAAGGCGTTCGCGCGCGGCATGAACGCGGTCCGCCTCAATCAACGCAACTGCGGCGGCACCGAGCATCTGGCGCCCGGCCTTTTTCATTCCGGCCTGACGGCGGACGCGGCCTGGGTCGTGCACGAGCTCGCTGACCTCGATCATCTTCCGGCAGTTGCCGTCGCCGGCTACTCGCTCGGCGGCAACCTGGCGCTGAAGCTGGCGGGGGAATACGGCGCGTTCGCTCCGCCCGCGCTCGTGGGCGTGGCCGCGGTGTCGCCCATCATCGAAATCAGCGAGTGCACGCGGGCACTCGAGCGTCCCGGCAATTTTCTGTACCAGTGGAATTTCGTGCGCGACCTGAAGCGCCGGATGCGGCGCAAGGCGCGCGCGCATCCGGAACGCTTCGATCTGTCGCGGCTGAACGATATCAGGACCGTACGCGCGTTCGACGAAGCCTACACGGCCCCGCACTTCGGTTTCAGGAGCGCGGAAGACTACTACTATCGCGCCAGCGCGATGCGCGTCGTCGATCGCATCCGCCTGCCGGCGCTCGTCATCACCGCCGAGGACGATCCCTTCGTGCCGTCGCAGCCGTTTCGCGATCCGAAGGTTACCGGCAACCCGCATATCGATCTGCGCGTCTGCAGACACGGCGGTCATTGCGGCTTCGTCGGACCGTCAGGCCCGAATGATGACGGCTATTGGGCGGAGCAAGCGATCATCGAGTTTGTCAGCCGTGTCGCCGAACGCAGATTGCGTTAAGAAGATGACTGCCGTGACCTGACCGAGTAGCGCAGCCCTTTAGGGGCCCTCGGCGGCCGTGAGGCAGGCCTGGAAGGGCCTGTGAAAAAATCGGCTGACCGGTCAAGCCACAAAGACCACGAAGGCCTCAAAGAAGCATTTTCTTTATGGTCTTTGTGAGCCTCGTGGCTGTCAACAGCGCCGAACGTGCGATTTCTTCACGCTCCCTGAAGGCCTGCGCGACGAGAGGCGCCGGCCCAAGCGAACGAACACGGCCGTACTCGCCGGCGGCTACCGCCGCGAGCGGCCGCCGAGCATCGACCCCAGCGCACCGCGAAGAATGGCGCGGCCCATACCCGATCCAACCGATCGCGCGGCGCTCCTGGCGGCCGCTTCAAGCAGCCCCTCACGTTTCCCGCCGCGCGGTCCGGTCGACCCCAGCAGGATCTTGGCGAGCACGTCGGACATCGCTGGCGCCGAGTCCGTGCTGCCTGCCCCTCCGGCCTGTCCTGCCTGTCCTGCCTGTCCCGCCTGTCCCGCCCCTCCTGCCCGTCCTGCCTGTGCTGCCCCTCCGGCCCGGGCCTCCGTTCGCGCTTTCAGCATCTCGAACGCTGAGTCGCGGTCGACCGCCTGCGAATAGTGACCGTACGTCGGCCATGCCGCCTGGTGAACAGCGGCGCGTTCCTCGCCGGTGATGGGACCGATGCGCGACGCCGGGGGCCCGATCCAGGCGCGTTCGGTGACGGTCGGAATTCCGTTTGCGTCGAGCACCGACACGAGCGCCTCGCCGACAGCGAGCTCCGTGATCGCGCGGCCGACGTCCAGCCGCGGGTTCGGCCGCAGGGTCTCGGCGGCAGACCTCACGGCCCGCTGATCTTTCGGCGTGAACGCCCGCAGCGCATGCTGCACGCGGTTCCCGAGCTGCCCCAGAACCGTTTCCGGAACGTCCGACGGATTCTGCGTGACGAAGTAGATGCCGACGCCTTTCGATCTTACCAGCCGCACGACCTGCTCGACCTTCTCCATCAGCGCCGCCGGCGCGTCGGCAAACAGCAGGTGCGCCTCATCGAAGAAGAACACGAGCGCCGGTTTATCCCGGTCGCCGACTTCGGGCAGCCGCTCGAACAGCTCGGACAGCAGCCACAACAGAAACGTGGTGTACAGCTTGGGCGATCGAATCAGCTGGTCTGCGGCGAGGATGTTCACGATCCCGCGGCCGTCCGCGCCCGTCTGGAGCAGGTCGTCGACATCCAGCATCGGCTCGCCGAAGAACGAGGCGCCGCCCTGCTGCTCGATCTCGAGGAGCGCGCGCTGGATCGCGCCGATCGAGGCGCCGGAGATATTGCCGTAGCCGGTGCGCAGCTCCCTCGCGTGATCCCCGGCGAACTGCAGCATCGCACGCAGATCCTTCAGGTCGAGCAGCAGCAACCCGTCATCGTCGGCGATTTTGAACACCAGCGCGAGCACGCCCTGCTGCGTGGCGTTCAGGTTGAACAAACGGCCGAGCAGCAGCGGGCCGAGATCGGAGATCGTCGCGCGCACCGGATAGCCGCCGGTCCCGAACACGTCCCAGAAGACCACCGGCGCCGGCTGCCAGAGCGGTTCGGAAATCCTCGTCGCTCTCAGGCGATCAAGAATTTTCGACGAGGCCGACCCGGCGGCCGCCATGCCGGACAGATCGCCTTTGATGTCCGCGAGAAACACGGGGACGCCGAGCCGTGAGAAGTTCTCCGCCAGAACCTGCAGCGTGACGGTCTTGCCGGTGCCGGTCGCACCGGTGATCAAGCCATGCCGGTTCGCCACGGCCGGGTGAAACATGACGTCGTCGCCTGCTGACGTCCGGGCAAGAAGGAATGGGTCGCTCATCGGATGGCGCAAGATCTACCGCAGAGGACGCTGAGGACACGGAGGATCAATCCTGTCAGACAGGGCTTTTCCTCCTGTCCTCCGCGTCCTCCGTGGTGGATTGTCATCAGTCAGAGATGCTGCCGGCGCCCGTGCCGAGCTGCTCCATGAGCAGGCGCGCGAACTCCGGTCCCTTTCCTTCTTCTTCGTGCTTGAAATAGACGAAGACGTCGCGGCACTGAGCGGTTTCGTGTGCGATACGTTCGCCCCAGCGTTTGATGTCGTCGGGCGTGTAGCCTTCATCTCGCAGGCGGAAGTACGCGTAATCGGCGGTGACGCGCAGCGGGACCGACATCTTCTCGCTGTCGGCGACGCACAACGCGAGGTTCCGCGCCGACAGGCGTTGAAAGACGTCCTCATCCAGCCACGATTCATGACGGAACTCGAATGCCGCGCAGACTTTTGGTGGCAGATCGGCCAGAAACGCCTCGAGCGTGGCGAGATCCTTCTTGAAATTCGGCGGCAGCTGAAAGAGCAGCGCGCCCAGCTTGTCGCCGAGCGAGCCGGCCACCTGGCAGAACCCATCGACCAGCGCGGCCACGTTCTTCAGCCGGCCATCGTGCGTGATCCGTCTCGGCGCCTTCAACGTCAGCCGGTAAGGCGATGGCGTCTGCGCCGCCCACCCGCTGGTCAGCTTCTCGTTCGGCATGCGGTAGAACGTGTAGTTGATCTCGACCGTGGGAAACCGAGCCGCGTAGTACGGCAGCATTTTTGCCGCCGGCAGATCGCTCGGATAGAAGCTGCCTTTCCATTCAGGGTAGTTGTAGCCGGAGGTTCCGATCCAAATCATATTTGGCCCCGGACTCGGTCGAGTGGGTCGAGTAGGTCGAGTGGGTCGGGTAGGGCAGGTAGGCGGGCAGGGCGAAAGCGCAGGTACGTCCTACCCACTCGAGTCACCTGACTCACCCGACCCACCAGACCTCGACCTACTAGACCCACCAGCGCCTCGCCTCACCTACCTGCCCTACCTGCCCGTTAAACTAGATGTATGCGGCCTCATATTGTAATCATCCTCGTGCTGGCGCTTGGCGCGGCTGCGTGCAGCCGGCCGTCGAACCAGCGGACGTACACCCTTCAAGGACAGGTCCTGTCGCTCGAAGTCCCGCGCAAACAGCTCACGATCAAGCATGAGGAAATCAAGCGACTGATGCCGGGCATGACAATGCCTTACCAGGTGAAAGACGACAAGCTGCTGAGCGGGCTGACCCCCGGGGATCTCATCAACGCGACGCTCGTCATCGAGTCGAACGAAGCGTACCTGACGGCGATCAGAAAGGTCGGCGAGGCGCCGCTGGAGAAGCCTCCCGCTGAAACGACGGCGACGCCGAGCGCCTCCTCCGGCTTCGAGCTCTTGAAACCGGGTGAAACGGTCCCGGCAGGCGCGTTCACGGATCAGAACGGCAGGAAACGGACGTTCGACTCGTTCAGAGGATCGACGGTCGTCCTCACTTTCATCTATACCCGGTGCCCGCTGCCGACGTTCTGTCCGCTGATGGATCGGCATTTCGTGGCGATCCAGAAGGCGCTGCAGCAGAAGCCGGCGCTCGGGCGGGTGCACCTCGTGACCGTGAGCTTCGATCCGGCGTATGACACGCCGCCGGTGCTGAAAAAGCATGCGGGCGAGCTGAAGGCCGATCTCACGCGCTGGACCTTCCTCACCGGCGATCGGGACGAGGTCGACAAGTTCGCGATGCGGTTCGGCGTCTCCATTGCGCGCGCGATGAACGACCCGCGCGATATCACCCATACGCTTCGGACGGCGATCGTCGACGCCGATGGCAGACTGGTCAAGACCTACACCGGCAACGGCTGGACACCGGAGCAGGTGCTGACGGATTTGACGCCCGTTGTCGGCACGAACTGACCGGACCAGACACGCGCTGCCGTCGCGGGCGCCGGCCTTCACGGCGCGCGAGCGGCGGCTGATCGGGCAACTCCGGTCCCCGCTCGCGGTGCAGCGCTATTTGAACCGGTTGCCGTACAACCAGGAGCCGGGCGGCCGCGCCACGCTGCGCAGCTTTCGCGGCGTCGTCCGCCATGGCTGCGCGCATTGTCTCGAGGCCGCGTTGTTCGCGGCAGTCGTACTCGAGCAGCACGGGTATCCGCCACTGCTGCTCAGTTTTGAGTCGACCGACCATCTCGATCACGTTGTATTCGCCTACACGCACCGCGGGCGATGGGGATCGATCGCGCGCTCACGCGATCCGGGCCTGCACGGCCGGCGGCCCGTATTCGCGACGCCGCGCGCGCTGGCCCTCAGCTACGCCGATCCGTATATTGACTTCACCGGCTGTGTGACGGGCTATGCCGTCGTCGACCTGCGGATCATGGGCGATTACGACTGGCGGCTGGCCGACACGAACGTCTGGAAGATCGAACGGGTCCTGCTCGACTACCCGCATCGCAGGATCCGGCTGTCGAATCGGCGCGTCGCGCGCCTGAGGGCACGCTACCGCGCATTCAAAGCGGCTTTTCCGGATCGAAAACCAACCGACTATCGTGGGCGTGATCGATGGACGGAGCTGCCGGCGGAATTCTGCTGAAGCCGCGGAGGACGCGGAGTCGGCCCCGAAACAGGAGGACTCCATCCCTGTCCCTCTGGTCGCATTGTCGTGATCAGCCGAGCGAAGGTGCTCAACCCAGCACGGGCGAGAACGTTGTTGGCTCCGGGATTGACCCTCCGCGTCCTCCGCGTCCTCTGTGGTAAGCCTCTAATCCAGATCGAAGTCCCGCATCGGCCGCTTGATCGGTTCCTCGCGGGCCTGGCGCAGTGCTTCATCGAAGCGGCGCGAGAGCGCATCGCCGCGTGTCTTCTCGGCGTCCACCGACTGCTTGAAGATCGCCTCGCGGCGTGCGGCTTCTTCAGCGAGAATGCGCTGCGCTTCGCTCAGTTCGGGCTTGTTCCCGAGGTCCGGCTCCTTGTGCGAGACGATGCGTCCAAGATTCCGGTCGAAGATGAGCGTGGCCTGACAGCACGGGCAGATCAGCTCGAGCTCTGAATGCAACTTGGCCATCAGCGTTTTCCCCCCAGGTAGCCGGCGAGGCCGCTCGCCGGGAACTGTTTCTTCAGCTCCAGCGGCTTGCCGTCGGGCAGCGTCGCCGCCAGGCGCACATCGACGACCTGCGCGCGGCGAAAATCGAACCGCTGCCCGAATCCGGCCACGAACGTGTCGAGCGGCGCCTGAAACCGTCCTCCGGCGCGAATCGACGGCGTCGTGACGCGGTAGTAGGTGTTCAGCCAGATCTCGACGTTGTTCCAGTCCTTCGACGAACGGTTGTCGACTGTGAGGAGATTGCGATCGAGCTGCAGCGGATCCGCCGGTGCCTTCGCACAGCCCGCCAGGATCGCCGCGCACGCCGCGACGAGCGTCACCCGCATCACCGCGACTATCATAACGTAGTGACTCAGGCGGCGCGTCCGACTCTCCGCATCGCCACGTACAACATTCATCGCTGCCGCGGCCTCGACGGCCGCACCCGTCCCGATCGTATCGCGTCAGTGCTGCGCGGGATCGACGCCGATGTGGTGGCGCTGCAGGAAGTGGTCGGAGCCGGGCCGCGCGGCGGCAGCCACGCCGAGGAGCTCGGCGCGGCGCTCGGCATGGGCTGGGTCATGGCCGCGGCGCGCCATCTCCGCGGCCATCAGTTCGGGAATGCGGTGCTGAGCCGTTTTCCGATTACGCATCACGTCGAGCACGACCTCTCGTGGAAGACGTGCGAGCCGCGCCGCCTGCAGCGGGCGGACATCGCCGTGCACGGCGGCACGCTGCACGTCTACAACGTGCACCTCGGAACGGCCATTCTCGAGCGGCGGCACCAGGCGCGCCGGCTCGCCACGATCGTCGCCGATCGTCATGTCGGCGGAGCCAAGCTGGTTCTCGGCGATTTCAACGAGTGGACGCGCGGACTGGCGACGACGCTGCTCAGCGAACGGCTGCACAGCATCGACCTGCGCAATTTTCTGCGGCGGCGCCGGACCTACCCCGGTCTGTTTCCGATTCTGCACCTCGACCACATCTACTACGAAGGACGCCTCGAAGTGGTCGGCATCGAGCTGCCGCGGACGCGCCTCTCGCTGGTCGCGTCCGATCACCTGCCGCTCGTGGCGGATATACGGATCGGGAAAGACGCGCAGAGCGCGTCGGATTGACGGCAACGTTGGTCGTTCGTCATTGGTCATTGCCGCATCGCTCGCGAATCGGCGGACGCAAAGACCAACGACCAATGACAAACGACTAACGGCTAACGGCTGAACCTCTATTCCGATTCTTCAGCCAGCTCGAGCGAAAGCGGCAGCGTGTCGATGATGCTCGGGGCTTTCCGCCGCGCCCGCTTCTCTCGAAGGGCTCGCGCCTCCTGATAGATGCGCTGCGGTACCGGCTGGACGTCCCACACGAGCCCGACGGCCTCCATGACCTTGATCACGTACCACGTCGGATCGAACTCCCACCAGTAGAAGCCGTTCCGCGCCGCGCGCTGATAGCGATGGTGGTTGTTGTGCCATCCCTCGCCCACGGCAAAGAAGGCCGTGATCGGATTGTTCCGCGACTCGTCGCGCGTCTCGAAGCGGCGCGTCCCGAACATGTGGTTGACCGTATTGATCGCGAACGTCGCATGCGCGAGCGTCATCGTCGGCACACAGAAGCCCCACACGAGCCACGGCAACCCGCCGATGGCGAACATCGCGGCGGCGAACAGCAGCGGCGGGAGGAAGAACCACCGTTCGAGAAAGAGGATCTCCGGCGCCTTGGAGAAATCGCGCACCACAGGATTGCCGGGCTCGAGCCGGTCGTGTTTCGCGTCGTTCAGGAACCAGCCAATGTGGGCGTAATACACGCCGCTGACCATCGGGCTGTGCGGGTCGCCTTCGCGATCCGCGTACTTGTGATGATTGACGTGATGGCCGGCCCACCAGAGCGGCCCCTTCTGCATCGCCGACGTCGCCACCCACGCCCACACGAAGCGCGCGATGCGGTTCATCTTGAACGCGCGGTGCGCGAAATAGCGGTGAAAAGCCAGCGTCAGCCCGACCGCCCGCACGAAGTGGGACGCCGCCCAGAGCGCGATGAACGCCCAGCGGAACGGAACGGCAAAGGCAAGAAGCGCTGATGCCTGGATCGTCCAGAAGATGCCGATTTGAATGGTATTCAGCAGCACGGGAATCAAATCTCGCGAAGCGCACGGGCGACTGGAATTCGGGCCGCGCGAATCGCGGGGAGCAGGCCGCCGACTGCACCCATCAGCGCGGAAAACAGCAGTCCGCCGGCCATCAGGGCCGGCGTGATGCGGAACTTGAACGCCACTTCGCTGAAGCTCGAGAAGTTCGTCGTGCCGGTCGACAGGCCGTGGACCGGCAGCGCGAGCACGCAGCCGATCAGGCCGCCGAGGAACGCCAGCGCAATCGACTCGACGAGGAACGCCGCGACTATCCGTGATCGCGAGAATCCGAGTGCGCGCAGCGTGCCAATCTCACGCGCGCGATAGGCGACGGCCGCATACATCGTGTTCATCGCCCCGAACATGGCGCCGATCGACAGGATCATCGTCACGAACGTGCCGAACACCCGAATCACCGTCGTCATCGCCCGTGACTGCTCCATGTAATAATCCTGCTCGCGTTGCGGCTGCAGATACAGCCGCGGATCGGCTTCGACCGCGGCTTTGAACGAGTCGAACATCGACGCATCCACCAGCTTCACGGTCAGCGATTGGTACCCGTTGCGCTGGAAGGCAGGCTGCATCAAATCGGCATCTCCCCAGATCTCCGACTCGAACGACGCGTCCGCGGCGGTGAAGATGCCAACAACGGTCCAGCTGGCACCGCCAAATTTCACCTCGCTGCCGAGCGTGAGCCCCTTGAAGCGTCCGACCGCGAGCCGTCCCACGTTGATCTCACGCGTCCCAGGCGTAAAGCGACGTCCCTCAATTAGTTGCAGCGTGTCTCGCACTTCATACGCTCGAGGTCCTACGCCGCGCACCGGCACATTGGCCGGTTGATTGTCCGACTGGCGCGGCAGAGCAATCGCCACAACCAGCTCCGGAGACGCCAAAGGATGATTATCGGCGCCACGGGCCACTTGTGCCAAGCTCTGGATCAGCGGCACGTCAGCCCGCAGCACAGCACTCACGCTCTCCGCCGTCGCGCCCTTCCGCAGGACGATGGCATTCTGCGGCGAGCCGCTTGCGACCAGCGTCGCGCGAAACCCCTGCGCGATGGCCAGCGTCATCACGAACACCGCCACGACCATCGCAATGCCCATGGCGGTCATGGCCGCGGTCGCCTTCCGGACGGTCATCGAGCGCAGGTTGTAGCTTGAAATCAGCCCCATAATCTTTGATCACGCCACCCGCCGCAGCGCGTCGACGATGCGCAGCCGCGACGCCATCGTCGCGGGAATGAGGCCGGCGAGCACGCCGATCGCCGCGCTCAGTGCGATCCCCATGGCCACGTTCCGGTTGTTCACGCCGAAGACCGGAATGAACGCGCCCACCTGCAGCAGGTCGGGATTCACGACAATCCGTGCAAGCAGCGCGCCGGCCAGACCGCCGGCGAACGCCATCATCAGTCCTTCACCGGCGACGAGCAGAAAGATCGTCCGCGACGGAAAGCCGAGCGTCCGCATGACCGCGATTTCGGTCGTGCGCTCGCGCACCGACATCGCCATCGTGTTGCCGGCAACGAACAAGGTGGTGATGACGACGGCGAGCGCGATGCTGCCGAGCAGCAGGTTCAGGTTGCCGAACATCGAGACGAAGGTGCTCTGGAACTGCTTCTCGGTTTCCGTCTTGGTCTCGTTCGACGAGTTGGCGAACTTCTGATCGATCGCCATCGACACACGCGTCGCGTCGTCGGGATTGCTGATCTGCGTGATGTACCAGCCCACCTGCCCGGGCGTAATCGAGCGCTCGTCGGCGTACTTCCAGTGAAACAGCATCGACTGGTTGTCGACCGCGGCGCCGCCGCTGCGGTAGATGCCGCGAACGTTGAAGTCGAAATCACGGGTGCCGTAGACCGGGATCCCCACCTGCAGCGTGATCTTGTCGCCGACCTTGAAGCCGAACCGCCGGGCCAGTCCGTCGCCGATGATGCAGCCGGTGCGGTCCTCGAGAAACGCCTTGTTCTCCTCGGGCGTCAGCTGAATCTCGGGATAGAGCCGCAGGTAGCTCTCCGGCTCCACCGCGAACTGGGCGAAGAAATTCTGCGGGTCCTTGTAGACACCGCCAAACCAGTTCGCCCAGCTGACGTCCTCGACGCCGGGCGTATTCCTGATGGCTTCACCGTGGCTCGTCGGCATCGAAAAAAACAACGACGTGGCGCGCTGCGTCACGATGCGGGTCGAGGAGCTCGCCTCGGTTGCGGCGTTGAAGCCGTCGAGCACGGCGCGCAGCGAGGCGAAGAGGAAGACCGCGATCGCAACGCTCATGATCGTGAGGGCCGTGCGCCGCTTGCTGCGGCGCGCGCTCTTCAAAATCAGACCGAGGTATTTCATAGCGCCCTCATGGCCGAGTGAATCGGGTGAGTCAGGCGGGTTACGCCGGTCAGGTAGGGTCGACGTGCGTTCCGTGACGCCTGCCTGCCCCACCCGACCGACTCGACCCACCCGACCTATCCGATCCGCGTCTGTTCGACCAGCGTCCCCTTCTCGAGGTGCAACAGGTGCGACGCGCGCTCCGCCGCGTGCGGATCGTGCGTCACCATCACGATCGTCTTCTTGAATTCCTGGTTCAGCCGCTGCAACAGCGTCAGCACCTCGGCGGCCGATTTCGCATCGAGATCGCCGGTCGGCTCGTCGGCGAGCAGCAGCGTCGGATCGGTCACGATCGCCCGGGCGATTGCCACGCGCTGCTCCTGCCCGCCGGAGAGCTGTCTGGGATAATGGCGCGCCCGATCGCCGAGGCCGACAATGTCCAGCGCGGTCATCACGTGTTCGCGGCGCTTCGCCTTCGACAGGCTCGTCAGCAGCAGCGGCAACTCGACGTTCTCGAATGCCGTCAGCACCGGAATCAGGTTGTACAGCTGAAAGATGAACCCGATGTGGCGCGCGCGCCACCCGGCCAGCAGGCGCTCGCCGAGCCGCGTGATCTCGGTCCCGCCGATGGTAATGGTGCCGCGCGTCGGCCGATCGATCCCGGCGAGGAGGTTCAACAGCGTCGACTTGCCGGATCCCGAGGGACCCATCAAGCCGAGAAAATCTCCTTCAGACACTGCGATCGTCACCCCATCGAGCACGGGGATCTCAATCGCCTCGCGGTGGTAGGACTTCGAAACGTCACGCAGCTCGATGAGGGCCATACCTAGAGGAAATCACCACTGAGGACGCGGAGGACGCGGAGGTGAAATCCCGAGACGCAGAAGGATTCTTCCTCCTGTTCCTCCTGTCCTCCGTGGTGGAATGTCATGCGCGTCATGGCGTTGGCCTAGCTACCTTTGATCCGCACCGGAGCGCCGTCGGCCAGTCCAGCGGGAGGATTGATGATCACCGCCTCGCCCGGAACGAGTCCGCTTTTCACTTCGATCTGATCGAGCCGATCCGGTCCGAGCGTCAACCCGCGTCGTGTTGCCCTGCCGTCTGACACCACCCACACGAACGACCGGCCGCTGCGTTCGCTGACCGCTCGCTTCGCGACCAGCACAATCGCGTCCGCCCCGGCAGCATCACCAGCCCGGCCAACCCCACCGGCCCTCCCAGCCCCACTCGTCCCACCTGCCTCCTGGAACGTGACGCTGGCCGTCATCTCCGGTTTCACGTGCTCGTCGGCGTCGAGAATCGTGACGCGGACCTCGACGATCGCCTTGGCGCGATCGGCCGACGGGAAGATCTGGCGCAGCCGCCCGCGGTAGGTGCGATCCTGGTAGGCGTTCAGCTTGACTTCGGCCGGCAGCGCCGGCCCGAGCTTGGCGACGCTGTTCTCGCTGACTTCCGTCTGCACCTCGAGCTCGGCGAGATCGGCGATGGTCGCAATCGCGCCGCCCTCGCGCGTCGCCTGACCGGCGACGCCGAACGGCGAAACCGTCTCGCCGACTTCGGCGCGTTTCCGGATCACGACGCCGTTGAACGGCGCCCGCACGTTCGTGTTCTCGAGCGCTTCTTCGGCCACGCGCACGCGCGCGCGCGCCGACGCGATCGCCGCCTCGGCCGATTTCACCCGCGCTTCGGACACCGCAAGCGCCGACTCCGCGGCGGTCAGCGCCTGGGCGGTCGTGATGCCGTCGCGGGCGAGCGCCCGCTGCCGCTCGACGTTGCGCCGGTCCTCATCGCGCGCCGCGATCGCCTGTGCGAGCTGGGCTTCGGACTCGGCGACCGTGCGCCGCGCCGCCTCAAGCTGCGCCTCGATGTCGGCATGCTCGATCTCCGCGATGACCTCGCCCTTCCGGACGCGCGTGCCTTCTTCAAACCTGATGCGCGCAAGCCGGCCGCCGGTCTTCACCCCGACCTCGCTGCTGTGCCGCGCCACGACGTACCCGGTGGCCACCAGGATCGGACGCGCGTCCGATCCGCCGGCCGGGACGACCACCTGCGTCGCCCGCATGACATCGACTTCGGGCGCGCGGCGCTCGGCCACATAGCTGCGAGCGGAGGGGTAGACCGCCGCGATCACGGCGACGAACACGAACAGGACAAGCCACGGCAGCCAGCGCCGCCGCGGCGGCGCGTCGCGATCGATCCGCAGGCGCGACAGGTCGACGCCGGGAGAATCGGAGTGGATTGTCACAGGAGAATTGATTCGGCGATCGGACGATGTGATGGCCGGCGATTCACGGCTGATGCGGCGACGAGCGGTTCATCCTGCACGATTGCGCGGCCATCAGTCAGCCGCCGCGTCGTTTTTCCCGGGGCATTCAACCCTCCTCTTCGAACTCTTCCTCTTCCGGCGGCCCCAGGCGCGTGGACGGCCGCAGCGCTTCGCGATAATCGAAGAGCGGCAGATCGCGCACGTGCAGCGACAGCGTACAGGCCGGCGATTTTTCGTCGACGACCACCGTGACCGGACTGCCCTCGACACCCTCACGGAATGTGATGCGGCATCCGCAGGCGAGACGCGCGTGCGAGAATCCTTTCAACATCGCCCCCGATCATACCAGCAACCGCGGTTCCGCCCAAACCCGATTTCACCACAGAGGACGCGGAGGGCCGGAGGAGTACACCCTGGCGTATCATCATCTCGCTCAGGTATTAACCGCCGCGCCTCAGCGTCCGCCGGGTCGGTCCTACAGCAGCGCCTTGATCGCGTTCTCGAAGTCCTGCTTCGATCCGAGCCCGGTGTGGCGCGTACAAATCTTTCCATCGCGCGAGATGACGAGCGTGACAGGCACGCCAAAGATCGGTCCGAAGGCGTCCTGCACATCGTCGTGGTCGAGGCCCTGAAGAACCGTGTAGTTCATCTTCATCTTCGCGACGAACGGCTTCAGCTTCTCGAGCGTGTCGTCGACCGAGATGCCCACGACCTGCAGGCCGTCCTTCCCGTACTTGTTCTGGAACTCGATGAACCACGGAATCTCGATTTTGCAGGGCGCACACCACGTGGCCCAGAAGTCCAGCAGGATCACCTTCCCTTTCAGGCTGGCGAGCCGGACGTCGCGGTCGTTGGTGTCTTTCAGCGTGAAGTTCAGGTTCGCCGTCTTGGCATTGGCCGGACACGCGCCCGCGCCCGAGGCGTCGATGTGATTGGAGCCGAACGGAAACGGCACGGCGAACGTCAACAGCGCCAGCGCCAGCGCGCTGCACGTCGCGATCGCCCATCGGATTCGCATAGGATCCATCTCCTGACAAGGCGAATTGAGCACGCCGGAGCACGCCTGACGGCGAACACAAAGGACACCAAGGATGCAAAGCAAAACGGGCGTTTTCCTTTGTGTCCTTGGTGTCCTTTGTGTTTGTCTGCCGCAGGCGCAATTTCACCAGGCCCCGACAGTTCATTGTAGCCCGGCCTGAACGAACGCGGCCATCCGCTCGAGCTCCGGCCGCGGCTCGCGGGCGAGCAGCACGAACGTCCGCTTGCCGACGCACCAGATCACCGCTTCGTGGCCGAGGACGCGCACGAGCTCCCGCGATCGCGATGCGTTCGGCAGCATGAACAGCGAGACCGGATGGCCCTGATGCCGGTACATGATGTGCGCGATCTTGCCTTCACCATACAGACACGGGCGGGCGCCGACGAGCTCGAGCCCAGCGCGCTCCGGGCCGTCAGGCAGGTGCATCCGCCAGTCGAAGCCGCTGATCATCGCGCTTTCCACCAGCGACGACTCCTGGTGCGTACGCAGCACGCCGTTCAGCGCGAAACACTTCACGTGATCCGCGGCGAGCTCCGCCGCCATGATGCGCGCCGATGTTTCTGTGATCTGATACGTGAACGCACCACCGACGATGAGCACCAGCGACGCCGTCAGCGCGATGGGCGTCAGGCGCGCACGCCACGGCGCAAACGAGAACGCCCGCAGGAAGCCGCGCCGGCCACGGGTACTCCCGGCCAGCGTCGCGCATTTCGCGCGCAGCGCATCGGGCGCGCGCGGCGCGTCGCGCAGCGCGGGCCTGGCCTGCTGGATCAGGTCGCGAACCGCCCGCTCGGCCCGGGCGCGCGACGCGCAGAGCGCGCATACGCGAAGGTGGCGGGCGACAACGTCGTGGTCGCCGTCCGCCAGTTCTCCATCGACAAAGGGTGTGACGAGCGGTTCGATGCGCTGGCAGTCAGACATGACGGCTCACTCTTCGTTCTTCATTTCCGGGCCACGGCGATCGGCGCCGACCGGTCGGCGACCGGCGACCCGGTGGTGTTCCGCAGCGCCTCGTACAGCATCCGCCGGCCCCGCGAGATGCGCGACATGACCGTCCCGGCCGGAATGTCGAGCATGTCGGCGATTTCGGCGTAGGTAAACTCTTCGACGTCGCGCAGCCAGACCGCCTGGCGGAACACCGGCGGCAGGCGATCGATGGCGGCCTGCAACTCGGGCCCGAGCGTATCGCGCAGCAGCAGCGACTCGGGCGTTTCCACCCGGCCGTAGCCGCCGGCCGGCGGGGCATCCGCAGCCCGGTCGACCGCCTCGCTATCGACCGCCACGGTATCGCGGGCTCGATCGCGCACACGGTTTCGCGCGGTGTTATGAAGGATGGTGAACAGCCACGCCTTGAGGTTCGTGCCAGGCTCGAAGCGATCCACGGCGCGAAAGGCTCTCAAATAGGTCTCCTGTACCAGATCCTCGGCGTCGGCCGGCACGCGCGTCAATCTGAGAGCGGTGCGATAGAGGCTGTCGAGACAGGCGAGCGCCTCAGTCTCGAAGGAAGCCGACACCGAATCTAAACCCTCATCCATGTCAATTTATTCCGGGGGCGAGCTCTGCACCGGCGCTGTGGCGCCACAGCCACGCTGCCGAGGCCGGGACGGACAGTATAACTGCCCGGCGTTGTCTCCGAAATGGGTCAGGGCCGCGTCCTGGCGGGGACAGAGTGGCGATAAATCGTCCGTCCGGCACGGCCTCGAACAGCCGTCCCCGAGCACGACGTTTGCAGGCGGTCCGCCACAACTGTAAGATCAAGCACGCTTCCTCGGAATCCTCCCCGTTTGAGGTATTGCTTATGCGCACGCGCGTGCCACCGCTCTCTTCCGCGCCGCTGAGTGCCCGGGCCTCGATCAGCTTGATCTTGCTGGCCGCGCTCATGGTCGGCGCCGCGGCCCTTCCGGCCACGGCGCAAACCTCGATGGTGCCGTATTTCGGCAAGAACAATATCCACTACGACAAATTCGACTGGCACATCTACACCACCGATCATTTCGAGATCTATTACTATCCCGAGCTCGAACCGCACCTGGAACGCCTCGCCGGCTACGCGGAGAGCGCCTATCAGCAGATCAGCGCGGACCTGAAGCACGATCTCTCGTCCAAGATTCCGCTCGTCCTGTTCAAGACGCACAGCGAGTTCGAGCAGCAGAACGTCATCCCGGGCGCGGCGGAAGAAGGCGTCGCCGCCTTTGCCGAGCCGATCCGGCAGCGGATGGTACTGCCGATCGACGAGCCGTCGGATCAGCTGTACGGGCTGATCGTTCACGAACTCACGCACCAGTTCGAGTTCGACATCATCCCGACCTCGCTGATTCGCCGGAACGTGCCGTTGTGGGTGAACGAGGGGCTTTCGGAGTACGAGCGCGGCCAATGGGGGCCGACCGATCTGATGCAGGTGCGCGACGCCGCGGTTTCAGACACGGTCCCGAAGATGAGCGAAACCGAAGGCTACGGCAATACCAACAGCCCGCGGCTCGTTCCCTACAACCTCGGTCACGCGGTGTTCGAGTTCATCGAGGCCAAGTTCGGCAAGGAAGGCATCCGCCAGTTCATGTTCGCCCTGCGCAAGAGCGTCATCGGCGGGGGCGAGGACGCGTACGAAGAAGCGCTGCGGATGAAAAAGGACGAATTCGATCAGGCCTTCGAACGCTACCTGAAAGACCGGTTCAAGCCGTTCCGCGACAAGGAACGTCCGGCGGATTACGGCCGCGACCTGTCGCCGAACAAGGAGAAGACCGAATTCGCCGAAGCGCTGTCGATCGCGCCGTCGCCGTCGGGCGATCTGATTGCCGCGGTTACCGTCAACCGCAAGGACCGTGAATTCGACATCGTCCTGATCTCGTCCAAGGACGGATCGATCGTCCGCAACCTGACCACGGGCTTCGACAAGGACATGGGGTTCGATCACCTGGTCCTGATGGGGCAGCGGTTCGAAATGCCGTGGCTGTCGTGGTCGCCCAAGGGCGATCGTCTTGCCTACTTCGTGCGGACGGAAAAAGAGCGCGCGCTGGTCATCCAGAACGTGCTCACGCGCAAGATCGAAGAGCGGGTCCCGATGAAATCGGTCGACGAGCCGGAGTCGCCGTGCTTTGCCCCCGACGGCACCAGCATCGTGTTCGCGGCCCTGCGCGGCGGTATCGGCGACATCTACTCGCTGAATCTGGCGACCAAGGAAGTCACGAACCTGACCGACGATGCCTTTGCCGACGCCGGCCCGGTCTTCTCGCCTGACGGGAAGTACTTCCTCTACAGCCGGCGGGTCAGCGGCAGCCAGAAGCTGTTCCGCTTCGACCTCGACACCAAGACCAAAACCCAGATCACCTTCGGCACTCAGGACGAGACGTCGGCGCAGTTCATCGACGCCCGTACGATCGTCTTCTCCTCGACCGCGACCGATCCGGCGGTGCCGCTCGAGCCCGAGGTGGCGAAGAACGGCAACATCTTCAATATCTGGACGCTCGACATGACGTCGGGCGAGCTGCGGCAGTACACCGACGCGGTCGGGGGCAACTGGTCGAGCGTCATCCTGAACGAAGGCCAGACCAGCAAGATCGCGTTCATCAGCTATTACAAGGGCGAGTACGGGATCCACACGCTCGAGCGGAAGGAGCCGCTGCACACCGCCGCCAGCTCGGACTTCGGCGAGCCGGGGCAGGTCATCGACTTCCAGGCGCCGCTGCAGCACACCCTGATCAAGGAGAACGTGCGCAAGAAGCGCAGGTTCGAGAAAATGTTCCTCGAGGGCCGTCCGCCCATCAACGTCGGCGTGACCAACAGCGGCGACGTCTTCGGCGGATCGCAGGTCAGCTTCGGCGACGTGCTCGGCGACCAGCAGATCAACCTGTTTGCCGCGTCGATCTCGCAGTACCGGACGCTGTCGCTCTCGTACGTGAACCTGTCGCGCCGCTTGCAGTGGGCGATGCAGGGCTTTTCCCAGACGCAGTTCTTCTACGGCGCGCTGGGCGGCGTGTTCTACGATCCGTCCTTCGCGCCGTTCTTCCCCCGCGACGCGGCGATCGCAACGCGATCCGTCCGCGGCGGCAGCGTGTTCGGCATCTATCCGTTCAGCCGCTATCGCCGCGTGGAGCTCTCCGGCGGCGTCATGCAGCTCTCGGAGGAGTACAACGACCCGTTCCTCCAGCAGGAAGCGCAGGCCTACCAGCAGGCGGTCTACGGCGCGCCGGTGTTTCGCAATGGGACGCTGGTCCCACTCGGCGTGGCCTTCGTGCAGGAGACGACGGTCTTCCGCGAGTTCGGGCCGCTGGCCGGCAACACGATGCGCCTGGCGTATGACGTCTCGCCCAAGCTGGGCAACACGCTGTCGCGGCAGACGCTCGACCTCGACGCGCGGCACTATCTGCGCCTGGGGGGCACCGGGCTGCTGGCGACGCGGTTCCGCGGCTTCAAGAGCTCGGGCGATTTTCCCGACTTCCTCTACTTCGGCGGCAACTCCGAGCTGCGCGGCTACGATTACCTGGAGTTCGTCGGCCAGAACACGTTCTTCGCGAACGCCGAGCTGCGCTTCCCGCTGATCGAGGCGGCGCTCACTCCGATCGGCGTGGTTGGCGGGATCCGCGGCGTGTTTTTCGCCGGGGTCGGCGGCGCGTGGTTCCACGGCCAGCCGTCGGCCGATCCGTGCACCACCGGCGGCTACCAGTTCATGAGCAGCCGCTCCGAGATCTGCCGGCCGGTCGTCGGCTATGAGCAGGATCCGCGCACCGGGATACCGGTGTTCGATGCCAGGGGCAACCCGATTCTTGTTTTTGGCGATCCGAAGACGATCAGCGGTTTCCGGCTGAAGGACGGCCGCGCGTCGTACGGCTTCGGCCTCGAGACCTTCGCGCTCGGGTTCCCGATCCACTTCGACTGGTCGTGGCGCACGTTGTTCAACAAAGACTGGGAGGACGTGCTGTTCTCGGGTGACGGCGGGAGCTCGGCGTTCCGCAAGGCGCGCTTTGCGCTGTGGATTGGGTATGATTTTTAGTCGTTGGTCGTTACCGACCAGCGACTAATGACTTCACGGCTATTGCCCGCTGCGATCGGTGCGCGGCGGACGCACCGGTCTGACCCGTTCATGGTCTCCGACATGCCCGAGCGACAGCGTCACGAAGCCGACGTCCGCGCCGAGATCGCGGCGATCGGTGCCTGCCTTCAGCCACGCGCTCCCCGGCACCAGCCGGTAGTCGCGCGCGCCGGGATCGACGAACTGGCGCCGGAACTCATCGACGCTCGGAAACAGATTGCCGGGCGGATAGACCGTACTCCGGCCGCCGGCGATGACGTTGCGCGTGATGTTGGCGCCAGGCAGGTACGCCGAGATGCTGTCGTTGCCAACGCCGTGGCTGGTGCCGATGATGCCGTAGTCGCCGTGGCTCGCGACGTTGTTCGTGATGACCATGTTCTGCGTGACGCCGCCGCCGATCTTGATGATCCCGCCGGACTTGCCCTGGATGAGGGTGTTGTGATCGATCGTGATGTCGCGCGGCGCGCCGGTGAGCAGCAGAAAGTAGCCGTCGCCGCCCCACGCCTCGCGGTCGATGCCGTCGAAGATGTTGTTGACAATCGTCACGTGGCTCGTCTGGCGGCTCGGATAGTTCGAGTCCACGCCGAGGATCTGCACGCCGGCGCCCATGTCGCGCACCAGGTTTCCCCGGAACACGATATCCTCGACCTGGCACCACGGACAGCCGCCATCCTGATTTCGGACCGTGAACAATACCGCGTACCCGGTCTGCGCCTGCTGCCATGACCGCTCGAGCAGGTTGCCCTCGATCACGACCTTGCGCGCGTTTTTCAGCTCCAGCAGGTTCTTGATCTGCCACTTGGGCGCGCCCGGCTCCCGCCACGCGAGCGGTTTGCTGAGCACGTTGTTGCGAATCGTGATGTTCGTCGGCGTGAGGCCGAGGATCGACGGATCGGCGCCGCCGAACATGATGTTCTCGCCCGCGGCCTCGAGATAGTTGTTCGTGATCGTGTACTCGCCCGGGCCGTTCCAGCCGTTGATCGCCTGCGAATCCTGCCCCAGCGACTTGATTCCGTCGATGTAACAGCCGGTGATGGTGGTGGCCGCAGAGTTCAGCGCGATGCCCCGCTTCTGCCCGCGGGCCGGATCGCCGCGAATCAGCAGCCGATCGAGCGTCAGGCCCGACGGAACTCTCCCGAGCGTGTTCTGCGCCGACGATCCGTCGCCGAGGGCGATGATGTCGCTCGCCGCGTCGCGGTTCGCGTCGAACTCGATGAGCGCAATCCGCCAGCCGCGTGCGCCCGGCGCGGCCTGCAGCGCCGGCAGCCCGTTTGGCGATCGAATCTTGGCGAGGTAATCCGCCGCTGCCGGCGTGATGCGCTCTCCCTCGCCAGGCAGCCCGCGCTCGCCCGCCGTGCGCACCGTAATGACCCGGTCATCGTCGCGCGTTCTGGCCGGCAGGATGAAATTGCCGACGAAGGTCGCACCAGGATCGAGCAGAATCGTTTCGCCGGGCTGGGCGTTGTTCAGGGCCGCCTGCAGATCGCCGCCGTTCGAAACCGTAACTGGCACGGCCGCTGGATCGGGAACGATGGCAACCGCCATCAGGATCGCCAACGCCACAGCCATGCGCATGTCTGTTCCACCTGAGCAAGCCGGATGCCGTCCTCGACTGCCTCATCTGTTACCAGATGCCTATGGATATGACGCCAAAACGCTCATCTGAATCGATGACCGAAATGGTTCAGGTCGTATTACCAAACGACGCGAATCCACTTGGATTCATCCTCGGCGGAACCGTAATGCATTTAATCGATATCGCCGGTGCGATCGCGTGTCATCGGCACACACGGACGTTGCTCGTCACGGCAGCAGTGGACGGGCTCGAATTCCTCCACCCAATCAAAGTCGGCGACTTGATTATCCTGAAATCGCGCGTCACCTGCGTGTTCACGACGTCGCTCGAAGTCCGGGTAGACGTGTATTCGGAGACGACGCTGACGGGCGAGCGCCGACTGACGAGCCGCGCATTCCTGACGTTTGTGGGCATCGACCGCGAAGGCCGGCGCGTCAGGGTGCCGCCGCTGCTGGTAGAAACCGACGAGGAGCGGCGTGAATGTGAGGCCGCGCATGCGCGCAGGGCGGAACGGCTCCGGCGGAAGGCGGCGCCGGGGTGACCTTGCCCAGGTAGGGGCGGCTCGCGAGCCGCCCCTACCTGAATTGAATTACCCTTTCAACCGCAACACCGACCGCTCGAGATCGATGCCGACCCGGTACTTGCTCAGGAACTTGTGCCCGACGATGCCACCGAGCTGGAACCCCAGCAGCGCGCTGGGCGCGTCCAGGTTCAGCACCACCACCGGAAAGTTCCGGTATTGAATCGCGTCGAACGACAGATCGACGCCCGGTAGCAGGAAGGCATCCCGATCCCAGCCCGAGGTGCCGTACACCTTCAACGCGATCTTCCGCCCCGTCTCGGGCTTGGCCAGGGCGCGGGAGATGGCTTGACTGATGGAAATCACTTCGCCGCCCGTATCGACGACGAAGTTGGCGGGGTGCTTGCCGTCGACGGTCCCGAGTACCGTCGCGAGCCGATACAACCGCAATGGCAGCTGGAAGTCGCGCGGCTCCTCCGCGAGATGTTTCCCGAACGTGAGCTTGTGAGTCTTGTAGTCGATGACCATCGAGTAGCCGAGCGCCAGAGGTGAAAGGCTCTCGGATTCCTTGACCGGCAGATCCTGCAGCGGCGGGTTCTTGATCAGCACGGGAATGTTGCGCACGCGCAGCGCGCCGATCTCGAGCGAGTCGATCCGTGCGAGCTGCAGTCCGCGGAGACCGCGCTCGCCGACGCCGGCGCTCAGCGTGTAGGTAATCGGCGTGATGCCCAACCGCTGCGCGGTCTGGCGCGAGACGACGGTATTCTCCGATCCGGTATCGACGACGAAGTCCTGGGCGGAGGCGCCGTTGATTTTCGCGCGGATGACCACCTTGTCGTTCAGCAGCCGGAAATCGAGCGTGTAGATCCGATCCTCCGCGCCTGGATCGGTCTCGAACGGCACCCGCTGCCCGAACGACTTGAGGAACCGGATCTCGGCGCGCGACCAGTCGGCCTTCTCACTGTGGTCCTTGTTGGGCAGCAGGTTCACGTAGTTCGTGAACGCCGCAGCCGCTGCCTCGTACTTGTGCATCCGCTCGAAAATCGTTCCCACCGTGTGATGGATTTCGAGGTCGCGCGGTGCGAGACGGAGAGCCGCCTGCGCCTCGCCCATCGCCTCGTCCAGGCGGCCGCGGGCGGCCAGCGACTTCGCCATTCCGTGGTGGCCGCGCGCCAGATCCGGCACCCGCGCCAGTGCGTCACGATACCGGCCTTCTGCGTCCTCGAACCGGCCCGAAGCCCACAGCGCGTCGCCGTACAACGAGATCACGTCGGGACCGCGCGGGTCGCTCTGGGCGAGCCGCTCGGCCTCGCGCCGCGCGAGATCGAACTCGGCGACGCGCAGCGCAGAGGAAATCACGCCGATTCGTATGGCCCGCAGGCTGTCGGAGGGCGACGTCTCGAGAGCAATCTTGTACGCGTCCAGCGCGTCGCTGTATCGGCCTTCGGAGTAAAGAAGATTGCCCAGCTGCAGCTGGACTTCAGCCGCCTGCGACGGCGGCGTCGCGTCGGCGTGAATCACGAACGCGGCGGTTGCGACGAGAGCTGACGCCGCCGCGAGGCGAACTGTGCTGGACATGACGCCCCCTCGGTCGTGGCTTGGTGTGCGGTCCAACGCGCGCGGACATTACTCTACGCCGAGGAGGGGCCGTGGCGCCATGCCGAAATTCAATTTTTCGTAAAAGGAAAGGACTTTCAGCGCGTGTACGGCTCGATGGGAACCCCGTCGTACATCTGGTCGACCCGCAGAATCTGGGTGTCGCGGCTGTAGCTGCCCAGCTCGTAGTCTTCGCTCATGATGAGGGCCTTGATCGGCTTGGTCGGACAGACTTCCGAGCACAGCCCGCAAAAGCTGCAGCGCGAGAGGTTGAAGTCAAAATAGTCGAGCACCTTGATCTTCTGCCCGGGTTCGCGGTGGCCGCCGAGGGCAATCAGATCGTCGGGGCAGGCCTTCGCGCACTGGTCGCAGACGATGCAGGTCTGCGCGCCGGTGCCAGGCTCGGTCTGCAGCCTCAGCACGCCACGGAACCGCGGCGCCGTTGGACGCCGTTCGGCCGGGTACTGGAACGTGAACGCGGGCTGCGGCGTGTACTTCAGCGTGACCCACAGGCCTTTGAGCAGGTCGATCAGGAAGAGCGATTTGATGAAGCGGATAAGGGTGTTCATGTGTGGTCGCTGATGGCCGGTGAACTACCACAGAGGACACGGAGGACGCGGCGGTTCAATCCTGAGAGCAACAGAATTTTCCTCCAGTCCTCCGTGGTGAAATTGTCTTTTCCGGACCCACTCCTATGCACGCTCCCCGATGATGATGGGTACCGAGCCGCCGAGCGGCGTCACACGCTCCCGGCGGAGCACGGTGCCGTCGCGCCGGATCTTGTCCTGCAGCCGCATCAACCCATACAGAAGGGCCTCCGGTCGCGGCGGGCACCCGGACACGTAGACGTCGACCGGGACTACCTTGTCCACGCCCTGCAGAACGCTGTAAGTCGGAAACGGACCGCCGGCATTCGAGCAGCTGCCCATCGAGATGACCCACTTCGGCTCCGGCATCTGGTCGTACAGCCGCCGGAGGACAGGCGCCATCTTCTTCGTGACGGTGCCGGCCACGATCATCAGGTCCGACTGACGAGGTGACGCGCGGAAGACCTCGGCACCGAAACGGGCGATGTCGTAGCGGGACGCGGACGCAGCCATCATCTCTATCGCACAGCACGCCAGGCCGAATCCCATCGGCCAGATAGACGACTCGCGCGCCCAGTTCAGCACGCGGTCGATACTGGTCGTAATGAAGTTGTCTTCGAACCGATGATCGATCAGCCCCATAGTGTGTCTCTATGAAATCAACCGCAGAGGACGCGCAGAGGAAGAGGACGGGGGACGGTCAATCCTGCAAAGACCGTTGTTGCTCCGCGTCCTCCGGGTGTCCTCCGTGGTGAAAGTCGTTCGTTCAACATCTAGCTCCGGCTTTGATAGTAATCCGCGTTTTTTCGAATGAAATCTGACCATTTCGCCGGGGCTTCGTCGAGGGCGAAAATAGCCTCCACGGGGCAGGCCGGCACGCAGGCGCCGCAGTCGATGCACTCGTCCGGATGGATATACAGCATCTCGGCCGCGGCAAAATCGGCCTCGTCCTTCCTCGGATGAATGCAGTCCACCGGGCAGACGTCCACGCACGCGGTATCCTTCGTCCCGATGCATGGCTCGCAGATGATGTACGCCATCACCTTAATGATATCGCAGACATGCGACCCTTCGCTGGTGCCGCTCTTCACCCCGCCGCGTCCTGAGGTGGGACAGTACGAGGTATGCACGAGGCCAGAGCCGCTGGAGGAAGTTATCGACGAGCGCCGCGCCGACGGGACGCATTTTGGCGAGATCGAGGCACTCGAGCCGCTCGAGGCGTTTGGCGGGGCCGGGGCCTACAACCGCTTTGCCGCCGCCCGGCTGTATGGGGGAACGCGGGTCCGTGTCGTGCGCGGCTGGAGGGTGTCGGCGGATCGCTTCGAATCCGTCACCTTGTTGTCGCCGTACCCGGATGCGGCATTCCGGCACCTGAACCCGGGCACGATGACCATAACGCTGACGCTCAGGCTGCGACCCTGAGAACGGACACGCGACAGCAGCGAGAACGGTCAGGCGTACCCACCGACGCTGCTCTGCGGGGCCACGTCAGCTGCGCAGCGGCTCACTCAAATATCGGATCTTATCGGACCTATTTCCGCTCCACGGCAATCGTGATATCCCCGTACACGACGTCCATCGACATCACCGGGTCCCCGGTGCCGAGCGTTGTCTCTCCGAACCGCGGCCCGAACCTCTCCTTCCTGGTCAACGGAATGTCCGAGGTAATCGCCCCGCGGAATGTGACGGCGAGGATCCGCCCGCTTTCCGGCACGCGCGGAAAGCGGACGCGAAGGCCGCCGTTGAACACGCGCAGCCGCATCATGCCGCCCGGCGTCAGCTCGGACCCTTTGACGTCGATGCTGCCGATGCCGCTCTCGAGACGAATCCGACCGGCCAGCGCCGACGCCTCAATCGGACCGCGGCGCAGGTCGACCTGACACGACGTCCTCAGGTTCGTCAGGCGCACGCGTCCCTCGACCACCCGGATCGACTGGAATACCGCCTGCGCCGGCGCCGCGATTGAGATCTCGGTCCGGAGCCTCGCGTCGCGGCCGTCGCCGGCCTGGACGGCGGCGATCTCCAGCGCGTCCGGCTTCTGCTCGATGCTGACCGGATACTTCGTCAGGTCCGCAGACGCCGGCGCTCGTCTGACGATGTCGATGAGCACGTCCGGCCGGCTGGATCCGGTGATGGTCACGTCGGCAACCGTTGCATCCACCCGGATGGGCATCGACTCGGCGAGCGGCATCACGCGCGTGACGCGATCTGTCGTCTCGGCCGTAGCGAGCGGCAAAGACGCATACAGCAGGAGCAGCGACACGAGCCAGGTCTCTCTCACTGCGGGGATTATAATTTTGCCAGCCGTGATGCGAGTTGGAAGCGCAGCGCTCGTGTGCGTGTGGCTCGGCAGCGCGTCCGCCGCCGCGCAGACGCTGCCTTCGGGCCCGCTTGTCATCGCGGATGGTCACGTCGCGCTCGGAGCCGACGTGTCGGCGACGTACGGATCGAGCGATCCCGGATTCTTCGACTTTACCGACTACGAACACTCGGCGCTGCGTCTGCTCCGCATCGATATTTCCGGCACCGTGAAGGGGGGCGAGCACTTCGCCATCCTCGGCGAGCTGCGGACCGAGGTCGGGCTCGAGAAAAGTCCCAACCCGTCGCAGCCGCAGGCCGCACAGCGCCTGCCGGTCTCGACGGCCGTCTACGCCTTGTACCTGCGCGCGCGTCCGTGGCGCGGGAGGAACTTCGACATTCAAGCGGGCCGGATTCCGCCGACGTTCGGCGGATTTGCCCGGCGCACCTATCCCGCGGACAACCCGTTGATTGGTTATCCGCTGGCGTATCAGTACCTCACGTCGCTGCGGCCCGATGCCGTCCCCGCGAGCGCGGAGGAACTTCTCAGCCGTCGCGCCCGCGGCTGGCTGACGCGTTTTTCGATTGGCAACCCGAGCGCGGATCGCGGAGTGCCGCTGGTCAGCGCGTTCCGCTGGGACACCGGCGTCCAGGTGCACGGCGGGAGCGAGGCGATTGCGGGCACGGTCTCGATCTCTGCGGGCACGCTCGCCAACCCGCTGGTCAGCGACGACAACAGCCGGCCGCAGGTGGCCGGCCGCCTCGAGCTTCGTCCGACTGCAGGCCTCATCGTCGGAACGTCCGCGGCGCGCGGACCGTTCGTGACGGAAACCGCAGCGCGCAGCGCGGTGGGCGACGGCCACGACCGCGAATTCACACAGCAGGCGTTCGGCGCCGACATCGAATATTCGTGGGACTATTACCTGCTGCGATTCGAAGCCATTGTCAGCGAGTGGCGGCTGCCGGTCGTGCGCGCTCCCGAGCTGAGATTGCCGCTCCGCGCCGTGTCGACCTCGGTCGAGGGCCGCTACCGGATCGTGCCGGGTGTGTACGCGGCCGCCCGTTTCGATCACCTGGGGTTCAGCACCATCACCGGAACGCCGGCGCAAGGCACGCTGCCCTGGGATGCGCCGATGACCAGGGTGGAAATCGGAGGCGGATGGTCCGTTCAGCGAAATCTGGTGCTCAAGGTCTCGTACCAACACAACGTACGCGATGGCGGTCAGCTCCTGAGGAAGGACGGGCTCGGAGCAGCGCAGGCGGTGTACTGGTTTTGATCACGCCACACAGGACACAAAGGAGACAACGGACACAAAGGGGCGGCCCTGCGCTCGGCCGAGCCCTGAGCGTTGTCTCGACCGAGACGCAGACGGACGGCCCTGCCCTGAGCGTTATGGTGGCGGTCGCGTTCTGCTTTGTGTCCTTTGCCTCCTTGGTGTCCTCTGCACCGGCCGTCACGATCGCCGGCCGGCCAGGCGTGATTCGCGGCCGCGTTGACGTCCGCCGCGCGGTGTCGCCGATGGATCGGCGCCCGGGAGTCGCGGAGCTCGGCATGCCCCGCGCCCGCGATTTGCCCGACGTCCGGCGTTCGGTCGTCTATCTCGAGTCGGCCCCGCGCGGCGCGTTCGAAGCCTCCGACGGCGGCCGGGCGATCCTGGATCAGCGGAACGAAACCTTCGTTCCCCACGTGCTGGCGATCACCACCGGCACGGTCGTCGAGTTCCCGAATTCCGACAAGTTCTACCACAATGTGTTCTCGCTCTCGAAGGAGGCCCGGTTCGATCTGGGCCGCTATGCCGCGGGCCGCTCGAAATCGTGGCGCTTCGACCGCCCCGGGATCGTGCGGGTGTTCTGCGAAATCCACTCGCACATGAACGCGTTCATCCTCGTCTTCAGCCATCCGTTCTTTGGGCTGACCGACCCGGACGGCCGTTATCAGATCGGCAACGTTCCGCCCGGCACCTACAACGTCATCGCGTGGAACGAAGGCACGTCGAGCGAGCCGAAGGCGGTGACGGTGGCGGACGGCGGCAGCGCAGAACTGGACTTTGCGGTGCGATGAACATTCTCTCTTCGCTCCGAAGCCGGATGTTTCTCGCCAGTGCCGCGCTCGCCATGCTCTGCATCGGCATGGCGATTTATCTGGTCAGCGTCCGCGTCACCGAACAGGCCGAACGGACGCTCGAGCGCGATATCGTCGCGAGCGGGGCGAAGTTCGACCAGCTCCGATCCGATCGGACGCAGGTGTTCATGCTCATGGCGCGTCTCCTCGCCGACCTGCCCAAGTTCAAGGCGGCGCTCGAGACGGACGATCCGGACACGGTCGCCGACATCGCGCGCGGATATCAGACGCAGATGCGCGCGAACCTCTTCCTCCTCACGAACAAACGGGGCGAAGTCCTCTATGCCGCCGGCGGATCGCCGCGGGCTGGTGAAATCGCCGCGTACCAGCGGGCGGTGCGTGATGCGCTCACGGACCGCGAGACCCTCAGCCTCCTGCCGCAGCCGACCGGCATCCTGCAGGTCGTCACCGTTCCGGTTGCGCTCGATCAGCCGGCGCGGTCGATCCTGGGCACCGTCAGCGCCGGCTTCCTGCTCGACGATGCGCTGGCCGCCCAGTTGAAGCAGATCACGGGCAGCGACATTGCCTTCGGCATGGACGGCCGGATCCTCGCGGCCACGCTGCCGCGCGACGACTACCCGGCGCTGGCCGGGCGTCTCCGATCGTCGGGAATCTCACGGGTCCAGCTGGGCGCCGGCGAATACGAGGTGCTGCCGCAACCGCTTTCGCCGGCGGGCGGCGGATCGACGGCGTCGGGCCCGGTGTCGCTGATCCTCCGATCGCGCCCGGAGCAGTTCGAGTCGCTGTTTGCCATCAACCGCGACCTCGCCGTCGCTGCGGTGCTCGCCATCGTGCTGGCCACGATTCTGAGCTTCGCGGTCGCACGCACGGTCACGCGGCCGCTCGCCGCCATCATCGACGTCATGCGCGAGGTGGCGGCGACCGGCGATCTGACGCAGAAGATCGCGGTCCGTCACAACAATCGCTGGGACGACGAGGACGCGCGGCTGCTGGCGACGACGCTCAACTCGTTGACCGACTCGGTGGCGCGGTTTCAGCGCGAGATGTCGCAGAAGGAGCGGTTGACCGCGCTCGGGCGCCTCTCGACGGTCATCGCCCACGAGATCCGGAATCCGCTGATGATCATCAAGGGGTCGCTGCACACGCTGCGCCGTCCCGCCGTCACCGTCGACGCGATGCGCGAGGCCGTCGCCGACATCGACGAAGAGGTCGAACGGCTGAATCGCATCGTCCATGAAGTGCTCGACTTCGCCCGGCCGATCTCGTTCGAGTTGAGCGCAGTGGATCTCAATGTCCTGTGCCGGGAGTCCGCCGCCGCCGCGCAGGCGTCGGGACCGGGCCCCGCGGTCGCGCTCGAGCTCGATCCGCAGGCGGCGCCGCTGACGACCGATCCGGAGCGGCTCCGGAGCGCGCTCGTAAACATGCTGGTAAATGCCCGCCATGCGGCAAACGGTCGCAACCTAGCGGAGCGGGGCGGAGGGGTCCCCGCGGAGCGCGTCCGGGGGGGAGGGGCCCCCGGAGTAAGCAATGAGCGGGGCGGAGGGGTCCCCGCGGAGCGTGGCCGAGGGGCAGGGGCCCCCGGAGTGGACCCCGACGCGGTCATTCTGCGCACCAGCCGGCTCGGCGATCGCGTCCGCATCGTCATCGCCGATCGCGGCACCGGGATCACGCCGTCGGACCTCGCGCACGTGTTCGATCCGTATTTCACCACCAAGCGCGGGGGAACCGGCCTCGGCCTGCCGATCGCCAAGAACGTGGTCGAAGGGTTGGGCGGGACCATTCAGGTGACGAGCACGCCCGGGCGTGGCACCGAGGTCACGATCGAGCTGCCCCTTGGCCGCGAGGCTGCCGCGGCCGGCTCGTACGAGGCCGCAGACCGGCCGGCGGATGCGGCGGTACACGCGAGATGACCCGACACCGCGGCTCAATCCTGCTCGTCGACGACGAAGAAAAGATCGTCAAGGCACTCGGGCGCGCGCTGCGCGGCGCCGGGCATGAGGTGGTCGACACGACCGATCCCCGCCAGGCGCTGCGGCTGCTGGCCGAACGGCCGTTCGACGTCGTGATCGTCGACAACGTCATGCCGCAGACGAGCGGGCTCGACCTGATTCGCGAGTTCACGGGCGGAAGCGCCGGCGGTCCGGGCATCGGTGAGGGCAGGAACGCGCCATCGACACGCGAGAGCCGGCCGGCAGGCGCAGGCGCCCGGGCCGCCGCGGGCGAAGCGGTCCCGGGAGAGCGCGTCCGGCTCACGATCGACGACCGTCCGCAGATCGTGATGATGACGGCGCATGCGACGGTCGAGAGCGCCATCGAGGCGATGAAGCTCGGCGCGTTCGATTACCTGCAGAAGCCGTTCGAGATCGACGAGCTCCTCGTCGTCGTCGATCGGGCGCTCGATCATCAGCGGCTGCGCACCGAATATCGCTATCTTCTCAGCGAGCGCGACGAGCAGTTCGATCATTACGGCCTCATCGGGCGCAGCCGGGCGATGCAGGAGGTGATCGGGCGCGCGGAACGCGTCGCGGAAACGAAGAGCACGGTCCTGATCAGCGGCGAGACCGGCACCGGCAAAGAGCTCGTCGCCCGCGCCATCCATGACCGCAGCGCCCAGCGGCACATGCCGCTCATCAAGGTGAACTGCGCGGCGATCCCGGAAACGCTGCTCGAATCGGAGCTGTTCGGCCACGTGCGCGGGGCCTTCACCGGCGCGACGACGACCAAGAAAGGCAAGTTTGCACTCGCCGACGGCGGCACGATCTTCCTGGACGAAATCGGTACGATGACGCCGGCGCTGCAGTCAAAGCTGCTGCGCGTCCTGCAGGAGCGCGAGTTCGAGCCGCTTGGCGCCGAGCGCACCGAGAAAGTGGACGTACGCGTCATCGCCGCGACCAATCGCGATCTGCGCCAGATGGTCAGCGACAACAAATTTCAGGAAGACCTGTTCTATCGCTTGAACGTCATCCCGATCGAGATCCCGCCGCTGCGCGAGCGACGCGAGGACATCCCGGTCCTCGTCGAACATTTCGTGCGCAAGCACGCGCAGCGCACCGGCCGCCGGATCGAACGGATCGACGAGGGCGTCCTGACCGCGTTGCAGCAGTACGACTGGCCCGGCAACGTCCGCGAGCTGGAAAACACCATCGAGCGCGCCGTCGTGCTCTCTCCCGGTCCGGTGATCACCGCGCGCTCGGTGTCGAACATCGGGGTCGCCACGCCGCAGACGACCGGGCTGCCGTCGCTGAAGCTGCGGCAGAATATCGAATGGGTTGAACGCGAAACGATTCGCCGCGCGCTGGACAGTGCGGCGGGCGTGAAGAAGGATGCCGCGGAGCTGATGGGCATCAGCCAGCGGGCGCTGTCGTACTACCTGGCGAAGTACCGGCTCGATTGAGACGATGGCCTGTGTCATGCCCTATTCGCGCTTCGGAGTCGCCAGCCGATCCCTGCGGAGCCGACCATCCGGAATTGCGTAACTGTTTTCGCGGCGCGTAAGATGACGATCGCTGCGGCAGCATGACAAAGATTCACATTCGAATCATCACGAGCGGCATTGCTCTTGCTGGCACGGCGGCGTGACTTTCAGTGAAGGAGGGCAATGACTCCACGACTGCTTTCGAGCCTTGTTTTGGTATGGGTGTGCGTCTGGTCGGCGGGATGCGACGAGAAGCTCTCGACAGTTGCCGGTCCGACACCCGACCTGGAGCCGACGTTTGCGTCGATCCAAAATGACATCTTCCAGACGACCGACAGTGCCGGTCGCACCCGCTGCCTGAATTGCCACACGAGCACCGGACGGAACCCGTCGGGGGGACTGAACCTGAATCCGGACGTCGCCTACCAGCAACTGGTGAATGCGGCCTCCACCGGCAAGCCTGGTGCCGTCCGGGTCATTCCCGGGGATCCTGATAGCAGCTATCTGGTGCACAAGCTGGAAGGGGCCACTGACATTGTCGGCCGCCGGATGCCGCTCAACAGCCCGACGTTCCTGACCGACGGTCAGGTCAAGATCATTCGACGGTGGATTGCGATCGGCGCGCCACGCTGAAGCCACACGTTTCCGGAGAGGAGTCCCCGTGACACGCCTATTCGCTTCGATTCTGGTCTTCATGCTGTGTGCCCCGGCCTCCGGCTTCGCGCAGGCGCCCCACGACGATCCGGCTGCGTTGAAGCTGGCCGTGCCCGACTTTGCGTTGGTCGGACTGCCGACAACGCTGCGGCTGCCCCGGCTCGGCAGCTCGTTCCGGGTGACGCACCGGTTCCTGCGCCCGCTCACCGGCGACTTCAGCGACATCCTCGACGATCTCTTCGGCATCGATTCCGGCGCACAAATCGGCCTCGAGTACCGCTTCGGCATCATCCGCAACGGGCAGGTCGGCATCCACCGGACGAGCAATCGCACGATTGAGTTCTTCGCGCAATACGCCGCGCTCACGCAAGGCGCGAACACACCGCTCGACGTGAGCGTGCTGGCAACGATCGAGGGGACGAACAACTTCCACACGATTGACGGAATCGGCTCCAGCACTTCGCCGGCGGTGGGCGCGATTGTTTCGCGCAGCGTCGGCGAGGTGGCGGCCTTCTACGTCGAGCCGATCTGGGTGAACAACACGAACCCCGATCCATCCGAGCTGGTGGATGACAACGACACGTTCATGATCGGGCTGGGCGCGCGGATTCGCGTGCGGCCGACCGTCTACATCGTCGGGGAGTTCGCGCCGCGGGCGACCGGCTACAATCCGGGCGTGAACCATGGCAGCTTCGGGATCGAAAAACGGGCGGGCGGTCACCTGTTCCAGCTGAATCTCTCGAACGCATCCGGCACGACGATGGCGCAGATCGCTCGGGGCGGGCCGGCGGACAACGACTGGTCCCTGGGTTTCAATATCTCGCGGAAGTTTTTTTAGCAGGTTGCTGAAAAACCCGACATTCAACGCAGAACCCGCTGAAACCGCAGAGAATCCTTAGCAAAGAGACTCTGCGGTCTCTGCGTGCTCTAGTTTTCGTGCGGTTTCAGCACCCTACGGCGCTCTAGGCTTTGGGCGTCGATCTGTCACGATCGAATCGTGAGAGCTGCTGTCTGGTGTGCCTTCGCTCTGGCGGGCGGTCTGTGTGCACTCACCGCCGCGTGCGGCGGCACCCGCACCACCACGCCGTCGCCCCCTCTCACCTGCTCGACGCTGCCGAACACCACGACGATTCTCATCGTCGACAACGCGGTCTGCCCGCAGACGCTGCCTGTCGGTCCGGGCTCTCGCGTCACGTTCATCAACAGCGACGGCCGCCGCCACGATATGTATTCCGACCCGCATCCCGAGCATACCGACTGTGTCGAGATCAATCAGGTCGGAAACCTGGACGCTGGCCAGCAGCGGGAAACGGGAAATCTCAATACCGTTCGCAGCTGTGGCTTTCACGATCACCTTCAGGATCAGAACCCGGCGCTGCACGGCACGATTGTGATTCGCTAGTGAATCATCTCGCCATCGGCGGCGGCCGCCGGTGGTGCGTCGCCTGCTCGTAGGCGTACGCGAGCGACAGGACCTGGCGGTCTGACCAGAGGCGGCCGAGAAACGAGATGCCGAACGGATAGCGGCCGCCGATGAAGCCGGCCGGCACGGTCACCTGCGGCAGACCCGCCATCGCGCTTTCCTCGCAGGTCCCGGGCTCGCCGCCGTACCGTTCGAGCCCGCCCTCGTGCGTGTGCGGCCGCGCCTGGTTCGCCGGGTACAGCAGGGCATCAAGGTGGTGCTGCTCCATTGCTGTGACGAACAGGCTTCGGAACTGATCACGCCCGGCGTAGAACTTCGCGGTCGCTTCGCGCAGCGCCTCGCCGGCCGGAACCTGCCGCAGCGCGTCCTCGAACCGCCGCGTGCTCTCGGGCGCGAGCTTCCCCGATGCCAGCAGATCCTCGATCGTCAGCACCTGCTCGCCGGGCGCGGCGCCGCGCGTCAGATAGGCCGTCCATCCCGCTTTCAGCGATCCCGGTGCGCTGCCGCGCGCGGCCCGATACGCCGCGTCGAGATCCGGGATCGCCACGTCAACGACGGTCGCCCCGGCCGCCCGCAGCTCCTCGACCACCCGCTCCATCATCGTCGCGACTTCGCGCTCGCCGGTGACGCCGACGAACAGCTGCCGCACGAGGCCGATGCGCGCATTGTGCAGTGCCGATGGGTCGAGCGTTTCGGCAAACGGACGTCCGGTGCGTCGGTCGGCGTCGAGCGTGGCCTCGTCCTCGGGATCGACGCCGGCCACCTGATCGAGGACCAGCGCCAGCTCACGAACGGACTTCGCCGAATTGCCGGGAATCGTCCAATTCAAGAGCTGCGCGCGCTGGCGCGCCGTCAGCCCACGAAGATCCGGATCGCGCACCAGTCGCCTGGCCGTTTCGGTCACCGCTGCGATCTGGGAGCCAGGCGGCGGGACGACC
>JBKPAI010000222.1:0-17935 GCA_046726355.1 Acidobacteriota bacterium | reverse complement strand
GTCCAGAACTTCCGCTCCGCGCCCCAGAAACAGCCCATCCCGAACATCGCGCGCTGCAGGCCTTCGGGAAACGGCGGCTTGAGGGGATGCTTGTTGACGAAGTGTGCATCGGGCACGGGCATCGAGTCGGCGCGCCCGGGTAATGCGTCTTCGGGTCGGGGCAAAGTCGCCTTCTTGGACCACATTTGTCAGCGTCCTTCCGGAATTGTCGGTATCGTGACTGTCCAAAGTCCCAATTTTCCCACGAATTCTACGATCGCTCGACGGCATCGAAATCGCTGTGCCTGCCAGGTTGCAACGCTGCGTCACGGAGGTTCGATGAAACGTTTCACGATTGCACTTGTACTTGCGACTGCGTTTGCGGGCACGGTTGGCACGCGTCAAATACTCGGACAGGGGGCGTCACATAGTTACATTGTTGTATTCCACGACGACGAGCGCGACGCGCCGGGTCTGTCATCCGAGCATGCGCGCGCGTACGGCGCCAGTGTCTCACACATCTATCAGGCCGCGCTGAAAGGCTATGCGGCGACCATTCCGGATGCGCGGATTGACGACGTCCGGCGCGACCCGCGGGTCGCGTTCGTGTCGGAGGATCGTCCGGTCCATGCCGTCGCCGCCCAGACCTTGCCGACGGGCGTCGACCGGATCGACGCGGAGCTCAGCTCCCGCTTTTCTTCGACCGCGTCCTGGAACGTCGCAGTCGCCGTGATCGACACGGGCAGCGGGCCACACTCCGACCTCAATGTCGTCGGCGGATTCAACTGCTCGACGGGCACGAGCTGGAATGATGGCAATGGACATGGGACGCACGTCGCCGGAACGATTGGCGCAAAGAACGACAGCACCGGTGTCGTCGGTGTCGCACCCGGCATTCCCATCTATTCCGTACGCGTCCTTAACAACGCGGGATCGGGAAGCTGGTCGTCCGTCGCCTGTGGGATCGATTGGGTTACCGCCAACGCCGCAAGCAAGCATATCAAGGTCGCCAACATGAGCCTGGGCGGCAGCGGCAGCGACGACCACAACTGCGGAAACACCAACAACGATGTGCTGCACAAGGCAATCTGCGGTTCGGTCGCGGCGGATGTGACTTACGTCGTTGCGGCCGGCAATGACGGCGCCGACCTGTCCGGGTTCACGCCGGCGGCGTACAACGAAGTGCTGGCTGTAACGGCGATTGCGGATTACAACGGAAAACCCGGCGGCGGGGCGCCGGCCACGTGCCGGAGCGGTAAAGACGACTATCCGGCCGACTTCAGCAACTTCACGGCAGCTTCCACGGATGGTGATCACACGATCGCCGCGCCAGGGGTCTGTATCAACTCGACGTGGAAGGGCGGCGGCTACAAGACCATTTCGGGCACCAGTATGGCGTCGCCGCATGTCGCAGGAACGGCCGCACTCTGCATCGCCATCGGCAACTGTTCCGGCACACCCGCGAACGTGATCAGCAAATTGGTTTCGGATGCTGCGGGTCAGGGATCTGCCTACGGCTTCACCGGCGATCCAAGCAGTCAACCCACGGATCGCTACTACGGATACCTGGTTAACGCGAATTACAAATAGCACCACGGCGGGGCCGACCCATGTGTCGGCCCCTGGCCGCCGGCCCGGTCAATTATGCGCGCACGATCTTGATCATCGCGAACGCCGCGCCCTGCGGATCGCGCACGACGGCGAAGCGCCCGACGTTCGGAATGTCCGTGGGCGGCACGAGAAACGTGCCGCCCAGCTCCTTCGCCTTGTTCGCGCTCGCATCACAGTCGAACACCTGAAAATACGGCATCCAGTGGGGCGGCACGCCCGCCATCTGCGCGGTCATCTCCATCATGCCCGCTTGGGGCGTATTGCCCACGCTGAACTCGGTGTACGCCATGCCGGCATCGGTGGACGTCTTCTCCTTCCAGCCGAACAACGACGTGTAGAACTTCTTCGCAGCCGTGGTGTCGCGCGAGGCGAGCTCGGTCCAGCCCAGCGCGCCGGGCTCGCGCAGAATGCGGGCGCCTACATGCTTCTTCGGCTGCCAGACGTTGAACACCGCGCCCGTGGGATCCTGCAGCACCGCCATGCGTCCGGCGTCCATCACGTCGAACGGCGGAGCCAGCACTTTGCCGCCCAGCTCCTGCACACGCTTCGCGGCATCGTCCGCACTGGTGACGGCGACGTAGGCGTTCCAGTGCGGCGGAACGCCATGCTGCCGTTCTTCGGGCCGGAGTGAACACGCGGCCGCCACGTCGCGGCCGCGTATCTGAAACATCGAGTAGCTCTCGCCGGGGCCCATCGGCATGTCGTTCAGGTCCCAGCCGAAGAGGCCGCGGTAGAAGGCGACGCCGGCTTTTTGATCGCTGGTGGCGAGCTCCGGCCAGCAGAAACTTCCGGGGGGAAGCGAATCGACATCGGGCACAGTTTGTTCTCCTCGTGACACCACGGAGGACGCAGAGGACGCGGAAGATCAATCGCGATCCCTCTCCTCCGCGGTGTTGACATTGCTCGTCCGGCTGCCGCCTCCGCGCTCCGCGCTTCGGCGAGCCGGATATCACAGGGCTACGGTGTCACGTGACCGCGGATTTGACGGTTCAGGCGATGGAGCTGCCGGCGGACGTTTTTCAGCGAATCGGAGTCGTGCGCCTCGAGCGCGGCGTCGCGCTGCGTCTTCAGCGCGCGCATCTTCGCTTTGATCGCCGGTTTGTCGATCCCGGTCACGTGATGGTGCTCGTGCGTATCGATGCCGAGTGCCTTGCAGAGCGCCGGCAGCAGGTGCTCCTTGTTCAACTGCGAGTATCCCTGCACGGCGTCCTGGTTTTCGACACCTTTCGCGATGTCGCGCAGCTCCTGGATCGTTTTTCCTTTCAGGTCGTGGTAGGTGTATGCCATCAACGTCCTCCGCTCGCTGTAGCGCAGGCCTTCAGGCCTAAAGGGCTGCGCTACCAGAACCCTGAGTATAGTGTTTTTCTTCCGTTCGTCACTGATCCCCGCGTCCACCACGCTTCGTTATCGGAAAATACTCTTCGGCATCTTCACGTGGATCCCGTATACCGGCCGGTCCACCAGCTGGGTGATCGCCACATTGCCGGCGACGCTGACGAGCTGATACGCCTCGTGCTTCGTGAGCTTCTTCGTCGCGGCGAGAAAGTCCACCATTTCCTGCACCGCGATCGTCGTCGCGACTTTCAGATCTTCGTCGGCCGCCATGCTGATGTAATCGGTCGACGTCTCGGCGCGCGGCCACACCAGCTTCATGTCCTTCCGCACGGTGAGCTGCAGGCGGCCGCGCAGCGACGTCTCGATCCCCGTCTGGTCGACTTCGCCGTCGCCCTGCGCGCCATGCCCGTCCCCGACCTCGAACAGCGCACCGGGCACGAACACCGGGATGTACAACGTGCTGCCGGCCACCAGTTCGCGGTTGTCGAGATTGCCGGCGTGCCGGCCCGGCGGATTGCTGCTCACCCGTCCAAGCTCCGGCGCGGGTGCAACGCCCATGCTTCCGAAGAACGGTTTCAGCGGAATGACGATGCCAGGCGCGAACTCCGCGGTCATCGTCTTCGGATCGAGCGTCACGATCTTCGTGCCGATCGACCGGTCACAATTCTGCGGGATGAAGCCGCTGCACCCGTTATACGCGTAGCCGATCGCGAAATCGATGGAAAGAATCCTGACCTCGAGGACGTCGCCCGGCTGCGCGCCTTCAACATAGACCGGTCCGGTCAGGATGTGGCCGCCCGGCCCGCGGCGGTCGCCGGTCACTTCGCTTACGATCGCTTCGAGCGATTTTTGAATCTGCTCCGGCGGCACGCCCGCGCGCTGCAGACCGGCCGGCGTGTTCGTCAGCAGCGTGTCGACGTCGATGATGTCGCCGGAGGCAATACGCAGAACCGGTTTCGCTTCCGCCCAGTAGTAGCCGTATGCGACCGTGGCCGGCGTCGCCTCGAGGCGGTGCGTTTTCGGACGGCTTTGAGCCGACAGGACAACGGGAGTGAGAGTCAGTACCGAGGCAAGCGCGCAGGCGGCGGAGCATCTGATCATGGCGGAGACACCCTACCACACGCTCGACTGAAAGCCGCTGCGATGTCTCACCACGCAGCCCTATGCCGAATTTTCCTTCGTGTCCTTTGTTGCCTTCGTGTCCTTTGTTGCCTTTGTGTCCTTTGAGATTTATCCGTTCGGCTCGAACTCCATCGCGATGCCGTTCATGCAGTACCGCAGCCCGGTCGGCTCCGGGCCGTCGGGAAAAACATGTCCGAGGTGGCCGCCGCACTTCGTGCAATGGACCTCGGTCCGCGTCATCCCGTAGCTGTTGTCGACGGTGGTCGCCACGGCATCCTTGTCGAGCGGCGCCCAGAAGCTCGGCCAGCCCGTTCCGCTCTCGTACTTCGTTTTCGATTCGAAGAGCGGCTGACCGCAGCCCGCACATCGGAACGTGCCCGGCCGCTTCTCTTTGTTCAGCGGGCTCGATCCGCGCGGTTCGGTGCCGTGCTCGCGGAGCACGTGGTGCTGTTCGGGTGTCAATGCTCGTTCGGCCATGATTCAGTGTACCCTGCGCCTATGATTCGACGCCGAATCGTCGCGCTGGTTACGACACACCTGCTTGTCGTCTCCGCGCTTCTCGCGGCTCCGGCGGCGCCGCCGGATCTCGACCAGTGGGTCGAGCGCGCCATGCGGACGTTCGAGGTCCCTGGCATCGGCCTCGCGATCGTCAAGGACAACGCCGTCGTGGCCGCGAAAGGGTACGGCGTGCGCAAGCTCGGCGAGCCGGCGCCGGTGGACTCCCATACGCTCTTCGGCATCGCCTCGAACACCAAAGCCTTCACCGCGACGGCGCTCGGACTGCTCGTCGAAGAGAACAAGATCGAATGGGACGCACCGGTCATCCGGTACCTGCCCTGGTTCGCGATGCGGGATCCGTACGTCACGCGGGAATTGACCGTTCGCGATCTCCTCGTGCACCGCAGCGGACTCGGGCTGGGCGCCGGCGACCTGCTCTGGTGGCCGCCGTCAACCTACTCGCGTCCGGAGATCGCACGGCGCCTGAGATTCATCGCACCGGCCACGAGCTTCCGCGCGGCGTATGCGTACGACAACGTGCTGTACCTCGTCGCCGGCGAGCTGATCGAGACGATGACGGGACAATCGTGGGAGGATTTCATCTCGTCGCGCATTCTGGCGAGGGTCGGCATGCGCGACGCCAACGTGCGGCATTCAGCCGCAGCCGCGCACGGCAACGTGGCGGCCACCCACGCACCCATCGACGGCCGCGTGCGTCCGATCGCTCCCTTCGACAGCGACAACACGAATCCTGCAGGCGGCATCAACGCCTCGGCCGAGGACATGGCCAAATGGCTGCGCGTCCAGCTGTCGAACGGGATGCTCGATGACGGCTCGCAGCTCTTCTCCGACGCCACCGCCCGCCAGCTGACGAGCATCGTCACGCCGATGCCGATCAACGATCCGCCGCCCGAGTTGTCGCCGCTCAGGATGAATTTTCACGGTTATGCGCTCGGCTTCGATGTCCGCGATTATCGCGGGCACAAGCTGGTGACCCACACGGGCGGGCTGCCCGGCTACGTCTCGCGCGTGGCGATGATTCCAGCGGCCGGCGTGGGCGTCGCCGTGCTGACCAACCAGGAATCGGGCGAAGCGTTCGATTCGATCGCTTTTCACGTCCTCGATCACTATCTCGAGGCGCCGAGGTTCGACTGGATCGAGGCCTACCAGAAGGTGCTCACGCGGCACCGCACGGCGACCGCCGCGATCGAGGGCGACGCGGCGGCCAGGCGCGACGCCTCGTCGAGGCCTTCGCTGCCGCCGGCAAAGTACGCCGGCACCTACCGCGACGTGTGGTACGGCGATATCGACATCACCGAGCAGAACGGACGCCTGTCGGTGCGGTTCACGAAGACGCCGTTGCTGACCGGCGATCTCGAGCACTGGCAGCACGATACGTTCGTGGTCCGATGGAGGGATCGCGAGCTGCGGGCCGACGCGTACCTCACCTTTGCACTCAATCCGGACGGGTCGATCGACCAGGCGAAGATGCGGGCCGTGTCGCCGGAGACGGATTTCAGTTTCGATTTTCAGGACTTGTTGCTGAAGCCGGTAAGGTAGTGTCCGCCTTCCAGGCGGACCGGTTACCGGGACCGTTGCTCGAGCGACATCACCGGCGAGTATTCACCCAACAGCTCGCGCGTCCACCACACGCCGTCCCGCCCGTGTGTCGCGCGGTCGGCGAAATGATAACGATACAGCATCGCTCGGACATATCGCGGCCGGCGCCCGTTGAACGGATCGTACGCGAGCAGCCGGCGCACGTCGGGCGATCCCTCCAGCAGCCGGACGCAGAAGTGCTGAAACCACGGCGCATCCTGATACGAAGCGAGCGCAGCGAACCACATCTGCCAGTCGAGGCGCGGTTGATGCGGCGCAACCTGCGGCGGCCGCCGCGAGACATCACCAGGCTTGTACTTGAACTCGTAAGCCGACCACCGTTCACCGTCGTCGGATCCCAACACGATGATTTCCGGCCGTGTCGTGGTCATCACGGCGAAGAGGCCGTAACTGTTCACGCTTCGAAACGGCTCGATGAAGGCGGCAGCGGGCTCTATCAACGGAACTCCAGGTAACCCGAGACCGACGCTGGCGGCAAAGGTGTAGGCCGACACCGGCGCAACAACCAAGGCCAGCCCAATCACCCAGGCGCGGTGCACGGCGGCGCCGCGCGAAGCACCGCCGGCCCGATTATCGTGAGCACCCATCCAACTCTCCGCCCGCAGCGTCGCGTCGTCGAGCAGAAACAAGCAGAGCGCCGCCGCCAGGAGATTGAAGAACGCGTAATTACCGGTCGCGGCGATCGTCGCCTGCAGACCAACGAACAACACAAAGGCAGTTGTCCTCCATCGCGGGGTTCCGACAATGAAGAATGGAACGGCGAGCTCGATGGCCAGCGTGGCGAACGCGGCAAGCTTGTGGACCGCGACCGGCAGGTGGTGCGCGTAGAAGGCCAGTAGCGAGGGGATCGGCTGCGTCTCATAATGAAACCTCAACGCCGCCAGCGAGCGCCAGGTCGGATCGCCGCTGGCCAGCTTCACGAGTCCCGATCCGAGCATCAGCCGGAACAGCAGCCACAACATCAACCACCTGCCAATCCGCGGCGGATCGCGCCTGTCGCGCAGCCGATCCAGCCAGGCGACGGGAGCGACCGCAGTCGCCAGCACGCCGGTCTCGAGCTGCAGCGCATCCCATTGATACCCGAGGAACTCGCGGCAGACGACGGCGAGCGAGAGGTAGGCGGCCCAGAGGCACGGCAGCACGAGCAGCGGCGCGATCCCGGCCACGAGCAGCAGCGCCAGGCCCATGCCGGCGAAGCACACGCCCTTCAGGAACGCGTCTGTCGCGCCGATCCAGAACACTGTCGGCAGCAGAAGACAGCGATTCAGGCCGACGTGCTGCGATGCCGCCCAGCTGTGCGCCGCGTCCATGTACTCGCGCGCCGGCAGAATGCCGCGCTCGCCGGCGAGCCCGAGGATCTGGGTGCCGAGAGACCAGAACGCGAGCAGATAGATGAGCCCGAGCAGTCGGCTGAATATCCACGCTGCCGCGGCGTAGCTGCGCGAATCGGCCACCTGTTGTTTGTAGCCGACTGCGGGCCGGTTGAAAATCCCGCTTGACTTTTCGATTCATTAGTACTAATTAATTAGTAGATGCGCAGGCCCGAACCGACGCTCACAGCCCAGGAGCTGGCGATCATGAAAGTCGTCTGGCGCTTCGGCCACGCGACCGTCCGCGACGTCTACCAAGCACTCCTGGAGAGCCGGCAGATCGCCTACACGACGGTCATGACGATGATGAACGTGCTCGAGGCCAAAGGCTATCTGAAGAAGGAAAAGCACGATCGCGCGTATCGATACCGGCCCACGCGTCCGGAGCGGGCGGTCGTGTCGTCGATGGTCCGCGAGTTCGTCACCCGCGTGTTCGACGGCGCGCCGCGGGCGCTGCTGCTCCACCTGGTGAAGGACAACCGGCTGACGAGCAAGGAACGCGAGGAGCTCTCGAAGCTGATCGAGGAGACCAAGGAGTCGTAGGGTCCGGCCGGTGCGGCGGACGCACGCGCCCGCCCCCTACGCCGCGAGATTCGAACCATGGATACCTTCGCCCAAGTGCTCGCCCGCTACAGCGTTCAGATCCTGCTGATCGTGTCGGCGGCTGCAGGCGGTCTCCTCGTCATCAGAGCGCGTGCGCCGCGCTTCCGGCTCGCCGCGTGGCGTGCGGCCCTTTTCGTCTGTCTGCTGTTGCCGCTTGTGCCGCCGCGCGTTGTTCAGCTCCAGTCGGCTCCGGAGGCCGCCGTCACGGTGGCGCTGCTCCAGGCCGGAACGCCGGCCGCGTCCGACAAATGGCCGGCGGGCAGCGTCCTCGTCTGGCTGGTGATCGCCGGAGCCATGGCCAGGGCACTCTGGCTGGGCGTCGGGCTCGTGCGGCTGCGTTCATTGCGGGCCGAGGGCGTGGCCGCGACGCTTGCTGATGACCAGGCCGCGCTGCAGCGGACGCTCGCGCCATCGGCCGACATCCGCTGGCACGATCGGCTGACGCAGCCAGTGACGTTCGGGCTCATGACGCCCGTCGTTCTGCTGCCGTCGAGGCTGCGCACGCTGCCGGCGGACCTCCAGCGCGCCGTGCTGTGCCACGAGCTGCTACACGCGAGACGCGGCGACTGGCGCGCAACGATCTTCGAAGAAATCGTGCGCACGGTCCTCTGGTTTCACCCCGCGATCTGGTGGCTGATCGGGCAGATTCAATTGTGCCGGGAGGAGACCGTCGATGCGCTCGCCGTGTCGATGACCTCGTCGCGACGCGTCTACATGCAGGCGCTTCTCGCGTTTGCCCAGCCGCCGTGCACGCCGCTGCTCGCCCCGCTCTTCGTTCATCGCCGTCACCTCGCCGTGCGCATCCGGCGGCTCTCGCAGGAGGTCAAGATGTCACGCATCCGAATCGTTTCGAGCGCGGCCGCCCTTCTCGCCATCGTCGGCGCTTCAGGCTGGACGGCCGCGTCTGCGCTTCCGCTGCGGACGGAGCTGCGTGTCACGCCGGGTGAAAGGCACACAACGGGAGACGTTACGCTGCCCGCCTCCCGCGCAGTTGTCGGCAGCGCCATGCAGCGCATTACGCCAGCGCCGCAGCCGGCCGCACGCCCGGCACCACCACCTCCTCCTCCGCCACCGCCCCCGTCTGATGGCAAGACAAACCCGCGAGTCGTTTCCGAAGTCAAACCGGCCTATCCAGCCGAGGCGCTGCCGCACAGCGTTGCCGCGTCGGTCTGGGTCGCTGTGACGATCGACGGCAGCGGGCAGGTTTCCAAGGCGAAGGCTACGCGGTTTCAGCTGACCATCGACCGCTCGATCGACGATCCGAACTACTGGGCGAGCAAGCCCGAACGGCCGTTCATGGACGCCGCGGAGGCTGCGGCGGGCCAATGGAAGTTTGCCCCCCCGGATGCGAACACGCGAACAGACGTGGAAGTGATGTTCACGTTCCGCAACATTCCCGGCGCGGAGAAGATCGCAGCGTCGTCGGGGGATCCGGGGCCACGTGTGCTCAGAGTCGGCGGTGGGATCCAAGCTCCGACGAAGATCTACGACGTCAAGCCGATCTATCCGGAAACGGCCAAGGCACAGAATGTTCAAGGCGTCGTGATCCTGGAGCTCCGGATCGGCGTGGACGGATCGGTTGTGGACGCCCGCATCTTACGATCGATTCCGCTGTTGGACGATGCGGCGCTGACGGCAGCTCGGCAATGGAAGTTCAGCCCAGTGCTGCTCAATGGCGAGCCGGTCGAAGTGAGCATGGTCACGACGATCAACTTCACGATCCCGTAGTGTCCGCCTTCAGGCGGACGATCCCTTCACACTGCGCCGTCCGCTGACTGCCGATGACGTAGCCCGGCTGAAGCCGGACACTACAGGTGATGTGAATCGGCAGCCTGCGATCTACAATCTCGAACGCATGAATGTTCTGCTCCTGTCGATGCCCGACGCGTTCGAGCACATGCCGGCCGTTGCGGTCCGCATGCCGAACGGGGCGCTGGCGTCGCTCGCGGGCAACATCGACCCGCACCATCACGTCGCGATCGCGGATCTCATCCTGGTTCAATCGGCCGTCCGGCGCACGGTGGAGCGTCTGCTGCACGACGAGGAGCCGGATGTCGTCGGCCTGTCGGTGATGACGTTTCAACGCGCGACCGCGTTCCGCATCGCGCGTCTCGTGCGCGCGCTCCGTCCATCGGCGCGCATCGTCGCCGGCGGGTACGACCCCAGCCTGGCGCCGGACGCCTACGAAGGTGCGGAGGAGATCGATTATCTCGTGCGCGGTGAAGGCGAGCGGACGTTCTGCGCGCTGATCCGCGCCCTCGAACGGGATCGCCATGCCGACGCGCGGCCGATTGCCGGCATCCCCGGGCTTTCGCACCGTGTGGAAGGACAGTTCGTCCACAACGAGACGCCGCCGCCGATTCCGCTGGCGTCCGAGAGCCTGCGGCTGCCGAATCGCCGCGCCCGCGTGCTGCGGGGCTATACGCTGCTCGGCCGCCGGGTCGATGTGGTCGAAACGTCACGGGGATGCACGTTCGATTGCAGCTTCTGCTCGATTATCGAGATGCGCGGCCGGAACTTTCATCCTTATCCGATCGATCGCGTCCTGACCGATATCGCGGACGCGCGCGCCCACGGGGCGCAGGCCATCTTCCTGGTCGACGACAACATCACGCTCGACATCGAACGGTTCGCGCGCCTATGCGAGGCCATCGTCGACGCCGGATTCAACGACATCGACTACACAGTCCAGGCCATGACCGCGCCGCTGGCGCAGCACGGCGGCCGGCTCGCGCCGCTGATGCGAAAGGCCGGGTTCCGCTACGTGTTTCTCGGCATCGAGAACATCCTCGATGACGATCTGAAGTTTCTGCGCGCGCGCGCCAAGAACGCACGCCGCGACCGGGGCCGTACGGTCGGCAACGCCAGCATCGAGGCGATCCAGCACCTGCACCGCCACGGCATGTACGTCGTCGGCGGCCTCATCGTCGGGAACCCCGACGACACGCGCGAGTCGATCGAAGCAAACCTCGCATTCGCGCAGAAGTACGTCGACTGGCCGTACATCCAGCACCCGACCCCGTACCCGCGAACGCCGATGACGCGCGACTTCCGCGAGCGTGGTTTGATCGTCGACGAGGACGTCAGCCATTACGACGGCACAACGGCCGTTGTCCGCAGCGAGTATCTGTCCGCCGACGATATCGAGTTCCTTCGTTGGCGCGCCGAGCGGTGGATGAAGTTGAAGCACCTGCCGGCCGCTTTCGCGCACAGCCCCGGCTTCATTCTGCGGCACTGGTTCCGCATGCTCACGCATACGTTTGCGGGAACCACGATCAAGTCGGTGCTCGGCCTGGAGAGCGACGAGGCCGTGTTCGCGCGCTTTCGCGAGCTCCGGCGCATCCAGCGCGCGCATACCGCCGCATAACTGGTCCCTTGGTTCTCGGTTCTGGGTCCGTCCCGGGTCCGTCCCGGCTCCGTCCCGGGTCCGTCCCGGCTCCGTCCCGGGTCCGTCCCTCCTCCGTCCCGGGTCCGTCCCGGGTCCGTCCGGGGTCCGTCCCTCCTCCGTCCCGGGTCCGTCCCGGCTCCGTCCCGAGGACGGAGGGACCAAGAACCAAGGCCCAGGACCAGGCTGTGAACCAACGCCTCCCCTCTCACGTATCAAGCACTGTGGTGTGTCTTCCTCACGCCTCTTGAGACACGATGAGCTTCCTGCAGGATCTTCGCTACGCCGCCCGGCTGCTCGTCAGGGATCCGTGGTTCGCCGCCGTTGCGGCCATCGCGCTGGCCCTCGGCATCGGTGTCAACAACACGGTATTCACCATCGTCAACAGCGTGCTGATCCGGGGCCTGCCGTTCGATCGCCCGGATGAGATCATGTCGCTCGGCACGCGCGATGCCCGGAACCGCGATCGCGGCGTCTCGTATCTCGAATTCCAGGACTGGCAGAACGGCAACCGAACGTTCGTGGGTCTGGCGGCGTTCAGCGGCCAGACGATGAACGTGAGCGACGAAGGACGCGCGCCGGAGCGATTCGGCGGGCCGTACATTTCTGGGAGCGCGTTCCAGCTGATCGGCCAGAAGCCGCTGATCGGCCGCGACTTTCTGCCTGAAGACGACAAGCCCGGCGCCGCGCCGGTGGTGATGCTCGGCAACGGCATCTGGAAGAATCGCTACGGAAGCGACCCTGGAGTGATCGGCCGCACGATCAAAGTGAACGAGCTGCCCGCCACAGTCATCGGCGTGATGCCGGAGGGATTCAAATTTCCGATCAACGCGGATCTCTGGGTGCCGCTGGCGCAGCTGCCCGGCGTCACGGATCAGAAACGCGATGCGCGCGACTTCCAGGTTTTCGGGCGGCTCGCCGCCGGCGTCACACCGGCGCAGGCGCGCGCCGAATTGACAGCCGTCGCCAACCGGCTGGCACACGATTTCCCTGCCACCAACAAAGACATCACGCCGACGGTCATGACCTTCAACGAGCGCTACAACGGCGGGCAGATCCGGCTGATCTTCCTGACCCTGATGGGCGCGGTCGGATTCGTGCTGCTCATTGCCTGCGCCAACGTCGCCAACCTGCTCCTCGCTCGATCGGCAGGCCGCGCCCGTGAAATCGCTGTGCGGGTCTCGCTGGGCGCGACGCGCTTCCGCATCGTGCGGCAACTCCTCGTCGAGAGCGTTCTGCTCGCGGCGATCAGCGGCGTGCTCGGCTTCGGTCTCTCGCTGGTCGGCATCCGCCTCTTCGACGCGGCGGTCGCAGATGTCGGCAAGCCGTACTGGATCCAGTTCACGCTCGACGGACGGGTGTTCGCGTTCCTGGCCGCGACGTGCCTGGGCACCGGCATGGTGTTCGGTCTCGCTCCGGCGCTGCACGTCTCGAAGACCGACATCAACGAAGTCTTGAAGGAAGGCGGTCGATCAGGCTCGGGCGTTCGCGCGCGGCGGTGGACGAGCGCGCTGATCGTCGTCGAGCTGGCGTTGACGCTCGTGCTGCTCGCTGGAGCCGGGTTCATGGTCCGGAGCTTCCTGGTCCTCTACCAGCGTGACGTCGGCATCGAGACGTCGCACCTGCTCACGATGCGTCTGCAGCTGCCGAACCAGAAATATCCGACGCCGGAACAGCGCCGCGACTTCTACGAGCGTCTCGACGACCGCCTGGCGGGGCTCGGCAACGTGCAGGCCGCCACTGTCGCCAGTACCGCGCCCAGTGCCGGCGGCAGCGCCCGCCAGCTCGTCGTCGAGGGCCGCGAGCCGGTGCCGGGAGAACAACCGCAGATCGTGACCCAGGTGATGGTCGGCCCGAGGTACTTCGAGACCATCGGGCTCAAGCTCCTGCGCGGCCGTCCGTTCGACGATCGGGACGGCACGGCCGGGCATGAAACGGCCATCGTGAATCAACGCTTCGTCGCGATGCACTTCGCCGGCGACGATCCGATCGGCCGGCGGATTCGATTGACGCCGGACGCGGCGCCAGGGGCGCCGCCGCAGACGCCGGCTGTCGTGACCATCGTGGGCATCACGCCAACGGTGCGGCAGCGCAACTTCCAGGAGGCCTTGCCCGATCCGGTGGTGTACGTGCCGCTCCGCTCCCAACCGCCGCCGTTCGCGATGCTGTTGCTGCGCGCAGCCGGCGATCCGGCGGCGCTCACGCCTGCGGTCCGCGAGGAGGTTCGCGCGATCGATCCCAACCTCCCGCTCTTCGGCATCCTCACGCTGGACCAGATGCTGGCCCAGGGACGCTGGATGTTCGAGGTCATCGGCACCATGTTCGGCGTGTTCGCGCTGATCGCGCTGGCCCTTTCCGCGGTCGGACTGTACGCCGTGACGGCGTATTCGGTGTCGCAGCGGACTCAGGAGATCGGCGTGCGGATGGCGCTCGGCGCGCAGGCGCCGCAGGTGTGGTGGCTCGTCCTGCGCGGCGCACTCGTGCAGCTCGCCATCGGCCTCCCGATCGGGGTCGCAGGCGCGATCGGCGCCGGCCGGCTGCTCCAGAGCGTGCTGGTCCGATCCGGATCGCGCGACGTGGCCACGATCACCTCGCTCGTGATGCTGCTCATCGCGGTGTCGCTGTGCGCCTGTTTCTGGCCTGCCCGCCGCGCGACACGGCTCGATCCCGTCAGCGCGCTGCGGTACGAATAGTCGATTCTACAATTACGACCATTCGCTTCGACAGGCCACTCAAACACTGCGCTAGGATTATCGCGCGAGACGGCAATGACACTTGACACGGTCCGATCGATTTGCCGGGCGCTGCCGGCGGTCACGGAAGACATCAAATGGGGTCATGATCTGTGCTTTTGCGTCGCCGGGAAGATGTTCGTCGTCGTTGACCTGGAGGCGCCGCACGCGATTGCGTTCAAGTGCACACCGGAGACGTTCGGCGAACTGATCGAGCGGCCGGGCATTGTGCCGGCGCCTTATATGGCGCGGAACATGTGGGTGCAGGAACAGGGGCTCGGCGATGTCCTCACCCGGCGGGAACTCGAACCTTTGATTCGAACGTCGTACGACCTGGTCGTCGCAAAGCTGCCGAAAGCCAGACAGCCTGGCGCGAAGAGCCGAAGCAGTCGGCTGTTGCGAACGGCGCGGCGGAAGCGGTCAGCATAAGGCAGACAGTACGTAGGCCGGGTGGGTCAGGTAGGTCGGGTGGGTCTGGTAGGGTACGTAGGTCGAGTGGGTCTGGTAGGTCGAGTGGGTCAGATAAATCGGACACGGCACCCAGACCGGCCGGGTCGAGTACGTTGAGGTCGCTGAAATGCACGGAGGCCTTCAAGACCTTCGTGATCGAACAACTGGCGGATCTCGACGATGTCGTCGGCCGGGCGATGTTCGGCGGCGTCGGCCTCTACCAGCGCGGGGTGTTCTTCGGCATCATCGCGCGCGACCGGCTCTACTTGAAAGTCGATGACGGCAATCGCCCTGACTACGAGCGGGCCGGGGCACGACCCTTCAAGCCATACCGCGATCGCGCCGGCACGATGCAGTACTACGAAGTGCCTGTAGATGTGCTCGAAAGCACACTGGACCTGACCGACTGGGCGCGTAAGGCGGTCGCGGCCGCCAAACGCGCGTCGGGCAAATAAGTTCCGAAATCGTTGTTGTGCAGGTGAGGCATCACCTGCTGAGACCGGCTCCTAGCTCGCGAGCGCGAGCGGCTCGGCCTTCTGCCGGCCGGCGATGTCGAGGCGTCCGTTCACCGTCGCGCCATCGTGGAGTGACACGCTGGGTGCTGAGACGTCGCCGCTCAACTTCGCCGTCTTCTCCACGACAACCAGGCCCTCGGCCTGCAGCGTACCGTGGACCGTGCCGCTGACGATGATCGTGCGCGCCATGACGTCGGCCTCGATGTGCGCCGATTCAGTGACGGTCAGCGGATGGCCGGTCACGTCGATCGTGCCGATGACCTGCCCTGCAATCGTGAGCGGTTCCTGTGCCGTAATTTCGCCCTTGATTTGAATACTCTTCCCGATATGCGCAACGCCGTGCATGCAGCCTCCTTCAGGTGCCCACGCCTGAGGCAAGCTCCGTTCCGCGCGGCATGCTCCGACATTTCCAGGAGATGCCGCGATTTGTTCGATAACGACAGTCAGAAACGCATTGCTGATTACAAAAGTGTGGGCTGAGTCCGCGTGGCCGACGAGATCGCGGAGGTCACCGACGCAACGGTATCAACACAGAGAAGCGGAGCAACGGAGGAACAACGGAGACATCAATTGGTCTTCTCTGTTTCGTCTCCGTTCCTCTGCTTCTCTGTGTCTTACTGTTTCCTCGCCTGCACCGTCGACGCCGGATCGCCAACCCGCTCCGACCGGCCGATTGTTCAAGGGTTGAACCTCCGCGGGCCGCCGCCGCTGTCTCGCCGGCATGCGGCTTCGATTACAATCGGGCGCCTGACGGGACGCCCGCTGCGAGCGGGAGCTGCCCACGGCGAGCGAACGGAGGTGCCGTGAAGGACTTCGCCATCGAACTGACGGATCGGCCCGGCGAGCTCGGACGCGTGGCGACTGCGCTCTCCCGCTACGGCGTGAACCTCAAGGCGGTCACCGGTCTCGCCATCGACCATCACGTCCTGGTGCGTATCATCGCCGACGATCCGGATGCGGCGCGATCGGCGCTGCAGCAAGCGGGCATTCGTTACACCGAGGAAGAAGTCGTGCAGGTGCTGCTTGAGAACCGCGCCGGCGAGCTTGCGGCGGTCACGACGAAGCTCGCCGAAGCCAGGGTCAACCTGCGCGCGATCTACATGACCGGCATCGTCGACAATCTCGTGGAGCTGGCGATCGTCACCGACGATGCGAAGAAGGCGAAGCGCATGCTGGAATGAAGTCGATCGGACGTGCTTGCGGTGAAGTGCGGCGCCGCACTTGCGGATCTCGCGCCGCTGCTGTGATCGCTGGTTTGACCGTTGGGGCGGCGAGCTGTGCCGGGCCGGCCGGCGGCCGCGATTCCTTCCAGGAGTCCTTCGCCGGCGCGCGGGCGGCCATGGTCGCCAATCAGATTGCGGCGCGAGGCGTGCGCACACCGAAGCTTCTCGCCGTCATGCAGGATGTCCCGCGCCATCTCTTCGTCCCCGCGGACCAGCAGGCGAGCGCGTATGACGATCGACCCCTGCCCATCGGACACGATCAGACCATCTCGCAGCCCTACATCGTTGCGTTGATGACGGACAGCGTCCGGCCGCAGCCGGGAGACCGCGCGCTGGAGATTGGGACCGGTTCGGGCTACCAGGCAGCGGTGCTGTCCGGCCTCGTGTCGCATGTCTATTCCATCGAAATCGTCGAACCACTCGCGCGCGAGGCCGAACGGCGTCTCAGCAGTCTTGGCTATGCCAACGTCACCGTGCGGGTCGGCGACGGGTATGCCGGATGGCCGGAAGAGGCGCCGTTCGACATCATCATCGTCACCGCGGCGCCCGATCATGTTCCGCAGCCGCTGGTCGACCAGTTGCGGCCGGGCGGCCGCCTCGTCGTTCCGGTCGGATCCATTTATGAAGGGCAGGAACTGCAACTCCTCGAGAAGGACAGCGCAGGTGACGTGCGGACGCGGCGCATCGCCGCCGTCGCATTCGTGCCGCTGCGGCGGGGGGAGATAAGGCGCTGAGCCGTGGCTCAAGGCGGTGGGCCAAGGCTTTTGGGCCTCTCGGCCGCAGTACGAGAAGGTGGCGGGCGTATCCTATACGCTGCCGTGAACGTTCACGATGAGGAGAACCATGATGATCGTGGGCACGCGCACGTCCCGTCCGATCCCCTTCCTGCTCTTGCTCCTCCTCGCTGCGCTGCCGGCGAACGCCCAGTTCAGCAGCGCCATCCAGGGCATCGTGACCGACAGCCAGGGCGGCGTCCTGCCGGGCGCCACCGTCACGGTCACGAACATGACAACCGGAATCGTGCGCGACGTGGTCACGTCCGAGGACGGTGGCTACCGCGTGTTCAGCATCGGGGCGGGAACCTACCGCATCGAGGTCGATCTCAGTGGTTTCCGCAAGGCCGAGCGCGATGCGGTCAACGTCGGCATCGGCGAAACGAAGCGGGTAGACGTCACGCTGGAAGTCTACGGGATCGCCGAGAACGTGACGGTGGCCGCCTCCGCGCCGCTGGTCGAAACGGAGCAGGGCCGTGTATCCGGACGCGTCGATCGCATCAGCTGCAGGAGATGCCGCTCAACGGCCGCAACCTGTACAACCTCATCGCGCTGCAGCCCGGCGTCACCGGCAGAGTCGTTTCTGCGACGTTCGGCGCCGGCGGCTCCGGCAACGACTCCTTCTCCGGCGAATCGGCGCCGCGCATCAACGCCAGCGGCCAGCGCGACGAAGCCAACTCGTTCACCGTCGACGACACCAGCACAAACGGCGTCGCCCG
>JBKPAI010000221.1:0-33122 GCA_046726355.1 Acidobacteriota bacterium | reverse complement strand
GACGTGTGAAAAAAACCGGCCGGCGCGACAAACGATTGTTTCACGCGCCGTTCAGGCCTGCCGTGTTCGGGCGGACCTGTCCGTCGACGCTGCCCAGGGCACCCCGAGCGAAGTCGAAGGGTGAAGGTCCGCACTACCTCAGAACCGAGCGTGCCGCTTCGTTACCTGACTTCGATGGTCTCGGCCTCCTTCGTCGGCGCCGCGTCTCGATAGAGGAACAGAAGTCCCGTCTGTGACGGCGAGGCCTGCACGCCGCCCTCGAGCTCTTGAATCGTCAGCACGGTGGAGCCGCCGGCCGGGACGCCCGCAGCGGGCACACCAAGCGCCACAAAGCGCGGCGTGTCCAGCCTGAATGTCATGGCGTTGACCAGGAAGATGTTGTCGGCGTTCACGTTGACCGAGCCGATCGCATCGGTAACGAACCCGGTGAAGTAGTTGTCGAACGCGAGCACGACGAAGTCGAACGTCGTGTTCGGCGTCAGGCCCAGATCCGAGAGCAGCGCCGTATAAATCATGTTCGCCGAGTCGAGGTCCGCGTCGGCGAAGAATTGTGTCACCTGCGTGTTCGTGCTCAGATTGAGGACCGATACCACGTTCTCGCCCGTTACGCCGAATCCTCCGTTCTCGCTGTTGAAGATCAAGTAGTCGGCCTTGCCATCACGATTCGCGTCGACATACACGTCGAACTCCGCAGGGTAGTTCGGATGCGATCGCTCGCCGAACGTAGTGATGCCGAACTGGACGACCGGCACCCCGTTCGCGGTGGCCGCGCGAACGCCCACCGCCGCCAGATCGATCACGGCAAAATTGTCCCCGGGCTGGGGCAGGCCTTTCTTATGGATCTTGCGGCTTGTCCCGGTCAGCGAGAAGACATCGAATCGTGCATTCAGCGCGCTGCGGTTCCGAAGCTCCAGGCTGCCAAGGCCGTCCTTGCCGAGTTTGATTTTCTTGGGCATCGGTCCGACCGCCGCCGCTCGATGCGGCAACACCTGCCAGGCCACGTGAACGGTGTCGGTGGGATCCGCGATGTTGAGATAGCCGTCGAACTCGAACGTCGTCAGCAGCGCGCCGTTCCCGCCCTCGCGGCCGCCATTCAGCGTCCATGCGGGCAGCTTGCGCGGATCGACGTGAATCTGGACGTGAACGTGTTTTTGGGCGTGGGCCGGCACATCGACCTGGCGCGGTACCGAGACCAGCACCGCTCCCGCGGCGGCGTCGCTCGCGTAGCGGAAGGTCGGCGTGATCGCGTAGGTGCGGCGCCTGTTCTGATAATTTCGAATAATCAGGTCACCGCTGAACTCCTGCGGGTCCGTGACGGCCGCGTACCCGAAAGACAGGCTGGCCGCTTTCGCCTCCTTGTCCCACGCAGCGGTGGTGCTCGCCACCGCGCGGTCCACCCGAACTTCGCCACCGCCAATTCTGGTGATCGGCGCGAGGACGCCGGGCTGAGTGGCCGGGTTGATGAAGATATGCGTGTCGGCGGTGTTCATCAGCAACGACTTGATCTCGAACGGCTCACGGTCAGGATGGGCCTGCAGGAGCAGGGCGGCCGCGCCCGCAATCATCGGCGTGGCCCCGGAGGTCCCACCGAATGCCGTCTCGCCGGCGCCGGTTCCCACCTGGGCCGAAACCGACGCACCCGGCGCGGCAAGGTCAGGCTTGACGGAATTGTGGCTGTAGTCCGGCCCGCGCGCCGACGAGCCCACCATACCGGTGACGATTGGAATCGAGGCGCTCTTCTTGAGGGTGACGTTGACCGGAGCCGCGATGTTGGTTTTGATCAGGCTCGACGTTGCCTGGGTGATGACCAACGACGGAACGAAGTGCGTGCCGCCGGCAAAGGAGAACGACACCGCATCGCCCGGTGCGATCAATCCGATGAGCACCGCGATGGCGCCGGCCTGGGCGGCGCGATCGATCTTGAGGCTCACATTGCACGCGCCGCGATCAATAAGGGCGATCTTCCCGGCCGGATTTGCCAGATACGTATCGGCGGGCGAGCCGGGCGCGATGGAATCGGCCGGGCATCCGCGTCCAACGTACGCCACGATCCCGGTCACATCGCTCGTGATCGGCGCAAACGCCAGCTGCGCCGTGTTCGGATCGGTTCGAGCGATCGACGGCGGTGAGTTGATCACCAGCGGAATCGTCGTGGCGCTCGGCACCTGCGTCTCCGCCACGCTGATCGCGCCCGGCGCGGTCGACGGGCTGCTGACAATGTAAGGTTTGTCACCGGCATTACCCGCCGCCGCGACGACGACGACCCCGAATTCGGTCGCGATCTGGCTCGCTTCACCGAGGTCGTCCTGCTCCTGCCCGTAGTCGGATCCCAGCGACATATTGATCACGTCGACGGCATCCGAGAGGTCGCCGTCGCCGTTGGGATCCATGGCGAAATCCATCGCTTTGAGCAGCGCGATCCCGCTGCAGGACGTGCTGACCGAGCTGCAGGCCTTCAGCGCGAGAAGCGTCGCTCCCGGGGCGACGCCTTTGTGCGCCCCGTCCAGGCTCAGGCCGGCGATGATGTCGGCGACATGGGTGCCATGCCCATCGAAGTCGATCGGGTCGGGATCCTCGGTTCGAGGCCCGTTCGGCCACTGCTCTCCCACGAAATCGAACCCGTTCACGACTTTCGCGGTGGGAAACAGACCATCGAGCGTCGTGTTTCTCGCATCGCCGGTGCTCGTACCGTATGCCGCGACGTAATCTGCCACCCGCCCAGGTCCGCCGAGGTTGCGGTGTGTGTAGTCGATACCGGAATCGATCACCGCCACTCGCACGCCGGTGCCATCGACGCCTGTGGCCTGAACGGCTGACGCGCCGATGTACGGCACCGTCTCGCTGAGGGCCATTTGATAATTCCTGACGGGCCGAACCGTCACGACACCGGGCAACGCGGACAGCGCCTGCACCCGGGACGCATCGATTCTCACCGCCACGGCGTTGTGCGCCTTGTTGACCCGCGCGAGCTCGCGCCCGCCGAGGCCACGGACGTCAGCCAGCAGGGCCTCGTGCTTGCTGTTCAGCGCGCGGGTGTGGTCCCGTTGCTGGCCGGGCGTGAGCCGACCGCCGCCACGTTTGCCGTTCGCACCGGTGGCGCGTCCGACTGACGGATCCACGAGGCCAATCCAGACATCGACGTCGCCGTTGGCGCCGAGGAGCGCCGGATGCACGGCGACCGTTCGCGCTGGAACAGCCAGGTGCGACACGTCGGGGCCAGACGATTGCTGCCCTTCGGAAGACAAAACCAACAAGACGAACATGACCGCGACGGCGCCGAGCAGGTGCCAACTCTTGCGGGCGTTCGGTGACTTCCTCATGTGAGACCTTTTGATCGGACGCGCGCGGCGCGGTCCAGGCACGAGACGTCTCACCGCGTGGCGAAGGCAGGAGCGGCACATTCTACAGCAGCTTGTGACGCGGTTTGTCCGTGTCCGATGGTGGGTCGATCGCGGCGCCAGTCCACCGGTATCGGCGGGTATCGGCTCGCCGCCTCCGGGGCATGCTCCTATATGGCAGAGCTCCGATCGGGGCGTGCAGACAAATCGTTGCCGAGCTCTGTGTTGGTGTTGCGATTCACTTGAAGAAGATCTTTCGATAACCTCCGGCGACGAGCGCCGAGGCGTCGGCGAGGATGTGAGGGAGATGCAACCCGCCCGGATACGCGAGATACCTGGGCCGCCAAACCGGGGCGAATTTTTCCTTGTACGCCCTGAGGCCCTGGAAGTTGTAGACCGCTTCCCCATGCTGGTAGAGAAACAACGCCAGCCGGTGCCACAGCGGGGCAACGGGCGAAGACTCGAAACCCGATAACGGCGCCATTCCCAAGGAAAACCATCGATAGCCCTGCTCCTTGCCCCAGAGCAGCAGGTGAACGAATAGTCCCTCCATCACATCCCTTGGAGCAAAAGCGGCAAACCGCATGAGGTCGGCCGAAAGCTCGATCTTTTGCGGTCCCGGCCAGATCGTGGCGAACGCCACGACGCGGCCGTGCTGCTCGACGACGGCGACCGGGAATCGTGCAACGTATTCAGGCCTGAAGAACCCGAGGGAGAAGCCCTTCTCGCCGCCGGCCCGGGATTTGAGCCAGTCGTCAGAGACGGCACGTAACTGGTCCATCAGACAGCTGACGTGTTCGACAGGCACGATCCGGAATGTCGCATGCTCTTTCTCTAACCGACGAACGGCCTGACGGTGCTTCCGCGCGTCTCCGCCTTCGAGTGTGAACGCGGCGAGGTCGACTTTCGCCTCTTCCCCGAGCTTGACGAACGTGAGTCCAACATCTGCGTACCGGTGAAGGTGCTCGCTCGAGATCTCGTAGAACACGGGAATGCCGCCGAAGTCGTCGCACCGTTCGAGAAACAATCGAATCAGCGAGGACATCTGGTCCGGTGGACCAACTGGATCGCCCATGGCAATCCACGTTCGCCCTTGGATGCCGTACATCACGAAAGCGGACCGCTGTTCATTGAACATCACCGCTTTATCACGCAGGTACACGAGGTACGGGTATGTGAGCGTCTGCCCGGCGATCGTCGCGCCGGCAGCGGCGAGATCGGCATCGGTCGGCTCGACCGCCTCATGCGGCCGGTGTCCCATCAGCCGCGCGAACGCGAACAGCAGCAGCGTGACAGCGGCTCCGACCGAGCCTCGCAGCATGCGGGAAGCCTCGCCGCGCAGCTCGAACTGCCACCACAGATCGTTCGAATACTCCACGTGTTTGAAGGCAAAGAGACCGAGCCAGACAGAGGTGCCGAGGGCGCCGGCGATGGCCGCAATCCAGCCGGGTGAAAACCGCGTGTCGAACAGAGCGGCACGCCGGTCGAACGCCGGCCGGGCGCGCCAGAGAACGACGAGAACCGCTGTGAGGATGACCGCCTCCTCGTAGTCGGCCCCCTTCAACAGCGACGCCGCGATGCCGACAGCGATGGCGGCCACCGTGAGGACGTACGCGGCGTCGAGTCGCCGTGCGAGCCCCTGCGACAGCACCAGCAGGGCGGCGCCGATCACGCTGCCGATGAAGTGTGAGACTTCGATCGCGCCAAGCGGCAGCACCCGGTCCACCAGCCGCAGTCTGCCGGCCGCCGCCGGCGTCGCACCAGAGAACAGCAACACGACGCCGGCAAGGAACGTGAAGATGCTCAGCACGCGCGGTGTGAGCTGTTCGCTCAGCCAGCCGAACATCGCGCCGAGTCGAGCGGCCTGCGGCCGCCGCAGGCGGAGTTCATCCCCCACCAGACCGAGAAGAGCAAGGGAAAGCGGCAGCAGGTAGTACACCGCACGGTAGGCGATCAGCGCCGGCAACACCGTGGCCGACGGGAGGAACGGCTTCAGAAAGAACACCATCAGTCCTTCGAACACGCCCATCCCGCCCGGCACGTGGCTCGAGAGACCGAGTAACTGCGATGCGAGAAAGGCTCCGAGAAAGAGCAGAAAGGGCACGGAGCCCGCGGGAAAGAGGACGTAGAGCACGGCGCCCGCCAACATCCAGTCAAGGACCGAAATGGCGAGCTGCGCGAGCGCAATCCGCACCGGCGGAAGCCGCAGTTCGATGCGACCGACTCTGATCGGCCTGACGCGAAAAGCGGATGCCGCCACGTAGCCCAGGCTGGCCACCATCAGCGCCCAGCCAACCGGCGCGACCAGCGCGTGGCGGGACTGGCCAAGCTCACCCGACAGCGGGCCGACCGCGAGACTCAGTCCGCCAATCAGCAGCAAGCCGAGCCAGAACGTGACAACGTAGGCAAAGACGATTTGTGAGAGCTCGTCGGCGGTGATGCCCCAGCGCGTGTAAAAACGGTACCTGACCGATGCGCCCGAGAGCATCGCGAAGCCGACACTGTTCGAAATCGCATAGGCGAGAAAGGAGGCCGCGATGACACGGTGCCGGGGCAGTCGTTTCTGGAGGGTCGCGAAGGCGAGAAAATCGTAGCCGGTCAGGACGCCGTAGTTGATCGTCGTAAGCAGCACCGCCAGGCCAAGCCGCCGCGGCGGCGTCCTGAGCAGGTCGGCGGTCAGACCGTGCCACGTGACGGTGCGCAATTCGGTGCGCAGGACGCCGAGCGCCGCGAGAAAGAGCGTCAGGCCGATGAGAGGGGGAAGCGCGCGGCGCAGACGGTCCGGCATGGCGGATTCAGCGCGGACGGTGCTCTCTCGTCCAGCTGATCGCTTCGAGCAGCCGCTGATCGAACTCTTTCAGGTTGTCGCTGAAGCGGTGATTGGACGCCTGCACAACCCACAGGCGCTTCGGATCTTTCGCCCGGCTGAGGATCCTCTCGACATCGGCGACCGGCACGAATTCGTCGTGCGTCGAGTGAATAGCCGCAAGCGGAAGCGGCGCGATCCGGTCGACAAGCGTCGCAGTGCTGAATAACGGCTCATCCGGCACCCGATGAGTCAGATAGATGACGGCATCCTTCCAGCGCCAGGCGAGCTCGTTGAGATCCGGAAGGCCGAGACCGATGACGCCGGCAATCCTGGCTTTCGTCTGAACGTCCGTTGCCGCCAGAACGGAAAGGCCTGCGCCTTCCGAAACGCCGATCAGGATTGCCTTCTTCCCGGTGGCCTTCGTAGCGACATCCGCCAGCACCGCATAGTCGGCGGGCTCGTCCTCCACCTTCAGTGTCGAACGTCCAGCCGTGAAGCTTTCGAGGTAAGCCTTCACGTCGAAGCCGACCACGAAGTACCCGTGCGCGCTCAGGAATTCTGCAACGTGAGGTCCCAGATGAAACCAACCGCCGTCCCCGCTCGACACCACGACGGGGTCGCCGCCCGACGGTCCATAGACGTACAGCGACTGGGCGTGCCCTCGAATCGTTACAGTCTGTCGCGTCTGCGACCAGGCTGGCGCCGCAACAGCAGCACAAGCCACCACGATCAACGCGCCGGGCGTCGACCGTCGAATCCAGCCCAAGACAATCTCGAGCAGGGCGTTCATGTGATCTCCTAACGTGGGGCTCCGGCCCGCTTCGAGTTTCTACATGTGGTCCGTCGCGCAGCCCTTCAGGGCTGCCTCGGCCTGCGCGACAAGAGGCCGCCGAACCACCACGGATGTAGAAACTCCACGTGGGGCTCCCCCCACACCCCGGCTCAGTCGCTCGCGAGTCACCGTCGGCAGCTGATCCTGTCGCGATTATCTCTTTAGACGGGGAATTCCGCGACGAGGGGAGCATCCAGGTCGCGCTCGAAAGCACGCTCAGCGCTGGGCGTGCAATCAGTCGAGGCGGACGAGTCCCCGTCGCGTGGCGACCTTGATCGCCTCGGTACGGCTGGTCACGCCAAGCTTCTCGAACAGGTGTCTCAGGTGGGTTTTCACGGTGCGCTCGCTGATGTCGAGCGCGCTCGCCACTTCTTTGTTCGCCTTGCCGTCGGCGATCAGCCGCAGCGTCGCCAGCTCGCGCGGCGTGAGCTGCACGCTCGCGGCGCTGGCGACCAGCTTCGCCGCGGCCGCCGGCGCCAGATAGGTCTTGCCGCCCAGCACGTCGCGGATACAGCCGACGAGGCCATCGGCGGTGATGTCCTTCAGCACGTACGCCTTGGCCCCCGCCTTCAGTGCGCGCGCGATCTCATCGTCGGTGTCATAGGTCGTGAGCACGATGACGAGCGCGCGCGGATCGCGTTCGCGGATTCGGCGAACGACCTCGACACCCTCCATCACCGGCATCCGCAGGTCGAGCAGCGTCACGTCAGGGTGATGCCGATCGTAGGCATTCAGCGCCTCGACGCCGTTGCCGGCCTCGGCGACGACGCGGAGATCGGGCTCCTGATTGATGATGTTGGCGACGCCGGTCCGCAGCAGCGCGTGATCGTCCACGATCAGCACGCTCGCTTTGGCCGCGTCCGTACTCGATTCAGCCGGCAACGTGCACCTGCTCGGGCAGCGCTGATGGCTCCCACGCGAGCACCACTTCGGTCCCCCGGCGCGGCGCCGTCACGATCGTCAAAGACGCGCCGATGCGCTCTGCCCGCTCCTGCATGCTGATCATTCCAAACCCCGCGCTCTGACGATCCCGCGCGATCCCGCGGCCGTCGTCGGCGACCGACAGCCGGACGCCGATCGATCGCACCGCCGACGCCCGCAGGACGATGCGGCGCGCGCGGGAGTGACGGACGGCATTGGTGAGCGCCTCCTGCGCGATGCCGATGATCTCGCGCTCGACACTGTCGCCCAGGCGCGGCAGCTCGTCGAGACTGACTTCGATCGGCACGCTCGACGTGCGTCGCGCGAGATCGGCAATCCGCGCCAGAACGCGCGCCACATCTTCGCCCTCACCCACTGTGGGACGAAGAGCGCCGACCGAGCGGCGGGCCTCGACCATGTGGGTGCGAGCGAGATCGACCGCGGTGTCAAGCTTGATCGCCACCCCCGCCGGCAGCGAGCAGGCCTCCCGCTGCGCCGCCTGCAACTGCATCAGGATGGCGCCGAAGCCCTGCGCCAAGTTGTCGTGGATGTCGCGTGCGAGCCGGTTGCGCTCTTCGAGCGCGGTCTTGCGCCGCTCTTCCAGACGGCTCCGCTCCGCCAGACGGCTGTGGTGGAGAGCCAGCGCCGCCTGCCGTGCAATCGCCTCGATGAGAACGACCCGCCACCACCGCACGCCTTCGCACTCCGGCACCTTGCGGCCCGAGAGCTTGATCCAGCCGAGGGTGCGGTTGCCGAGAACGAGCGGGGCGACGACCATGCCGTGAACACCCTCGCGGCGGTGAAACTCTCGAACCTCTCCCGGCAGGCGCGCATCATCGTTCTGGTATTCGATCGTCTGAGTCCATCCCTCGGTGTACTCCAGCAGATGCCGCCCGAGGACTTCGTGCGGGAACGTCAACGACGCCCATTCCGGGCCCTCGCGCGTGTACAGGCGATCCCCCACATACGCCATCCACATGTCGCAGCGGCGCTGCTGCTCGTCGACCAGCCAGACTGCGCAGACGTGACTGTCGCTTTCTTCCACCATTGTCTTCGTCAGCCCGCCGAAAAAACTCTCGATGTCGGGTTCGCGGACGAGCAGGTCGAGCGCGAGCTTGACCACGTCGGCCTGCATTTTGGCGAGGCACTCGGCCCGGCGACGCTCGCCGTGCTCGCGAATCAACGCGGCGCGCAACACCTCCGGGTCGTGCGACGTGGCTTCCTCGAGGTGACGCGCCTGATCGGTGTCGCTGCAGTGTGACTGCGTCATGGATGAATTATCCAGCAGTTCCCCCGCTCAGATCGACGGCCTTCGTCCGGGTCCGATCGGCCGACGTGCGCCTCGTCCAAAAGTAGGAGATCGCGCTCGTCGGAATGTCGGGCTCGCGGCTCCGGCGCCGGTCGCAACGCGAGCTGCTGCAACTGCCGGATTGTGCAGCACGTCCAATCGGAATGACATTGTGACGCCGCCCTTGTCGATTTCGAGCGGCGTCGATCGTCATAGCTAGGAGCGTGTCTGAAAACGTGAACACGCGTCTAGATGCGATTGGGCAGGCGCGCGCAGCGCGCCTGCGAGACAAAGAGAGGATCCATGGCGAAGCGGATGATCGTGATGTTGACCGTGACCGCGATGCTCGTCGCGGGTCTCGGATTCGTGAAGTTCAAGCAGATTCAAACCGCCATCGGACAGGCGGCCGCATTTCAGCCGCCGCCCGATGCGGTCACGACCGTTGTGGCGGGCGAGGAGCAGTGGCCGGCCACACTGGCCGCGATCGGAACGCTGGCGGCGGTGCAGGGAGTGACCGTCAGCGCCGACCTGCCGGGGACGGTCGAACGCATCGCGTTCGATTCCGGGACGGCGGTCCGCGAAGGCGAAGTACTGGCGATCCTCGATACCCGTCAGGAAGTGGCGCAGCTCGCGGCCGCAGAAGCGCAGCGCGACCTGGCGAAACTGAATTTCGAGCGCATGCAGGGGCTGCTCAACGAGCAGGTCGTCTCGCGCGCAGAGTTCGATCGCGCCACCGCTGAGCAGCGCCAGTCCGAGGCGCGGGTCGGGGAAATCCGCGCCGCGATCGAGCGAAAAACGATCCGGGCGCCGTTCTCGGGCATTCTCGGCATCCGCCGTGTCAACCTCGGCCAGTACCTGTCCGGCGGCGACGCGCTGGTGACGCTCCAGTCATTGAATCCGATTTACGTCAACTTCGGCGTCCCCCAGCAGGCGACAAGCCAGATGCGCATCGGCAAGAGCGTTCGCATCACGACCGGCGACGTGGCCGGCGTCGAGTTCAGCGGGCGCGTAACCGCGGTCGACTCGGTCGTCGACGAGTCGACGCGGAATATCCAGGTGCAGGCGACCCTCGCCAATCCTGGCGGGAAGCTCCGCCCCGGAATGTTCGTGCAGACCGAGGTGGCGCTCGGCCAGTCCAGCCGGGTGATCTCGCTGCCGGCTTCGGCGATCAGCTACGCGCCGTTCGGCGACTCCGTGTTCGTGATCGCCGATTTGAAAGATCCAAACGGCCGCGCGTACAAGGGGGTGCGGCAGCAGTTCGTCAAGCTCGGCGGATCGCGCGGCGACCAGATCGCCGTCGTGTCGGGTATCAAGACGGGCGACGAAGTCGTCACCTCCGGCGTGTTCAAGCTGCGCAACGGCGCTGCCGTCCTCGTCAACAACAAAGTGCGTCCAGCGAACAATCGGGCGCCGAGACCCGAGAACAGCTGATGAAGATCACCGATCTGTTCGTCAAGCGGCCGGTCCTGGCCATCGTCGTCAACCTGGTCATCCTGATCGCCGGCCTGCAGTCCATCCGCTTGCTGAGCGTACGGCAATACCCCCGGAGCGATATCGCGGTCATCAAGGTGTCGACCACCTACGTCGGCGCCAACGCCGATCTGGTACGCGGGTTCATTACCACCCCGCTCGAGCGGGTCATCGCGAGCGCCGACGGCATCGACTACATGGAGTCGTCGAGCGGTCAGGCGCTGAGCACCATCACGGTACATCTGAAGCTCAATTACGACACCAATGCCGCGTTGACCCAGATTCAGGCCAAGGTGGCGCAGGTGCGCAACGATCTCCCGCCCGAGGCCGAGGCGCCGATCATCGAGCTCGAGACGGCGGACAATCAGTTCGCCGCCATCTACCTCGGCTTCTCGGCCGCGGATCTGGATCCGAATCAGATCACCGATTACCTGACCCGGGTGGTCCAGCCCAAGCTGAGCGCGATCAGCGGCGTCCAGCGCGCCGACATCCTGGGGGCCCGGACGTTTGCGATGCGGATCTGGCTCAAGCCCGATCGGATGGCGGCGCTCGGCATTGCGCCTTCCACCGTGCGCGATGCGCTCGCACGGAACAACTACCTGTCGGCCCTCGGCCGGACCAAGGGATCGATGGTCTCGGTGAATCTGGTCGCCAATACCGATTTGCGGACGGCCGAGGAGTTCCGTCAGCTCGTCGTGAAGGAACAGGACGGTGTGGTGGTCCGGCTCGGCGAGATCGCCGACGTCGTGCTGGGCGCGGAGAACTACGAGCAGGACGTCCGTTTCAACGGTGAATCGGCGACCTTCATGGGCGTGTGGGTGCTTCCCACCGCCAACTCGCTCGAGGTGATCGGTCAGGTGCGTCAGGCGATCCCCGAGATCCGCGCGCAGCTGCCGGCGGGCATGAAGGTCGGCATTCCCTACGATTCGACCGAGTACATCGAGGACGCCATCAAAGAGGTGCTCAGGACGCTGACCGAAACGCTGCTCATCGTCGTCGTGGTCATCTTCCTGTTTCTCGGCTCGTTCCGGTCGGTGCTGATTCCGATCCTCGCCATTCCGATTTCGCTCGTGGGCGCGGTGTTCCTCATGCTTGTCGCCGGCTTCACGGTCAATCTCCTGACGCTGCTCGCGATTGTGCTGTCGGTCGGTCTGGTCGTCGACGACGCGATCGTGATGGTCGAGAACGTAGAGCGGCATCTCCGCGACGGCAAATCGCCGCGACGGGCGGCGATTGAGGGCGCGCGCGAGCTCGTCGGTCCGATCATCGCGATGACGATCACGCTGGCCGCCGTCTACACGCCGGTCGGGATTCAGGGCGGCCTCACCGGGTCGCTGTTCCGGGAGTTCGCGTTCACGCTCGCGGGCGCAGTGATCGTCTCAGGCGTCGTGGCCCTCACGCTGTCGCCGATGATGGGCGCGCGGCTGCTGCGCGCCGGGGACAGCGAGCGCGGCTTCGCCGGCTGGATCAACCGCCGCTTCGACAGCGTGCGCACCGCGTATGGGCGGACGCTGGCGGCGACGCTGCGCTACCGTCCTGTGGTCCTCACGCTGTGGGTGATCGTCGCGCTTCTCATCGTGCCGTTCTACCTGTTCTCGCAACGGGAGCTGGCGCCGTACGAGGATCAGGGATTTTTCTTCGGCATCGTGCAGTCGTCAGCGAACTCCACCCTCGATCAGACCAAGCTGTTCGCCGATCAGATCCACGACGTGTACCGATCGTTTCCCGAGAGCGGCAGCATCTTCCAGATCACGTTTCCGACCGGCGGGTTCGGCGGCATGACGACCAAACCGTGGAGCCAGCGGACGAAAACGACCCAGCAGCTCCTCATGGAATCGATGGGGCCGCTTTCGAAGATCGCCGGCATCCGCGTGATCCCGCAGGCGCCGGCGCCGCTGCCGGGCGGCGGCAGCTTCCCCGTCGACCTCGTCATTGCCTCGGCCGCCGAGCCGCAGCAATTGAGCGACGTCGCCACACAGCTGGTCCAGAAGGCGTTCGCGAGCGGGCTGTTCATCTTCGCCGACGCCGATATGAAGTTCGACCAGCCGCAGACAGAGGTCGTCTTCGATCGGGACAAGCTCCGCTCGCAGGGCGTCGATCTGAGCCAGGCCGGTCGAGACCTCTCGACACTGCTCGGCGCCAACTACGTCAACCGGTTCAGTATCCAGGGACGAAGCTACAAGGTCATTCCGCAGGTGGCGCGCGTGGAGCGCCTGGCACCGGATCAGCTCTCGCAGATCTATGTCACCGGATCGCACGACAAGCTCGTGCCGCTGTCGACATTTGCGACGCTGCGTGCGACCACCGAGCCGCGGGAGCTGAAGAAGTTCCAGCAGCTGAACGCGATCCGCATCCAGGCGGTGACGCCGCCGCCGGTTCCGCTGGACAAAGCGCTTCGCTTCCTCGAGGACGAAGCGAACGCGATCCTGCCGCAGGGCTTCGTGATCGACTATGCCGGGGAGTCGCGCCAGCTCCGGACCGAGGGCAGCAAGTTCCTCGGCACGTTCCTGCTGTCGGCCATCCTCATCTACCTGGTCCTCGCGGCGCAGTTCGAGAGCTTCCGCGATCCGTTCATCGTTCTCGCGGGTTCCGTGCCGCTGGCCGTGTCGGGCGCCCTGCTCTTCTCGTTTCTCGGGCTGACCACGCTGAATATCTACAGCCAGGTCGGACTGATCACGCTGGTCGGGCTCGTGGCGAAGAACGGAATCCTCATCGTGCAGTTCGCGAATCACCTCCAGGAGACCGGCCGCGACAAGCTTGCCGCAGTTCTCGAGGCCGCGGAAACGCGGCTGCGCCCGATCCTGATGACGACGGCCGCCACGGTCGTCGGGCACTTCCCGCTCGTCATCGCCCGCGGTCCCGGGGCCGGAGCCCGCAACAGCATCGGGATCATGCTCGTCAGCGGAATGATCATCGGGACGGTCTTCACGCTGTTCGTCGTGCCGTCGATCTACATGCTCGTGGCGCGGACGCACCGCGCCTTGCGGCATGAGCGGGCCGACGCCGATGCACGCGCGACGGACCTGGCCGAGGCGGTGTGACATGAACGTTGGTGACACGACAATCAACGCAGAAACCGCAGAACACGCAGAACGATACCGTATTCCGCGAGTTCTGCGAGTTCCGCGTTGATCGTCGTGGCTGCAACGCAAGAGAACGTCACGATGAATGAACAATGAAGGTTGGTAACACGAGAGACGGCGCAGAAATCGCAGAACACGCAGAACGATACGGTTTGGCGCCGCGGATTCTGCGGGTTCTGCGTTGATCGTCTTGGCCGCCAGCAGGGACATCAAATGAATCGCCATCAAATCATCGTCAGCACGTTGACCTTGTCTGCCGCTCTCGTCGCAACCGGCGCCTCCGCGCAAGCCGATCGGCCGCCGTCATCAGGCGCCGGCGTCGAGACGCTTCAGCTCACCCTCGAAGACGCCGTCCGCCGGGCGGTCGAGCACAATCCCGATCTCGCCATCGTCCGGCTCGGCACCGAGGTCGAGGCCGCGCATGTTGCCGAGAGCAAGAGCGCGTACGCGCCGGTCTTCTCGACGACGCTCGGGCGATCGAGCACGGTGACGCCGCCTTCGAACTCGTTGCTCGGCACGCGGGGCGTCGATACGGACGACTGGTTTTCGTCCACCGGCGTGCGGCAGCGCCTGCCCTGGGGATCCGGCACGTGGAATCTATCCTGGGACGCGTCGCGGACGGCCAGCAACAGTCCGATCAACAGCTTCGATCCGGTCGTGCAGTCGGGGCTTCAGCTCGCGCTCTCGCAGCCGCTGCTGAAAGACCGCACGATGGACGCCTCACGGCAGCAGTACATCGTCGCCAGGCGGAATCAGGAAAGCTCCGAGATCCGCTTTCGCGAGTCGGTCGTCCAGACCGTCGCCGTGGTCAAGCAGGCCTACTGGACGCTGAAGGCGCTGGCGGCGAACGTGACCGTGCAGCAGCGTTCGCTGGAGCTCGCCGAGGAACTGGTGAACCAGAACAGGGTGCGCGTCAGATTCGGTCAGGCGCCTCCGCTGGATCTGACGCAGGTCGAGGCCGAGGTCGCCCAGCGCCGCGAGAGCTTGATCCGCGCCAGGGCCGCTGCGGAGGACGGCGAGGATCATCTGCGCCGGCTGATCATGGACCCTGGGGATGCCTCCTTCTGGCGCGTGCACGTGGAGGCGGTCGACGAGCCGGCGGGCCGCGCGGTGCTGCCCGACGTCGACGCCATCATTGCGAAGGCGATGAACGAACGCTACGACGTTGCGCGCGCACGCAACGAGGTCAGCAACGCGGCAACGAATGTCGAGTTCTTCACGAACCAGAAGCTGCCTGACGTCCGCCTCGAAGCGTCGTTGAGCGGCAGCGGACTCGGAGGCACGCAGCTCCTGCGCAGCGGCGGCTTTCCCGGAATCGTGACCGGTCGTTCGAACACCGGGTTCAGCGATGTGCTGGGTCAGATGTTCAGCCGAGACTATCCGACCTGGAGCTTCGGTCTGACCGTCAGCTACCCGCTCGGGAGCAGCTACGAAAAAGCCGGCCTTGTTCGCGCCCAGGTCGAACGCCGTCAGGCGGCGCAGCAGGTCGCGAGCCTGCAGCTGCAAGCAGCGGAGAGCATCCGTCAGGCGGCGCGGCAGGTGAGCAGCACCGCCGAGCGTGAGGATGCGGCGCGCGCCGGCGCGACCCTCGCAGCCGAGCGCCTGAACGCCGAGCGGCGGCGCTACGAAGTCGGACTGTCGACGAGCTTCCTGGTCACCCAGGCGCAGCGCGACCTGCTGCAGGCGCAAGTCAATCTCCTGCAGGCGTCGCTCGACTATCAATCGGCCATCGTGAACTTCGAGGCGCTGCAGCTCGCGCCGGCGCTCTCGGGCGGCGAGACGGTAGGCATCAGAGGCGCCGCAGTCGTGCTGCTGCCGACGTCGGCGCCGCGCGGCGTCTTCCGTACCGGTGCGGGAACGGGGTTCTAGCCATGGGAGTATCAGTTCGGCAACCTGCTCGATCGGGCGAACGAAACCAGCCGGCCGCTGGGCCCGCAGAGCGCGGAACCTGCCAGCACCCGCGCGAAGTGACTTCACAAGATCCGCAGGTACTCCGCACGGCGTTGATTCGGGAATCGGATGAACGGCGGCGCGCCGAATGCCGCGCGAACATGCAGACGGAGGTCGTCAGGCTGGCATTGGACCTGCTGGTACGGGAGCCGGACATCGAGGGGTTTTTCGGCGCGTTGAGCCGGACGATGGTCGAGCAGAGCGAGAGCCACACGTGCGCGGTGTGGCTGATCGATGAGGGCCTTCAGCGTTGCGACCTCTGGATGGCGTACGTGAAAGATCGTCTGTTCGTGCCGGCGAAGCCCGTCCCTGGGAAGTGTGAGCGAGTCGGCACGACGGCGACGTTTCCGTGCGAAAGCATGGCCGGTCACCTGTTCGAGTACACGCCCGGCTGGAATCGGACGATCGAGTATGAGGGCGACGATCCGCGTCTGCCCGAACTGATTCGAGAGTTCGGCCGCCATGCGGACTGGGGCGGAATCGTCGCGACTCCGCTGGCGCTGGGGGGCCGCAACCTGGGGTGGATGACGGTCTGCAGCCCACGCGGCTCAGAAAACGAAAGCCGCTGGTGGCGCGTCATGCTCATCGAGGCTATCGCCCGTCAGGCCGTGTTGGCGCTGCACCACAGCCGCCTGATCGACCTGCATCGGCACGAAGAACGGCGGAAAGGCATTCTCGAAGAGCGAAACCGGCTTGCGCGCGACATTCACGACCACCTCGCGCAGGGATTCGCCGCGATTCTGATGCAGCTGCAGGCCGCGCAGCGTGAGGTCGGGAGCGTGACACCGGGGATCGCCTCGACCATCGAAACCGCGGTCGACCTGGCGCGCACCCACCTGACGGAAGCGCAACGATCGGTCGGGGCGCTTCGTCCCACTGTCGGTAACGGCGAGGACGTCGCCACGGCGCTGAAACGTCTTGCCGACCTCGGGCAGCGGACGACCAGCGTCCCGATCGACGTCGCCGTGGACGAACTTCCCCGTTTCAGCGACGGTGTCGAACGCGAGATCGTGGCCATCGCGCAGGAGGCGCTTACGAATGCGGTACGGCACTCGCGCGCACAGCACATCACGATCCGCGCCTCTTCCGTGCAGGCGGTGGGATTTCGACTGTCCGTGGCCGACGATGGCCGCGGCATCCCGCGGGCGCCGTCGACGGGATTCGGGATGACCAGCATGCAGGAACGCGCCGAGCGCATCGGCGCATCGCTGACCATCGTGACCGCCCCACGGCGAGGTACGGAAGTCGTGCTCGCCTGGGACCCATCTTCGCTGCCGATGCCGGTTCATCTTGCGAATTGACGCGGCATCCGCTGCAATCGGCCGCCCGCATGGGCTTCGCCGATCGCGCGGCTTCCCGACTTGTGAGGTCCGGAGTTGTGACGGCGCCCGCGTTTTTACGGATCTGGTGCCGGCAAGAGACACAGTTGTGACACCACGCGTCTACGATCCCGGCCAAGGAGGCGCCCATGTCGGATCTGCAGCTCGATGAAGCTGTCGAACTCATACAGATGGAGTACGCCGAGATACCGGGTTTGCAGCTGACGTTCTGGCAGGCGCAGCGCCTGTGGAACCTGTCCGAAGACCTCTGCGAGCGAGCGCTGCGCTTACTCACCCGGTCCCATTTTCTCGCTCGAACCAGTCAGGGCTTGTATGTTCGGCGAGGCTCGTCGCCTGCGTCCGTCGGGATAGAAATGGGCGCCCGGTCGGGGGAAGCCGCCAGCTCGTAACCTCGAATTCGATTATCGGCACGTGCCGGCTTCTCACCCGGCCATCGACGATGTCAGATGTCTTTTCTGTCAGCAATCAGACAGACGCGCGTTCCTGCAAGCGATATGTGTGTAGAGGGGACCGTTCATGGCAGAGGCGGGGAGCCGTGCTCATGTTCGGCAGGAGTCGCGAGCGCGACCGGTGGTCGTTCTCGCGATTGACGATGAGGACAGGCGCGCGATGTATGCATACGCCATCGCGGCTGCAGGTTTCGACGTGACGACGTCGGATCAAAAGATCTCCACTCGCGCGGACCGGTCCGGGCCGCTTCCCGACATTGTTGTCGCCGATGTCGCGCCCGGAAGCCGGCACGGCTGGACATTCGTGCGGCAGCTGAAGCATGACTGCGGGACGTCCGACATCCCGATTATCGCGGTCGCTGCCGATACCGAGGCCGAGACGCGCAAATTCGCCCGGCACGAGGGCTGTGCCGCCGTATGCGCGATGACCTGTCCTGCGGATGTGCTGACGTCGGGAATTCGCGCGGTGCTCAACCGCGTTCGATGATCGATCGGCCGCCGCGCAGAGCACGAACCGTCAAGCGATCGGGCGCTCAAGCGGCTCGCCGGGTAATGCCAATTCAGGCATGGGCCTTCCGAGAAACAGCCGCCGGCACGCCATGCCGATCCACCGCGCCCATCGCGCTGACCGCTGGACGCGCGCGCTGTCGGTCGCGATGCCGGTATTGGCGTACATCTGTCGGTACAGCTTCGAGATGAGGACGAACGCGATTCGAGCGCGAAGGCTTTCGGCCACACGCGACCGCGCCCAGACCTGCCGCCAGCTGTAGAACCGATCCCACGCGCGCTGCGTGCCGATCCGGATCTCCTCGAGCGACATCGTCGGATGCGCCGTGTAGAGCCTCGGCCGGCGCGGTTCCGGGATCAGCCAGTGTTGAGTGATCGGGACGCCCTCGATCGTGGTCCCACGGCGGTGCTCATTGGCAGCCCACTTCTCGAAGTCGACCGTTCCCGGGAACGGTGTCAACAGCACGAACTGCGCGAACGTCAGATCGGCCTGTTTAGCGAGCGCGACCGTCGCATCGAAGGTCTCCTTCGTGTCGCTCTGCAGGCCAAAGATGAACGATCCGAGGACGTGGATCCCGTGCCGCCGGAACGCGCGCAGCCGGGCGACGAGCTCATCGCCCGCGAGATTGAAGCCTTTGTGGACGTTGTTCAGGCCGTCGCGGGTCACCGATTCGACGCCGACGAGCGCGCCGACAATCCTCGCCCGCCTCATGGCGTCGAGAAACGCCGGATCCTCTGCCGCTTCCATCGTGATCTGCGTGTAGAAGACGAGATCGTCCGGCAGCTCGGCAAGCCGCGCCATCAGCTCGAACCGCTCGGCGCGGAGTGCCTCGAGGGCGCGAAGCCGCGTCGGGTCGGAACGACGCCGAGCCTGCGCCAGATCCTCGAACGCCACCGGATAGAAGTTGTCGTCGGCGAGCGCAATGAATCGAAAGCCGAGACGCCGCAGCGCGACGATCTCGCGGACGACGCGGTCGACGGCGCGCTGACGCGGCTCCTGGCCGTCCGTCCGCCAGACGGAACAGAACGAACAGTGCTTCGGGCAGCCACGCACGGTCTGAACGGACGCCCACATGTAGCGCCGTTGCGGCAGCAGATCCCACCGCGCCGACACGAACTGATCGGCGGCGATGCGGCCGCCCTCGTAGATTGGCAGGGGCGCGCCCGCGAGACAGTCCTCCACCACCCGTTGCCAGATCAAATCGCCGTCGCCGCGCACGACGGCGTGCGCCTGCCCATGCGCCAGCGCTTCGTCAGGAAACAACGTCGCATGGATGCCGCCGAACACCACCCAGGCGCCCCGCATCCGGGCCTCGCGTCCGATCTGGTATCCCCGCAGCGCATTGCTTGTATGAATGCCGATGCCGACGACGTCTCCCGATGCAATCATGTCGAGATCAAGTCGCTCCAGCGTTTCGTCGACGATGGACGGATCGCCCCATTGAGTCCCGGTCGCCGCGGCCAGGACGTACAACCAGCGCGGGGTAATGACCGCGACACCGAACGACTGCGTGCTGGGGTTCACGAGATGGATGCGCGCCATAGAGATCCTTTATTCGATCGGCTTCGCCTCGAAGGTACCAACGCTCGCCGATCGGACGACCTTTGGTTCCGCGATGTTTCGCGCTGGGCGGCAACTCCCGTCTTCGTAGACCTCGCGCTTGTCCGCCGCACTCTCCGGCATTCTCCCACGTGCGCAGCCGAATCACCACGGGCGACAAAGAGCTTCGCGAATTGTCGAATTGTCCAGAACGTCCGCATTGGCGGCGCGATACGGCAGACGCCCGGCATGAGGTAAGATGCCTTTGTCGATCGTGCTTTTCTGAGCCTGCGCTGCCGCTTACGCGAGAACGGCCAAGCTAACAGCCTCTCCAAAGCCTGATGGCTGTCCTCAGAGGCTGGCGATGTCCAAAAAGCGTCCGTCGTCCAAGCAACGTTCGCCCCTCGTACGACCGCCGCCGTCCGATGGCCGACCGAAGAATCGTCTGCTCGCGGCTCTTTCCGCCGACGAATTCCGCCGACTGTTGCCAGACCTGAAGACGATCCCGATTCGCGTCAAACAGGTCCTCCACAAGAACGGGGAACGGCTGAAAGTCGTGTACTTCCCGAATGGCGGCGTTGCGTCCATCACGACCGTCCTCTTGGACGGCACGATGGTCGAGGCGGCAACCGTGGGCGACGAAGGCATGTTGGGCGTCGAAGCTTTCCTGAACGCGGGCGCCGTCGCCGCAGGCGAAACGCTGATTCAAGTCCCAGACACAAGCGCTGAGGTCATGCGCGTCGAAGACTTCAGGCATCACGTGGCGGATCAAGGAGCATTCCGCGATCTGATGGGCCGGTACACGGAAACCGTCATCGCCCAGATGATGCAGTCCACAGCCTGCAACGCCCTGCATCCGGTCCAGCAGCGTTGCGCCCGATGGCTGCTGATGACCCACGACCGAATGCATGAGCAGGACTTTCACCTGAGCCACGAGTTCCTGGCAGTGATGCTGGGCGTCCAGCGGCCGACCGTCAGCGTCGTCGCCGCCACGCTCCAGCAGGCCGGACTCATTCGGTATGCGCACGGGCACGTCAATGTCACGGACCGAAAAGGGCTGGAGGCTGCCGCATGCGAGTGCTACGCCATCATCCGCGCGCGGTTCGAACGGCTACGGCTCTAACCTAGATCCGGGGGCTTCTTCCCCGCCCACGCCTTCGCTCGCGGGGCCCCGTTGCCCCGCGTCCGCCAAAGCTACGGCAGACGCGCGTTGCACCTCCGGCGCGAAGGCGGGCCGCTCCGGCGCCTCGTGAGGTCGCGCCTGCCTGCAACGCATGGCCGAGAGCCTGCCGCTAATTCAATCGCTTCGTCAGCCGAGTCGTGCGCGGACCGAAGTCGCGGCGATGATCTGGAGCAAACTTCAACCGGCGAGCCTCGCCGACGGTCAGCCCGATGAATTCATCCGCCACGAACGAGCGTTCGTGTGCGTAGAAGGAAAACAGTTCAATCTGGCGACCGTCATCCAGCGTCGCAATCACGCGTGGCGCCTGGTCGAACACGCCACCCGGTAATGAGTCGGGCCCTTTCGTGATCTCGGCCGAGACTACCTTCCGTGCCGCGTCTCGCCACAACCGATCGAGTTCCGCACTCGTCATTGCTCAGCTCCTCACGATCGACGATCACAGGTTCAACGGTAAGGAGCTTCCCCGTCGAGCTCGCGACGGTCCGCGTCAGTTCCGCTGCCACCCGCTGCCGGCGTTGATGAATTTCAAGAAACCGAGCGTATGGGACAACGGTGTTCGCCATTTCGGCACCTCTGGCTGCGGTCAGCCGCTCCCTCGTTCATGGTCCGAACGCTGTGTTCGCAGTTCGCATCCCGATCGCCACCGTGTTCGACGTGTGAAGGTGAATCCGACATGCCCAGCCTCCAAAGGGGATGCTTTGATGAGGCTGCTGCCGGCAGGCAGGAACTTCAGGAAAGTGCATTCAGTCTATCACACGGAAGGATCCCACCGTGGTGGGCGGTATGAAACCAGCCGGCGCGCAGTGCGGGGGCGAGCAGCGGGCAGCCACGCGTGTGATGTCCGTCGCAACGCTGTGGCGCGGGCGGCGCCGCCACAACACGCTGACGAACGCGGGTTCGAATCAAGAGAACCGATCGACCGCGAGACGGAATGACGACATCAGATCCTCCCTGGCTTCAAGCGGCATACCTGAGCGCGTTTCGGGGCTTGGATGATTTCGAAGGCGCCTGCCGACTTTCGACGTGGCTGCATCGAATCGTCGTGAACACCGCGCGACGAAGTTGCGTTCACTTCGCCGAAAGCCTGAGGACTCGATCGAGGTCCTCCTGCCCGCATTCCGCGAGGATGGTCATCACGTCGAACAATTCTCGGAATGCGGTACTCCGGCCGATCAACGATGGAGTGGAAAGAAACACGAGCGACCGTCCGAGCAGGCATCGAACAGGTTCCCGAGAATTACCGTGCCGTTTCAAGTGTGCGCGATATCGAAGAGCTTCCACACAAGAGGTGACCGCATATTGCGAATGACACCGCCCGGCGGTGAAAGTGCGGTTGCATCGCGGTGGCAAGCGTCGTCCACTTTGCTTCGCAACAAGTACGCGCCCGCTTCTACGCGCCCGCTTCGGAACCTCAGGAGCATGACGGGCATCCGCCTCTTGCGCGCCAATCATGACTCAGGCGCGTGCCCGATGACGGCTGGTCGGTGGCGTGGCCGCAACACTCTGACCGCAAACCAACACCACTCACCTTGAAGAATTGGGAACGCCTCGAGCTCATCAACGGGAAGCCTTCGCTGTCGCGCGCAGGAGAAAAGACTTGTTGGACGGCGGTGATCGCGTCGATTCGTGCATCGGTTATACTCAATATTTGCTGTAACCAGCCTTTAGCTTCTCCGTTTCGAACCTGGCCGGCCAGTGTGTGTGACGAACGGAGGAACTCGACCCGAGCAGTGGTTCACCGTTCAACACATGTACACGATTCTCATCGTCGATGACTCGCCGACGATTCGCAGAATGGTCAAGACATCGCTCGCCCGGTTGCCCGGTGCGATGTTCGCAGAAGCGGGATCCGGGCTCCAGGCGATCGAGGCCCTTGCGGTGAGTTCCGTACAGTTGGTGGTGCTGGATCTGAATATGCCCGACATGCACGGGCTCGACGTGATCCGTTTTGTCCGATCGCACGATCAGTACAAGGATCTGCCCGTCATGGTGCTCACGACGCGTGGCGATGCCATGAGCCGCGACGCCGCACTGCAAGCGGGTGCTTCCGGGTATATGACAAAGCCGTTTTCGCCGCCGGCGCTGGCGTCGGCAGTCAACGAGCTGCTCGACCTGGCAAGCGGCCTGCGCACGTCCCTGCCGATGAACAAGGTGTGAGTCTTCTCCATGTCTGAGCGGCCGACGGACTTCATTGCCTCATTCATGGACGATTACTTCGCCGAGTCCGAGGATCACCTCACCGCGGTCCGCCGCAACCTGCTGTTGCTCGAATCCGCGATCGACCGTCACGATCCGCCGGTAGCGGTGGTGGAGGCGTTGTTCCGCAGCTTCCATTCGCTGAAGGGCATCTCCGCGATGGTCGAACTCCGCGAAGCTGAACGCTTGGCGCACGGGATGGAAACCTGTCTCGGGTCGATGCGGGACCGCCACTTCGTTCTCACCGCCCGCGGCTTCGAAGCCCTCGTCGACGGTACGAACCTCCTGGAGCAAGTCATCGCCGCCCGGCAGGCGGGCTCCGTGATTCCGTCGGTCGAGCAGCAGCTCAGCCGGTTGCCCGACGCGTGCGGCGCGGCACCGGGTGCATCCGCACATGCCGGCGCGGCGACGCCTGTCAGATCGCCGGCCGTCCTTCCTGCGGGTGCGGCAGGCGATCTGTGGAAGGTCACGTTCACGCCGTCTGCCGACCTGGTAGCGCGGGGCATCAAGGTGGACACCATTCGTCAGCGGCTGGCGGAGATCGGACGGATCGAGAGCGTCGCACCACGCGTCTCCGCCGACGGCGGGATATCGTTCGAGTTTCAGCTTGTCTCTTCGAACGAACGTGCGCTCCTTTCCTGGCGCGACGATGGAGTCGGCTACGAAGCGTTCGCCGCTCCCGCCGACGCGCCGGCCAATCGGACGGCGGACAACCCGACCACTGTCGCTCGGCGCCCGGTCGAGACGACGTCCGTGCCGGTGTCGGCCAACTTCGTTCGCGTCGAATTGTCTCGGCTGGACGACCTGATGCGCCTGGTCGGCGACCTGGTCGTGTCCCGTGCACGCCTCGAGGACACCGTCGTTCGTCTCGAGCATCTCGTGCCCGGGGCCGACTGGCGGACTCTGCAGGAAGAAACCGAGACCATTGAGCGACAGCTGCGAGACCTTCGTGAAGGCGTGATGCGCGTACGCCTCGTTCCGGTGGGCGAGATTTTTCGCCGCATGCCCTTCGTCGTCCGGGATCTCGCGCGCGAGAGCGGTAAACGCGTGCAGCTCGAGATTGTCGGTCAAGGCACGGAGATCGACAAGTTCCTCATCGAGCGAATGATGGATCCGGTGCTTCACCTGGTTCGCAATGCGATTAGTCATGGCATCGAAATGCCGGAGGAGCGGATCGCTGCCGGCAAAAGGCCCGACGCGACGATTCGTCTGGCGGCAACGACGGTCGGAGAATCGGTGATGCTCGAGGTCAGCGACGACGGGCGCGGCATCGACGCAGAGGCGATTGCCAGGCGGGCGCGCGCGGCAGGCATCAACGTCGGGGACGGCGATCTCGACTCACGCGTGCTGCTCGACGTGCTCTGCTCGCCTGGCTTCTCGACACGTGATGAAGCGGATCGCGCCAGCGGCCGCGGCGTGGGCATGGCCGTCGTCCGGGACACCGTGCAGGAATTAGGCGGCACGCTCGGCGTGGAAACGGCCGTGGGCGCCGGGACGACGTTTCGCACCGTCCTTCCACTCACGCTCGCTATCACCGACGCATTCGTCGTCCATGTTGGCGATCTCACGTTCGCCATTCCGCAAGCGTCAGTCACCGAGGTGACGGAGGTCGACACCGGGGCCTTACGCGCGATCGAGAACAACGAGTTGATGGTGCATCGAGGGAGGGCGTTGCCCGTCGTGCGGCTGGCGCGGCTCTTTTCCCTTGCATCCCCGCCACCGCAACGGATGCACGTCATCGTCGTCGGCGCCGGCCTGGCTGCGGTCGGTATTCTGGTCGACCGGATCCTGGGCCAGCACGAAATCGTCGTGAAAACGCTGCAGGATCCCCTCGTGAAGGTCGTTGGGGTATCCGGCGCGACCGAGTTGGGTGACGGCCGTCTCGTGTTGATTCTTGACGTCGCCGCGTTGACCCGGAAGCTGCGTCTGCGCGGCATGGCCGTGCCATCGGCTGTTTGACGGAGTGAACCATGGAGTCGAAAGAAGCCGCGACGAGCGCCGCACCGCCCTACATTCTGTTCAACGTCGCCGGGACCACGTACGCCTTGCCGAGCCACCAGGTTCGTCACGTCGAGATGGTCGAACAGGTCACCGCCGTTCCAAATGCGGCGCCGGTCGTGGAAGGGGTGGTCTTTTCTCGCGGGCAGGTGATCCCTGTCATCAACCTGCGCGTGCGCTTCGGCTTCGAACGTGGGCCGCGGGATCTCCGGACCCGGCTGCTCGTGGTCGAGATCGCAGGTCGCATGGTCGGACTTCTCGCCGACGAGGCCCGTGAATTCACGCCGATTCCCGACGCGTCTATCCAACCCTCGAGCGACGCGATTGCCGGTCTCGGCGGCAATTATCTCGAGGGCGTGGCAACCCTGGGCGACCGGATCGTACTGATTTTGAACCTCACCCGCGTCCTCGACGCCGTGGCGAGCGTCGCCGCGTAGGTGACCCCAAGAGCGAAGTCTTAGGAGAATGGCGATGGCAGCGACGAATGGAAACCCCGGCCGCACCAACGTCTTCAATCAGCAGGCGCTGCGTGAAGAAGCGGGTGAAATTACCGATGCCGCGAAGATGATCGCGCGGGTGGCTGAGGAAGTGTCGGAGGGCGCTGACGCGCAGATGCGATCGGTGGAGAGCGCGATGAGCGGTGCCAATCAACTGTCGGCCTCGCTCAAGGAGACCGCGACGCAAGCCGAGTCGGTGGCGGCGTCCACCGAGGGTCTGGTCTCCTCCATCAACGAGGTCGCGGCGTCGATTGAGCAGGTGACCACCGCTACCGACACGCTGGCCGGCGGGATTCGTGAAGTCGCCGCGTCGATGCAGGAAAACAATGCATCGATCCAGAGCGTCACGAGCACCGCGCAAGACATGGCGACGGCCGCTCAGCAGGTCACGACCTCGATGCTGGAAATGACGTCGTCGGTGAAAGCGGTCACGGCCGACACGGATTCGCTGGTCTCGTCGGTGAATCAGACTGCCGCCGCGATCGAGGAGATGACACGCTCGATTCAGGGCGTCGCCACCAGCGCCGACGATCTGGCCGCCAGTGCCGAACAAACCTCGTCGTCGATCAACGAGACGGCGGCCTCGATCGAGGAGGTCACCGCGATGACCGAGAGCCTCGCGTCGAGCGTCGAGCAGACGGCGGCCTCTACCGAGGAATTGTCGCGATCGATTCAGAGCGTGGCGCAGAGCGGCCAGCGGATCAGCGACGGCGCGAATGCGGCCGCGACCACGGCCACCGAGCTGGAACGTACGGGTCAGTCTCTGGCCGCGCTCGGCAAGCAGGCTGACGAGATCACGCGGCGGGCGAGTCGCGATGCCGAAGAAGGCGGCGTGAGCGTGCAGCGGGCCATTCAGGGCTTCGGTCGTGTTCGCGAGTCGGTGGCCGGGTCGACCAAAGTCATCCGCGACATGGGCAAACGTGCCAACGATATCAGCAGCATCGTCGACACGATTAATCTGATTGCCGAACGAACCAACCTGCTGTCGTTGAACGCATCGATCGAGGCTGCGCGCGCCGGAGACGCCGGCCGTGGATTTGCCGTCGTGGCAGAGGAGATCCGCAACCTCGCCGATCGATCGGCGAAGGCGACGGCGGACATCGCCGGCATCATCAAGGCGCTCCAGGAAGTGGCCCAGGAGGCAGTGAACTCGTCCAATGAAGGCCTGAAAGTCATTGACGAGGGCAGCGTACAGGCGGCCGAAGGCGCCAAAGGCCTGCGACAAATCCTTGATGGCGTCAGCGAAGCCACCAAGGTGGTCGCACAGATTTCGCGTGCGGCCGACGAACAGCGCGACGCGGGAAAGAACGTCGTCGTGGCGATCATGTCCACGGCAGAACAGGCGCGCCTGGTTGCGGCGGCGACCGACGAGCAGTCGAAGTCGGTGACCGGCGTTGTCCAGGCGAACGCACAGATCCGCAAGACGATGCAGGAAGTCAGAAAGGCGATGTCGGAGCAGGCGCGCGCCGCCCGGGACATCTTGAAAGCCGCTCAGAACACGAAAGATCAGGCGGGGCAGATTCGCAAGGCGACGGCCGAGCAGGTGAAGACGACCGGGCAGATCACTCAGGTGGCGGAGTCGATGCGCCGCGGCGCGGCGACGACCGCGCGAGCCATGGCCGAGCAGGCGGCGGCGGGCGAGCAGATCTCGCGTTCGGCCGAGGAGTTGCGCCGCATGATTGGCGCAGTCACGAAGGCGATGGCCGAACAAGCGACGGCGATGGGACAGATCGCGGCCGCGTCGGAAAGCATGCGCCTGCAGGCGGACCAGAGCGCGCGCGCGGTCAAAGAGCAGGCACGGACGATGAAGGAAATGACGGCCGCGGCGCAGAATACGTCGAAGCAAATCAAATTGATCACCGGCGCGAACAGAGAACACTCGACGGTATCGAGCGCACTGCTCACCTCTCTTGGTGAGATTCGTGAAATCACTGAACGCAACGCCAGCGGCGTCAGGCGGACGCGCGGCGGCACCGACGATCTGCTGCGCCGTGCCGGCACGCTGACCGCGCTTTTCAGTCGGACCGGTCGGCGCGGTCGGAACGGACGGGCGCACGACAACGCCTGATTCGTCTCTTCGACGCGACGCCACTTCACTGAACGCGCGGAACGGCTCCACCCGTCCGCTCTTACGAAATGCGAGTGCCATGTCTGCGCCCAGGCCCCTCTTCGGCGTGTTCACCACTGACACCGATCTGGTCGTGCGCACCTGGGACGGGTTTCTCCAGGCGATCACGGGAATCGGGGCGGAGCAGGCGTTGAATCGCACGATCAACGCGGTGTTGCCCGAGCTCGAACAGCGTGGAGTTCTGCCGATTCTCCGGCACGTGGCGGCGAGCGGGACCGTCGAACTGCTCGCCCCGGCGCTGCACGGGTATCTGATAGCGTGTCCGCCTTCCGATCCATCGACGACGTCGAAGCAGATGCAGCAGCGGGTCACCATCGGACCGGTGCGTGAAGACGGCCGAATCACCGGCGTCGCCGTGACCATTGAAGATGTGACGTGCCGGGTGGAACGCGACCGGGAGCGGACAGAACGGCTGACGGCGAACGCGGGGACGACCGCTCCGGGCCGTGCCGGCGTCCTGGCCCGCGCCCTCGCTGATGACGACTGGCGCCGGCGGCGGGCTGCGGTGCATGGACTCGCGGAGCATGCGCCGGTGATTGTCGAGGCGCTGGTGAACACCTTGCGGGAACAACACCGTAACTTCAACGTTCTCAGCAGCCTGCTCGATCTTCTCGCGACCGCCGAGGTCGACATCGTCGAACCGCTCATCGCCTGTCTGCAGGACCAGGATGTCGACCTGCGGGTTCAGGCGGCGCTGATCCTCGGCGAGCGCCGCGACCGCCGCGCCGTGCCGGCCCTCATTCGCGCCCTCGACGATCCCGATGGCAACGTGCAGTTTCACGCAATTGAAGCCCTGGGTTCGCTCGCTGCGGCGGAAGCGACGCCGGCGCTCGTCGACATCGCTTCGCGCGGCGATTTCTTTCTCGCCTTTCCGGCCATCGAAGCCCTGTCGCGCATCGGAGACCCGGGTGTCGCGCCGCGCCTGGTGCCGCTGCTCAACGACGGATTCCTGCGGGCTGCCGTGGCGGAGGCGCTCGGCGAGCTCGGAGACGAGCTGGTCGTCGGCCCACTCGTGCGGCTGTTGAATGAACCGAACGCACCGACCGACGTCATCGCCGACGCCTTGGCAGCGTTGTACCAACGATACGAGGAACGCTACCGCGCCGGCGAGCACATCGCCAGCCTTGTGCGTCACGACGTCAGTGCAGCCGGCACCCAGAATCTGCTCGATGCCGTTCACCGGCTGGGTTCTGATCGATTACGTGGGATCGCCCGGGTGATGGGGTGGTTGAGCGGACCGGCGGTCCAGCGGGCGCTGACCCGACTCCTGGGGCAGCGGCTGGTGCGCGCGCAGGTCGTCGAGGCCCTGGTGCGCTACGGTGCCGGCGTCGTGGATTTGCTGATCGAGCAACTGACGGCGGAAGATCTCGAGACACGGCAGGCGGCGGTCATCGCGCTCGGCCGCATCGGTGATCGCAAGGCGACGCCCGCACTCCTGGAGGTGCTGCAGGATCCCGAGCTGGTCCTCCTTGTCGCCGCTGCCTTCGCGCGCCTCGGCGACGGCGAGGCATTCGAGCGGTTACTCGGTCTGCTGGGTCACGTCGACAGCGCGGTCCGGCAGGCCGCGATCGCCGCCTTGAACTCTATCGGCCACCCGGACATGCCGTCCCGCATCGCCACACTCATCGACGATCCCAATCCGACCGTGCGGGAATCAGCGGTGAAGATCGCCGGGTACTTCGGATATCCGACCTGCGCCGATGGCGTGCTCAAACGGTGCACCGACGGGTCGGAGGCGGTTCGCCGTGCCGTGATGGAGCACCTGCCGTTTTTTGAACACCGTGGGATCGTGCCCGCGCTGGCGCACGCCCTGGAATTCGACACGCCGCCGGTGCGAGCGGCCGCCGCGGTCGCCTTTGCACGGATCGACGAGGCGGATGCCCTCGCGCCATTGCTGCGGGCGCTCGATGATCGGGATCCGTGGGTGCGATACTTCGCCGTCCGGTCGATCGGCGCATTTCAGAATCCGGCGGTCTCCGACCCGGTGCGAAATCTGGTCGAACGCGATCCCGCAGGCCAGGTCCGCATCGCCGCGATTGACGTCCTCGGCCGGCTCAATGCGGCTGAGGCGGTCACGATATTGCAACCGTTGACTGCAGCGGCCGACGCCGACATCGCTCGCGCCGCCATTCGGGCGCTCGGGCACACGAAGCTCGAGACGGCGACGCCGCTCCTCGAGAGCTTGCTCCGATCGGCCGAGACGTGGCGTCGATTGGAAGCCGTCGCCGCCCTCGGCGGGCGCGGCGGTGCGGCGGCGGCATCTACCTTACAGTGGGTCGCCGCGGCGGAGACGGATCAGGACGTTGCGAACGCGGCGATATCTGCGCTCGTCCTTCTCGGCTCGCGCGAGGACGCGGATGCCGTCGCCGCGACGAACGCGCTCATTTCACTGATGGCCGAGCCCACGAGGCGGGAGGCGTTGATTGCTGCGCTCAGCGGCCTGCCCAGCCGTAGAATCGATGACATCGCGAGGGGATTACGACACCTGTCGCCGGACGTTCGCCGAACGACGATTGCGGTGCTCAGCCGGATGAAACATCCGGAGGCGACCCGGTGGATCGAGAGCGCATTGGAGGATCCGGTTCCGGCGGTCCGAGCCGCCGCCGTGGTCGAGTTGCGGCGCCTGGGGAGTCGAAACGCGACGAAGAAGATGCTCACCCTGGCGCGGACCGATCCGGACCGTGAAGTTCGTCACGCAGCCGTGATCGCCGTCACCCAGAGCGCCGATTTGACTCGCGATCTGCCGGAAATGCGGTAAGCGAGCATGCAGTTTCGCGCCGAGTCCCTGGGAGTGGCGGGGCAAGTCACGACAATCCTCCGAGAACTGATCCATGAACGGCTTGGCTTGTTCTACGAGTCCGACCATTTCGATCAACTTGCGGATCGCCTCGCCCCTCTGGTGGTCGCGCGCGGTCTGGACTCGTTCCTGGACTACTACTACCTGCTCAAATATTCGGCGGACGCGGATGAGTGGGGCCGCGTCATGGACGCGCTGGCGGTTCAAGAAACGTATTTTTGGAGAGAGATTGATCAGATTCGTGCCGTCGTCGACCACCTCGTCCCCAGGCTGACCGAGGAACTTCGCGGACGTCCGTTACGGATCTGGAGTGTGCCGTGCGCGACCGGCGAAGAACCGTTGACGCTGGCGATGGTGCTGGAAGAAGGCCATTGGTTTGCCCGAGTTCCGATCGAGATCATCGGCAGCGATGCCAGTCGTGCCGCCATCGAAAAAGCTGCGCTGGGACGGTACGGGGCGCGGGCGTTTCGCAACCTGGCACCGGCGCTGCGGGATCGGTACTTCACACCGGTCGGGGATCACTGGGTTGTGGCACCCGAGCTCCAGCGTCGCGTCGCCTACGATGTGGTCAACCTGGTGGCGCCGGACGAAGTGGCGCGACATGCCGACGCGCCGATCATTTTCTGTCGGAACGTCTTCATCTACTTTTCCGAGCGCAGCATCCGGCGGACCGTGGATACACTCGCCCAACTCATGCCGCAGCCGGCGTACCTCTGCGTTGGAGCGTCCGAGTCTCTGCTCCGGCTGGAAAGCCGGTTCGAGTTGCAGGAAATTGGCGGCGCGTTCATCTATGTGAAGAACGGCAGGGAGGCACGGGCGGCGGCGGTGTCGGTGCCGCGAATCGAGAGGGTGTGAATGGACCGTGTACGCGTGCTCGTGGTTGACGATTCCGCCTACGTCCGCAAAGTGATCAAGGAGACGCTGTCCCGCAGCCCGTTTCTGGACGTCGTCGGAACGGCCCGCGACGGCGACGAGGCGCTGGAGATGGTCGATCGCCTCAAACCGGACGTCGTGACGTGCGACTTGATCATGCCGGCGACCGACGGTGTCGAGTTCATTCGCAAGCAGATGGCCATTCAACCCATTCCGGTCGTGGTGGTCAGTATCGCGGCCGAATCGAGCGAGCGGGTGCTGAGCGCGCTGGACGCCGGCGCGGTTGACTTCGTGCAGAAGCCGACGGCGCTGGCGACCGACAAAATCCTCGACATTGCCGAGGATCTGGTTGCTAAGGTGAAAGCCGCCGCCGGCGCCCCGATGGCACGGCTGCGCCAGCCGGCGGGGCTCGCGGCCGCGCCCGTCAGCACGTCATTCAGGCACCGCTACGATCTACTGGTGATCGGTGTCTCGACGGGCGGACCGCAGGGGCTGAAGTCGGTCATTCCCCGGCTGCCCGCCGGTTTTCCCGCGCCCGTCGCGATTGTGCTGCACATGCCGGTCGGCTATACCGAGGCGTACGCGAAACGGCTGGACGAGACCTCAGCGCTCACTGTGATCGAAGCGCAGGAAGGCGAGGAAGTGCGGCCGGGCGTGGTGTTCCTCGCTCCTGCGGGGCGGCATCTCACCTTTCATCGCGATTCGAACGGAGTGGTGCGCACGCGCCTCGACGTCAGCCCGCTCGACACGCCGCACCGCCCGTCAGTCGATGTGCTGTTCCAATCGGCGGCGGAGGTGTACGGCGACCGCGTACTCGCGCTCGTCATGACCGGAATGGGCGACGACGGCCGGCAGGGCGCGGCCTGGATCAAGGCGCGGGGCGGTTGCGTGTTGACCGAGGCGGAAGAGACCTGCGTCGTGTACGGCATGCCCCGCGCCGTTGTCGAGGCCGGCCTGAGCGACGACAGCGCTCCCCTCGATCGCCTGACGGAAGCGATTGTGGAGCGCATATGAAACAGAGAGTCTTGGTCGTTGACGATTCGGCGCTTTCGCGTCGCACCCTGCGGCAGATTCTCGAGCCGGCCGGCTATGACGTCGTGGAAGCGGAAGATGGGCTCAGTGCGCTCGAGCGATATTTTCTCGACAAGCCTGACGTCGTGCTGCTCGACCTCGTGATGCAGGGCATGTACGGATTGGATGTCTTGATCAAGCTTCGTGAGCTTGACGCAGAGGCCAAAGTGGTCGTGGTCTCGGCCGACGTCCAGACATCTTCGCACGACCTGGTCGAGCAGGCCGGCGGCAAGGCCTTCGTCAACAAACCGTTCGACCGGGCGGAGATTCTCAAGGCGCTTTCGTCCGTTCTGGCGGGAGTGATCTGATGGAACTCACCACTATTCAACAGGACGCCCTCGTCGAGGTCATCAACATCGGATTTGGCCGTGCGGCCGCGTCCCTGTCGAAGCTGACAGGGCAACGAGTGCAGCTCGAGGTGCCGCACATCACGATGTGTCCCGTCGAGGAGCTCAGCGCTCGGCTGCGGCCGATGATCCGGAGCGATGTGGCGAGCGTGCACCAGATTTTCTCCGGATCCGTGGTCGGCGATGCCCTCCTCGTCATCGATCAGCAGAGCGCTGCCATTCTGAAGGAATTGTTGACCAGCGAACGGGCGATGCCGCTCGAAATCGACGCCTCCGCGCGCGAAGTATTGACCGAAGTCGGCAATATCCTGCTCAATGCCTGCCTCGGGACGTTCGGGAACCTGCTGCACGTTCAGGTGTCGTTTTCGGTTCCGCAGCTCACCCTTGAAACGCTGGAAGGGGTCGTCGCCTCGATCACGGTCAATCGCGAAGGTCTGCGTTACGCATTGATCGTGCACGCGGCATTTCGCCTCAAGAACAGCAGCTTGACGGGCTATCTCATCAT
>JBKPAI010000220.1:0-26698 GCA_046726355.1 Acidobacteriota bacterium | reverse complement strand
TCGTCGTCGGACGGTTCGTGTTCAACGGCACGTACACGGGCGATTCCTTCGCCGATTTCCTTCTCGGCAAAGCCTCGGAGTTCGACTACGGCAAGGGGCGCACGCGCATGGTCATGCTCAACCAGAACTTCGGCGCGTTCGTCCAGGACGATTTCAAGGTTCGTGACAACCTGACCCTGAACCTGGGCGTGCGTTACGACTATTACAGCCCGATCATCGACGACCTCGGCCAGACCTCGACGTTCATCGTCGACAAGGATCCGACCGGTGCGCCGCAGAGCGGTTTCGCGGAGGTCATCCTCGCGGGGACGCACGGCCTGCCGGAGAAAGGGACATACTTCCCGGACCGGAACAATGTGCAGCCGCGCGCCGGGTTCTCATGGGACGTGAACGGCAATGGGAAGGTCGCCATTCGCGGCGGCGCCGGCGTGTTCACCAACCAGCTTCGCAACAATCTCACGCTGCAGCAGATCCTGTCCTATCCGTTTTATGAACAGCCGGTGGTGCGCGATACGACGCTCGACAATCCGATCAAGCCGGTGACGATCCCGCTCGTCGGTCAGCTGTACGTCACCGACCCTGACATTCTTACGCCGTATACGGTGGCCTACAACGTCAACACGCAGTGGGAATTCGTCCGCAATACGATCCTCGAGGCGGCGTATATCGGCAACCGCGGGTACAAGCTGCTGCAGTTCCGGGAGATGAATCAGCCGATCTACGTGCCCGGCCAGACGACCGCCGCGAACAAAGATCTGTTCCGTCCGTTCCCTGGATTTACATCCGTCCTGCGGTCGACCGGCTGGGGCTCGTCCGACTACAACGGGCTCGAGATGAGCGTGCAGCGGCGCTTCAGCGATGGACTGTCGTACCAGGTCTCGTGGATGTTCGCCCGCTCGAACGATTACTCGTCGCGGTTCCACTCGGGCGCGACCAATCGCACCTACATCATGATGGCGCAGGACGACAACGATCGGAACGCCGACTACGCCGCGTCCGACTTCGACGTCCACCATCGAGTGGTCGCGTCCCAGATCTACGAGCTTCCATTCGGGGCCAACCGGCGGCTGCTCAATCACGGCCCGCTGGCCGCGGTCGTCGGCGGGTGGTCGGTGGCGAGCATCTGGACCTTCCAGACCGGATTTCCGTACACGATCTACGACGGCAGCGATCCGTGCTTCCGCGCAGGAAACTGGACGCCGAGCTGCCGGCCGGATCTCGTCGGCGATCCGGACGCCGGTCCGAAAACGCCGCAGGAGTGGTTCAACACGAAGGCCTTCCAGAAGACCGCGCCGGGAGCGTCCGGCACGGCGCCGCGCAACGCCATCCGGGGACCGGGTCTCATCAACACCGACTTTTCGCTGATTCGGACCATTGCGATCGGCAGCACGTCGATGGACCTCAGGATCGAGTGCTTCAACCTGTTCGACCGTGTGAACCTTGGTGTGCCGGTGACGGACTTCTCGTCGAGCTCGTTCGGACGGATTCAAAGCACGGCGACGCCGGCGCGCGAGTTCCAGTTCGGGGTGAAAGTCAGATTCTGAAGGAGCTCTGATGTCTCCAACTGCTCAGAACGGCAAGATCTGCTATATCGAGCTTCCCGCCACCGACATCGCTCGGTCCGCTGATTTCTACGGCCGGATCTTCGGGTGGAACATCAGAAAACGCGGCGACGGTCGGACGGCGTTTGACGACACAACCGGGCAAGTGAGCGGCACCTGGATCGTCGGACGCCCGCCCGCTTCAACGCCGGGAGTGCTCTTTTACATCATGGTCGACAGCGTCGCGGCGACGGTCGACGCGATCGTCGCCAGCGGCAACGAAATCGTGCAGCCAATCGGCGCGGATGCGCCTGAGATCACGGCGAGGTTCCGCGACCCGGGAGGGAACGTCATCGGACTGTACCAGCAGCCGGCGTGACGCCGGTCGGACCCAGGTCAGGCCGGTGCGGCGTGTGCCGGTCACGTGAACGGCGTTCAGCGCCCGGGGCACGGGGCCACAACGAGGCGCCGCCCCTACCGGCTCGATGCCGTGGGTGCAGCCAGCCAGTTGATCGCTTCGGCGGCAATGCCGGCCGGTACCTCGTGTCTGCCGTCGAATTCGCGGAACGTGACGTCGTAGCCGCGCCGCCGAAGCTGCGGCACGATCACGCGGCTGCAGCGGTCGATGGGAAGAATCGGATCGGCCGTGCCGTGCGAGATGAAGACCTGCGGCTTTCCGTGCGCCTCGCCGTCGACCAGAAAGCCGGGCGAGAAGGCGATGATGCGGCGGAAGAGGTCGCCGTTGATCAGTCCGAGCGACAACGCATACGTGGCGCCGTCGGAGAATCCGCCAGCCGCCACGCGCGCCGGGTCGACCGCCACGGTCTCGAACACGCGTGCGAGCGCGCGGTCCACGAACGTGACGTCGCGTCCGAAGCCGTCGCGGATGGCGTCCCAGGTGGAGTCGCGGGAATCGGGTGCGAGGACCGCGACTCCCGCCGTCGCGGCGGCCTGCCCGAGGCGCCGCAGGACGCCTTCACCGCTCCCGCCGGCGCCGTGAAACAGCACAAACAGCGGCAGCGGCGTGCTCGCGGCCGTCGCCGGCACCTGCAGGATTGCATCGCGCGGGCGGCCAAGGCCGAGGGCGCGCGTTGCCTCGGCGGACGTCGTCACCCCGCTCGGCGGCCGCGCGACGAGCCTCCCATCATTCGGCGGCGATGGCTCGCTCTCGACACGGCAGGCGCCCCCTGACGCGAACGACGAGAGGACGCCGCCGGCGATGGCGGCAAATCGGCGGCGGCTGACGACCAGACCGGAGCCGGGATGTTTTTTCACAACTGGAGGTACATCATTATGCCGCACGCCCTCGTTGCGAAATGCGCCTGCCGTCGTGAAGCTAAGTGGCCCATTCCATAATTACGGTGGCATTCGGCCGCCGATGCATCGGCGCGTCACCGTAATTATGAAATGGACCACTAAGAACCGGCTGCCGGTCATGGCAACCGCGGCGCCGGCAATGATTCCGGGAGCCGCAACCAGACCGCCCTGACGCACGATCTGTCCGGCAATGGCTCGCGGTTCGGCGCCGAGTGCCAGCCGCACGCCGATTTCACCCGTGCGCGGCGACGTCGGGCCCGGCGAGCGCCGACCTGGGGATGCCGGGCCCGCCAGCGATCGACATCGGCATGTAAGCTGCGGAAAAGCGTTGGACTCGTCTAGTGCACGTGACTTGCGGCGCGCTCAAAACTCACGACTCAAAACTGACAACTTCACGCAACACGAATCGCTCTGTTCGTCTCCGTTCCTCCGTTTCTCTGTGTCTTACCGTTTCCTCCGTCCCCTCCGCCGTTTCCTCCGTCCCCTCGCTCCGGACATCACAGATCGAGCAGCGTCCGCAGAACCGGAACCGTCGCGTCTCCCGCGAAACGCAAGGTGCGCAGCCCGACGGCTTCGGCCGCCTCCAGGTTTTCTGTCCGATCGTCGACGAACAGCGTCGATTCGGCGGGAATCCCGAGCCGGTCGATGCACATTTCATAGATCGCCGGATCCGGCTTGCACCGGCCGACCTCGCACGAGACGATGACGACGTCGAACCAGGCGTCGAGCGGACGGTCGGCGCGGACGCGACCGATGACTTCAGGCACGCCGTTGGAGAGCATCGCCGTCCGCCGGCCGCGCGCCCGGAACGCCGCGGCGATGTCCCAGACTTCGCCGCGATAGTCGCTCCATGATGCCGCGTCGGCGGCGATGAGGTCGTCGAGCGCCGCCACCTCATCACCGTCCATTTCGAGAACGCGCCGCCAGTACTCCGCCACCGGCAAACCGCCATCGTAGGCGCCGCGATGACGCCAGTAGCGCGACACGAATTGATCGACCGGCAGCCGTGCGATCGCCGCCATCCGCTCGACGGCGTCACGCGGCTGAGGCCTGGTCAACACTTCGCCGAAGTCGAGTATCAGAGCGTCGGGTGTCATAGATACGACCAGATCGTAGCGCACGAGGCATGGCCGACCTATGTCGGTCCTTGTCGGGCCCGGACCGGCGCGTCTCTACTTCTCCGCGCGCCGGAACGTCAGCGGCACGCTGACGGATCCCTGTGTGATCGTCCCGATCAGCTCGGTTCCCGCTGCTGCCAGCGTTGCCGAGTATGAGCCGCCAATGGCCTTGATCTCGAGCGCCAGGCCGACGGCGGTGTGAGTCAGCGCGCTGACGGGTATCTCCAGGCCTTCGTCGACGTTGACGATGGTGGCGGCCGACGTGCCGTCCGGCTGATTCGTCATCGTCAGAACGAGGTGCCTCTGGACCCCCTTGACGTCCAGAGTGGCGTTCCAGGTGCCTTCCCGGTGTTCCAGGTGTAGCAGGCATGGAAATCTCCTTTTTGTGAGGCCGGTTCAGAGCGATGGAGAATCTATATGCTCGCAGGGAGCGTGTCCGAGAACATCTCAACCACCGGGGGACACGAGGAAAATCCTGTCGCCCTCAGGATTGGACCTCCGCGTCCACGGTGGTAACTGGTCAGAAATCCCGCCGCGCGAGGTTTGTCGCCGCGCCGTAGACCATGGCGGCCGAGGCCGCCGCGCTGGCCATCAGCCCCGGCCATGGCAGTTCACCGCGGCGAAAATAGGTCTCGCCGTTCATCACCCGGAAGATGCTGTACGGCGACAGCTCGCGAAAGATCTGCTGACAGACCGCCCACACGACCGCGATCGCGAGCGCAATCAGCAGCGGTCGCCACAGGTCGCCGAAGACCGTTGACAGCAACAGCGCGAGGCTGAAGAACGCGGCGCCGGCAACGAAGAGGCACGAGCCGTGGACGAGGGCGTTTCCCACGCCATAGCTCTGGCCGACGGCGGGCGAGAACAGCGGGATCAGCAGCGAGGGGACGAGTGCGAGCACCAGCAATTCCCCCAGACCGGTCGCCGCGCGAACGCCAATCAGACGGCCGCGGGACGCCGGCATCGACAGGGTGAAGAGCGCCGCGCCTCCGGATGCCTGCGACAGCAGGCCTCCGGTTCCGAGCAGGACCGCAAAAACCGTCCATAACTGCGGCAGGTTCTGACGAAACCACTGCGACCAGATGTAACCGCGATATTCGCCTGCCAGTTCGGCCGCCTCGCTGATTTGGCGCCCGAGCTCTCCGCTCATGCGGACCGTCGGGACGAGCGGCATGAGCTCCATGACCTTGGCATAGGCGAAGACGGTGCCGACGGCCGAACACATCAACAGCACAAGGCCAATAGCGAACCGCCAGCGCGTCTCGAGCCACGTCTTGTACCAGAGCATGTCAGTCCTCCGCGGCCACGGTTTCGAGAAAGATCTCTTTCAGCGTGACGGGCACGACGTCCACGGACACCGCGCCGAGCGCACGCGCTTCGTCGAGAATCGGTCCGGCGCCGGCGCTCGAGAGGACGCTGAGCACACGGCCCCGGCGCCGCACCCGGGCCACGCCAGGCGCGTGGAACACCGGCTCCGGTGCATCGCCGTCGAACACCAGCTGGATGCGGCGGTATTGTTCACGCAGGTCTTCCAGCGCACCGGCCACAATCGCGCGGCCGCGATCGATGATCGCCACGCGATCGGCGATCTGGTCCACTTCGGCGATCTGATGAGAGGAGAAGAACACCGTGATCTCCTCGCCGGCGACGTGGGCGACGAGCGCCTGGAGCACTTCCTCAGTCACTGCCGGATCGAGGCCGGACGTCGGCTCGTCCAGCACCAGCAGCTCGGCGCCGCGGCACAGCGCCAGCAGCAGGGCGAGCTTGGTACGCATGCCGCGCGAGAGCGCCTTGACCTTCCGGTCACGCGGCAGCTCGAACGAGCCGACGTAGCGCTGTTCCAGATCGCGGCGCCAGCGCGGGTAAAAGGCCGCGGTGAAGCGGATGATCTCCTCCACCGTCATGTAGTCGTAAAGATCCTTGTCCTCGCTGACAAATCCAGTGCGACGCCGGATGACCACACTGGCGTCCGGCGCCGCCGCGGCAAGACCGAAGATGCGCGCCTCGCCGCTGGTGGGCCGCACCATGCCGAGCAGAAGCTTGATTGTGGTGGTCTTGCCGGCGCCGTTGCGCCCGAGGAAGCCGAAAATGGAGCCGGCGGGAACCGCGAGGGTGAGCCCGCGCAATGCGTCGATCGGCCCGTACCGCTTCCACAGGTCCACCGTTTCGATCGTCATCGGGTCAGGCACTCTGACCTCCCGCGGTCCGGCTCAAGCCGGCGAGCTCCGCTTCGAACAGCCGCCGGATTTCTTCGTCGCTGAGTCCGCGCGCGCGCAGGCGTTCGACGGCGCCTGCGACAATCGGCTGCGCGGTGCGAAGCTTGTCGGCCACCTTCCGCGCCCGCGCGTTTCCCGCAACGAACGCCCCGGCGCCGTGGCGCAGCTCGATCACGCCGGCGTGTTCGAGCTCGCGATAGGCCTTGGCCACCGTGTTCGGGTTGATCACGAGCTCCTCCGCGAGCGGACGGATGCCGGGCAGCTGATCGCCGGGCCGCAGCGCCCCGGTTTCGACAGCGTGCTTCACCTGCTCCATCAACTGCAGGTAGATCGGCACGCCCAGCGACGGATTGGGTCGGAACAGCATCACGTCCGAAGTGTGTTACTGTACTAGATAACTAGTACAGTAATACTGTGGCAGACGCGCCGGGGAGTTGTCAAGGGAAAAATGCAGCCGGTCGTTGCTGTGCCATCCCAATCGGTGCGAGAATCACCGCCATCCGGAGGCGGCTATGAAATGGCTGGTGCGCGCGGTCGCGCTCATCGTCGTCGCGTACGGGCTCTTCTTCAGCGCGATGCTGCTGGCTATGACGAGGCCGCCGGAGCAGTTCGGACAGATCATGCGACACGTGCCGATGCCGCTCATGCGTGCGCTGCCGTTTCCGCCGATGTGGCTCTGGGCACGACGAGGCACTCTGGCGCAGGGTGACGCGGCTCCCGATTTCGCCCTCTCGACTCTTGATCACACCGGCACCGTGACGCTTTCTTCTCATCGCGGGATCCGGCCGGTCGTGCTCGTTTTCGGCAGCTATACGTGACCGCCGTTCCGCCGGGCGGTGCCCGCGCTCAACACGCTTTATCAGCAGTACCGCGATCGCGCCGCCTTCTACATTGTCTACATCCAGGAGGCGCACCCCGTCGACGCCTGGCAGCTGTACGACAACGTGCAGGACGATGTCCTCGTCGCGAGCACGATGACGAAGGATGAACGGTACAACGCTGCGGGCTTGTGCGTGCGGAAGCTCGGCATCGAGCTGCCCGCCCTGATCGACGAGCTCGACGACCGGGTTGAACGCGCATACACCGGCTGGCCCGATCGCCTGTATGTCATCGATCGAGCCGGCAGCATTGCGCACAAGAGCGCGGCCGGGCCGTTCGGGTTCAAGCCGGCCGAGGTGGAGGCAGCGCTCAAGCGGCTGCTCTGACAGGAGCCACCACGGAGGACGCTGAGGACGCGGAGGTAAAACGGAGGCCACGGAGGCAACGGAACAACCACAGAGGAGCGGAGAAACGGAGACGAGCAGAGCCAAGGCTTCTCCGTTCGTCTCCGTTCCTCTGTGGTTGACCGTTAGCGCCGTGCCCTCCGTTCCCGCGTGGAAGGCATCGGCCGCGAAATCCTGATTTTCTTTGCTGCCCTTGCAGCGGATGCGTTGATCATGTTGTCCTGGTGACCCGACGTGAAAGCTCTCGACGCGCTCTGGGGCGACGTTCTGTTCACGGCGCGGCTGCTGCGCAAGTCGCCGGTCTTCGCCGCTGCTGTGGTGCTGACGAGTGCGCTTGGCAGCGGCCTCAATACCGCCGTCTTCAGCGTTGTCAACGGGTTCATCCTCCGGCCGCTGCCGGTCCGAGATGCCGAGGACCTCGTGGTGATCGCGACCCGCGACGTTTCAGGCCGCACGCGGCGCGGCGTGTCGTTTCCCGATCTCGAGGACGACCGCGCGGCCGCCGCGGGGGTGTTCGAAGACATCCTCGGCTACCGTCGGGAACATCGTCAGCTCGGAGTACTTCCAGACGATGGGCATTTCGATCGTGTGCGGGAGGACCTTCGACGACGCCGACAACCAGGACTCGCGCCGGGTGGCGATCGTCAACCAGCGTTTCGCGGACGCTTTGGCCGCGTCGAAACCCGATTGGCCAGCGCTTCAGATATGCCGGACGGCAGGACGCGGCCTGGATTGAAGTGGTTGCCGTCACACACACCGGACGGTATCACTTCCTCTTCGAAGCGCCGCAGTCTTATTTCTTCGTCCCCCTCACGCCGGAGTACAGCGGCCTCCGCGTGCTGCACGTACGGAGCTCGATGACGCCCGAGGCGCTGGCGCCTTCGATCGAGCGGTCAATCCGATCGCTGGAGCGCGGCCTGCCGCTATACGATGTGCAGAGCATGTCGAAGGCGTTAGCCGGCGGGCTCGGAGTTTTTCCCGTTCGCGAGGCCGCCGCAGCGGCGGCCTCGCTCGGTCTGCTGGCGTCGGCTCTCGCGGTGGTCGGCCTGTACGGCCTCATTTCCTATCTGGCCAGCCAACGACGTCACGAGATCGGCGTGCGCATGGCCGTCGGGGCGAGCGGAAGCGACATCATGCGGCTTGTATCATGCGACGGCTCGATGCTCGTCGCCGGCGGACTCGCGTCGGGCCTGGTCGCAGCGCTGCTGGCTTCCCGCGTGATGGGGAGCTTCCTGTTCGGGGTTTCCGCATGTGACCCGTTCAGTTTCGTGAGCGTCGCTCCGACGCTCGGGATTGTTGCGATCGCCGCCTGCGCTGTTCCGGCCTGGCGCGCCGCCCGCGTCGATCCAGCGATCACTCTCCGTGCCGAGTGAGTGCCAGCCATGACGACGGCAGGACCCTCCCGCATCAAGACGACCGTCGTCGGCAGTTATCCCGTATTGCCGTGGATGGTCGGAAACCCCTCGCGCCTGGTCTTGCGCGATGCGGTGATGACCGTTCTGAAGACGCAGGAACTGGCCGGCCTGGATCTCGTGACTGACGGGGAGCTCATACGATTCGATCCGAGCCATCCCGAGACCAACGGGATGGTCGACTACTTCATTTCACGCATGGACGGGATCCGGAAGGCGCTCTCCCCTGCCGACTTCGAGCGCTATCGCGCCGACCACGCCGCCGGGTATCAGCTCGCGACGGCGGGTGTCGTCGTCGGCGCGATCGGCGACGGCACGCTGAATCTGCCGCTCGATTGCGAGCTCGCCCGCGTGCTGACGAAATCGCGCTTCAAGTTCACCTGCACCGGTCCGCACATGCTGGCGCGGTTGTTGAACAACACGTTCTACCCGGATTTGCCCGACCTCGCGATGGCGATTGCGACGGTGCTGCGGCGGCAGCTCGAGCTCGTCGAGGCCGACGCCGTGCAGCTCGACGAGGCCAGCATTGCCGGGTACCCGCAGGACACTCGGTGGGCGGCCGATGCCATCAATCACGTCCTCGACGGCATCCTGAACGAGCGGGCCGTTCACATCTGCTTCGGCAATTACGGCGGCCAGCCGATGCTGCGTGGCTTCTGGCGCGATCTCATCCCGTTCCTGAATTCGCTGCGCACGGATCATCTCGTGCTCGAGTTCGCGCGCCGCGGATACGACGAGCTGGAAGTCTTCCGCGATCTCGATCCGAAGATCGGGCTGGGCATTGGCGTCGTCGACATCAAGGACAACGAAGTCGAGAGTCCGGAGCTGATCGCGTCGCGCATCGAGCGCATCGTCAAGACACTGGGACACGACCGCCTGCGGTACATCCACCCGGATTGCGGCTTCTGGATGCTGCAGCGCAGCGTCGTCGACCGCAAGATCCGGGCGCTGGTCGAGGGCCGCGATCGATTCGAGGGTCGACTGTAGTGAGCCGCGGGCCGTCTCAGATCGTGGCCGGAGATCCGATTTCAGAAGCCGAGAAGGCCGCCGTGCGGGCCGTGGTCTTCAACCACCTGGCGGGGCTCGTCGTGGCGCCGACGGTCAGCGCGCTGTGGGAGCGCGGCGCGCTCGAGGTGTTCTCGGCGGCGACCGGCCCGGTCGCGGTCGACGACATCGCCCGGCCGACGCACGCCAACCCCGGGTACCTGCGCGTCGCCCTTCGGCTCCTCGCATCGTGCGGCTGGCTGAAACAGGTTCACGTCAACGGCGCCATCCGCTACACGCTGACGCGTGAAGGCCGGATTGCGATGACGCTGGCGCCGCCGCTCTACGGGGAAATCACCTCCTTTTTTCTCCCCAAAGCGCTCTTTCTCGAAGATTACCTGTCCGGGCAGTCCGATGAGCCGCTCGTCCCGCTGCTGCGGGAGCTGGTTCACCGGGCCAGAGATCGCTGGCGGATCGGCTCGCACGACGATCCCGTGATCGCGAACGTGCGGACCCAGGTGCGGCGCCATCTCGACGGCCTGCTCGTCGGGCCGGCCATGGTGGCGCTTGCGCGCGGCGGGATCGTCGGCGAGCTCGAACGGGGTCCCGTCGATCTGGCAGCGCTTTCGGCAACGCGGCCGAGCCTGGCCTATGTCTTCGAGCTGCTGGCCGTGGAGGGGTGGGTCCGCATCGCGAACGGCGCCGCGGAGCTGACCCGCTGCGGCCGGTACGCCGCTCAGATCGCGACTGCCTACGGCGTCACGGTCTCGTATCTTCCGCTCTTCACGGCGCTGAACACCCTGCTGTTCGGGAACCCGCGCATTCCGCGAATCGACGAGAACGGGTTCGAAACGCTGGTCAACCGCGCGATGAACGTGTGGGGCAGCGGCGGCGCGCACGGGACCTATTTCAAGAAGGTCGACGAGATCATCGTGGAGATCTTCAACCGGCCACTCGCGCAGCAACCGCGCGGCATCTGCGACATGGGCTGCGGCGACGGCACGCTGCTGGCGCACTTGTATTCGGTCGTCAAGAGCCGCACCGCGCGCGGCGCCGATCTGGATCGGCACCCGATGATCATCGTCGGCGCCGATTTCAACAAGGTGGCTCGCCGGGCGAGCAAGCAGACGCTGCGGCGCAGCGGCGTTCCCGAGTTCCATGTCATTCACGGCGACATCAACCGGCCGGCGCAGCTCGCCGGCGATCTCGAGGAGCTCGGGCACGACATTCACGACCTGCTGCACATCCGGTCCTTCCTCGATCACAATCGCGCCTACCTGCCGCTGGCCAATTACACCCGGGGCGGACGGACGGCGCGATCGAGCGGAGCCTTCGCCCGGCTCGGCGAAGAGATTCCCGCCGACGAGCTCGAAGAGAATCTGGTTCGGCACCTGCGTCGCTGGGCGCCGTACATCGGCCGGTTCGGCCTGATCGTGCTGGAGCTGCACACGCTGCCACCCGAGCTCACGGCTGCGAACCTGAATCGGACACCGGCAGTCGCCTACGACGGCACCCACGGCTACTCCGATCAGTACCTGGTGGAACTCCCGGTCTTCCTCGACTGCGCACGCGAGGCGGGACTCTACTCCGACCCGCGGTTCCAATCCCGATTCCCGCCTTCCGATCTGGCGACGGTCAGCCTGAATTTCTTCACCACGTCGCCTCCTCCACTCAATCCGTGATCGGCGCGTGAAAGTGAGTTTTGAGTCTTGAGTTGTGAGCTCGTGTGTCTGACCCAACGCAGCGCACGGAGGCAACGGTCATACACAGAGAAACGGAGAAACGGAGACGAGCAGAGAAGACAAACGGCATCGTCGTCAGTCCTGAGTCTTGAGTCACGAGGTTCAGACCTCATCGCCCTCCATCGGGGCGCGGCGCTGTCGCGGCCAAGCCGCCCTTGACTATGGAAGCGATGCGCGAGCACGGCGCCGTTATGACGACGAAGCGCACAAGGCGGAATATTTCCGGCGGCCTCAGCGGCCCGGGCATTCTCGACTCGATCGTCGTGGCGCAGGTCGCGCTCTCGCTCGTGCTGGTCGTCGGCGCGGGTCTGTTCGTTCGAACGTTCACGAAGCTGGCGGCGCTGGATCTCGGCTTCGATCGTGATCGGGTACTCCTGGTGCGGCTCGACGTGCGCGGGACCGCGGCGGCGCCGGCCGACCGCGCGGCGCTGTACCAACGCGTGGCCGACGCCGTGCGCACGACGCCAGGCGTCGCCCAGGCGGCAATATCCGAGGTGACACCGGTCACTATGCGGATTGGATCTCCGCCGGTCCCGCGAAGCCGATCGGCCGGCGCTGCGGTCGTGACGAGAGCTCTCGTAAGGCTTCGTCGAAGTCTGCCTGGGTGACAGCCGGCGCGGCATCGGAAACATTCGCGGCAATGCCGAGCGCATCGAGTTCGCGCATCAGGGCATGCCGGCCGGCGAGCGTGCACAATCCCTTCAGCAGTGCGCCACTGGTGCCCTCCGTCTGGGCAGTGAGGCGATCCAGGTTCACCGACGCCGCGAGCCGCATGTTTTTCGAGAACAGCTCGAGCATCGCCCTTCGTGTGGCGGCGTCCGGCAGCGGGATTTCGATGTGCTCCCCCAGCCGGCCCGGCCGTACGAGGGCCTCATCCAGCAATTCAGGCCGGTTGGTTGCGCCGATGACGAAGACGCGCGTCGACGAATCCAGACCGTCCATCTCGGTGAGGAACATGTTGACGACAGCGTTCCGGACCCGGTCACCTGCCGAGTCGCCTTCGCCACGGCGATCTGCAATCGCATCGATTTCGTCGATAAAGATGATCGCAGGCACCTGCGTGCGTGCGCGCTCGAAGAGCTCCTTGACCCGTTGCTCCGACTCGCCGAACCACTTTGAAAAAATCTCGGCGGCGTTGACCGCGAAGAACGAGGCCTCTGTTTCCGAGGCGAGAACCCGGGCGATAGTCGTCTTGCCGGTCCCCGGCGGGCCAGACAACAGGATGCCGCTCGGAGGCGTGATGCCGAGCTGGCGGACAATCTGCGGATTTTCGATCATCTGCTGGATCAGGCGCAGCCTCCGTTTCGCGTCTTCCGGCAGGATGAGGTCGTTCCAGCCAAGCTTCACGCCGCCGTACCGGCTCGCCTTGACAAGCGCGTGATACGCACCGCGGAGGTGCTCGCCGCCAATGGGATGGCCGGCTTCGAGCGCCGCCAAGGCTGCCTCGTCGACCAGGCTTCGAATTTTGGCGGCGGAAAACCCTTCCAAGTCGCGTGCGAGCTCGGCAAGACGCAGTCGGCGGCCGTGCGGGCGATCGCTGATCAGGCTTCGCAAAATCGCGAGGCGCGCATCGAAGTCAGGGTTGTCGATCTTGACCTTGTAGTCGAAGCGCCCTTCCCGGATAACTGCCGGATCAAGGTGGTCGAACCGATTGGTTGCGGCGACGATCAACAGGCCCGGCGTTTCTCGATGAGCGTCCAGCTGCTGGAGCAGCGCGTTGACCGTTTGCTGCTCGTGCAACAGCGGGGTGTGCTCGCGCTTGCAGGCAATCGCGTCAAATTCGTCGAAAAAAAGCAGGCACGGCGTCTTCCATCGGGCTTCCTGAAACAGCCGCTGGATGGCATCCGCGGCGCCGCCCACGTATTGACTGATGGCTCTCTCGAGCGGCACGTGGAGCAGGTTCAGGCCGAACTCCTCGGCCATGGCCTCGGCGAAGAAGGTCTTGCCGCAGCCGGGTGGGCCGTAGAGAAGAATCCCGTTTCGGACAATGCCGTACCGCCGTGCATCCTCCTGCCGGTCATGGACGGTCTCCATGATTCGCCGAATCTGCGCCTTGAGGCCTTCCATCCCACCAACACGTGCGAACCCGACTGCCGCCGCCCGGCTGCTCGCCTTCGTCCGGATGCTCGCCTTGTTGTCCTGGTCCACCGGTTCTGCCGCAGATTCCAATGCCCCGATCTGACCTGTGCGAGCAGGCTGGCGCCTGCGGGTTCGTAATCGAGACGGTAGTGTGACGGGGGAGAAAGGTGCGACAGCAACGAGCGACGAATCGAGCGCACGCTCAAGCGCCCCTTCCAGATACACGGGTGTCAGTCCAGTCGCCCAGTACGTCGCGGCCATTTTGTTGGGCTGAGTTGTCTCGCGAGGTGTCCGGATGGCACGTCCCCGGGGCAGCGGTAAGAACTCGATCCAGGCATGCCAGCGGCGGCTGCCGTCGCCTACCTCTCCTCCGCATGCGCGGGCGCAGTAGACGGTTCGATCCCGCCCGATCACGAATCCGTCAAATTGGACGAGTACTTCACCCATACCCTGTTCGGCCACGCCCCTCAGACAAATCACTGATCACCGAAACGTCGCGTCACCATGGACGACAACCGGTGCAGTCCACGACGACAGCGGGGACACGAAAGCTCACACGCCAGTCGTAAGCGCCCCTCCGGTTCGCGCTTTGACCAGCTGACCAACGTTTGCTAACCCTGGTGAACCCTCGTGGTCGAGCGGCCACATTTCGCGTTGACTGCTCTTGCCATCTTCGTGCCATCGGGTGCGGCGTTCCCGCGTGATGCGCAGCTGCTCTTCGGATTTACGCCAGCGATGAAGAGGTTTTCAGAGCGGCCCGCCTTCGCGCCGGGCGGTACGGCAGGCGGAACGGGGCGAAGGGCCCGCCCCTCGGCCGAAGGGTCGAAGGGCGCGAGCGCCGAGCCGGACTCGGAGGCGAAGCCCCCGTCTAGCCTAGCCTAGTCTAGTGCCCGTATCGGTTGATCAAATAGTGGCTGCCGGGCGGGGCATCCCGGCTGGCTGCGTTGCTCCTCCCTCAAATACTCCCGGTAACTCCCGGTATTCTCGGTCGTCGCGCCTTGCCATCCGGGCGCCGCGCTCCGGAATCCACGACTCGTCACCGATACAGGCCACTAGTTCGTCGTTTCGAGCGGGCGCCTGTGGACTCCGCGCGCCCGAGGAAGGTCACCACCACGCACACTTGATGCGTTCAGACGTTTGTCTCTGCCTGGCCTGCGGACGGCGACGCCGCTCGCATTATCATCGATCGGCGTACGCAATTTCACGAGAATGAGCCGTGAGTTCCCGGATCGGTGACGTGGGCCGGACGTCTGGTCGAGCGCCGGGAGCTCCGGTAGCGCCATGTCAACAACGACAGCCGGCGCATGAAGATCACGGGCCAGCCGCAGGACATCACCTCCATTTCCCACTTCATTACCCACTTCGACCATCCTGAACAGCGTTCTCTCTCCGTTGTGGTCGACCATCACCCACAAATCGCAGTCGTTTCCGTCGCGATCTCTCATAAAAAGATCGTACGGACGAGGAGCGGAGAAACAAGTGGGTAAACTCCGCAATTGAAGGGGAGAGATTCCCGACACCGAGGCCGGGAGGTCGTGACCCCTAAAGCTTAAATTGAATCGGATCGATTCACCAGACGTCCGTGCAGCCAGGGATTGCAGCTTCACCGTCCAGGATAGTTGGACCGAGCTCATCAGAGAGGCGTTTTAACTGCGCCTCGACCTGAGCAAGCAGCGCACGAGTCTCGTTCAGGCGTTCGCGAATGTCGGATGCAGCCGGGCGGCCAATGTGTCGAGCGCAAGGTACGCGCAGACCACCAGCTGTCCTGCCTCGTCGTAAAGGGCGTGCGCAATTCGTCTGGCTTCCTCCTCCAGCCGCTGGTTCAAAGCACGCAGGGCTTGAGCTGCCTGCCGGTGGACGGACAGCTCGCGAATGGCCTCCCGCTGCTTCCGAATAATTCGATCACGCTCCTGGACGAACCCTGCGTTGACGGTTGTGGCGATCCGATTCGCGCGCTCTTCTGAGTCCAGCATCTGATTCAGCCTGGCCAGTCCGCAGAAAACCCGTCCGCGGAGAGAGCGTTTTTCGAGCGGCGACGTCTAATCGAACTGACGTGGCCCTTGGCGCGATCCGTCCACCAGCCGTCCAAGCTCAGCTGGGCGCGCACCGCCTACCTGGAGTTACCGCCATGACCAACCTTCGCCTTCTGACAGTCCTCGTGCTTCTCCTGGCATCACCGGTTCTTCGGGCGCAGACCGCCACGCCGCCGCCCGACGTCGCCCTCGATGCCGCGGCACGGACAGAAGTCATCGACGGTGCACTCAAGGCGCTCAACGAAGGCTACGTCTTTCCAGACGTTGCACAGAAGATGGAAGAGGCGATTCGCGCGCGCCAGCAGCGGAAGGAATACGATTCGGTGACAAGCGGCCGAGAGCTGGCCCGGATGCTGACCGACCACCTGCGCGAGGTCAGTCACGACAAGCACCTGGGTGTGAACTACAGCGAGCAGGTGCTGCCGCCGCAGCCGCCATCGCCAGCCGCCGGTGCGCCTCCGCCCGCCGATGCCCAGGCGCAACTCGAGCGGCAGCGCACAATTGCGGCTCGTCAGAACTTCGGATTCGTCCGGGTCGAGCGGCTGGCGGGCAACATCGGATACGTCGACTTCCGCGGCTTCATGCCCCCCGCAATTGCTGGCGAGACGGCAACCGCGGCGATGAACTTTCTCGCCAGTACCGACGCGGTCATCTTCGACCTGCGTCAGAACGGCGGCGGCGATCCCGCCATGGTGGCGTTCGTCACGAGCTACCTGTTCGGTCCGCAGCCCGTCCATCTGAACGACTTCTATTTTCGGCCGACCAACGAAACGCGGCCGTCCTACACGCTTCCGTTCGTGCCGGGCAGGCGTCTCACCAACAAGGATGTCTATGTGCTCACGAGCGCGCGCACGTTCTCAGGAGCCGAGGAGTTCACCTACAACCTGAAGAATCTGAAGCGCGCCACCATCGTCGGCGAGACAACCGGCGGCGGCGCGCACCTGGTGGCCGGTCGACGCATCAACGACCACTTTTCGATTGGCGTGCCCAGCGGTCGCCCGATCAACGCGGTGAGCAAAACCGACTGGGAAGGCGTGGGGGTCGAACCCGACGTGAAAGTTGCGGCGGACAACGCGCTCAAGACCGCCCACCTGCTGGCGCTGGAAAAACAGGAGAAGATGCTGCCGGACGACGCGCGCGGCCTTCGCAATGAGGTCACTGGGACGATCGCATCCCTCCGCAAGGAGCTGGCGACGCCGGCCTCCTCGAGCACCAGCGCAACTGCGATGACGAAGCCGACGCTCGCGTCCAACGCCAGCGAAGACTTCGAATCGGGCACGCTCACCAGCTGGAAGATCGAACGGAGCGGCGCGGGCAGCTGGTTCAGCTACAGTAACGGGAAGACGCCGCCCGATCCCGCACAGAGTGATTTCAATCTTCCATTCGACGTCCCGAACCCGCCGCAGGGCAGGTTCGCCGCGGTCACCGACATGAATGGTCCGGGAAGGCGCATTCTGTATCGAGATGTCACGCTCGACGGCCGCTACCGGCTGCGCCTCACTGTTTTCTACGTGAACGCGGGTGTGTTCAGCGCATCGGGCACTTCAGGACGCGACACGCTCGGTGACGAGCAGCAGTATCGCGTCGACCTCGTATCGCCGGCCGCCCCGACGACGTCGACCGCGAAAGGCGAGCTTCTCGCCACGATCTTTCAGGGGCGCCCTGGCGATCCGTCACGGCAACAGCCGACCGAGGTGACGTTCGATTTATCGCCATGGGCTGGCCAGACGGTCCGGCTGCGATTTGCCAGCGCCGATAATCAGGGACCGCTGCGCGCCGGCGTGGACGACATCCGCTTCGAGCGAATCGGCCGGTAGGTCGGTGCCGGTCAACGTCACGCTGGCCGGTCGGCAGTCGCCGCCGGGGTGAAGACGCTCCGCGGGCCGCAAAAACCTGGTGCCGCGTTGTGCAAAAGAGACCACTCCGCCGGCGCATCGATACTGAGAGCAGCGATAAAACAAAAACACTTGCGCGAAACGGGCCCTGCTCTCAGGAACCAATCGCCATGAATGAGCAGGGTGTTCGTGAGTCTTCGCACAATTATCGTTCGGACAACTGTCGGCGGCGCCGTCATCACCGTGATGGTGCTGTCGCTGTCAGTCAACCTTCGCCAGGCAGCCCGCGAAGGCTTTTCCGCTCCATCCATTTCACCCCGCTACCAGGCAACAGACGGCGATCCGGTCGATCTTTCCACCGGTCTCTACGTCAGGAAAACGATTGACCTGGCGCTTGGGGACGCGGTTCCGATCGTGTTCTCGCGAACCTACCGGACCCGGGATTCGCGCCCGAGACCCTTTGGTGTCGGCACGAACCACTCGTACGGCTCGTTCCTGCGCAGTTCGGCGGCTGCTGGTCCACGCCCGTTCCGATCATCGCTGCGAGGCTCAATGCGGCAATCAGTCTCGGCATCATTGTCATTTCGGCGATCGCAGAGCGCCGCCGGCCGGTGAACGTTCAACTTACACCGGCTTTTGACCTGCCAGAAAGCGATCGACACGGCCTGCAAGATCTTTCAAGTACGCCGCATCCCCGCCCGCGACTTCCGTCGTCACGTAGCCGCGATAGCCGATGTCGGCGAAAGCGCGATGCACCGCCAGCCAGTCGATATCGCCCTCGCCGATATTGCGCCAGGTGAACCGGCCGTTCGGCCGGTCGAGCTGGAAATCCTTCAGGTGGACTTTCACGATGCGCGACGAAAGCGTGCGGATCCAATCGTCGGGATAGCCGTAAAAGACGACGTTGCCGACGTCGAAGTAGGCTTTCAGCCATGGCGACTCGAATTCGTCGACGTAACGAGCGAATTCGATCGGGCTGAGGAGGAATTTGTTCCAGACTTCCTCGACGGCAATGACGACCTTCGTCTCCTCGGCGAGCGGCAGCAGCCGGCGGCGAATCACCTCCTGCGATCGCGTCCACGAGTCGTGGTACGACGTGGCCGGATCGACAACAGCCGGGACCAGCAGCACGGCATCGGCGCCCCACAGCGCCGCATTGCGCAGCGACGTCTCCATCCCGGCGACGCTGCGATCGACAACCGTCCTGTCGCTGCTCGACAGTGGATACCGCCAGTGATCGGCGTTCATCACCGAATGGACCCGCAGCCCGGTCTTCTGCGCGGCTTCACGGATTTCAGCCGCGTCTTCGGCGCGTTCGGTCGTCTGCATCTCGATCGCATCGAACCCCGCCTCGCGCGCCAGCCGGAACCGGTCGAGATAAGGAAGATCTTTCGGGAGCATCGAGATGAGGACGGCCTTGCGGCCCCAGCCAGGCTCTGCGCGCGCTGAGCGCGCCAGCGTCGTCTCCTGCTCGAGACGAGCCCGAGATTCGCGAAGCGGCGAAGCCACGGCGGCGATGCCGTTCGGCCGTGGTGAGAAGAAGGGGGCAACCGCCAGCGACTCCAGAAACGTGCGGCGATCCATTCTAGACCTCTAGACCTCGCCGGTGCGCATCTGCTCCAGCAGACCGTCCATCGTCCGCCACGCCATCGCCAGAATCGACCAGGTCGTGTTCTGGGTGCCGCCGCAGACGAACGGACCAGCATCAGCCAGATAGACGTTCTTCACATCATGAAGGCGGCAGAAGCGATCGGTGACCGACGTCTTCGGATCGTTGCCCATACGCGCCGTGCCGATCTCGTGGATGGACCAGCCGGGAGGGAGCGGCTCGCGGACAATCTTGATGTCTTCGGCGCCGGCCACGGTCAACATCTCCTCGATCGAATCGGCCATGTCCTTCGCCATCTTGAGCTCGTTGTCGCTGAACCGGTAGTCGAAGCGCAGGACCGGAATGCCCCACGCGTCCTTGACCTGCGGATCGAGGGCGACGCGGTTCTCCTTGCGCGGCAGGACCTCGCCGAAGCCGCCGAAGCTGATGATCGCCGGATAGTACTTGCGGACGCTCGACTTGAAGGCTTTGCCGTAGCCGGGAAGCTCGTGCGCCATGCCTGGATATTCTTCGCACCCGCCGCCGCCCTGGAAGTGATAGCCGCGGATGAAATCGGGATGGCGATCGGTGACGTTGCGAAACCGCGGGATGTAGGGCGCGACCGGGCGGCCGTCGTCGAGCGTCGGTTCGGTGCCGATGCGAACAGGCATGTAGCCGCTTCCGCGGATGCCCATGATGTGCTCGCTCAGATAGCATCCGAGCAGGCCGGAGGAATTGCCGACGCCGTCGGGATACGCGCGCGAGCGCGAGTTGAGCAGGATGCGCGTCGTGTCGAGCGTGCCGGCGCCGAGCACGACGGCGCGGGCCGTGAAGTCCATGACCTCGCGCGTATTCGCGTCGATGACGCGCACACCGGTGGCCTTGTTCCCCGCTTCGTTGACGAGCACTTCGGCAACGATCGAGTAGGGCCGCACGGTCACGCGCCCGGTATCGCGCGCCGGGTAGATGAGCGCCGTCGGCGAATGGAACGCCGCCTGGATGTCGCAGCCGCGCCCGCAACGGCCGCGGCCGGCGCATTTCGAGCGGTACTTGTTCAGCACCCCGTCGGTGGTCACGCCGGCGCGGCCCGGAATGTAGTGGCGCCCCATTTTCGCGATGGCGCGCTTGAATGCCACCTCGACGCAATTCAGCTTGTAGGGCCGCTGAAACACGCCGTCGGGGACCTGGTCGAGACCTTCCTTCGTGCCCGAGCAGCCGAGCAGCACGTCGACTTTGTCGTAGTACGGCTTCACATCGTCGTAGGTGATCGGCCAGTCGACGTCGAACCCGTCGCGGCTGGCGGCATTGAACTGAAGCGGGCCGTAGCGCAGCGCGCCGCGGCCCCAGAAGTTCGTCTTGCCGCCAAGAATCCGCGCGCGCACCCAGGCATAGGGCGTCCCCGTCGTCGGGTGCTGCCGTTCGTCGACGACCCAGTTGCGGGTGAACCGGTTTGCGGCGTAAGACATGACTTTGGAGTCGCCGTACGCCGGATTGCTCCCGTAGGGGCGGTCGAGGAAGTTGTATTCAGCAATCGCAATCGGACGCTCGCCGGGCGGCAGCCGATTCCGGCGCATCGAGGCGTACGGCCACTCCATCGTCCGGTACTCGGTTTTCACGTCAATCATCCGGCCCGCTTCGAGCAGCAGCACCTTCACGCCAGCCATCGCCAGCTGGTAGGCCGCCATCCCTCCGGCGGCTCCGCTGCCGACGACGATGATGTCCCAGCGATCGCTGCCTGGTTTGACCGAGTCGGCGAGCCGTTTGGATTCCTCGAGCGCGCGGGTGAGATTGACCTCGATGTCTCGTGAGATTGTTGATTGTTGATTGTTGATTGTTGATTGCATGGGGCTCGATGGTCGATTCCCGATTGTTGTCGTTGTTTCGATTTGTTGATTTGATTCTTCAATCGAGATTCAAATCAGCAATCTGCAATCAACAATCAGCAATCAGCAATCTCATTTGGTTGCCGCCTTCTGTCCACAGTACTGACAGTCTTTACCGTTCTCGGTCTCGCAGCCGACAAACTCACGCAGGAACTTGTTGCCCTTGTAGCGCAGCTCCTGGTGGATGCCAATCTCCGAGGTGTAGTAGCCCTGAACCGTCGCCTGCTTGGTCATCACAAAGAACAATTCCAGAGGCGATTGCGGCGCCCGCTCGTTGCGGCTGATGTCCTGCAGGATCGCGTCCACCTGATTGTCGGCGATTCGGCTGAAGGGGGCATTGAACCGTGCCGCCGCTTCGGCATCGAGCGCGGCAAGGCCGCCGAACCATTGCAGCACCCGGGCACGGTCCGATTCGGCGAGCAGCAGATCGATGTAGTCCGCAACGCGCGCCTGCTTCGCCCCGGGCGATCGATCGTCGGCCGGAATGATGGCCTCGACGAGCCGCTCGAGCGTGGCGAACTGCGAGGCCGACAGCGTTTTCGGGCTGGGCGCGCCATTCGCCTCCTGAATATGGGCGAACGCCGCGAGTCCTTCGTCGGACAGCCAGGGGAGCAGCGCGACCGCGCCGGCGCCGGTCCCGAAGGCTTTCAGCGCCGCACGCCGAGTCACCATGTCAGGTCGACGGAGATCGGGATCTGGCATCCATTACATCATGCGGCCAGACGGCCACCTGACGCAACCATCGTGGCGGCACCTTCGTTCAGCAACGCCCCGCAGCGAATTCGAGGAACTCGTGCTGAAAATCGAGCTGCGGGCCCGTTCGTGACGGATGAGGAGACGCGCCCGCAGCAGGTCGTCTGTCAGGCCGAGCAGGCCGAGCGATTTGCTGTGGAATGACGGACGCGCCTCCGCCAGCGCGCCCATCTCGACTACCGCCCCGTCGCAGAGGCCTCATTCGAGTTGCAGTCAGCGCTCGATATGCTGCTCGCGTGGCTCGATCCTGACCGGGACGCGGCCGGAGAGAAGTACGAGGGGATTCGGAAGACGCTCACCCGCTTTTTCGAGTGGCGCCGGTGCCTGCCGTCGGACGAACACGCGGATGAGACCATCGATCGGGTGGCCCGCCGAATCGCCGCCGGGGAACACGTGCGGTCCCCGGACCCGCGCAGCTATTTCTACGGCGTGGCGAAACACGTCTATCGGGAGTCGTTGAAAGAGCGCGCGAAGGTTGACCTTCTAGCCGCCCCTCTCCTGGCCGTCGCTCCTGATGCCTGTCAACCGCTGGAATGTGTCAGGGACTGCCTGGCGACTCTTCCAACCGGTAGTCGAGAGCTGCTCGAGCGGTACTATCTCGAAGCGAGGGAGGGCCTCGCCGACAGCCTGGGCGTTACGCATAATGCCCTGCGGCTCCGCGTGTTCAAGGAGAAGCAGAGACTGCGCGCCTGCGTGGAACGATGTCTGGGATGGAAGGAACCCGGCAGGCAACAAAGGAGGCGGAAGATCCACTCTAGCCGTGCCTGCACGGCGCGAGTGTGTACAAACGTGCCAAGTTTGCCGTGCGAGAGCAGCTTGAACAGCCCTCCCGGGATCGCGACTGCTTCGAGGCGTTGAAATCCGTCGAGGAGAACTGGGCTGGCCCTTTTGTGTCCTTGGTGTCTTTGTGATGGCGAGCGCAGCGCCTGCCGCGGCGGTGGAGACTGGCGAACACAGCCGCGCAGCACCCAACCGCCGCGTCATCGAGCGGCCCGGGGGGCGCCACAGGCGCGCCCGCGCGAACGGAGCGGGGATCATGGGGCCCCCGCGAGTGAGCGCGTAGGGGGGGTCCGCGGGGCGCAGCCCCCCGGATCTATCAGGGATAGCTACCGCGGAGGACGCGGAGGTTCAATCCCGTAAGCAAACAGGGTTTTCCCTCTGCGTCCTCCGTGTCCTCCGTGGTGAGATTGCCATTCTCGGACGCGCTTTCAGAACACGAACTTCAACCCGAGCTGCAGCTCGCGCATCGGCTTTCTGGTGCTGGTGATCGAACCGTAGGTCGAGCTGGTCAACGTCGTGCTCGGGTCGTTCCAGATCGGATTGTTCAGGAGGTTGAACGCTTCGAGCCGGAACTGCAGGGTCTTGCTGCGCGTCAACCGGAAGTTCCGGATGATCGACGCATCCACGTTGGTGATGCCCGGGCCGAAGAAGTTGTTGCGGGGGGCGTCGCCCCAGGTGCCCAACGGCTGCGGGACGAACGCACCGGTGTTGAACCAGCGCTGGATCGTTCGCTCGCTGCGCGGCAGGTTCGGGTCCTGCCCGGTGACGTTCGGCCGGTCCTGTCCGCCTCCGGTATTCGACCGGTCAGTGCCGACGTAGGCGGTTCTCGGAAATCCGCTCGACACGGAGACAATCGCGCTGAGCTGCCACCCACCCAGGATGGCGCTGCCGAGACCGGTCTGGAGGTGCGGCTTGCCCTCACCGAACGGCAGCTCGTAGAGAACCGATGAGACAAACCGGTGCCGGACATCGAACACCGACAGGCCCCATTCGCACTCGAGGCAGAAACTGTTCTGCGGGAACAGCGTGTCGCCGTCGAGCACGCGGATGCCGCTTCCGTTGTCGGTCGATTTCGACAACGTGTAACCGCCGAGTACCGACAATCCCTGGTGGAGCCGGCGGGTCAGCTTGACCGCCAGGGAGTTGTACTTGGCTTCCGCGACGTTCCCAATCTCCTGGACTTTCGTGAATTCCGGATAGGGCTTCCGGCTCTGCACCGATCCGATGAGCCCGGGAATCGTCTCGTTCCAGTCGAACATCCGCTCGAGGCGATAACTGTGGGAGCCCAGATAGCCGACTTCGAGCGCCGTGGAGCCATTCAGTTCGCGCTGTACGTTGAACAGATACTGCCACATGTACGGCGTCGTGCGATTCGGCATGTTGCCGAGCACGTAGATGTTGGTCAGGCACACCAGCGGCGGCGCGACGCCGCAGTCGTTCGCGGTTCCGACGCCTCTGAAGGGAACGTCGAAGGTGAGGTCGGGCGTCAGCGCCAGCGTGTTGTCACGGCGGCGTCCGGAGAGGTTGCGCGCCATGTCGAACCGTGGGTTGCCGGTATCCTGCATATAGAAGATGCCCGTGCCGGCGCGGTACGACCACTTTTCGCTCGGGTTCCACGCCCAGCCGATGCGCGGCGCGAAGTTCTTCTTGTCATCGAAGATCAGCCGGTCGCCGAGGCGGCCGTCGCGCGCCACCTGAATGTTCGGGGCGAACCGGAGCACGGTGTCCTCATAGACGTCGCCGCTGCCGATGCGCACCATCACCGGATGGCGGGACAGGTCCTGGACGTTCGGCGTCGTGTCGTGGAAGGGGATGGACGCGTTCATCAACGTGCCGTTCTCGTCGCGCCATGGCGGCGTGTATTCGTAGCGCAGGCCGAGATCGAACGTCATGTTCGAGCGAACCTTCCACGTGTCGGTGAAGTAGTAGGCCTGGCTCAGCGCGCGGAACTTGGTCACCGCGAGCGCCACCGCGGACTCGGTCTGCTGCGGGTAGCCGAGCAGGAAGTCGGCGAAGGCGTAGCCCGAGGCGATGGGCTGAAACTGGAAATTCCCGCGCGCAAACTGGTTGCCCACCTGGTTGTACCTGTCGTAGCGGATGCTGCCGCCAACCTTGAACGAGTGCCGCCCGCGAATCCACGACACGTTGTCGCTGAACTCGAAGGCGTGGTTCCGGTTCGTATACGGTCCTTCGGTGCTGTCGCCAAAGCCGCTGAACCCTGTGATGCCGATCGACGGGATCCCCCACGCCTCGGGAGGATTCAGCGAGATGCCCGGGATCGCCAGCTCCTTCACCACGTCACGCTCGAACGCCAGCTCGCGCCCGAACGTGTTGAAGAAATAGTTGTAGCCAAACCGGAATTCGTTGACGAGGGTCGACGACACCGTCCACGTGTTGCCGAGCGCAACCTGGTGCACCCGCGTGTCCAGCTTCGTCCCGTTCAACTTCAACGCCGGCGTCACCTCGTTATCCTTGCCGTAGCTGTATCGGCCCATCCAGGTCGATGCGGAGCTCTGCACCAGGTCCATCCGCTGGGTGTACTGGTACTTGTCGATGACGCGATCCTGCAGCGACAGATAGTTGTTGACCAGTCCGCCGGCACCGTAATTCGGCTCGGGATAGAACTCGAGGAGCTTGTTGGATGTGGCATGCAGGCGGGCGGAGGGAATGATGTTGCCCGCGAATGGCGCGCAGGTGCGGCTGGTGCCGACCACCGTGCACTGCGTCGGATCGACCACGATCCCGGTCCGTTGTCCGGTCTGTGAGTTGGCGGCGCCGAGATTCGCCAGCAGTTCCGAGAAGTCGCCGCTCCGCATCGCGGCGGACGGCACGCTGTAGAGATTCTGGAACTGCTTCCGATCCCGGTATCCCTCGAAATTCGACATGAAGAACAGATGGTTCCTCCACACCGGACCGGTGGCGGTATAGCCGTACTGATCCCATTTGAACGGCGCCTTCGGGGCGGCGGCCTGCGAGGCGGTAAACGCGTACGGTCTGGCATCGAACGCGTCGTCGCGGTGGAATTCGAACACCGTTCCGTGCAGGTTGTTCGAGCCCGATTTCGTGACCACGTTCACCTGGCTCGCCTCACGGCCGAATTCGGCGGAGTAGACGCCGGTCTGCACCTTGAATTCCTCCAGCGCGTCGACCGAGGGGAGGAAGATGTAGGTATTGAAGTTGACGTCGGTGTTGTCGACGCCGTCGAGAGTGTAGTAGTTGAATTCGCGGCGCTGACCCGAAATCGACAGTTGCTGGTTCGCGCGCGTGCCGCCCTGCCGGGCGCCGGCCTGACCGGCGCCGGCAAACTCCGCACTGACATTTGGACTCAGCTTGACGAGGTCGAGATAGTTCCGGCCGTTGAGCGGCAGTTCCACAATCCGCCGGTTCTCGATGACGGTGCCGATGGTCGCGTTCGCGGTTTCGACCAGCGGCGAGACGCCGGTCACCGTCGCCATCTCGGACAGCGTGCCCAGTTCAAGCGTGAAGTTGACCCTTGCGGTCTGCTGCACCTGCAACTCGAGGTCGCGCGTCGCGGTCTTGAAACCGTCGAGCTCCGTCTTGACCGTGTACATCCCCGGAGGCAGTGCCGGAAAATCGAACAGCCCGACTTCGTTGGTCGAGGCCGTACGCGTGGCGTTGGTCGCTTTGTTCACCACGGTCACTGTGGCGCCGGGAACCACCGCGTTGCTGGAATCTCTCACCTCTCCGGTGATGGTGCCCAGTGTTTGCCCGAAACAGGGCGCGCAAACGAGCACGCACGCCAATCCCAAGAACAGAATCCGGCGCATAAGAAGAGACTCCTTTCGCCCAGCAAACCGACGGCAAAACCCTGGAAGGCCTGCCCGGCGCAGAATGAAATGCAGGATGAGGCGAAGCCTACGCTGTGCCATGGGGCAAGTCAAGGCGAAGCCAAAGGGTGTAAGGCGTTCAGATTAAGCGAGGCCGGGACCGATCCAAAAAGCTGTTGCGGCTCCAGCCCGCTCATCCCGACGTTGCAGCGTGGCGTGTCGGCTCGCACTGCGGGCGTTCGGCGGAGAGCGCTCTTCTTGGGTCGTGTCCGGCTTTAGCGGCCCACGCGATGCAATCGCGACGCACCACGTCAGAAACTCTCGGCTCTCGCGTGGATTTTCGGATGACTCTTGCGAGACTGATGGGGCATCCGGGAACCGAGGCCGTCCCGTCACTGATGCTAAT
>JBKPAI010000219.1:0-28129 GCA_046726355.1 Acidobacteriota bacterium | reverse complement strand
CGCTCGACGACCCAGCGCCAAGTTCCCAACCGCTGCCGTGCTTGGTACGGCGCATCGCCAACAGCGGCAGGATGCCGCGAGTTCGCAACCCGGATCGGATTGCCTCTGCATCGTAGCCGCGGTCTCCCACCACACAATCTGGGCGACGCCGCGGCCGTCCCCGCTCGCCTTGGAGTGGAAGAATCGCATCGACCAGCGCCAATGCCTCCTGCGAGTCGTTTCGGTTGGCGCCGGTCAGGCGAACCGCGAGCGGCACGCCCCGCCCGTCGCAGATCAGATGACGCTTGCTCCCGCGCTTGGCCCGATCAGTGGGATTTGGACCGGTCTGGTCACCGCCGTAGGCGCGGATGGAACAACTGTCCACGACCGCCCGCGACCAATCAATCTGGTCGGAGCGCGCGAGCCAGTCCAGCAGCGCAAAGTGCATCAGATCCCAAACGCCCGCCCGTTGCCAATCGCGCAGGCGCCGCCAGCACGTCATCCCCGACCCGCACCCGAGTTCCTGCGGGAGCATCTGCCAGGGAATGCCGCTGCGAAGGACGAAGACGATGCCCGTCAGGCACGCGCGATCCGAAACGCGTGGTCGGCCACCTTGTGGCCGTCGTGGAAGAATCGGCAAGAAGGGTTCGACAAGGTCCCACAACCGATCTGGAAGCAACGCCGCGGCCATACGCCGTTCACGCTACTTCGCCGACTAGGATCAGGTTCGGGAGGTCTTGTTACGCGCTCTTAGTAGGACGGTGGCCTGAAACCGCATACGCTATGAAGCCTCCGGTGGCTAAAGCCACCGCGGCCCCAACGCGCAGGAGCGCGGCTGTCTGCATCGTCTCCCATTCAAGGACCGCTCGCGCGCGATCAGGCCCGAGGAGCGTCGCCACGAGTGCTTGCATGCACATCACGGCTCCCAACGCGCGCAGCGTCTGTGGCGCACGTGAGGCCGGGGCGCAGAGGATCACCACGAGCCCCATGGCAACGCGAACAGCGCCGGCCGCATATAGTCGAACAGGCGTCGCGAAGTACAGCCGTCGAACCGTCGTGACGCTATCGGGTGAAATGAGACCCACGATGCCGACGAGAATGGTGAAGACAGCGACGAGCAACGCTGCAGATCTCACGTCTTCTCCTTAGCAGCCCTTCGTGAAACGTGTAATTGGCGATCGCCATGATCGATGCAGCGTACTACACTGTCGCGCATGGCAATGGGCAAACGACGGCGCCGTCCGAAGCAGACGTCGATGTGGATCGCGACACACGATCTGCCACGCACCGCGGCGCACCCGCACAAAGCGGAGCACGCGGTGGATTTGGAGGACTGCTGCGAACCGAGCGAACCAGCGCTTCATGTTGTTTCACTCGGCATGTAGCAATGTGGTTTACGGCCTCTGAGCAGCGACCGCTGTGGCGCGACGTTTAGCGCAGGGCGACCCTACTGGCTGAAGTATTCGTCCTTCATATGCTTGGCAATCGCTTCCGCCAACGACTGCCGGTTGTTTTGACCCCGACCTTTATTGACCGAATAAGACCAAACGACCGAATCACCTTTCAACAGTTGCACGCTCGTTGCGCCACGGTCTTCGATGCCGTTGCAGTAGGCAAACAGGCAGCGGGCGACCTTAGAACCTGTGGACTGCTTCTGGACCTCAACGGCCGAAGCCTTCAATACGAGTGTGGCACTTTCTTCTTTTGTGACGACCGCTACTGGCACCTGCTTCTTTACCATCGCTGCCGACAGATACACCTCGAAATTGTCTTCGGTCGGAGTGATGAAGAGCGCCGCCCGCTCGTGCGCGGATGCCGTCTGTGCGGCGATGAGACTGACCAACGCAGTCGACGTGTCTCGACCAGGCGCCGAATGTCACGAGGGAGACTCAACGTAACGTGAGGGTCAAGCCCGACTGCGAACGGGATAAGCTATTCGCCCATGAGCGGCAAGTCATCCGGTGATGGCGGAACCTGTCCTCGTCGTGACAGGCCGCGGCGCGCAAGTCGGTCATGGCGGTACACACTAGCCTCCGCGCTGCTAGGATGCGGAGCCATGCCGCTGCTGGCGCAGACGTGGCCCTTCCCCTGGCCGGAGGACCGCATCGCCCGCTACACCGCGCGACGCGCCTCGTCTTCCATCGTCATCGACGGGCGGCTCGACGAGGCCGCTTGGCGGGCCGTGGAACGCTCGCCGCGCTTCGCCGATCTCATCGCCGGCCGCCCGGGCATCCACGACACTCGGGCCGCGATGCTGTGGGACGTCACGCATCTCTACGTCGGGTACTGGGTCGAGGAGCCGTTCGTCGAGGCGACCCTGACCGAGCGCGACGCGCCGATCTACAAGAACAACGACGTCGAGCTGTTCATCGCCGGGCGCGACGCGTACTACGAGTTCGAGATCAACGCTTTCGGGACGATCTACGAGGTCTTCTTCATCTGGGAACGGGAGTTCGAGTCGAGCGGCTACGCGCCCCGGCCGGAATTCGATCGCTCGCGCCCGGGCGTGAGGCCCTTCAACGGCGTCGGCTTCAAGCAGCATCCGCGCGGGCAGCGCATCGGCTACTGGAACTGGGACATGCCGGGCCTCGAGACGGCCGTGCACGTGGACGGAACGATCAACGACAACAAAGACCGCGACCGCGGCTGGACCGTGGAGCTGCGCATCCCCTGGCGTTCGCTCGAGCCCCTCGCGATGCCGGGCGGGCGCGCGCTGCCGCCGCGGGACGGCGACGAGTGGCGCATGGATTTCTCGCGGTTCAACCAGTACAAGGAAGCCACGCCGGTGACGGATCCTGGCGGCTGGGCGTGGAGCCCGCATGGCGTGTGGGACTCGCACATCCCGGAGCTGTTCGCCCGTGTGCGCTTCTCCACCGAGCCCGTCGGCCGCAAGTAGAGGGGGATCCGATGCGACCTGCGGCCGCGCCACACGATGTCAACGTGTCCTATGAGTGACGAAGTCAAGAACTACATCACGCCGGGCGGCTACCGGCGACTGCAGGAAGAACTCGCTCGCTTGTGGAAGGTGGAGCGGCCGCCGGTCGTTGCGACCGTGGCGTGGGCCGCCGGCAACGGCGACCGATCGGAGAACGCCGATTACACCTACGGGAAGCGGAGACTGCGCGAAATCGACCGACGTATCCGCTATCTGTCGAAGAGTCTCGACCGGGCCGTGGTGGTCGACAACTCGGGCAAGACGCACCAGCGGGTCCATTTCGGCGCGACCGTCACGGTCCTTTACGAGAGCGGCGACGAACGCGAGGTCACCATCGTGGGAGTGGACGAGCTCGACTCCGGAGACGCACGTGTCTCCTGGCGCTCTCCGCTGGCCAAGGCGCTGCTGACGGCACAGGTCGGGGACACCGTGACGCTTCGCGCGCCGCGCGGACTCGAGCGCCTCGAGATCATCGCGGTTCGCTACGAGGACCTGCGCTAGCGATGTCGCAAGCGATCCGGCTCCGCCTGACGGGTATGCAGATCTGGTCGAGGAAGCCGAGTCACGAAGACGTCAGCGTTGGCGTGACCAGACTCGGAGGACTTTTGCACAATGGCGAGGAAAGCCATCAGCGTGCTTTACCGGCAATGCTTGTCGATCAGCGCCCGCGGCGGAGGCAGTGACCGGCTGAAGGGAACTCGCACTGGCCCGCACAAGAATCCGAACACCCGGCCTCCCACCTGTGTCAACCGCCTATCGATCTGTGTTGGCGCCAACGAAAACGGCTGAATCGACGACTAATCATCCTGGCTCAACAACTTGACGGGGTCCGTGACGACGTTTTGCACACGCTTGACGGCATCCGTTGCGGCGTCCTGCACACGAGTCGCCGCATTTCGCGCCACTTGTTGTGCCTCCTCGACCACGTTATCGCGCGTTTCCCCCATCCATTCGTTCTCCTTCTCCGTTTCGGGTACGGCCATTCCAATCATCGCGCCAGCCGCCAAAGCGGCGGCACCGACGAAAAGTGGATTCTCGTTCAAAGCGCGCTGCAGCTGGGTCTGCGCCCGCCGCGACGTTTGCTGCGCTTTCCATCCGACTTCACGTGCGTACTCGCCAGTCTTGGACGCCAGTTCCCTCGCGCGTTCGACCGCGCCATGCTCGCCCGTTGCGGAGTCGGCCGTCGCGCCAGAGAGCGGTGGCGCTCCCGTCTGACGATAATACTGTTCCCGTTCGTTGTAGCCGAAAGCCGACGATCGTCGCCCTCGCGCCGACTGCAATTGCCGATTTCGGCTGTCGAACGCGAGCCACGCGAGACCAGCCATGCCGATGCCGACCATTGCGCTCGGGATCGGATTAGCCCATACCTGCTGAACGACGCGCGACTCGGCCACTTCATCCAGTGCCTCGCTCGCGGCACTGCGCACGCTCGATGCCGCTCTGCTCGCGGTGTCCCGGACGTTCGAAGCCACGTTGCTGGGACGGAGGCGCTCCTGGATTTCATCAATCGTTTCAGACATACGATCCTTCGTCTGCTCGATCTCGGCCCGGATCCGATCGGTGCGTTGCGCGGATCCGTGTAGGCGTTCGTCAACGCCGGCAGACCCACATGATGGCTCATCGCTCCAGTTTCTCGATCGCTCTGCCGCGCCTGTGGTCGAATTGCGCGGACGTGGTGTCCCCGACGCGACCTGCCTCGTATGGCTGTCCTCGCCACGGCCCATTGTGCTCTCGTCGTCTATGCCTTTTGGGCTGCGTATACCGTTTGTCCTATCATCCATTTCGCAGTCTCCTTCATCGTTTCGATCGCATTCGTGACGCCAATAGTCATCAGTCCAACGACTAGCGCCGACACCAAGGTGTCACGCCCATTTGGCTAGGCCGATTACCGGCTTTTCGGCCATCACCGCATCTCCCTCGCGGCGTACCCTGTGCTTTGAGCGGGTGTCGTGAGTCTGGCTCCTTTCAAGGTGCCTCACCGTGCCTCAAGGTGCCTCACCGTGCCGAGCTCTTGAAAAACCGCGACCCGATCACACCAAGCGCAAACGCAGATCCGATGAAGAGCGCGGGCCGCTGGCGTGCAAATCGCTGAGCGTCCGCGACGAATTCATCGACATTCTTTTCCTTCAGTCGCGTCGACAGTCGTTCGAGTTGGCCGGCCGCCTGTTCGACGTACTGCGCGACCGTGTCGTGCTTCTGTTCGCGCAGCTGTTGCGTGCTTTGCCGTACGGCCCGTGCGACACTGCCTAGCCCGTTGGACGCCCGCTCTTTCTGGCGTGAGAGCTGACTTGTTGTGCTCTCCCGCACTCGGTCTACGATTCCCATCATGTGCTCGGCCGTGTCGTGGTCGCCGGTGGTGGCAGCGTGTTTCATCAGCTATCCCCTTTCGCTTCTAAAGCGTCCCGTCGATCAATTAATTGGAGTGGAAGATCTGTGCCACGCCCGTCGCGCTCAGCGATACCTAACAAATGGCTCACGCGTCGGCCCCGACGAACTTAAACGACACGGACAAGGTTCTGGCGGGCCGCGCGGAAGGGGCAAGCTGCTCGACGGATCGCGGATGTCGCTGAACCGCACGTTCAACGTCCGGGAAGTCGTTCGGCGGAATCACCGCCCACGCGTGGCTTCCGTCCGGTCGCCGATTCGTGGCGGTGCTGTTGTCGAACCACCGATCGAGCGACGGCTGCCCCTTGGGCAGTCTGGCGGTCGGCTGCAGCAGAATCGTGTTGGGCGTAGTTGAGCGGTTCGAGCAGGCCTTCAGGAAAGGGCCGTTCGAGCGTGTTGAAGGGAATGCCGGTCTGGATCGACGAGATCAGGCCCGTTCGACGGCTGAAGCCGGTCTGGTTGATGCCGTTTGAGGACTAGCTGCGGCTCTGGCCGGCCAAGGGCAAGAAGACGAGGTGGCACCCGGGCGACGTCAGAGCGTCAAAAGGTAACGGAAGCACGGGCAAGCAGGACGGTGTCGGACAAATGGTTGGGCCATGAACGGTTGGCCGTTCCGAAGGAGAACGCCGGCGACTCACCGCGACGATTCGTCGAGCGATCGCCGACGTTGTTCTCGCGCCCGCGCCGCGCCGAAGCCGAGCGCCACGGTCTTCAGTCCCGTCGCAGCGCCTCCATCGGCTGCACGCGCGCCGCGCGTCGCGCAGGAATCCAGCTTGCGCCCAGGGCGACGATCATCAACAGCACGGCCGCGCCCCATAGCGTGACCGGATCGGATGACGCGACGCCGAAGAGCATCGACTTCACGAATCGTGTGACCAGGAACGACGCGACTACGCCGAGCGCGATCGCGGCCGCCGACAACGACGAGGCTTCGCGAAGCACCATGACCAGTACTTGCGGCGGGATCGCGCCAAGCGCCATGCGGATTCCGATCTCCTTGGTGCGCCGCGCAACCGAGTACGCCATCACGCCGTAAATTCCAACCGATGCCAGCACCAACGCGAGGAGCCCGAAAGTCGACGTGAGCGACACGAGCAGCCGCTCGTCCGCGAGGTCCGAATCGATCTGCTCCTGCTGGGTACGGACATTCACCAGCGGCAGCGCGGGATCGGCCGCGTGTACGACTCGGCGCAACGCCGGAACGATGGCTGCCGGCGTTGTCTGCGTGCGAATCTGATACGTCAGCCGCCGTACTTGGGTCTGTTGCACGTAGGGGACGAATAACTGCGGCGGCGGCACGCCGTGCAGATCGCCGTAGAGCGTGTCACCGCACACGCCGACGATTTCGATCGGGCCGCTCGTCAAGACGTCGCCGTAGCCGGCGTACACGCCGACCGAGATTCGCTTCCCAATCGGATTCTGATTGGGGAATCGGGCTGCCGCGAGACGCTGGTTGATGACGGCAACTTTTGCGGACGTCGCGGTGTCGTTGACGCCGAATGCGCGTCCCGCGACGATCGGGATGCCGAGCGTGTCGAAGAAGTGAACGCCGACGGCATTGTAGGGTTCGGTCTGACTCGTGCTCGCGTCAATCGCTTCGCCCTGAGGCAGGAAGTTCGTCTGCAAATGTTCGCCGGACAGATACGGGACCTCTGCGCCAGACACAGATGCGACGCCGGGAATGTTCGCGATCGCCTGCTCCATGCGCTGATGGAAAGCGACGTTCGCACCGGCCGGGTAGCGATTCTGCGGCAGGACGATCTGTGCGAGCAGCAGATGGTCCGTGCGGAATCCAGGATCGACGGCGTTGAGTCCGGCGAGCGAGCGAAGGAAGAGGCCGGCTGTGATGATGAGCAACGTGGCAAGCGCGATCTGAAATCCGACGATGGACTTCCCGACGCGGGCACTGCGTTTTACGCCATCCGCGATCTCCGCGCGCATGGCCGCCAGTGCGGGCACGAGGCCGAACAGCAGGCCGGTTGCGATCGAAATGAGCGCGGTAAAGGCGAACACCGGCCAGTCAAAGCGCGGAGTAAACCGCGCGATGGCGCCGCGTCCGACGTAGGCGAGCGCCAGTCCGCAGGCGCCGCCAATCGCCGCGAGCAGCAGGCTCTCGACCAGTGTCTGCCGCACGATGCGTGCGCGCCCGGCGCCGAGCGCGAGACGCACGCTCATCTCGCGTTGTCGCTCCGCTCCGCGCGCGAGCATCAGCGTGGCGATGTTGGCGCAGGCGAGAAGCAGGACGAGTCCGAGAAAGATCGTCAGCACCGATAGGGGGGTGGCGAAGACTTGTTGCTGCGCAAAGAGGCCGCGGCTGCCGTCGCGCAGCGTCAGCCTGGGCATGGCGTCGCCGGCGTGCCTTGGCAGCGTCGCGCGCACGATGGTGGCGAACCGGGTGTCGAGCGCCGCCTGCGCCGCGCTGTCGCTCACGCCAGATTTCGTGCGCGCCAGGATGTTCACGGACCGCGACGTCGGATCCATGAGCCAGTTCCGACCATCGGAAGACGGCGTGACGAGCGTCGCCTTTGCCAGCGCGACGATCACCGCCGGCGTTTGCGCGGGCAGCGTGCTCGCGGCGCCGGTGAAGCCTCTGGGATTCACGCCGACAATCGTGACCGGCACGTCGTTGAGCCTGATCGATTGTCCGAGCACCGCCGGCGACCGTGCGAATTCGCGCTGCCAAAACTCGTCGCTGATCACCACCACCGGCTCGCTGCCCGCGGTGTCGTCCGCCGGACCGATCGCGCGGCCGAGTGGTGGTTGAATGCCGAGAACCGCGTAGTAGTTCCCCGACACTTCGTGCGCGAGCACGCGCTCCGCGTTTTCGCCGACGGTCGCATTCACCGCTGTCGCGTGGAACGCCATGAGATCGCCAAGGACCTGATTCTGCGCGCGCAGCTGCTCGTACACCGGGTAGGAAAAGTTGGCGTCCGTCCACGCGAGCAGACGCAGGTTGGCCGCGTGGGGGACGTCGAGCCGCTCGAACAGCAGCTGTCTGGCCACGGAAAAGATTGCGGTATTGGCCGCAACCGCCAGCGCCAGCGACGTGGCGGCGACAAGTGTGAAGCCGCGGCTCTTGCGTAGCACGCGCGCGGCGAATCGCAGTTCGAGCGGCAACGCGGCCGGCATAGCCATCGAATTTACTCGAACGAAAGGATTCTCTGCGGTTTCAGCGAGCTCTGCGTTGAATGTCGGGTTTTTTCAGCAACCTGCGAGGGTGCCTGCGGCCTCTCAGGTGGACTCTCTCGTCGGTCTGGAGAGCCGGCCCAGGCGCGCCAATCTCACGACCGCGTTCGCGCCGCCGCAATCAGCGCCTGCGTCGCCCAGTTCGTAGCCGCCGCCGAGATGAATTGGTCGTGGCCGTACGGAAAGCCGCTTTCGAAGTGCGGCTGCAGGGGGAGCGCGCGGCTGCGCACAAACCATGAACCGTCGGCGTATTGCGTTTTCAAGAGAAAATGAACGCCCCGTTTGTAGGCCGGACTGGTAACCGCGATCGCACCGCTCTGGGCCAGCGCGACCAGCGCCTCGCCGGTCGCATACGCGTCGCTCGGGAGCGTCGCAATCTGCGCCCAGCCGCCGTCGCTGCGCTGGCCGGCGACTAACGCGCGCGCTGCGGTGTCGATCATCGCTTGGTCGGCGCCGGACCACGCGAGCCCGAGCAGCCGGAAGGCGTGCTCTTCGGTCGAATGGGGAGCCGCCTGGCCCAGCCACGCCGCGGCGCGGGCCACCGACTGCTCATACTCCGTGCGTCCGGCAGCCGGCGCGTAGACCTGCAGCGCGCGCATCGACAGCGCGGTGACCTCGATATCGTTCGATTCGATCGGCGGCCGAGCCGCCAGAATCCGCCAGTGGCCGTCCGCGGCCTGCTGGCGCTTCAGCAGGAACGCCATCGCGTCGGTCGCCGCATTGGCCGGATATTTCTCCGACGCGAGCCCGAGCATGATGTAGCTGATCGTGTCGGCGTCGCCAGGAATCCCGATGCCTTGCAGCGCGCGCTCGCGCCACGTGTCGACATACGCGCCGATTGCCTTCAGCTGCTGCTGCGCGATCGTCTCGTCGACGCGGAAGCCGCCGGCACGCGCGGCCGCGACCGTGGCCGCGGTCAGCGTGTTGTTGTGGCACGACACGCAGCCGGCCTTCTTCAGAAACGCGGCGTCGTTCTGCTGAATCAGCGGCAGCGTCCGCTCGATTGCGGCCCGAGGCGACGTGGCGGGTGCCGGCTGCGCCGGTGGACCGGGCGCCGGCGCCACGTCGACGGCGCCAGCCCGCACGAGCAGATCGACGACGGGCGTCTTGCCGTGCCGCTTCGCGAGCCCGAGGGCGGTTTCGCCTTTCGCCGTACGCGCGTTGACGTCCGCGCCTTTTCCGATCAGCGTCCTGACAACCTCGACCGGCAGCGCATCGGATGCCGCCGCGAGCATCAGCACCGTTCGGCCCTCCGCGTCGCGCGCATCGATGTCGGCGCCGTGTTCAAGCAGGAAGGGGGTTGCCAGCGCGGGCCCGAACGGCGGGCTGCCGACGATCATCGTTGCCGTGATCGCGTTGCGATCCATCTTGCTCAGCACCGCTTCAACGCACCCCATGCACTGGGCTCGCAGCGCGAGACCGAGCGGCCCCGGACCGGCACGCTTCACGTCAGTGCCGCGTTCCAGCAGCAGACGAAAGACGGGTTCATTGCCGGCATACGCCGCTTCGGTCAACGGGGTTGTCGGACCGAGCAGGCCGGGCGCTGTCGCGGACGGATCGGCGCCGTGATCGAGAAGCAGTGTCACGACCGCCGCACCGTCGGGCATGCCGGCCGCGATCAACAACGGCGTACGGCCGTCGTCGGACTTCGCGTTCACGTTCGCGCCGCGATTGAGGAGGAGCGCTGCGGTGTCGACGTGGTATACGGCGCGCATGAGCGGCGACGCGCCCGACTCGTTCTTCACGTTCACGTCGGCGCCTTCGTCGAGCAGCGCACGAACGGCTGCGGTGTCCCCGCGAAATGCGGCCTGCATCAGCCGCACCGACCTCGCGTCGAGCGGCTTCACCGGGATCTCGCCCGACGCTTCGTCCGGCCACACCGCGCCCTGGTCGATCCAGTCTTTGATGACTCTGGTTTCCTCCGGTCGCAACGCGCCCGTCGGCGGCATCGTTGGCCCGTACTGATTGCCGATCAGTCGCTGATACAGCCGACTGCCGTCGCTGTTGCCGGGACCGATCACCGCGATCGTTCCGCCGCGCATCGCCTCGCGACGCCGATCGAGCCGGAATCCGTTCATTTGTTGGGTCGGACCGTGACAGCCATAGCAGTGCTCTCGAAGGATCGGCTGCACATCGCGAATGAAATCCACCGCCGCCGGCGGCTCCACGGCCTGTGCTCGCGTCCAGAATGCCGCCACAGCGATCGTTCCGATGAGACTAACGAGCAGGCCGACTCGCCTCATATCACCTCCGCGTCTTTAACGCGGGCTATCCGGGCGGGATCGGCTCACTGGTCCATGGGACGAGCGTCCAGAGTCCGCCGGGGGGTCGTTCTGACGTAGGGGGTTTGTGCATTATATACCTTGGCAGCCTCGGGTTGGCTTCGAAAATCGATTGAACGCGCACGATTACGGCCCATCGCCTGCATCGGTCTCGCAACCGGATGCTCGCAATTGCGTGACGCTTCACACCACTTCAATCGGCCGGCGTTTTGTCACCACGTGCGCGGGACGAAGGCCCCGGGATCTCGTTCGACGGATACACCAACATCGACCACCTTACACATCAAGGTGCGACGCTGAATCGAACCAACATCGGGCTGCGCCTGGTGATCGAGACGCGCCGCCAAGGGGCAATCCGCTGTTTTGCGAGGAAAGGTGACCTGGGAAGGCGACTTCGACAAATCATGTCTCGGGCCGCAGCAGTGTTGCCAATCCGTCAACGCGTCTCCGTCACCGCATCTTTCTCGGTGTTCGATTCACCGCACGGAGTATTTGGTGAACGCACCACCCGCCTGGGTCAGCGAGTTCGGTCCCTCCGCCGCGTAGACATTGCCGTCCGCGTCGACCGCGACGCCTTCGCCAGCCGCCCCCTGGTAGACCCGGTCTTCGCGCTCGAACGGCGGAATGAACGCGGTGATGCGATCCTCGTCGAGGGGACCGATGCGCACGCCGTTGCGCCAATTCGCGTGGTTCAACGGGCCCGACTCCGAGTCGATCGCGTAGACGGTCGCGCCCTTGATGAAGATCCCGCTGATGCGTCCGTACATGTAGCGCGACTCGAGATAGTTGCCGTCGGCATCGAAGATCTCGATCCGGTGGTTGCCGCGATCCGCCACCCAGAGACGGCCCTTCGCATCGAAGGCCAGCGCGTGCGGTGTCCGGAACTCGCCGTGGCGCACGCCGATCTTCCCCCACGACTTCACGAACTTGCCCTCGGGCGAAAACTTGCTGAGGCGCGAGGTGGCGCCGCGTTTGAGGCCTTCGGCGATGGCCGCGGCCGTGGTCATCCCCTGGGCGTCGTGCCCGTCGGACACGTAGATGCTGCCGTCGGGCCCCACGACGACGTCGTTGGGCTGATTGAACTGCCCATCGGCGTTGCCCGGCTTGCCCGCGACGCCGAGGCTCAGCAGCTTCTCGCCCTTCGGGCTGAACTTGTGGACCTGGTGCCCCTTGGTGCCGGCCGCGTTGCCCGCGAAGTCCGCGATCCAGACGTTCCCGTCCTTGTCGACGGCGATGCCGTGCGGGGTGACCATGATGCCCTTGCCAAAATTGGCGAGCACCGCGCCGGTTCTCCGGTCGAACTTGAAGATCGGATCGAGCGGGGTGTTGTCGCAGTCAACGGGGCCGCCACCAGCTGTGCCCGCGCCGCAGCGTTCGTACGCCCAGATGTGGCCGTCCTTCGGATCGATGTCGATGCCGGCGGTCGTGCCCCACTTCCGGCCGGCGGGCAACTGTCCCCAGTTGCGCGTGACCACGGGCGCCGGATTTGGCAACCCTTCGCCCGTGATCGGATTGGCCACGACAGCGCGCTTCGCGCTCGCGGCCGGAGCCTGAGCGTGTGCGGCCGTACGAGCGTCCCACACCGCCACGAGGACGGCGGCGCCCAGGCCGAAAGCAGAGACGGCGATTCGTGACAGCGGCATGGCAGCTCCTTTGTGCGGTTTCATCAGCGTTCCGGCGACGGGGGTATCACGCTCGACGCCGGCTTCGTGCCCTTCAGAATCCAGCGCTGCATGCGCCGGCCATTGCCGGCCTCACCGGTGTACATGCGGCTCTTCGAGTCGATGGCGATCATGTGCGCGCGGATGAACTCGCCAGCCTGCCGTCCGGGCCTGCCGAAGCGATCGAGAATGGCCAGGTCTTTTCTACGGAGGACCCAGACGCGCTGGTTCGTGCCGTCGATAAGATAGAGCAGGCTCTGCCCCGCATCGCGGGAAAATTGCAGGCTGAAGCCACTCCCCGAACCGCCGGTCTCCGGACGCACAAACCGCTCCATCAGGTACTCGCCATTCTGGCGAAAAACCTGGATGCGGTTGCCGCGCCGATCGGAGACGTAGATGAGGCCATCCTTGGAGCCGACGAGGCCGTGCAGCGTGGAGTACTGGTGCGGCGGACTGGCCGGATTTACCGGGTACGTGTACTTCTCGGTGTCGTCCGGACGCTTGCCGTACGCACCCCAATGCCGTTTGTATTTGCCGGTCGCGGCGTCGTACACCACGACACGCTTGTTGATGTAGCCGTCGGCGATGAAGAGCTCGTTCGTCTTCGGCTCAACATAGAAGTTCGCTGGCCCGCCCAGGTGGTCGGGATCGTTGCTGCCCTTGTTGATGCCCGGCTCGCCGATGGTGAGCAGGTGTTTGCCGTCCTGGGTGAACTTCATCACGTGCATGCCGTTGCTCGTGCCCATCCAGACGAAGCCATTGTGGTCGATGTAGATGCCATGCTCCTGGTCGAACCACGTGTAGCCGTCGCCGGGCCCGCCCCAGGCTCGCAGGACCTTGCCCTCCGGATCCAGTTCAAGCACGGGCGGAGCGGGAATGCAGCAGTCGGCGATGGGCGGTTTGACCGCTGCCCCGATTTCCTGCGGGGTGAGGCTCGATGGCATGTGGATCACCCACAGGTGGTCGCGGTCGTCAACGAACAGCCCCCGGATGTCGCCCAGGATCCAGTCGTTCGGCAACGTCGGCGGCCACGTGGGATCGACTTCGTAGATCGGCAGCCGCTCGGCCGTCGGAGACCCGGGGTCGGATTTGGCGTTCGCACCTTGTGCAGCGGCCGCCGCCGGCAGGAGCAAGCCGGCAATCAGTCCAGCGAATGTGCGCGCACGAGTCATGACCGGCGATTATCGCTCACGTCGGGCGAGCTCGTGCCTGCCGCCCGCGCGAGGGCTGCTCCTCATCCCGTCTTGAATTCAAGATTCTTTGGGATCCGGTGATTGCCTGGCTGTAGTGAAGCCGAGTCAGCGCGGCTCTCGTTGGCCTTCGGAGATATGAGACGATTGACGCCGAGCGTCGCCGACCGTGACGAATCGAGTGGTGACGATGCCATCAACCGCTGTCGCGCATCGTTTTTCTGGCTGTTCGAGCCGTGGTCCGGGAAGGACGGACCCTCCCGTTACTGCGGCAGCCGGCGATGAAGCGGGACGCCGCCGAGTTCATCTGTCCGTTCGGCGAACCGTGCCCGGTGCCGAACGGCGCCAGGATGGTCGTGCATTGAAGGGCATCAGTTGGCCGGATGGCAAGCCGTTCGCGCTCTCGATCTTCGACGATACCGACCGTTCGACACTCGAGAACGTGCCTCACGTGTACCGGCTCCTGCGCGATCTCGGGTTCCGCACGACGAAGACAGTGTGGCCGATCGGTGGAGGAGCCCAGCCTCCCGCGGTGGTCGGCGGCTCGACGTGCGATGATCCCGCATACCTCGGGTGGGTGAAGGAGCTGGCCGCGGAGGGATTCGAGATCGCCCTGCACAACGTGACGTACCACGGCTCCACGCGCGACGAGGTCAGGCGAGGGCTGGACCGCTTCGCCGAGATGTTCGGACACAATCCGGTGTCGATGGCGAACCACACCGAATGCGAAGACGGGATGTACTGGGGCGCCGCGCGGATCAGCGGCATCCGGAAGCAGATTTACCGGCTCACGACGATGCGCCGAAACCGCCGGTACTTCGGTCACGTCCCCGGGTCTCCGCACTTCTGGGGAGACCTCTGCCGTGACCGCATCATGTACGTGCGGAATTTCACGTTCGCGGACATCAATACCCTGAAATCCTGCCCGTTCATGCCCTACCGCGATCCCGAGCGCCCGTTCGTGCGCGCCTGGTTCGCCGCGACCGAGGGAGCGCGGTGCTCGATCTTCAACGAGACAGTCACGGAGAAGGCGCAGGACCGGCTCGCCGAGGAGGGTGGTGCGTCGATTGTATACACGCACTTCGGAAAGGACTTCGTCAAGGACGGCACGGTCGACGCGCGGTTCACCGTGCTCATGCGGCGGCTTTCCCGTCTCGGTGGCTGGTTCGTCCCCGTCAGCACGCTCCTCGACTACATCGTGAAACAGCGAGGGATCCACGAGATTACCAGGACGGAGCGGGCGCGCCTCGAGTGGCGCTGGCTCCGTCACAAGCTTCACATACCGCAGAGCTGATCGATGGCCGTCATTCGACCCTACGTCGCGGAGTACGAGCCGGCTGTCGCCCAGTTCAATGACCGACTGAAGGCCGGAGGCTCCGAGTTCTCGTTCCGGACGAGCGCTCCGGCACCCGGCGAAACGGCGTGGTCGGCGTTCGTCGCGGTCGACATTGACACGGAAAGCGGGAGGTCGGCCGTCCGCGGCGGCTACGTCGGCGTGCGCCATCCGTTCTCCCTGTGCGGCGAGGACGTCGATGTGCACTCTCTCAAGCTCCCGCTCTCAGAGAGCACGGTCGACCCGAAGTACAAAGGGGTCGGCCTGCAACTCCTCACCGACGCGCAGCGACGCTACCCGCTCCTGTTTGCCCTCGGGATGGGCGGCCGACAGAGCGCCCTGGCCAAGATCCTCGGGTCGCTCGGCTGGAAGCTGTTCGACGTGCGCTTCTTCTTCCGCGTTGCCCGCCCCTCGCGCTTCCTCCGCCAGATTTCGTTTCTCCGGACAACGTTCACACGCAAGCTCGCGCTCGACTTCCTCGCGGCCAGCGGTCTCGGTCTCGGCGTCCTGCCCGTCCATGCGTGGCTCGGCCGTCGCCTGTCGCGCCCGCGCGACATCCGCGTGGTCGAAGTGGGCGACTGGGATGACGGTGATTTCGTCGATCGGATCTGGGAGAAGGCCCGGTCGCAGTTCGCCTTTGCCGCGCGCCGCGACGCCGCCCGGCTGCGCGAGCTCTACCCGGCAACCAATCGACGCGTTCTACGTCTGCGTGTCGACAGGGCCGGCGAAGCGATCGGGTGGGCGTTGTTGCTCGACACGCAGCTCGCCGGCCACAAGCAGTTCGGGGACATGCGCCTCGGCTCGCTCGTCGACGGGTTCAGCCTCCCCGGCGAAGAGCAGCACGTGGTGCGTGCGGCCACGCGCTTCCTCCGTCGACGCGGCGTCGACTTGCTGGTGTCGAACCAGAGCGCTTCCGCCTGGTGCGAGGCGATGCGTGCGAACGGCTGGATCGAGGGGCCGTCGAACTACGCGCTCGCGCTCTCCCAGGAACTTGCCGCCCGCCTCGACGGGAACGTCGCGCTTCATGTGACGCGCGGCGATGGCGACGGGCCTATCCATCTCTGAGTCTGTCCGCTGACCGGCCGTTCGCGTGCGACGGCCACCGTGCGCGTTCGCCGGGCAAGTCGTTTCCACTCTCGTGTCATTCTGTTCCGAACCGGTGAGGCGAGTGTTCCCGCGTGAGAATCAACGCCATTTCGAGCATCAGTGCGGCACTCATTTTGCTTAGCCGCGGGCGTGATTCCCGGTCCGGTACCGATTGGACTCGTGATGTCGAGTTTCGATCCGGGTGGAACGGAGCGCCAGATGATCGAGCTGATCCGGCGTCTCGACCGTCGCCGCTGGGATGTGCATGTTGCGTGCTTGCGAACTGAAGGCACGTGGTTCGAGCATGTTGCGAGCGCCGCTCGCTGTGTGATGTTTCCAGTCAGCAGCTTCAAGCGCCCGCGCGTGCTGTCGCAGCTGCGATCGTTCGTTCGCTGGTGCCGGGCCAACCGGTTCCCGATTGTTCACACCGTCGATATCACCGCCAACATCTTTGGCTTGCCCGGAGCGGCACTGGCGGGAGTTCCCGTGCGCGTCGGAACCCGGCGCGAGCTCAATCCGGGGCGAAGCGCACCGGTTCTCCTGACCCAGCGGGCCGCGTACCGGTGCGCGCACGTGATCGTGGCGAACGCGCAGGCGGCAGCCAATCAGCTTCGGCTCGAACACGTCCCTGAGCACAAGATCGCCGTCGTGCCGAATGGACTTGATGTCGGTCGCTTCACGACGCGGCGGGTACGACGACCCTTGCGGCGCGTCGTGATGGTTGCCAATCTCCGGCCGGAAAAGGGTCATGACGTGCTGATCGACGCCGCGTCTCATGTCCTGGCCAGGTTTCCAGAGGCGCGGTTCCAGCTGATCGGCGCTGGCCGTGAACACCAGCGGCTGGTCGCGCTCGCGGAAGCATGCGGCGTGTCGCAGGCGATCTCGTTCCTCGGGCACTCAGAGACGATACCCGAGCAGCTGGCTGCAGCGGATGTGTTCGTCTTGCCGTCGCGGTCCGAGGCGCTTCCGAACGCCGTGCTCGAAGCCATGGCCGGCGGCCTGCCGGTCGTGGCGTCCGCCGTCGGCGGCATCCTCGAAGTGATCGAGGAGGGAAAGACTGGACTGCTCGTCCCGGCGGGTGATGCTCGTGCGCTCGCCGACGCAGTGAGCAGGTTGATGAGCGACAGCGCCCTGGCCACACGACTCGGCGCGGCGGCGCGCGCGTACGTGGAAGAGCGCTATTCCTTCGACCGCATGGTGGCGGCGTTCGAGAACATCTATCTGACGCAGCTCAGACACGCAGGCATCGGCGCTGTCCCATGCGTGCTTTCACACATGTAAGTGCCGGTCCCCGGACGCAGACTCGCCGCCTGTCGACAGGGCTGATGGGCGACCTGGAGGGGACGCTCCGGGCAGACATTTTCCCCTTGCATCCCTTGGCCGTTGACTGAATCATCCAGTTCTGCGCCGGCGCGCCCGGCGCGGAAAGCGATGGTTTCAGATCACTCGACGATGCGTGTGGCGGCACATCATCTGGTGCAACGACGGTCGGGCCACGATGGGTTCACGTCATGCGGACGGGAGGTCGGCCGTGCTCAGGGTTGCCCTCGTAGGATGCGGGAAGGCGGGGGAGAATCATATCGGCGAAATTCAAAGGATCTCTGGGGCATCGGTCGTCGCCGTGTGCGACTGCGAGCCGTTGATGGCCGAGCAGCTTGCGGTGCGGTACGGCATTCGAAAGCACTATTCCGATGTGGATGCGATCCTCGACGCCGAACGGCCCGATGTTGTGCACGTCGCGACCCCACCCGAATCTCACCTGTCTCTGGCCGTGAAAGCCATGGACGCAGGCTGCCACGTCTTCGTGGAAAAGCCGCTCACGCTCTGCTACGCCGATTCACAGAAGCTCGTCACCCACGCCACGAGTTGTCATCGAAAGCTGACGATCGGCTACGGCTATTATTTCGACCCCATCGCGCGCACGATGCGCGAGATGATCGCCGAGGGTCTGCTCGGAGAGCCGGTGCACATCGAGAGCTTCCTCGGCTACGCGCTCAGTGGGCAATTCGCGTCGGCCGTGTTCGCCGATCGCCAGCACTGGGTGCATCGGCTGCCGGGCAAGCTCATTTACAACGTGATCGATCATCTCCTGAACAAGGTGGCCGAGTTCGTGACCGATCAGGTCACGATCTACGCACGTGCCTGGGAGCGCGATACCGATCGTCACCCGACGTGCAGCATGCCGGACGAGCTGCGGTTGATGCTCTTTGACGCCGACGTTTCGGCATTCGCCACGTTCACGTCCCATGCGCAGCCGCTCGCGCATTTCCTGAACGTGTACGGCACGAAGAACTCGGCCCGGCTTGATTTTGAGACCGGCACGATCACGGTTGGCTCGACCTCTGCGCTGCCCGGCCCGTTTGGACGGCTCAGCCGCACATTCGGTCAGGGCTGTCAGTGCTTCCGCCAGGGCGCGAAGAACGCCATCCGATTCGTCCGCTCGGAGTATCACACCCTTGCCGGGCTGAATTTCCTGATCAACGCGTTCTACGAAAGCATTCGACAGGATGCGGCAGTACCCATTCCGTATCAGGACATGCTGAAGGTGGCTGCCATGACCGAGGACGTTTTCGCCCAATTAGGCAAGGATCCCGCACGACTTGCGGTATGACGGTCCTGGTCACCGGATCCACCGGATTTCTGGGCACGGCCGTCGTCGAGCGGCTCCTCGAGCACGGCGTCAGGCAGATCCGGTGTTTTGCCCGACCCAGCAGCGACACGGCCCGGCTCGCGGCGCTGGCTGCGTCGTACAACGCCGATGGTCTGGAGGTGGTGATCGGTAACCTTCAATCCGCTGCCGACAGCGAACGCGCGCTCGTTGGTGTCGATACGGTCTACCATCTGGCGAGCGCGATGCGCGGCGCGCCGGCGGCCATCTTCCTCGATACGGTCGTGGCGTCCAAGCGTCTCCTGGACGCGATCGGCTCTCATCCCGTCAGGCGATTGGTGCTCGTCAGCTCGCTGAGCGTTTACGGGCTCGCCGACGCGCCTGTCGATCGGCTCGTCGACGAATCGACGGGGCTCGAGCCGCATCCCGAGCGGCGTGACCCCTACTCGCACGCGAAACTGCGGCAGGAGCAGCTGGTCCAGGAGCGTGCCGTCCGAGCGGGCTTCGAGCTCGTGATCCTGCGGCCGGGAGCGCTCTATGGACGCGGCGGACCAGCTTTCTCTACGCGTGTGGGACTCACGGCAGCGGGATGGCTGCTCCATTTCGGCGGCAACAACATGCTGCCGCTGTGTCACGTCTCCAACTGTGCCGAGGCGGTTGTTCTCGCGGGGACAAGCAGCCGTTTTCCGGCCGGAGCGTACAACGTTGTCGATGACGATCTGCCGACCGCCGCCGAGTACGTACGAAGATACAAGAGAGAAGTCAGGCACATCCGGTCGATTCGTTGTCCGTTTTTTGCCACGATGCTGCTGTCGAAGTGGGCGGAGCGACTGCAGGTGTCGTCGAGAGGACGGATGCCGCTGCCCCTGACGCCGTATCGTACCGCGAGCCTGTGGCGCGGTCACCGGTTCGACAGCAGCCGGCTGCGGCGGGCCGGCTGGACGCAGATCGTGTCCACGCGAGAGGGTCTCGCCGGTGCGTTCGATGACCTGCGTGCCCGCGACCACGCGGCGGCTCGCACGCCGACGGCGGCAGGGAATCACGCGTATGTCTGCGCGGCTTCCGCGCGCAGCCACGCTACACATCCGGTGTCGGCGCGCGTAACGCGTGTCTGGCATCCCCGGCGCGGCCGGCCGATGCATCGCTCGCTCTCGCTGCCAATCGCGCCGACTGCGTGCTGCGCCTCATCCCAACGCCGGATCGAGCTGCTCGTCGTGGGCCCCTCGCTGCAGCAGTGGCTCGGCGGCCAGGAAGTGCAGGCCGATTTGCTGGTCAGGCACTGGCGGGACGACCCGGACGTCCGGGTCGCCTTTGTTCCACACAACCCGGCGCCTCCGCGCGGCCTTCGATGGACCGAACCCGTTCCCGCCTTACGCACGGTCGTGCGCCTGCCGACGCGGCTGCGCGCGCTCTGGCGCGGGGTGCGACGGTCGGACATCGTCCATATTTTTTCGGCGTCGCACTCCTCCTTCCTGGTGGCGACGCTGCCGGCATGGTGCGTCGCTCGGCTTCTCGTGAGACGAACGCTCATTCACTACCATAGCGGACGGGCGGACGAGCATCTCCGCCGCTCTCCACTGGCGCGCTACGTCCTGCGGCACGCCGACGCGGTGGTCGTGCCTTCCCGGTACCTCGCCGAAATTTTCGCCCTGCACGCGGTGCCGGCCGATGTCGTCGCCAACGCGATCGATGTGGCTGAACTGCGTTATCGAGACCGTCCGGTCATCCAGTGCCGACTGGTGTGCACGCGGAATTTCGAACCGGGGTACGCCGTGGATCTCGTCGTCCGTGCGTTCGCCGACATCAAGAAGGAGTTTCCTTCCGCGCGCCTGCTGCTGGCCGGGAGGGGCTCGAATGAAGCCGCAATTCGCGCGCTCGTGCGCGATCTCGACCTCGGCCAGGTCGAGTTCTGCGGAGCAGTGCCGCGCCATCGGATTGGCGAGCTCCTGGATCGCGCCGACGTCTTTGTGAACGCGTCGCGCATCGACAACATGCCTGTCTCGATCCTGGAGGCGTTCGCCTCGGGTATTCCCGTGGTGAGCGCAGCGAGTGGCGGCATTCCCTACCTCGTGGAGCACGAGCGGACCGGACTGCTGTCGGAGGTCGGAGACGTCGACGGTCTCGCGCGCAACGTGCGGCGGATCATCAGCGATCCGCCACTGGCGCGCCGTCTCGCCGGAAATGCCCACGAGGAATCATCACGTTACGAGTGGCCGGCCATTCGAGCCGAGTGGCTGCGGCTCTACCGGACGCTGGCGCGGGTGACATAGCGCACGCCGCTCGTAAGATCCGGGGGGCTTCGCCCCCGCGGACCCCCCACGCCTTCGCTCGCGGGGACCCCATTGCCCCGCTCCGCTCCGGCGGGCCCGCCTGTGGCGCGCCTACCCTGTTATGGGGCTCGATGAGAAAACGAGTACAGAGTTCTCGTTTCAAGCCGTATACCCGGGGCTAAGTCGTGGCCGGACGTTCCAGCTTGAACTTCTCGATCCGGTAGCGGATCTGGTCGCGGTTGAGGCCCAGGAGCGCCGCGGCACGCGTCTGATTCCAGCCGCTGCGCTCGAGCGCCTGTACGACCAGCGACCGTTCGAGCTGTTCGAGATCGATCCCCGCAGCGGGCAATTCGACGGCCTCGGTCAGCCGCGCGCCCGCCGCGGCAACGGGGAAGTCACGCGACGTCAGCCGGTCGCCCTCTGCCAGCAGCATGGCCCGTTCAACGGCGTTCCGCAGCTCGCGGATGTTCCCTGGCCAGCCGTACATCTGCAGGGCACGCATGGCGTCGTCTGTCACACTCGTGACGCGCTTCCTGAATTCGGCATTGTAAGCATCGATGAAGTAATGGACCAGCGTCGGAATATCTTCACCGCGTGCGCGCAGGGGCGGCAGCATGATCGGCAGAACGTTGAGGCGGTAATACAGATCGTCACGGAAGCGGCCCTTCCTGACCTCTTCTTCGAGGTTACGGTTGGTGGCCGCAATCACCCGGACGTCGACGCGGATGTCGGCGACACCGCCGACGCGCTTGAACGCTTTCTCCTCGAGGAACCGTAACAGCTTCGCCTGGAGTCCCGGCGCCATTTCACCGATCTCGTCGAGGAAGACCGTTCCGCCGTCGGCTGTTTCGAGCAGCCCCCGTTTCTGCTGGCGCGCGTCGGTGAACGCGCCGCGCTCGTGCCCGAACAACTCGCTCTCGAGAATCGACTCCGGGAGCGCCGAGCAGGTGATGTTCATGAACGGCCGCGCCGCGCGGTCGCTCTGGTAATGCAGCACTTTCGCGGCCAGATCCTTTCCCGTGCCGCTCTCTCCCGTCAGCAGAACCGTGGACGCCGGACTGGCGGCGACTTTCTGCAACAGCGCTTTTGCTTCGCCAATCGCGGCGCTGTGGCCGACGATTCGGTCGATGCTGTACGGCTGCGCCTGCGTGGCCCGCAGCGCACGGACTTCGCGCCGCAGGCGCGTCGTCTCGAGGGCTTTTTCGACCAGCAGCGCGATTTCGTCGAGGTTGAATGGCTTGTTCGCGTAGTGATACGCGCCCTGCTTCATCGCTTCGACCGCGGTTTCCACCGTCGAGTACGCGGTCAGGAGGATGACGAGTGTATCGGGATCGGCTTCTTTGATCGTTCTGAGCACCGACAGTCCGTCGCCGTCGGGCAGCTTGTAATCGAGCACCACGAGGTCCACGCCTTCGCGGTGACGCTCGATCGCCGTTCTGGCAGTGTCCGCTTCGACCACCCGATACCCCTCCTGGATGAGCCGTTCGGCCAGCGACCAGCGAATGAGTTGCTCGTCGTCGACGACGAGGATCGTGGGTGGCTGCATGAAGCAGAGAGTATTTTATCGGAACGAATCGATGCTGGGCCCATGCAGGGCCCGCGGTCACCGGTCGTGCGGCGGGCGTGCTCAGTGTTCGCGCTGCGGAGCTGAGAGGGAATCATCGGCCGGCCGACGGCTTGCACCCCTGTGCCACTGAGTTCGGGTGTCGTCCGTAACCGATTGACTCGATGCCGATGACCGCCGGACTCCCGGCGGACGTTCGGGAATCCGCCGGGAATTCGACAGTCCCTGCACCGGCCAGACCACTCGAGGCGACTCCCCGTCTCACGCGGCGAAAGGAGGTCGGGTATGAATCTCGTCAAATGGACCCCAGCGCGGGAGCTGAAGGAGATTCAGGCCTACCTGAATCGATTCTTCGACGACACCCCGCTGCGCCGGATCGCCGAGGGAGATTTTTCGTTCGTCGACTGGGTGCCGGCGATGGACGTTGAAGAGAACGACAAAGAGTACCTGATCAAAGCGGAGCTCCCGGAGGTCAGGAAGGAAGACGTCAAGGTCGAGATGCTCAACGGCGTGCTCACGATCGAAGGCGTACGCAGGCAGGAGAAGGAGGAGCAAGGAAGGAAGTTCCACAAAGTGGAACGCTCGTACGGGAAGTTCGTCCGTCGTTTCACGCTGCCGACGGCGATTGACACGGCCAGGGTTCAGGCGGAATTCAAGGACGGCATGCTGAACGTCCACCTGCCGAAGACGCCGGCGACCACGCCGAAATCGATCGACGTCAAGGTCGCGTGACCGTCATGCGGCTTGTTCGGCGAGCAACACGAGACGATGTGCCCCTGTGGAGACGTCGATGATTCGGAACAAGGAGACTGCGCCGGTGTGCTTCGGCAACGAGAACCGTTACGGTCACCGCCTCCAGGCCGGTCTGGTCTTCACCTACTGAACCGCGCTCGACTTCTTTGGCGGGCCCGGGACGGACGAGTCGAGAGGCAGCAGACGGCATCTCGTCCGCTGCCATCTGTGCGCAAATTTTCACCGGCCACGGGAAAAATTCCGCAGAGCCACTCGTTCCGGGACTGCGACCCATGTCATCGGCACTCGGTTCTGCCAGCCGTATCGAGCGCGACACCACGCGGCACAGGCGTTGCTCCGTCCCGGCCGGCGGCTGCGCAGGCTTTCATCACGCTGCTCAACGCGGCGCGAGGCCACGAAGCGAAGGAGAAACGGAGATGAGTTCGGTCAGCAGCAACTGGCTTCAGATCATCCGTGGTGAGTATCAGGAAGTTCCCGGGCTCCACCTCACGAAACCGCAGGTCCAGCGGTTGTGGGGCCTTGATGCGGCTACCTGCGACGCGGCGCTCGAAGCCCTGATGGAGGCGCAGTTTCTCAAGCGGACCGCCAGAGGCATGTACGCGCGAGTCGACGCGGGTCGCTGAGGGCGCCGCGCCCGAGCAAGTTCCACCAGCGGAGGACACTGAGGCAAATCCCTGTTGGTTTTCAGGATTGACCCTCTGCATCCTCAGCGCCCTCCGCGGTCGGATCGGTATGACTCAGACCCGCTTTCTGGTGATCGGCTTCGGGAATCCACAGACCACGTGGTCCGGTATTGACGCTGCGCTCCCTCCGCGGGCAGTCCGCCTCAGGTCGCTCGACCGTTTCTGACGGGGCTGTAACGCGACGCGAAATCGCCTGAACGGATCGACCGTCCAATTCTTGGCAATGTACAAGCTGAGAAGTTATTCGGTTACCACCGGCATGAATTGAACGGCCAAAAGATCAAGATCCTCATTCCGGAGCGGTTTCGCAGCGCGCATATCGAGCACCGCTCGAAATATTTCCTCGAGCCCCATCCGCATCCCATGGGCGCGAAGTTGAATCTGTCCGCCCTTCGCAATAGCGGTGACGAGTTCCCGGTCGAAATCAGTCTGAGTCCGGTCGACATGGAGGCTGAAACGCTGGTGATTGCAGCCATCCGCGACATCAGCCTACGCCGCGCCGCACAAAGGGCCGCGGAAGAAGCCAACCGGATCAAAGACGAGTTTCTCGCGACACTCTCTCACGAGCTCAGGACCCCGCTTACCGCGATCCTGGGGTGGGCAACATTGCTGGCCTCCAAGGCCTTGGATCCTGAGGCGTCGGACCGCGCTGTTCAAAGCGTGATCCGCAGCGCACGACAGCAAGCTGGCCTCATTGACGACCTCCTCGACGTCTCGCGCATCGTCACCGGAAGCCTGAGGTTGAAGATTGAACCCGTCGCCCTGAAGCCGGTAGTTGAGGCCGCAATCGACACGATGCGGCCTGCAGCCCTGGCCAAGTCGATCGAACTGCAGGTCGTTCTCGATTCGGCTGACATCGTGGTCCTCGGGGATCAGGCGCGCTTGCAGCAAATCGTCTGGAATCTCGTCTCGAACGCGGTGAAATACACACCCAGGGGAGGTCGCGTTCTCGTCACGCTCGAGCGCACGGAGTCGATGGCGGACGTGACAGTCGAGGACTCAGGGCGCGGCATCGCGCCCGCTTTTCTTCCCTTCGTGTTCGATCGGTTCCGACAGGCCGACAGTTCGAGCACTCGTACTGTCGGCGGGCTCGGGCTAGGGCTCGCCATCGTCCGCCACCTCGTCGACCTGCACGGCGGCACGGTGGAGGCGTCAAGTGAGGGGGAAAACCTGGGCGCGACGTTCAGGATCCGCTTGCCAATCAGAGCCATCCACACAACCCGGCGTCAGACTACGCCGGCGCTGAAGGAGACGAATATGAGTCGCGCCCCCACTCCTGAAAGTCCCCTGCTCGACCTGCACGGCCTGACTGTTCTGGTGGTCGACGATGATGACGAAACACGTGATGTGCTCCAAACGCTCATCATCGTACGCGGCGGTCGAGCGATAACCGCCGCATCGGTCGCGGAGGCGTTGCACCTCCTTGCCAGGAACCACCCGGATATCCTCGTTTGCGACATCGGGCTGCCTGGGGAGGATGGATATTCATTAATCCGGCAGATTCGCGGCCTCAGCGCCGCTGAGGGAGGACGGATTCCAGCCGTTGCGCTGACCGCCTACGCCAGGGCTGAAGATCGAACCCGTTCCCTCCTGGCGGGGTTTCAGAGCCACGTGCCCAAGCCTGCGGAACCGACCGAATTATTGGCGGTCATCGCCGCCCTCGTCGGCCGGACCGGAACGCCTGATCAACTGCAAGCGTCAATCTGACGGGTGGGCGGACGTGCCGATTTTTCGTCGGGTCGTCCCGGCGCAACCCGGTTGCTTTTGAATCGTCCCCTCGAAGCGACAACGTTGCCCTGTCGCTGCACTGATCATCCCACTCAATAGACCCGTCCAATCGACCGTCACCTGCTCGGAAGATCCATGCTCACCGGCCGCTGTCTTCCTGCCTTGATGTGAGCGATGAACGGAACCAGTCATTGGAGCCTGACTGGCACCGAGGTTGCCATGGAGTCGGATCGGCCGGAGCGTACGACGGATTTCCGTCAGGAGGCGGTTATGAAGCCATCGATCGGTTTGGCCGCAGCATGTGGTTTCGTCTTTATGCCAGTGCTGTTGATGGCTGGCGGGTTGCAGACCGTCACCCGGTTCTCGGGCCCGACTGATTATGAGGTCTTCTGCAAGTCGTGCCATGGGCCGTCGGGCAGAGGCGACGGGTCGCTCGCCGGCTCGCTGCGCCGCCGTCCCGCAGACCTCACGCAGCTCGCGAACAAGAACGATGGCATCTATCCGGCCGAAGCCGTATTCAAGGTCGTGGAAAAGGGGCACGACAAAGCGGAAATGCCGGCCTGGGCCGAAGTATTCGCGAAGGCGCAGGAGAGCTCGGGGCCGGGCGACGCCGGCGCGAGAATCCGCGAGCTGGTGAAGTATCTCGAAACCCTGCAACGGAAACCGTAGCTGTGGACGCGCTGGCCGCGAGCCTGAGCACGTTGCAGAAGTCGCGTTGAGGGTTCGGCGCTGCCGGACTCGGACGACCTGACGGACGGCGACTCCCTCCGCGTCGTCCGTCAGGTCTTTTCCCCGGGCACATGTTCCCGCGCACAACGCAAATCCCGCAGCCGGCCGACGGATTGTCGGCATACGTCCCGGAAACACTCGATGATTACGTCCATCCTGCACGGCATCCGCTTTGCCCTTTCATTGCGCGACGTCTTGTCGTCCTCCGGGAGCGCGCCGCGGCCAGACCATCCACGCTGCCGGTGGTGCACGCCGGGTGCAATCATCTCGTGCTCGTGGGGACCCGGAAAGGCAGGGAGTGATGTCTGACGATCGCGATCACCATGTGACGCTCACGCTCGCCCGCGGCTACGAATTCGTCGCGGAGTTCCCGGACGTCAGCGGTTCAGCTGCCGTCCTCCTCGACGAACCGCAGCCGCTCGGCGGCAACCGCGGCCCCAATGCCGCGGCGCTGCTCGGCGCCGCGATCGGCAACTGTCTCGCCGCCAGCCTGACCTTCTGCCTGCACAAGACGCGCGCGACAGTCGCCGGCATGACTGCGAGGGTGACCACACACGTTTCGCGCAACGCGGCAGGGAGATTCCGCATCAGCGGAATCGATGTCGAGCTGACGCCGGAGGTCGCCGATGCCGACGGGGCGAAGCTCGATCGCTGCGACCTGCTGTTCGCGGATTTCTGCATGGTCACGGAGAGCGTCAGGCACGGAATTCCGGTGAACGTGACAGTGAAGAAGCCGGAGCCGGCCACGGTGTAGTGTCGCCGAAGCCGCTGTCGCTGCACCCGCCGGACGCAAATCGGACAGCATGACGGAACGGATCGTGAACAGGCGAGATTACAGGAGGGAATAATGAAACGCTCAGCAACGGCATTGATCATCGTGCCGGCTGTCGTGCTGCTGTCGTGCAGCTCGATTGCGCCCGTCAAGGTCAACGCCGGCGAGCAGTGCTTCCGGTGCCGGCGAATCATCACCGAGACGCGGCTCGCGGGCGAGCTGATTGACAGGAATGGATTCGTGTCGAAGTTCCGGGCGCCAGGCTGCATGGCGAAGTACCTCGCCGGGCATCCCGACGAGACCGGGGCCGTCTACGTGACGGACTACGCGACCGGCAGGATGCTGGGCCCTGAGGCCGCCATGTTCGTCCCCGTGCTGGTCAATCGGCACACCGGCGAGCGCGACTACCAGGCATACCGCGAACAGGCTGCTGCCGAGGCCGCGGCGCTGGAGGCGGGCACGCAGCCCGTGTCATGGGCAAGCGTCATGACGGCGTCCCGATAAATCGCGGCTCGGTTGCCACGAGGAGGACCCATGTCTGCAGCATCGACACGCGCCCGCTCACGGTAAGCAACCGCCATTTTGAGTCGCCGGTGGGCTTTTCCGGTATGTTGAAATCGACGAACTCGCGCGCGCCCCAGCTCTGATCAGTCGAGCCTCGTTCCCGGAACTGACGGAATAGCGCGTCGACGTTGTCGGTCGTGATCACGACTGCCTGGCCGAACACGCCGTCACCGCGATGACTGGAGAGAATGAGTCGGTCTCCGTCGCGCGCGAGAACGCTGAACGACGGACCGGTCAGGTGGTCATCGCCGTCCAGGCGCTCGAAGTCGAGCACAACGGTGTAGAAGGCGAGCGACTTCCGCATGCTGCGTCAACGAACAGTCGGGATGATGGCCATCGAGCCTCCTGGACCTGGCGGATCCTCTCGATGTCGTGCTGCTAACGTCGTCGACGCTGAGCACCGCGGTCCTGACCGCACAAC
>JBKPAI010000218.1:0-6914 GCA_046726355.1 Acidobacteriota bacterium | reverse complement strand
TTTTCCAGATCGAGGTCTACCACCCAGCCGTAGCCGTCGGCGACATACCGCTGCGCCTGCGCCACCGCTTGATGCGCCGACCGTTCCGGCCGAAACCCGTAGCTGTGTTGGGAGAACGTCCGATCCCACCTCCGTTGCAGCACCTGCAACACCGCCTGCTGGATGAATCGATCCAGCACCGTAGGGATGCCGAGCTTTCGCACCCCTCCGTCCGGTTTGGGGATTTCCACCCGCCTCACCGGCTTGGGCTCGTAGGTTCCGTTTAGAAGGCGTGCTCGGATGGCGGGCCAATGCTGTTTCAAGTAGTCCGTGATGCCGTTGACAGTGATCCCATCGACACCCGCACTCCCTTTGTTGGCCTTCACCCGCCGCAATGCTTCCTTCAGATTTTCTCGCTCACACACCTCCTCCATCAGTCGGTCGGTGCTCGCTGGGCTTTCGGGTCCATTCGTCGCCCCGGACGATTCAGTCCCTACCCTTACGGCCTCTCGGGCTTCACCCGTCAGCGCGCGAGAGCAGTCCAGTTGCGTCTGGATGTTCTGCTGCCTGTCGTCCTTGAGACTCATGGCCTACTGGCCTCTCCTTCTCGTTCGGGCCTTCAGTCGTCGTTCCCGGCTCGGCCTATCCGTTGCTCCGCCTTTCGGCTTGGAGTGCCTCACTAGCCTTACCGACGTCATGACCTACTACGCCTTCTGCTGACTTCTGCGCCGCGGTCAGACCGTCTCGCGACGGCCTCAGTCGCCGAGGCGACACGGCGCAGATCTCCTGGGGTAAGTTCAGCCGCCTTCTGTGCACAGTCGCCGAATCTACGCCTGGCACCCTTGATGGATATGAACTTCGCGGTAAGTTGCCCGCTCGTCCGGCGCCGGCGCCTCGTATCCGGTTCTTGTCCATCGACTCGCACATTTGATCCATGCTTCTTTCAGACCCCGCCTCGCGGCGGCAGCCCTTGCATCATCACTAGGCCTTCACCTCCATCAGGTTGGCCGAAGGACTTTCACCTCCAAGCTGCTGAACATGCCCAGCACACAACGAAGCCGCTGGCGCGGCGGACGCTACGCGCGAGGCGCGCTCGATCGGTCGGGTAGCGTGTGGGTCACAAGGAGGTACCTGTGACCCATCTCAGACAGGCGATGCTGGAAGAACGCCAGCGGCGCAACTACGTCAAGACTACCGTTCACTACTACATCCAGGCCGTCACACGTTTCGCCAAGCACTTCCGCGGCCTCCCGACCAACTCAATCAGGGCTGCGGTGGACGTGACGGGCGGTGACCTGCTCTGTCTGCGCGCTTCCCCTCAGGACCGCGGAACGATCACCGCGACCGTCGTCCGGGACGCGAGACCCGACCCGTCGACGCACTCGAGCGTGACGGTGTAGGTACGCTTGCCCTCCCAGCCGCGTTCGGCTCGCAGCAGCAGCGACAATGGCCCAGTGATCTCCCAGTCGGGCGACGTGTCGCCGTCGCCGAGCCCGTTCACCAGATCGCTGCTGCTGACGCCCACGATGTTGCACGTCGTGTACGCGCCGCAAGCATCGGCGAACGACACCACCATCGAGACGGGCACCATCTGGTGGTTGGGCGGCCCAAGCACGTCCGGCGTCGCCCTGGCGCCCGCGATCGTCGGCGGGTCGATGTCGTTCACGAAGACCTCCACCGCGTCGGTCGCGACGCCGCCGCGTCCGTCGGTGACGGTGAGCGTGATCGTGTGGTGGCCGCCCGGCAGATCCACGACCGCGGTCGGCCCGGCGGCGGTACCGAAGTCCCCCGTCCACGTGAACGTCAGCGGATCCCCATCGTCGTCCCACGCCCACCCGTTGAGGAAGACACGGGCCGTGCAGCCCTTGATCGTATAGATCCCATCGTGGCCGGCAAACGCGACCGGCACCTTGTTGGGCAGCACGTAGGCCGAGAGCCGGGTGACGAACGCATCCGTCGATCCGGCGAGCATCGGCTGGAACGCGTTCACGATCGGGAAGTCCTCGGAATCGGTTCGCCCCACAACCCAGACGTCCCCCGAGGGAGAGAACGCGAGCCCGTCCGCCGTGTCGAAGCCGGCGCCGCCAATCGGCGTGGATCGGATTACCGTGCTGCCGTCGGGGCTCAGTTGCGCGGCGAACCCGTCGATCCCGACGACCTGTTCCTGAATGTCCCCGACCACCGGGAAGTCGTACGAGTCGGTCTGGCCGGCAAAATGGATCCGGCCAGCCGCATCGACCGACACATCGAGCGCAGTGTCGTACCCCTGTCCGCCGAAAAACGTGGAGAACACGAGCGCTCGGCCGTCCGGCTGAAGCTTCGTGACGAAGGCATCCGGGTAGCTGGTGTAGTTGTACGGCTTGTACGCATTGTGGGTGGGGAAGTTGTAGGAGCTGGTGCCTCCGGCCAGGTAGATTGCCCCCTCGGCATCCACCGTCAGCCCGCCCACCGCGTCGCGGTCCACGCCGCCAAGATAGCTGGAGAAGACGAGTCGCGTTCCGTCGGCGTAGAGCTTTGCGACCACGCCGTCCGTGGGGCCGCCGCCGAATACCGGCTGGAACGCAGACGCGACTGGGAAGTCCGGTGAGGACGTGTAGCCCGCAACGTAGAGATGGCCATCGCCGCCCGCCGTCACGCGATTGAGTTCGTCGGCACCGCTGCCGCCGAGATACGTGGCATACTGAATCGCCGCGCCGTCCGGAGCGATCTTCGCGACGAATCCATCGCTGAATCCGCCGCCGTGGACGCGCTGTACGCCGTTCACGCCGGGCAGATCGCTCGATCCGGTCCCGCCCGAGATATACACCTCGCCGCCAGGGCCGAGCGCGAGGGCGTCCCCGTTTTCGAACGATGATCCACCGTAATAGGTCGAGTACACGAACGATCCGGAGGGATCCAGCTTCGCGACCCACACATCCGAAGAGCCCAGGAGATTCGACTGAAGCGGCTGGACGACAGGAAAGTCGGCTGATGTGGTGTGCCCGACCACGTAGACCATGCCCGCGGCGTCGACGGCGACCGCGTTCGCCGTGTCGAAGCCGCTGCCGCGCAGGTACCGGGAGTACACGACCTGGGATCCGTCCGGCGTCAGCTTGAGCACGAATGCGTCGGTGTTGCCGAAGAGCTCACTCCGGCCGACGACATACACGAAGCCGCTGCCGTCGACGGCCGAGTCGGTCGCTTCGTCGTAGGCGAAGCGCCCAAAATAGCTGGACGACTGAATCTGCGACCCGCTGTCCGCACTGAGCACGGGGTGTGCGGAGAAGTACATGCCAATTCCGACACAGGTCGCGACGCCGAGCTTCTTCATGATGGACATCCTTGGTTGGGTGGGCGGGCGGCTACCGAAACCGAGCCTGACGACGCGGCGGGGCACAACAACTCTCGTGCCGTGCCCTCCGAGGCGTATCGACAGGGAGCTAGCCGCAACGGAGGCGCGCCGCGCGCAACGGATTCGTGGGTGCCCTGACAGTTATGTGCCTCGGGGGGCGTAATTTTCCGGCTGTCGCGCAGCCATCCAGCTCCTGAATTCGGGAAGTCTCGACGGCCTGAAGCCGAGTCGCCGTAGGTCAGTTCATTCGCTTCGGTGAGGAGAGGCCGCGAAGTGGTCGGTCGCTGTGGAGGCGACCGGGATCGGCTCGAACGGTGACGCGATCGTGCTCGTGACCGTCGGGACGATTGAGATCCCGCCGGAACCACAAGCGACGCGCCATTCTGTGCAACATGATGGGCCGCGTCAGTCCTGACTAGTCGCCAAAAGATTTTCAATGTGGCCGGCAGCGTGGTCAGCGGCCACATCGGCGTTTAGCGTGAGTTGATGCGACTGCGATACTGTTAGAAGTTCAAGTCGCTCACCGTCGACGAGCAGCGAAACAACATCGCGGGCCATGGCGTGTTCCTGGCGGCGCAGACTGGCAGGGTGGGCCGGTGCCGCCGGCCGGCGACCCACTACGTGGCGCTCATGCAGTTCGACGGGCGATCGCATCCGCCACTTGGCGAAGATCTGCAACGACGCGATGATCTTCAAGCAGCCGGGAGGGGCATGACGCCGCGGATCCTTGTCACCGGCGCGAGCGGCCAGATCGGCCGTGAGCTCGTCGCACAATTGAGTGAAGCCGGTCTCCCGGTTCGCGCGCTGAGCCGCAACCCGCAGACGGCGGGCTTGCCGGCCGCGGTCGAAGTTGTTGGCGGCGATCTTTCAGCGCCCGACACGCTCGACGACGCGCTTGACGATGTCGGAGCGGTATTTCTCGTGTGGGTCGCGCCGCTCGCGCCCGCCGCATGTGCGATCGAGCGCATCGCATCGCGCACAGAACGCATCGTGTTTCTTTCCGCTCCGATTCGAACCAATCACCCGTTCTTTCAGCAGCCCACTGATCTGCGGCATGTATACGCGGGCGTTGAGGATCTGATCGAGAAATCGGGAATGCGGTGGACGATGCTGCGGCCGGGTCCGTTTGCGCTCAATTGCCGCAACTGGTGGGCGCCGCAGATTCGCAACGGCGACGTCGTGCGCTGGTTTTATGCCGCCGCGCAGACCGCAGCCGTCCACGAGCGCGATATCGCGGCCGTCGCGGTTCGCGCGCTCTGCGAGGAACGGCACGACGGACGAGACTACGTTCTGACCGGGCCCGAATCTCTGACGCAGCGAGAACAGCTGGCGATCATCGGGGATTCAATCGGACGGACCCTGGTGTTCGACGAGGTCTCTCCGGACACGGCGCGGCGTGAGGTGATCGCGACGTGGCCGGCGCGGGTCGCGGACATGCTGTTGAGCGCCTATGCCGCCGCGGTGGATCGGCCCGGGTTCGTGACGCCCACCATCGAAGAGGTCACGGGAACGCCCGCACGAACGTTCCGCGAATGGGCGATCGATCACGCAGCCGACTTCGCCACGGGAACCTGATCGCCAAGCGACCTGACGCGTGATCGTACGGGGCAAAAGCGACGAAGCCTCCCGTGACGCGATGGACCGTACACGTCAAAGGCCCTGTTTCCAGGGCCTTTTCCTGATTCTTTTGGCCGCGGCGCCGTCCAAGGGACATATCTTGTAATTACATTCTGAACTGAAGATAATTCGTTTTCGCATGAAATCGCTCGCGCTCGATCCCTCGCCCCACCTTCCGCTCCGGCCCGCGGCCTTCGCGGTTCTCGCCGCGCTCGCCGGCGGTCCGCTGCCCGGCATCGACGTGCTCGACGAGGTCAACGCGACGGTCGCTGGCGGCACGCTGCTCGGTCCCGGGACGCTCTACCGCCTGATGCGCGAGCTGCGCCAGATCGGCTTCATCGAGCGCGTCGATGCGGACAACGAGCCGGGCCGGGATGAACGGCAGACCTTGCACGTGCTGACGCCGCTCGGCCTGGCCGTGCTGCGGGCCGAAGTCGCGCGGCTCCGGCGGACGATCAAGCTTGCACGGACGGTGATTGCGACCGGAGATCGCTGATGGCCCGTCATAACGGCGCCGCGCAGATCTACCGGCGACTCCTCCTGCTCTTGCCCGCCTCGATGCGGCAGGATGCCGAGGACGAACTGCTGCAGGTCTTCCGCTACGCCTACGCGCGTGTCGCCGATCGGCACGCCGGCGTCCGCGGCCGGTTCTGGCTGCGCATGCTGATCGATCTCTGCGCGGCCTCCGCCGCGGAACGCGTCCATCGAATGCACACCGGAGCCGCGATGTCCAAAGACTTTCGTTACGCGCTGCGCACGCTTCGCAAGAACCCGGGATTCGCGGCCGTCGCCATTCTCACGCTGACGCTCGGTGTCGGCGCCAACACCGCAATCTTCAGCGTGGTCAACGGTGTGCTGCTCCGGCCGCTGCCGTTTGCCGATCCGGCGTCGATCGTGCAGGTGTGGATGACGAGTCCAGACGAGCGGCGCACCAATCATTCAGCGGGCGATTTTCTCGATCTGCAGCGCGGCAACCACACGCTGCAGCAGCTGGCGGGATACCGTCAGGATCCGGTCACGATCTCCATCGACGGCGGCGACCCGATCGGCGTTCGCGCCATCATCGTGACGGCGGACTACTTCGATGTGTTCGGTGTGCCGCCCGTGGCCGGCCACACGTTCTCCGGGATGGCGAGCGGCGCCAGCGAGCCGGTGGTGGTGATCAACGAAGCGGCGTGGGCGCAGTATCTCGGATCCGATCCGAACGCGGTCGGCCGCTCGATTCGCATCAACGGCGTCGCACATACAGTCGTCGGCATCATGCCGCGTTCCTTCGACTACCCCGACCGCTCGAACTTGTGGGTCCTGTCGCCAAAGCCTGTGCCGCCGCCGTCAATGGACTTACAGGGCGATCTCCTCACGAATCGCGACGTTCAGTATTTTCTCGGCGTCGCGCGGTTGAAACCGGGCGTGTCGATCGCCCAGGCAGAGGCGGATCTGTCCACGGTTACGAAGCGGCTGGCGCAGCAGTTTCCGAAGAGCCACGCGCGCCGTGGTGTGGCGCTGCAACGTCTGCACGAGCAAGTCGTGGGCGACGTCCAGCGCACGATCCTGCTGCTACTCGCCGCGGTCGGCGCGGTGCTGCTCATCGCTTGCGCGAACATCGCGAGCCTCCTGCTCGCACGCGCGTCGGGCCGCGAGCGGGAGTTCGCCGTCCGCGCCGCGCTCGGCGCCAGCCGCGGGCAACTGGTGCGCCAGTTGATTGCCGAAAGCCTGCTGCTCGGCGCCGCCGGAGGTGTGCTCGGGATCGTGGTAGGCGGGTGGGCGATCTCGCTGCTCCGCACGCTGCTGCCGGCCGGCACGCCGCGCGTCGAGGACATCGGTCTTGACGCCACGGTCATGACGGTGGCGATGGCGATCGCGCTGCTGAGCGCGTTGATGTTCGGCATCGTGCCGGCGCTGCACGCCTCGCACACCGACGCATCCGGCGCGCTGCGGGAGGGCGATCGCGGATCGTCGGCAGGCGGCCGCCGCGCGCGCACCCGCG
>JBKPAI010000217.1:0-22931 GCA_046726355.1 Acidobacteriota bacterium | reverse complement strand
GCACGCAGGTTGATCAGATGGAGCTGCCAGCGTGCGGCGATCTCATCACGGTACGTGAGCGTCTCGCGGAAGTGATGGAGCGTGTCGAGGAACAGCACGGGCAGATCCGGGCGCTGATCCAGGAGCAGGTGAGTCAGCACGACGCATTCCGCCTGAAAACTCGAGGTGAGACAGGGCGCCTGCGCCGCTGCCAGCGATTCGGCAATCATCGTCCGCGCGGCGACAACTCTCGACTCCGGGTACGTCGTATCAGTCATGTGAGCATCTCCTCGAGTGCGGTCCGCACCGCATCAATCGCCTCTGCGTCGGATGCGGCGCCGCGTGCGAGCAGCGCCAGCCGCTCGGCCGCGGACACCGGGGCCGCCGGCCGGGCCGGCCGATCGCGCAGCATCCTGGCGATCATCCCCGCGCCGGCGGTGAAATGAGTCGCCGGGTCGATCAGGATGAAGCTGCCGGTCGCGCGGTTGGTCTCGTACGAATCGAACACGAGCGGATGCGCGGTCGAGATCGTGACGGTGCCGATCTGATTCAGCGTGAGGCTGTGGCTGGCTTCCGCGGTCACGGTGCGGGTCGTGTGTTTGAGCAGGTACGGGCGCGACGGGTCGAGCGGCCGTTCGTCCATCCACACGACGTCGGCTTCGAACCGCCGTCCGGCGCACGGGGAATCGCTCGCCAGCAAATCACCCCGGCTGACGTCGATCTCCTGATCGAGCCCGAGAGTCACCGACATCGGCGCGAAGGCCATCTCGAGGTCGCCCTCGTAGGTCACGATGCGGGCAATCACGGCGGTGCGGCCGGACGGAAAGACGGTGATGCGATCTCCGACGCGGACGCGGCCGGAGGCAATCTGCCCCGCATAGCCGCGGAAGCGGCGGTCCGGCCGGAGCACGAGCTGCACCGGAAAGCGGAAAGGCAGTTCGGCGGCGTCGCGCACGACCGTGACCGTCTCGAGGTACTCCAGCAGGCTCGGGCCGTCGAACCATGGCGTGCGGGGGCTGGTCGCGATCACATTGTCGCCGTGCAATGCACTCATCGGGATTGCCTGCCAGCGGGTGCCCGTGAGAAGCGTGCCGAACTCGCCGGCGATGCGCTCGAACACGCCTCGATCGAAGCCGACGAGGTCCATCTTGTTGATCGCGAGGACGAAGTGATTGATGCCCAGCAGCCGCGCGATCCGGGCGTGGCGGCGCGATTGCACGCGCATGCCCTGCTCGGCGTCGACCAGCAGGATGGCCACGTCCGCGGTCGACGCGCCGGTGGCCATGTTCCTGGTGTATTGCTCGTGTCCGGGTGTGTCCGCCAGGATGAACTTCCGCCGCGGCGTGGCGAAGTAGCGGTACGCGACGTCGATGGTGATGCCCTGCTCACGTTCAGCTTTCAATCCGTCGGTGAACAGCGAGAAATCGATCGGCCCGGCGCCGCGGTTTGTCGAGGCCGCCATCACCGAATGAATCTGATCTTCGTACACGGATCGCGAGTCGTGCAGGAGGCGGCCGATCAGCGTGCTCTTCCCGTCGTCCACGCTGCCCGCCGTGCAGATCCGCAGCAGGCCCGACATCAGAAGTACCCTTCGCGCTTTTTCAGCTCCATCGAGCCGTCCTGATCGTGATCGATGACCCGCAGCTGACGCTCGGACTGGCGCACGGACACGATCTCCGCGACGATCTTCGGCACCGTATCGGCTTCGGAGCGAATCGCACCGGTGCACGGCGAACAGCCCAGCGAGCGCATCCGGCATGTCACCACCTGCAGCTTCTCGCCCGGCAGCCTGGTCACGAAGGGCTGTTCCGGAACGATCAGCGAGTTGCCGCGGACGATGACCTCGCGCGGCTTCGCGAAGTAGAGCGGGACGATGGGAATGTGCTCGACGTCGATGTACTGCCAGACATCGAGCTCGGTCCAGTTGGAGAGCGGAAAGACACGGATGCTCTCGCCGGCGCGGAGTCGGCCGTTCAGCAGGTTCCACAGCTCCGGCCGTTGCTGCTTCGGATCCCATTGTCCCCTGGCGTCGCGCACCGAGAAGATGCGTTCCTTGGCGCGGGACCGTTCCTCGTCGCGCCTGGCGCCGCCGAGTGCGGCGTCGAAGTGGCCGGCCCGCAGCGCATCCAGCAGCGCCTTCGTCTTCAGCAGGCCGCAGCAGGCCTGCGTACCGACCGTAAACGGCTGCGTGCCCTCGGCAATCGCCTCCTCGTTCGTGTGCACGATCAAGCGCGCGCCGACGGCGTCCGCCATCCGGTCACGGAACTCAATCATTTCGCGGAACTTGTAGGTTGTGTCGACGTGCAGCAGGGGAAACGGAATCGGTGCGGGATGGAACGCCTTCTGCGCCAGCCGCAGCATGACGGACGAGTCTTTCCCGATGGAATACAGCATCACCGGCCGTTCGAACTCGGCCACGACCTCACGGAGGATGTGGATGCTCTCCGCTTCGAGGGCGCGGAGGTGGTCCAGCCGGGGCACGGCAGGACCGTCAAAAGTGTGGAGTGCAGCAACAGCCATAGTCATAAAAACAAAAAGCCCGGGGGAACTCCCCGGGCTTTGATCTGAAGTATGGGTGCGGATGAGGGAAACCGCTCAACCAGACTGCTGGACCATCGGCACGGGGACTTCGGGAGTCCACGTACAGCAACAGACGCACCGACAGCAGCAGGCGAACACCACGGTGGTCGGATTCTATCTCTTTCTGCGCCGGAACGGAAGGGTGCTTCTGCGGACGGCCTGAGACGTCCTCTGCCGGTCATTTTCAACCGGCAGCCGTATCGATCACCGGTTCCGAACAGGGGACCTGTTCGGCGCCTCCGCCAGCCGTGCTTGCACGGCGTGAATGTGTACGGGTCAAGTTTGCCGTGCAAGCACGGCGAAGGCGCGCAGCGCGCCCGCGACCCTTCGACTGCGCTCAGAGTAGCGCCGAGCGAAGTCGAGGGGCGGGGGAACCCGGGGTCCCCACGGCGCGGACTGTGCGCCGTGGGGTGGTGTGAGCCAGGGTGGGGGCAGAGCGGCACGTTACTATGTCTGCGCGCTCTCCATGTCGTTGGGCCGACTGCAGGGATCTGATGAGTGACTCGTACGGGGTCGCGATCGCCGCCATCACGCTGCTGGCGGCGATCGTCAACGGCGCGCTCGGCTACGGCTTCTCTTCGATCACCGTCCCGGTGGCGCTCCTGTTTCTCGCGAACCGGGTCCTGAATCCGGCACTGGTGCTGATCGAGGTCGTGCTCAACACCTACGTGCTATGGAACAACCGCGATGCCGTGCCGGCGGTGTGGCCACGCGTGAAGCCGATGGTGATTGGGCTGATCCCGGGCATCGCGCTCGGCACGGCGATCGTTTCGAAGGTCAATCCCGGCTGGCTCCGGTTCGCCACGTTCACCGTGTTGCTGCCGCTGATCCTGTCGCAGGCGGCCGGCTACCGCCGGCTCATCCGAGCCGAACGACAGGTAAACCTCGTGTTCGGCGGCTGCCTTGGTGTGCTCTATTCCGTGACCACCATCTCCGGTCCGCCGCTGGCGATCATGCTGAACAACCAGGGCCTCGCACAACGGGACTTTCGCGCCGCCCTCGGCCTCGTCCGCCTTGCGGAGTCGTCGATGACCGCCGCCGCGTACGCGTACGCGAGGCTCTACAGCGCGACGAGTGTGGCGATGATCCAATGGATGGTGCCGAGCATTCTGATCGGCGTACCGATTGGCGCCCAGGTTATTCGCCGGGTTCATCCCGAGACGTTCCGCCGCGTCTGTATGAGCTTTGATGCCTGGGTCGTCGCCTTCGGGCTGTCGCGCCTGCTGCAGGAACTGAGTCTCGTCGAAGGGCCCGCGGCGTACCTCGTTCTGGTGGCGGTCTGCCTCGTCGACCTCTGGCTTCTGTATCGCTTTTTCGGGAGCATCCGCGCGGGAGGCTGCCGGCAGTCGCGCGCCGCGCGCAGCAAGCTCTGATACTTGCTCTAAGTCCTGAGTTGTGAGTCTTGAGTTGTGTGAGTTTGAGACCCTGCAGCGCGGCGGAACACGAGTGAGCTCCGTCTCATGACCCGAAACTCGTAACTCACGACTTCGGACCGGCGCAACGCGCAAGGTATGATCTCGAGGCACGCATCGCCCGGGACTGTTTGAGGTGCAAATTGTGGAGACTGTCACCGGCCGCATGGCGTGACGAGATCAGGTGAGTGGCAATGAGGCACGAGAGGATCCCGGTACACTTCCACCGTAAGGGACGCCGCAGGCTGCTGGTAGTCATGGTGATTCTCGGATGCGGCGCCTTGGTGTCACCCCGCGCCGCCCAGCGCGGCGCGACGACGCCGGCCGCGCAGTTCGCGCTCGACGCGAGCACGACGATCCTCATCGGCGCGGACGAGCCCCCGGCCCTCATGGAAGCGGCGCAGGATCTCGCGTCGGACTTCGAGAAAGTGCTGGGCCGCAAGCCGCGGATTGTGCAGCGCCGCGAGGAAGCCGGTCGGGCGACGGTCGTGATCGGCCATCGCTCGGCGCTGGTCCAGGGGCTCCGATCGGGCCCGGCCGGCACCCCGGAATCATTTTCGATATCGGTGCGCCAGACCGGCTGGACTGACACACCGCGCGTCGTTCTCCTGACCGGCGCCGACCTGCGCGGAGCACTCTATTCTGTCTATCATTTTGCGGAAGAGTACCTTGGTATCGATCCGCTCTATTACTGGACCGATCGCGTTCCTGCCCGCAAGCCGCGCATCGACATCCCGCTGTCGCTGAACGAATCGTTTCCGGCGCCAGTGTTCAAGTACCGCGGCTTCTTTATCAACGACGAGGATCTGCTGACCGGCTGGGCACCGGGCGCGCACGACGAACACACGGGGATCGCGCTCGACGTCTGGAGCAGGATCTTCGAGACCATCCTGCGCCTCAAGGGCAACATCGTCGCGCCCGGAACGTGGATCTTCCCGGACGAACCGCAGATCCGCCTCGCCGGCAGACGCGGCCTCATTGTGACGCAGCATCATGCCATCCCGCTGGGCGTGAATGTCGCCCGCTGGCCCGAGAACGTCCCGTATTCGTATAACAGCCATCCTGAAGTCCTGCAGCGCGCGTGGAAGAACGCGGTCTCGGCCTACGCACCGGACCAGGAAGTCCTCTGGACCGTCGGCCTGCGCGGCCTGTCCGACTCGAGCTATGCGGCGTTCGATCCGACCGTCGGCACCGATTCCCGCGCGCTCGGCCGGCTGGTTGGAAAGGCGATGGCCGACCAGGTGCGGATCGTGCGCTCCGTCCGCCCGGATGCGGCCTTCATCACCAACCTGTGGCAGGAAGGGGCGAGGCTGGTGCAGCAGGGGGACCTCGAGATTCCCGCGGGTGTGAACGCGGTGTGGGCCGACGATGGGTACGGCAACCTGCAGGACGGCGGCAGGGTTGCCGCGGGTCACGGCGCCTACTATCACGTCGCGATGATGAACGGGCGCGCCAATCAGCTGACAGAGATGGTTCCGGTCGAACGGATCTTCTCGGAACTGGGCCGCTATGTCAGCGCAGGCGCCAGACACTATCTGCTCCTCAACACCAGCGACATCCGGCCGGTCTCGATGACGATCAAGGCGGTCATGGACACTGCGTGGAAGGGCGTGCCTCAGGAGGGCGCCGCGGGGTTTTATCGCCGCTGGTCGGCGGACCAGTTCGGACCCGCCGCCGCGTCCAGGATCGCGGAGCTGTATGAGGCATATTTCAAGGCGCCCGCGCGCACCACGACCGGCGGGGTCACCCGCGAGTACGGGGATCAGCTCTATCACACCGAGACGCGGCGGATGCTGCTGACCGACCTCCTCGACTCGCCTCTCTACGCGATTGCGAGCCAGGCGCCGCCGTGGGTGCCGCCGCGGCGTGTGGACGCGGCGCCTCCCGGCGGCACGCGCGTCGCTCCAAGACAGTGGTTGGAGAACACGATGAAGACGGAGATCGAGCGTTGCGGCGACGCCGAGCGCCGGTGGGATTCCGTCTGGCAGAAGGCGCGCGAGGCCGAGGCGCTGGTCGCACCGGAACGCGTGCCCTTCTATCGGGCTCACGTCCTGGCGATGATCGCCATCAACCGGCAGAGCAACCGGATGCTGCTCAACGCTGCTCGCGCGATTCGGGCGGGGGGCGCGGGCAATTCGACACAGGCGCGCAGCCACCTGGCGCAGGCGCTGCAGGCGTCCGATGAAATCCGGGAGGCCGAGAGCGCTGCGGAATACGGCCCCTGGAAGAACTGGTACGCGGGTGACTGGCTCACCAACGTGAGTCGTACGCGCCAGAGCATCGAGCTCTATATACAACACCTCGAGAATCCACGCGCACCGCTGCCGTCGCCGCTCCTCTGGGACTGGGAGGCCTACTATCACATCATGCACTACGAGGGCGATCGATTCGTGGACGTCAAATGAGGAGCAGCGGATACGCGCGGACGGTCCAATCTCGCGGACATCGAACCGCGGCCTCGGGCACACGCCGTGGAGGAACCTGACGCAGGAGTCCTGAAGAATCGGCTCGTTGGATCATGTTTCATCCGGTCTGACGGGTGGTGCGCACTTTGCCCAAGCCTCATATGCGCGCTTCCCCGGTGCTGAACGAGCAGGTGCTCGACATCGTCGCCGCTCTGGTCAACGAGTTGAGCGGCGGCCGGGCACGGCCGCCGACGCTGGATGATGCGCTTGACCGCGACCTCGGCATCAGCAGCCTCGAACGTGTGGAACTGCTGCTGCGCCTCGAACAGGCGTTCGGCGTGCGCCTGCCCGATTCAGTCATGGCCGACGCGGAGACGCCGCGGGACTTGGTGGCCGCCCTCGTTGACGCCGCACCCGCTGCGGCGGAGGAAACGCCGAGAGTTGTTGAGAGCTCCAGGGCCGCGACCTCCGCTCCCGCGAGAGCGCGCTCGCTCGTCGACGCGCTCCGGCGGCATGCCGAACAGACGCCGGAACGGGTTCACATCCATCTCCGCAACGATGATGGAACCGAAACGCCAATCACCTACGGCGAGCTCGTCACGGCCTCGATTTCGGTCGCCGGCGGCCTGCGGGATGCCGGCGTCGCACGGGGCGACCGGGTCGCCCTGATGCTGCGAACTGAACGCGCGTTCTTCGAGCTGTTCTTCGGCACATTGATGGTCGGCGCCGTGCCGGTCCCGTTGTATCCGCCGATTCGCGCCGACGATCTCCTCGCCTACACACGGCGCCAGCAGGCAATCCTGCAAAACGCCGGCGCGCGCCTGCTGGTCACGTTCGCCGAAGTCGAACGGCTGGCCGCGCTCATGCGCGGTCCGGTGCCATCGCTGCACGAGGTCACGACGCCGGATCGGCTGGTCCGGCGCGGCGTCCATCCAGTCGTCGAACAGGCTCGCCCTGATGACCCGGCGTTCATTCAATACACCTCCGGCAGCACCGGCGATCCCAAGGGCGTGCTGCTTTCACACGCCAACATCCTCGCCAACGTGCGCGCGATCGGCCAGGCGCTCGACCTCGGCGCAGACGATGTCGCGGTGAGCTGGCTGCCGCTGTACCACGACATGGGATTGATCGGCCTGTGGCTGGGGGCCCTGTACTTCGGCGCCCCGGCAATCATCATGTCGCCGCTCGCGTTCCTGTCGCGGCCGTCGCGCTGGCTCTGGGCGTTCCACGCGCATCGCGGAACGATCACCGCCGCGCCGAACTTTGCTTTCGACCTGTGCGCGCGCAAAGTCGCGGACGAGGAGGTTCAGGGCCTCGACCTCGCGACCTGGCGCATCGCCATCAACGGATCGGAGGCGGTCAGTGCGGACACGATCGAACGATTCACACGCCGGTTCGCGCCGTACGGCTTCAAGGCCGGCGCGATGTGTCCGGCCTACGGCCTCGCCGAATCGTCGGTCGCACTGACCCTGAGCGCCCCCGGACGCGCTCCCCGCATCGACCGGATCGCGCGCGAGCCGTTCGAACGCGCCCGCGAGATCCGGGCCGCGCCGTCCGACGATGCGCGAGCGCTCCAGTTCGTGTCGTGCGGGCGGCCGCTGGCCAACCATGACGTGCGGATCGTCGACCCCTCAGGCCGGGCCCTCGGCGATCGCGTGCAGGGCCGCATCCAATTCCGCGGCCCGTCGCTGACACGCGGATACTTCCACAACCCCGAGGCCACCCGTGCGGCCATGCACGACGGCTGGATGGATTCCGGGGATCTCGGCTACCGCGCCGATGCCGAGCTCTTTATCACCGGGCGCGAAAAGGATCTCATCATCCAGGGCGGCCGGAACATCTGCGCTTCAGAGGTCGAAGCGATCACGTCGACCGTGCCAGGCGTCCGTCCGAGCTGCGTCGCCGCCTTCGGGATTGCCGACGCCGCCACCGGCACCGAACGCCTCATTGTCGTGGCCGAGACGCGGGAACGCGAGGCAGAGCGGCGCGAGGCCTTGCAGCGGGCCGTCCGCGATCGCCTCGTCAGCGAGATCGGCAGCCCGCCGGACGTGGTCGTGATCGCCGACCCTCACAGCGTGCTCAAGACGTCGAGCGGAAAAATCCGCCGGCAGGCCGTGCGCGACGTGTACCTCGCCGGCAAGCTCGGCGCTCGTCATTCGGTCGCGAGCCAGCGCGTCCGGTTGACTGCGAGCGCCCTGGCAGCGTGGTTGACACGGTCCGGCGGCTGGCTGCGCGGGGCGCTGTTTACGAGCCGGGTTCTGCTCGTGCTCGTGCTGTCGGCGCCGCTGTTGTGGGTCTTGCTCGCGGTCCGGCGCCCGGGCCGCCATGCCGATCGCACGGCAAAGCGCTGGGCCCGGCTGGTGCTCACGGCGTGCGGCGTCCCGCCGCGTGTCGTCGGGCTCGACAATCTCCGCGCGCTGCCCTCGGGCGTCCTCGTCTGCAACCACGCCAGCTACATCGATCCGATCGTGCTGATGGCCGCTCTGCCTGTGGACTTTCACTTTGTTGCCAAGCGGGCGCTGACCGGCTATCCGCTGATCGGGACGGTTATCCGGAAGGCCGAACACCTGACCATCGAGAGAGCCGGCCTGAGCGATCGGCTGGCCGGCGCCAAGGAAGTCGAACGCCGCCTCGAGCAGGGCCAGCGGCTGCTGATCTTTCCCGAGGGCACGTTTGCGCGTGCGCCGGGTCTGCTGCCCTTCCGGCTCGGCGCATTCCGCGCCGCGGTCGATACCGCACGGGCCATCGTCCCGATCGCCATCCGGGGCGCCCGTCAGGTGCTGCCCGACGGCACGTGGCTGTTCCGACAGGCGCCCATTGTGGTCACGATTGGCGCGCCACTCGAGCCGAAAGGCCAGGGATGGCCGGAAATGGTTCGCCTCCGCGATGCCGCCGTCGACGTGATCTCGGCTGGATGTGGAGAACGATGACGACATGACTGTTCGTCAACAGCCACGCGCGCACGACAGGCGCCAGGAGATCGCCGGATGGCTCATGTACGACTGGGCCAATTCGGCTTTTCAGGCGACGGTTGTGACGGTGTTGGTCGGTCCATACCTGACGGCGCTCGCGCAAGCCGACGCCGGAAGAAACGGCGTGGTGGCGAGCCTGGGCATTTTCGGCACGATTACTGCGACATCATTGTTTCCTTACTGCATCTCCGCATCGGTGTTCGCGCAGGTGCTCCTGCTTCCGCTGCTTGGCGCCATCGCCGACTTCAGCAATGCGAAAAAGCGGCTGATGATGGTGTTCTGCTATGCCGGCGTGGCAGCCACATGTCTGCTGTTCTTCATCACCGATCGCCGCTACCTCGCCGGCGGCGCGCTGCTCATCGCCGCCAACCTCGCCTACGGCGCAACGCTCGTGCTGTACAACGCGTTCCTGAACGACGTCGCGACCGCGAGTCAGCGCGACCGGGTCTCGAGCCAGGGCTACGCGCTCGGCTATCTGGGTGGAGGGCTGCTGCTGGCAGCCAATCTCGCGCTGTTGAGCGCGTCGGACGCCCTCGGGATGTCGAAGGGGCTCGCCGTGCGGCTCTCGCTCCTCTCGGCAGGTGTCTGGTGGGGTGGATTTGCCCTGTTCACGTTTGCGCGGTTGAAAACCCGCGAAGCGCGGCGGCTGCGAACGCCGGGCCGGTCGTATTTTGCCGTCGGCATCCGCGAGCTCGGCGCCGCATGGCGGCAGCTGCAACGGCTGCCGCACACGCGTCGATACCTGCTGGCCTACATGTCGTACAACGACGCCATCCAGACGGTGATTTCAATCGCCTCGGTGTTCATGGCGCAGGAGCTCTTCGTGTCGCGGGGCATTCCGACTGACGAATCGTTCCTGATCGGCCTCGTGCTGATGGTGCAGTTCGTCGCCTTCTTCGGGGCGCTCCTGTTCGAGCGCGGCGCCGCAATAATCAACACCAAAAACGCGATCCTCGTATCGCTGGTCCTGTGGACCGCGATCGTCGTTTATGCGTACGGATTTCTGGACACCGTCGTCCAGGCGTGGGTCATGGGCGCGGTACTGGCCATCGTGCTCGGCGGGTCGCAGGCGCTCTCACGATCGCTGTACTCGAGAATGATCCCGGCGGGGCACGAGGCGACGTTCTTCGGTTTGTACGAGATCACCGAGCGCGGCACGTCCTGGATCGGGCCTTTGATGTTTGGCCTGGTGGTCGGCGCCACCGGCTCCTACCGCCAGGCCATTCTGTCGCTGATCCTGCTCTTTCTCGCGGGAATCGTCGTGCTGTTTTTCACCAACACCGATCGCGCGATTCACGACGCCGAGAGTCTTGTACCGTCGGAAGCGGCCGGGGCCCCTTCCACGTGACGGTCTTGGTCATCAATACGAAGGAGGCTGCGGCAACGTGAACGCGTAGACTTTGTTATTGCCGATACCCGGCGCAATCTTGCGATAACCGGAGCCCCAGTACACACTGCCATTCACGATCGATGGACCGTCGATCACCGAGCCACCGCTGTTGAAGCTGAACAGAATCTGGCCGGTTGCGCCGTTGATCGCATACATATAGCCGGAATACGAGCCGGCGTACATGACGCCGTTGGCGACGCTCACTGCTCCGATATCGATCGCGCCCCGTGTTGGATCGGGGATCTGCCACAGAATGTTACCTTTGAGATCCAGTGCGGCCCACGATCCCCAATCGATGGTCCTGCCGTCCTTGAGTGTGTAGGGCGTGTGGAAATTGTTCCCGATGGCAACGTAGATCCGGGATCCGTCGGTCGCGGAGCCCCATTGGATTCCACCGAGCGTACCGCCGGGGCCGACGACCGTCTTCCAGACCACCGCGCCCGAATTCGCATTCACGGCCCAATACGTCCCGCTCTTCTGTCCGATACCGACGATGTTGCCCAGCAGATTGGGACCTGAGCCGAAATCGTAGTCGGGCCCCGCCGGACTGGGACAATTCGGATGATTCGGGTCGCTCAGGCACGGCACGGTCCACGCATCATAGGGCGAGACGCGGCGCGCCCATTTGACGGCTCCGGTGGCGAGATCGAGGGCCAGCACGGCGTCGAAGTAATCGTCTTTGGGGGTGCAGCGGCCGGCATGTCTGGGGTCCTTCTGGCATTCCAGAACATCATCGGGCACGGAATAGTTGTTTCCAGTCGCCACGTAGAGCGAACCGCGCTGGAGATCGATTGCGGAAGGCATCCAGATCGCGTTGCCGCTGTAGCCGCCGGTCCGACCGCCATTATCGGGCACCGTGTATGTCTTCCAGCGAATCGCGCCGGTGTTGACGTCCAGCGCAACCATGGCGCCGCGAAACGTGCAGCACGGATAGGCGGGATTGCTGGACAGGCCTTCCTCGGCAGAGGCGACACCCACATACACGGTGGTGCCGTGGAAGACCGGTGAGCCGGTGATGATCGCTGCCGGGTGGTCGTGCACCTGTGTGATCCAGCGCAGCGCTCCCGTCTGCCTGTCAATGGCCATCACATGCGCGCCATTCCACGGGTACATGGCTGCGGAGTTGGACACGTTGTCGCCGATGATGAGGCTGTCGCCATACACAGCCGGGCTCACACGCGAGACGCTTCCGGCCCGGCCGTTGTAACTCGCTATCTGCTGCGACCAGAGCAGCGTTCCCGTATCCGCGCGCACGGCATACAGGCTTCCCGCCCAGTCAGGAAAATAGACGGTGTTGTCGGAAACCGTGGGAGTAGCCGACACGTCGCTGCCCGTCTCGAAGACCCACTTCGCCACCAGTTGACTCACGTTCGCGACGCCGATCCGCGTTTCTGTTGGCTGGTTCCGCCAGTTGTTCAGGTCGTGTCCGGCAATCTGCCACTGGCGGTTGTCCACGGATTGCGCCACGATCGCCGTCGACACCAGCGAGACGGCAATCGCCAGGCGCACCACTCTCCCGGGATTTCTCATTTGTACGTTCATAGTTTTCCTTTCTGTTACCCGCCGTTCGCATCAACGAACGCCCACCTCGAACGGGGGATGCTGACTCGAGACGGACCCTTGTGAATGGGCCTCACAAAGATCAGGAGGGGCAATTACTTCAACAATCACGCGCGCGGGTCACCGAGCACACGACATGCCACGCGAGATCGACAGCCGCTGATTGTGATCACCAATCTCAGCCCTGCGGCACTCACTGAGAGAACGCATTCGAGCTGTGGAAGTGGCAGGCAGCAAGACGCGCAAGGCATCTGCAAGGCTCAGTCGATTTTCGATGCGCTCGCTGTCAGACGGCAGACGAGACCCGTTTCAACGCGTTTGCCTCGACCACGATCGCTGGTGCGTCGTGCAAGCGCTGCAATGCGCTCATGACGCTGCACCGCGCTGATGAATGGAAGCCACGTGCGGCGGATCCGGCGGCACGTCCGCGCTGCCATCCATCAGGCTCGCGCCGCGCTGGCTGATCGCCGTCCTGTCAGAGACCTGGCTGCCGCGCGACGCCGATTGCGGGCGTGACCAGAATCCCGCTCGAACCCTTACGCCTGGAACGGCTCTGGTGGGATTGCGACAAGTACTGTCCGGTGGGTTGCTGAAGTATCGAATAACGATTGGCCTGTCGCGTGCGCTACCCGTCTTGCTCGATACGCGGGTCGCGTCCCGTGGCGCGCCGGTACCACGCCGGATGGTGAGTTCGCGCCCAGCGCTTCTCCACGGTCCCGCGGATCATCGAATGGAAGGTGCCCGGCGCGGCGGCGGTTCCTTCGTAGATGTGGACGATGAATCCGACCAGCATCGCGAGCGCCGCGACGTCGTGCAGGACGATCCCGATGGCGGCGGCCGACCGGCCGAATGTTTTCGGGAACCACATCGGGATCCCCGAGATCAGAAAAATGACCGCGCTTGCCACGATCGCCCAGAAATACGTCTTCTGACCGGCGTTGAAAAAATCGACGTACTCCGGTTCGCGCGCGTCCCTGTTCGCGACGTAGTCTCCGAGGCGGCGCATCCATCGCCGGTCGTCGGGCGTCCAGGCCATCGGCTGCAGCCAGTTCAGGACCTGCAGGGTGAAGAACGCGACGAATCCAAGGCTGAACCACGGATGCAGCTCGCGTGTCATCGCACCGCCGCCGAAGAGCGGCGTCAGCCAGCGGAACAGCCACGGTGTGTAGATTGCGAATCCCGACAGCAAGGCGAGGATGAAAAACGGCGCGACCGTCCAGTGCAGAAGGCGCGTGTAGACCGGATGTCGAAGCAGCTCGTGCTCGCGAACCGGCGTCTTTGCGTGCGTACCCTGCGCGCGTGCCCGTTCGGTCGCCATCAGTCAGCCGGGCCTCCGCCTTCGCGCTCCGAACTGCGGCCCCCGGGCGGCTGTGAATGTTTCGGGCCCTCGGTGACGTAATGGAAAAACGCCACGGGCGCAGCCAGAAGACTCAGCAGCAGCGCCACCGGCTTGGCGATGCGTTTCCACGCGGTGTACGAGATCGGGATCTTCGGGTTCGCCGGCAGCCCGCCGTACAGCTCCGGCTTCGTGATGTCGTGCAGCACATAAATGACGTGCGTTCCCTTGACCGATGCTGGATCGTAGACACCGGCATTCGCGAAGCCGGAATGCTCCCGCAGTTGACGCGCGCGCGCCTCGGCCAACCCGAGCATGTCGGCTTTCGTGCCGAACTTCAGACACCCGGTCGGACAGGCTTTGATGCACGCCGGCTCGAGCCCCTGTCCGACGCGATCCGAGCAGAGCGTGCACTTGTAGACCTTCTTCGTCGCGCTGTTGAATTTCGGGATGTCGAACGGACAGCCGGAGACGCAATACTGGCAGCCGATGCAGTTCTCCTGCTGAAAGTCGACGATGCCGTTCGTGTACTGGACGATGGCGCCATCGGCTGGGCACGCGCGCAGGCACCCGGGGTCCTCGCAGTGCATGCACTGGTCCTTCCGCATCAGCCACTGCAGTGTGCCGTCCTCGCGCTGGTGCTCGTTGAACTTGATCAGATTCCAGAAGTTCCACGCCGTCGAGGCCATCGTCTGGTAGGTATTGTCGAAGGTCGTCTGCTGGAACGGCATGTCGTTCCACTCGACGCAGGCGACCTCGCACGCCTTGCAGCCGATACAGGTGGTGACGTCGACATACTTGCAGACTTCCTCGGCACGCTGCACACCGGCGCCGGGAGCGGTGCCGGAATGGCCGGAGATCTGTTTGATTTGGAGCGTACCCGTCGGCATGGCTCGAGTCTACCGCGGAGAACGCAGAGGACGCGGAGGTTCGATCATCACGACGAATTCAATTTTCTTCAGCAACGGAATTTTCCTCCGGTCCTCCCGCCTTCGCCCGGGCCACCGTCGCCTTGCCGCGAAGGTGGCCGCGTCCTCCGTGGTGAAATCTACGCTTTCTCGAGCTTCACCAGAAACCCCTTGAACTCCGGCGTGTAAGCGTTGGGATCTATCACCGTCGGCGACAGCAGATTGGCCGGCATGAGCGTCGTGCGTCCGGCATCTTCGGCAATGCCGCGATAGCCCCAGTGGATTGGAATGCCGATCTGGTAGGTCTTTTTGCCGTCGATCTGCATCGGCTTGATGCGCCGCGTCACCATCGCCTTCGCGACGTACGAACCACGCGCGCTGGTCACCTTCACTAGTTCACCGCCCCTCAGACCCATTTCGTCGGCGAGCTCCGCCGGGATCTCGACGAACGGCTCGGGCACGAGCTGCACGTTCATCGGATTGTTCTTGGTCCAGTAGTGATAGTGCTCCGTCAGGCGGTAGGTCGTACAGACAACGGTGAACCCTTCGTTCGGCGTCCCATACTTGTCGAGCGGCGTTCGGAACTTCTGCACTACCGGATTGTTCGATTGCGCGGGATGGAGCGGGTTGGCGATCGGGCTCTCGATCGGTTCGTAGTGCTCGGGGAAGGGCCCGTCCTGGAACGCCGAGAGCGGACCGAACAGCCGTCCGACACCTTCGGGATTCATGATGAACGGCCCCATATGGTCGCCGGGCGATGAGTCGGTCTTGAAATCGGGCACGTCGTGTCCGATCCACCGGCCGGCCGGCGCGTGCCACCAGATTTGACGGCGCTCGGGATCCCACGGCTTCCCTGCCGTATCGCAGGACGCGCGGTTGTACATGACGCGGCGGTTCGCCGGCCATGACCACGCCCAGTTCGGATAAATGCCGAGGCCGGACGGATCTTCGGTGCCGCGACGCTGGGTCATCGCCCCGGCTTCGGTCCATGAACCGCTGTACAGCCAGTTCCCGCACAACGTGGTGCCATCGTCCCGCAGCAACGTGAAGCCAGGCAGCTGCTGGCCCGCTTTAATCGTCTGCCCCGACGCCGGGTCGGTGACATCGGCGAGCGCGCGTCCGTTGATCTCTTTCGCCAGCTCCACGAACGATCGATGCAGAGGATCGGGATAGTTCCAGGCGAGGTTGAGGATCGGATCGGGGAACACGCCCCCTTCCTTCTGATACAGCTCGCGAATTCTGAGGAAGATCAGCGACAGGATTTCCTGATCGACTTTCGCGTCGCCCGGCGGCGGAATCGCAATGTTCTTCCACTGCAGCCATCGCGCCGAGTTGACGAAGGTCCCGTCCTTTTCAGCAAAACCGGCGCACGGCAGCCGATAGACGGTCGTCTGAATCCCCTTCATGTCGTCGGCGGTGGTGCCCGGGGCGCGCCAGAACTCACTGGTTTCGTCGGGGTAGATTTCGCCGACGACGAGCCAGTCCGCTTTCTTCAGCGCGTCGATGTTCTTCTTCGAATTCGGGCCGATCTGGACGCCGTTCATGCCGAAGGCGAACATCCCCTTCACGTGGCCGTTGTACATGTCGTCCCACATCTCGGTCCACGAGTACCTGCGATCGATCTTGGGGAGGTAATGAAACGCCCAGTCGTTCTCCTTCTTCGCGGCGTCGCCGTAGAGCGCTTTCAGGAACGAGACCATGAACTTCGGCGTGTTCGACCAGTAGTTGAACGAATCCCACTCCGCCGGCTTCGACGCCGTCGGCGTCGTTCGTTTCAGGTACGTCGCCAGAGAGGCATCATCGGGCGCCGGCATCTTCAGATAGCCCGGGAGCAGGTCGAAGACGCCGGCCAAGTCGGTCGCGCCCTGGATGTTCGCGTGGCCGCGCAGGGCATTGACGCCGCCCCCGGCGCGGCCGACGTTGCCCAGGAGGAGCTGCAGCATCGCCGCCGTCCGGATGATTTGCGTGCCGAACGTGTGCTGCGTCCAGCCGACCGCGTAGATGATCGTGGCGACCTTCTTCATGTCGCCGTCCTTGCGCACCGACGTGAACAGATCGGCGGCGGCAAGAAATCGATCGCGCGGAATCCCGGTGATCCGTTCGACCATCTCCGGCGTGTAGCGGGCGTAGTGCTGTTTCAGCAACTGAAACACCGAGCGCGGATGCTGCAGCGTCATGTCGTTCGCGACGTGCGGCGGTAGCGATGCGGGCGCGGCGGGCCCGCCTTCCGCCTTTCCGCCATCTGATCCGCCCGCGCCACCAGTTCCCTCTGCCGCCTGATAGTTCCACGTCGATTTGTCGTAGGTCAGGTTCGCGGCATCGAATCCCGAGTACAGGCCGTCGTCCGGCAGCTTGAAGCCGTCTTTGACGATGAAGGCGGCGTTGGTGTAGTTGACGAGATAGTCGTGCGCGATTCGATTGTGTTGAATCGCATAGTTGATCAGGCCGCCGAGGAAGGCGATATCGGTGCCGGCGCGAATCTGCAGGAACAGATCGGCGCTGGCCGCCGTCCGGGTGAACCGCGGATCGACGACGATCATCCTGGCGTTGCGCTGAAGCTTGGCTTCAATCGGCCACTTGAAGCCGCACGGGTGGTTCTCGGCCGGGTTGCCGCCCATGATCAACATCAAGTCGGTGTTCTTGATGTCGATCCAGCCGTTGGTCATCGCGCCGCGTCCGAACGTGGGCCCCAGACTGGAGACCGTCGGCCCGTGTCAAACCCGGGCCTGGTTTTCCAGGTTGACCACCCCCAGACTGCGCATCGTCTTGACGACGAGATAATTCAGCTCGTTCGTGTCGGTGCAGCCACCCGTCCACGCGATGCTCTCGCACCGGTTCACCGTCCGCCCGCGGGAATCCTGTTCCGTAAACGTCGCGTCGCGCGTTTTCTTGACCCAGCGCGCGATCTCGTCCACGGCGGTGTTCCAATCGATGTCCTCCCACCGATCGGATCCCGGCCGCCGGACCTGCGGCTTCAGCAGACGTCGATCGTTGCTGATGTCCTGCTGCAGCGACGCGCCTTTGGGACACAGGGTGCCGCGATTGATAGGGTGATCCGGGTCGCCTTCGACGTGAACGACGTGAGGAACCGCGTTCTTGGCGCGGTCGCCGAGGGTATGAATGATGACGCCGCAGCTGACCGAACAGTACGGACACGTACTGCGCGTTTCAGTTGTCCGCGAGATCTTCAGCGTTCTTGCTTGAGCCAGCACCGGCGCGATGTCGAAACCAAACGCGGACAGTGCGGCGCCACCGGCGATCGAACTCTGGAGAAAGGCACGCCGGGAAATGTCCATCGATGCCTCCAGTGCGACGGCTGATCAGAATGCGGCCCATCGACGCGTGCGCGAGCCGACGTGTGCGCTCGACTCTACCATGTCCGTTCACACGGCAGCAGCGACCAAGGTATCTGTGGAGCAGCACAGTTGATTTGTCACTCAAATCTGAAAATTTGATAAATCAAAATCACGCGCGTATAATGTCAAACTGCCTAAGACGCCCGACCAGCGTCGCGGGGGAACCGCCGGCGCGATGACCGCGCCAAGGGGCTTATCGGAAACTGGATCCTGGAACTCGGAACTGAGAGCTCAGGGTCCGAACAATCCGAAGAGGAACTCCAACCTCTCGCCCGTCAGCTAACCCCGCCGGCATTTGGAGGCCCGCCGTGACGACGACTCCCCGCTCACCTGTCGGAGCCCTGCTCGGATCTGCCTTCCTGTTGTTCGGAGGTGCGGCGGCCGTTGTGTGGTTTCTCGGATCGTCGAACCCGTTCACGCCGGCCGGCTACGTCGGCTATCTCACGAAGGGCGCGATCGTCGGCAAGTCGCGCTTCTACGGGATTCAGCGCGGCCCGACATCGCCGGGCCGGACGTGGCTTCTCGACGTCACCAACGTCAGCATCACACCGTACACGTACTCGGAGGACTTCACCGGTAACGATGCGGTCCTGAGCCGCGACAACCTGAAGATCGCGTTCCGGGTCCACACCGTATGGCGCGTGGACGACGCCAGAGTGCCGCTGTTTCTCGAGCGGTACAGCACGATCGTGAACCGGCGCGACATCGAGAAGGACCCCGACGCGCTGGTGAAGGTCGCCTACGGCAACTTCGTGCGCGAGCCGCTGAGGACGTTCGCGCGCGACGAGGTGCAGCGGCGGAACGGGCTGGAGGTGAAGGATGCGCTGATTCCAATCGGCGACGCCGTGCTCGAGCGTATCAGGCGCTACGCCGCCGAGAGCCCGTTCATCGTCACCAGCGTGGTCGTCGGCAACGTGCAGTACCCGCCGGAAGTATCCGACGCAGTCTCGCGCAAGCTGGCCGCGACGCAGGAGCTGCAGCAGAAGGACACGGAAATCGAGATCGAACGGAAGGAACGGACCAAGCGCGAAGTCCAGGCGCAGGGGATCGCGAACGCCATGGAGATTATCCGTGGTCAGTTGAGCCCGATGTACGTACAGCACGAAGCGATCGAGGCGCAGAAAGCGATGGTCGGTTCGCCGAACCACACGGTTGTCTACATTCCGGTGGGCCCGATGGGCGTCCCGTTGACGGGAACCTTCAACGCCACCGCCAGGTGAGCAGGTGGTCGTGAACGGAGGGGACGGGGGAAACGGTATCAACACAGAGAAACGGAGCAACGGAGATGAGCAGAGAAGTTGGTGAAGTTTTGAGCTGTGAGCTGTGAGTTGTGAGTCGTGAGTGATGATTCGTTCGTGCAGCACCGATGAAATTTCTAGAACTCACGGCTCACAACTCAGGACTGACAGTGTCTTCTCCGTTTCGTCTCTGTTTCTCTGCTTCTCTGTGTTGATACCGTCCTCCGTCCGCTCCGTTTCCGTTCCTCTGTCTGCCCCGCTCCCCGCTTCCTCCGCCTGCCGCGTTTCTGTTTTCTCCGTCTGCTCCGCGATCCCCGCCGTTTGCTACAATCCACAGCCGAGGAATCCCCGGATGCGTACACCTCTGCAACCGACCGCGCTCGCGATTCTCCTGTTCGCGATTCCGACAACCGGTGCGTTCACCGTCAGACCCGTGACCGCGACGCGCGGAGCTCCGATCGCGCAGGCGCAGCCTCCGGATGCGGCGGACGTTGCCGAGGGCATGCGGCTGTACCTGCAAAAGGGAGACTGTCAGGCGTGTCATGGCTGGGCAGCTGATGGCCGAAAGATGGACAGCCAGATGCCTGATGGTTCGAACCTGCGGGAAACCAGGCTTGACCGCGCGCGACTGATCCAGACGATCAAGTGTGGACGCCCGGGAACGGGCATGCCGGCGTTCGACAAGCTCGCCTACAGCGACGGGCGCTGCTACGGCATGAAGCAGGCGGATCTCAAGTCGCCGATGCCCGATCCCCCGGCGACGTTTCAGCAGCGCGAGATCGAGTTCGTTGCCGATTTCCTGCTTGCGAAAGTTGTCGGCAAGGGCCCGATGGATCGCGCCAAGTGCATCGAGTATTGGGGCTCGGACGTCGAAGCGTGCCGCGAGTTCAAGTGATGACGACAATTTCACCACGGCGGACATGAGGACACGGAGGAAAATCCTGCGCGCTTTCAGATTGAACCTCCGCGTCCTCCGCGTCCTCCGTGGTTGATTTTCAGTCGGAGATCCCAGCCGGTACTGCCTTGCTCGACGCTTCGGACGGTACTGGCCCCTCCAGCCCCTCAGTTCAGCGCGAACACGAACAGGTAACTCGAGTTCTCCAGCTTGTCGAACTTCACAGGATGCAGGTGCCGACCGCCGGACTGCACCGCAAGGTACTGCTTCGGTCCGACGGCATACGTGACCGGCGCGCCCTTCAGCGGCGTGCCGACGTTGAAGCGCCAGAGCTCCTCGAGCGTTTCGTCGTTGTAGGCAACGACCCACCCGTCCTGCAGCGCGGTGAACACCAGACCGCCCGCGGTGTCTGTCACACCGGAGCGAATCTCGATGTCGGTCACGGCCTTGGAAAGAACCTTGTGGTTGATCGCGTCGAAGGCGGTGATCGATCCGTAGTACAGGTCGCTGCTGTAGGTGCGCTTCTCGCTCTTCTTTTCGTCGATCCCGCCTTCGGGCGACAGGAACGCGACGGCCGCGCCGTTGGATGAGAAGCAGCCCTCGATGCCGACGCCATAGGCGATATTCTTCACCGGGTTGTAAGCCGTCGGCTGGTGCGCGATGCCGCCGTGCCAGGTCGGGCAGGTTCGCTTGCTGCCATCGCCGCGCAGCGCGCGCGCCGCCGGGTTGTAGATCTGGACGTCGAGTTTGGGATCGTAGTCGAGCGGCTTGCCGGTCCTCGGATTGAGGCCCTTCGTCCAGTTCAGATCGTTGACGTACTGGCCGCCCTTGAGGAATTCGCCGTTGGTGCGGTCCAGCGAGTAGAAGAAGCCGTTGCGCGCGAAATGGCCGACGACCTTGCGGGTGCGGCCATTGATCGTCGCGTCGTACAGCATGTGCACGCCGACTTCGTCGAAATCCCAGGAGTCGTTGGGCGTGTATTGGAAATACCAGGCGAGCTGCCCCGTCTCGACGTTCACCGCGACCACGGAATTTGTGTACAGGTTGTCGCCGGGACGCGCCTGCGGGTCGTAAATCGGGACCGGGTTGCCCGTGCCCCAGATCGTGAGCTTCGTCGCGGGGTCGTAGGAGCCGGTCTGCCAGAGGCCGCCGCCGCCGGTCTTCCAGGCATTGTTCGTATCCTTCCAGGTCTCACTGCCCGGATCGCCCGGCTTCGGCACCACGTACCACCGCCACAGCTCCTTGCCCGACCGCGCATCGAGCGCCGCGATCCAGCCGCGCGTCTTGGCGTCGCCGGCCCCGTTCGCGATGATCACCTTGCCGTCAGCGGTGATGGGCGCCGCATTGAACCGTTCCCTGGCGCCGAATTCGTTCGCCGCCGCGACCATCTTGTCCCACACGATCTCGCCCGTGTTGCGGTTCACCGCGATCACGCGTCCGTCCGGCAGATTGGCGATCACCAGGTCTTCCCAGAGCGCGATCCCGCGTGTCTGCGGCTTATTGCCCTGGTGTTTGACGCCCGGGTCGGTGACCCACACGAATTCGCCTTTATCCGGATTGCGACCGTCGATCTTGTAAATCGTGCCCCAGCCGTCGCTGGTGTACAGGAAGCCGTTGTCGACGAGCGGATGGACCTCGCTTTCAGGCCCGTTCTGCCCCACGTCCTGCATGCCGCCCAGCGCCAGGGCCCAGACCAGGCGGAGGTTCTTCACGTTGTCGCGGTTGATCTGTGTCAGCTTCGAATAACGGGTGGAGGCATAATCGCCGTTCATCATCAGCCAGTTGTGCGGCTCGTTCTGCGCGTTGACCAGACGGTCTCTGTTCACCGTCATGGTGTACTGGCCGGAGACTGTCGCCGCGGCGAGTGCGACGCATGAAATGCCCGCCAGAACTGCCGAACGGCGTCTCGAGCGGCGGCCGGTCTGATGTGGCACGGGCACCGGGATCGACAAAAAACGGCGTTTCATGGGCGCGTATTGTAGCGCACGAACCAGGCGAGGGGACGCTGACCGCGCTGCGATTCGGCCTTCTACCAGCTCGCCAGGAACCGCAGCTGCACGTTGCGCGGCCCGATCGCCGTCTGCGTCGTCGACGTCGTCTGCCCGAACGTCGTCGAGGTGATGTTGGCGTTGAAGCCGAAGTCGTTGCTCTGCAGGCCGACGAGGAAGTTGGTGTTGTTGAACAGGTCGAGGAACAGGGCCTCGACGCTGAACGTGCCGCGGCCGGCCGTGAACCGCTTGGCCAGGCCCAGATCGACGTTCCAGAAACGAGGCCCGTAGAGCCAGATCCGCTGGCCGTGCTCGCCCGGCGTCGTCGGCGGCAACAAGTACTGTGGATTCGCGCGGCCGTCGGCGCCAATCAGCTTCGTATCGACGAAGAGCTCGGTGCCGTTCGGGCCCGGACCGACCTTGATCATCTGCTGCAGGTCCGCGACCGAGATGCCGTTGAGAACGACGCCGCTGTCGTACTGGTTGAAGGTCAGGCGACCGCTCGTGAGATAGAAGGGACGTCCGGATTGAAGGCGTACGATGCTCGACACCGTCCACCCGCCGCCGAGCGCGTTCGCGATGGCGTTGTCGAGAGTTGTTCGCCGGCCGGCGCCAAACGGCAGATCGCCGCACCCGCTCCGAGCTCGCGCTGTACGCCGACGTTCCAGTTCAGGATGTCGGGCGTCTTGATGTCCGGATCGATGGTGTTGAACCCGCGCGAGAAGGTGAACAGCGATTGAGCGAGCGGAAAGGCGAAGCTCGAAGGAAACGTGTTGAGCGCAGGAATCGGCGACGCGAGCGAGAGACCGCCAATCGGAAATCCGGGCTGGCCCGGGTTCAGCGAGAGCTGCTGCGTCAGCCCCGGGTTTCCGCCCGCCGCTGTCTGGAACGCGACCAAGCCCTCGTCGTAGT
>JBKPAI010000216.1:0-18057 GCA_046726355.1 Acidobacteriota bacterium | reverse complement strand
CGCCGGATCCGTCACTCTGGGTGGAACTGGAGCAATGGCCGGTTCTGGCGGCGGAGCCCTCCGGTCCGGATCGACCACCGTGACTGGCGCAATGAAGCGGTACCCGCGCTTCGGTAGAGTCTCGATGAATCGAGCAGTTTTCCGATTGGTCCGTGCCGGCGGACCGGCTGCTCGAGCAGAAGCAAACCCGGGCGGTCGTTCGCGGATGCATCGATCAACTGCCGCAGGTATCTCACGAGCTACGAAGAAACGGTGAAGCTCGGAAAGCGGGCGTTCGAGGACGACGACGCCACTCTCCCCGAAGAGATTCCGGAGGAATTGGTACAGGCCATCCTGTCTTCGCGTTCCCATTAAGACCAAAGGAACACACTCTGCGGCCACTGCGTTCCAGTGTGGTGACTCGCACACCGCTCCTGGCGATAGCTACCGCGGAGGACGCGGCGGTTCAATTCCGAAAGTCAACAAGATTTCCCCTCCGCCCTCCGCGTGAGAATGCCGTGCGTGCATGGCTGCCAACGCGACAGACCCGCTCGGCAGTCGATCGTCTGCCGGATTTGCGGCGGCGTATGCCGCCGTCCGCCTCGTGCTCGTGGTGCAATACGCGCGCGCGCGGCGCGTCTCCGGCGCCCGCGCGCTGGCCACGCGTTACCTTGCCGGACACGGTAGTGCGGCGCTGCTGTGGCTGCTCTCTGCGATCGTGCCCGCGCCGGGCCGGTTCTGGATCTGAGCGGTCGCGTTTGCCCTCGATCTCGGCACACCCTGGATTGCCGTACCGCACAGCGTGCATGTGCCGCCCGATGCCTCCCACCTCCTGGAGCGCTTCGGTCTGTTCACGCTCATCCTCCTCGGCGAATCGGTCGTCGCGGTGATGCGCGGCATCGAGAGCCAGGAAGACTGGACGCCGGCCGCCGCCACGTCCGCCTTCGTGGGCATGGGCCTCTGGTTTCTCATCTGCTGGTGGTACTTCGACAACGCCGGCGGCGCGGGTGAGCAGCCAGTGCACACCAGACGCGAAGCCTTTCGGCTTCACATCTGGACGTACGCACACTTCCCGCTCTCGCTCGCGGTGATTGTCATGGGTGCGGGCGTTCAGCGGATCGTCACGGCCGTCTCGCGGGCCAGCCTCAGCCCGGGCGAATCGGCGATTCTTGCATGCGCGGCCGCGGCGGCCATGCTCGCGTTGGCGCTGATCGGCACGGTATCGGCGAACCGCAGGCATCGCCGATCAGCCGACTGGATCGCACAGGTCACGCCGGCTGCAGCCATGCTCGGCGTGGGGCTGCTCGGCGGACTTTCATCACCGCTCGTGCTGATCGCGCTGATTGCGGCCGGCCTGCTGGCGGCGTTGACCTGCCTCTCGATCCAAGCCAACTCGCACGCGGTCGTGGTGCACAGCGAGCCGCGGCTGCTGAAAAATCCGTGGCCGTCAGGATAGTACTTTTCAGCAGCCTGCTCCAGCCGCCGGAGGGCGGCGGACGGCAGCATGGTCATCTCACTGATGGCATGACCGGACTTACCCTGTGTGGCGTCTTGCGCGCAACTTGACCGAGCCGGGAAGCAAGCTCAAAGCCGGCACGTAATCTCGCCGTCCGTAACGTCGCGGGTGTTTGCGGACAGGGGACGAGTCCTCGTCGAAACGCGTAGACCGCCAGCTGAAAGCGATCGGTCAACCCGAGCTTATCGAGGATCGAGGTCATGTGATTTCGAGCCGTGGCTTCGCTGATGAACAGCCGCTCTGCAATATCCTTGTTCTTCAGCCCCTCGGTGACCAGCGCGACGACCTCGCGCTCACGCGGTGTCAGGCTCTCGATTTGCGCCGCGGCGGAATCCGCCGCGGCATCCCTGCGCTTACGCGTCAGCAGCCGGTTGACAACCGTCGCAGTCTGCGCGCGATCGAGCCACATTTCCCCAGCGGCCACCTTACGTACGGCTTTCACCAGGAGTTCTCCGGCTTGCGTTTTGAACACCAGGCCCATCACCCCGAGCTCAATCGCCTGCGCGTGCAGCGTCATGTCACCTTCTGATGCGAGCAGCAGCGTGGCCACACGTTCGGCGACACTCGGAAGTTCCGCCAGCACCGCGCTCTCGCGCTCGCCCCAACCGTCGAGCGCAATCAGTGCGACGTCGGGTTGCTGGTTTTCGATCACCGGCAACAGCTCGGGTGCGTCGCTCAAGTCGCCGACGACGACGATCGCGGATGCTTCCAACAGCAAGCGCAACGATTCGCGGATGAGGCGTTGCGGCTCGCCGAGCACAAGCGTGATGCCTGAACGGGTTGTCGTCCGCTCCGAGCGTGTCGAATCGGTTGGCCGTGTCCGCATGTTCCCAAAGCAAATGCAAGACGCCTTCCTACGCTTCCTACCTAGGATGGTCCTTCGCGAGGAACAGGTTCCCAAACCCGGACCAAAGTACTAGGAGAGTGTTCCCTGCGCAATTGAGACTTGACTCCGTTCCGGTGCACGTCTTGGCACTGATAGCATCGGTTTTCGGTCAACGGAGAGCAAGCATCCAATCTTCAAATCGTCGTTTTCTATCTGTGTTCGTTGCGTTCTTTGCGTTCGTTCAAACCGTTGTTTCTATCTGTAGAACACTCATGATTCGCACGATCACGATTGCAGTGATGTTCTGCGCCGCGAACGCCGCGGCGCAGCCGCAACAGCCGGTCGCACCGTCCGAACAGATGCGCTCGCAGGGCGAGTCGGCTGATCCGGCTACGTTCGAGCTCTGGAGCAGCGGGCGCTATCGCCTGATGCCCAGCGACGTCGTCGAGCTCGAGTTTCCGTACGTCCCCGAGTTCAATCAGGTGTTGACGGTCCAGCCGGACGGATATGTGACGCTGCGCGACATCGGCGAGATGCGGGTACAAGGGCGATCACTTCCTGAATTACGCCAGATGCTGTTCGAGGCCTACGAGCCGATTGTGCGCGAGCCGGTGATGACGATCACATTGAAGGACTTCGAGAAGCCGTTCTTCATCGCCGCCGGCCAGGTGAAGCAGCCGGGGAAGTTCGATCTTCGCAGCCCGTTGAGTCTCACGCAGGCGATTGCTGTCGCCGGCGGCTTCGTCGATGGAGCCAAGCCCTCGCAGGTTGTTCTGTTTCGGCGCTACTCGCAGGAGCTGCTCGAAGTGAAACAGATCAATGTCAAGAAGATGCTGGCGGCGCACGATCTCAGCGAAGATCCGTTGCTCCGGCCCGGCGACACGCTGTTCGTGCCGAAGAGCAGAATCGGCCAGTTGAAGTCCTTCATTCCCGTGCCCGGTCTCGGGATGTATTTCAATCCGATTGGCCGGTGAGTTCCGGCGCGGAGCTTCGACATGACGCCCTCGCGATACGAGCACGACGATATTCATCTACCGATGCGACGCGCCGACGATCTTCGCCTGCCGACACTGCGCGATCTGATCCATCCGCTCTTCCGCTATTGGCACGTCGTCGTCGCGACGTTCGTGCTCACGATCGCTGCGGTGGCCGTACTCGCCACATACGCCAAACGAACGTATACCGCCGAGATGAAGATCCTCGTTAAACGCGAGCGCGTCGACCCGCTTGTCACCGCCGACCAACAGACGCCGTCACCGTCCGGCCTCGAAGTTCCGGAGAGCGAATTGCTCGGCGAGGTGGAGATGCTCACCGGCCGCGATGTGCTGGAGCAGGTGATCGTGGCGAGCGGATTGCTCCCTACGGGCAACGGTTCGGCGGGTCCATCATCCGCACAGTTCGTGCGCGCCCTGAGTTCGTTGCGGGCCAACCTGGACGTGACGCCGATCCGCAAGACCACAATGATCCTTGTCCGCTACCGCTCGCGCGATCCACAGCTCGCCAGCCGCGTGCTCGAAGAGCTGGCGAGGCTCTATCTGGCGAAGCATCTCGCGGTGCATCGTCCGGCTGGTGCGCGTGAGTTTTTCACCGAACAAGTGGCCCGGTCGGAGGACGCGCTGCGTGAACGCGAGGCGAAACTGAGGGCGTTCGGCGCACGGGAACGCGTTGTGTCGTCCGAAGCTGAAAGAGAGAGCACCCTTCAGAAACTGAGCGAATTCGAAGCCAGCCTTGAGCAGACCGAGGCGGCGATCGCCGACACGGAGCGCCGGTTGAGCGCTGTTGAAAGCGAACTCGCCCGCACGCCGGCGCGGCAGGTCACCCAGATCAGCAATGGCGGCAATCTTGACGTCATCCGGAATCTAAAGGCACAAATCCTGGCACTCGAGGTCAAGCGCACCGACCTGCTGCGAAAATTCACCCCGCGGTACCCGCCAGTCGCGCAGTTGGACACCGAACTCGGGCAATTGCGCCGTGCCCTGGCGGCCGCCGAGGAAACGCCGCTCACCGGCGAAGTCACCGATCAGAATCCGACCCATCAGTGGCTGCGCAATGAAGCGGTACGGGTCCGCACCGAGCGCGACGCGCTGATCGCGCGTGCGGACGCCACGCGACGGACGATAGCCGGGTACCGCGAACGCGCGCGCCGGCTCGACGCGCTGAGCATCGAGCAGCAGTCGCTCCTGCGTGACGTCAAGACGGCGCAGGAAAATGTCGCCCTCTACCAGCACAAGCAGGAAGAGGCGCGGATCTCGGACGCGCTCGACCGCACCCGGATCGCCAACGTCACGGTCGCCGAGCCTCCTGCCGTCCCGCGGGTGTCGCGATCGAACCGCAATCGGATTCTGTTCGCGGGCGGATTCGCGTCAATCGTCCTCAGCCTGTCCGTCGCATACCTGCTCCACGCACTCGACCCGCGCTTCCGCACTCCAGAAGATGTGTACCGAGTGATGGAGGTGCCGGTACTCGCCAGCCTGCCGGCTGCGAAGTGACCCATGTACGAACAGTTCTATGGCCTGCGCGAGCGCCCCTTCGAATTGACGCCGAACCCGCGGTTTCTCCTGTTGACGCCGAGTCACCGCGAGGCGCTGAGCAACATCGAGTACGGCGTCATGTCGCGGTGCGGAATCACGCTGCTGCTCGGGGAAGCCGGGACCGGGAAGACCACGGTGATCCGGAAAGCGCTCGCCGCACACATGGAGAGCCGCGGGTCGCGGGTCGTTGCCATGTACTTGAACAATCCGACGCTGACCCGTTCTGAGTTCGTGGAATTTCTCGCCGCGCAGTTCCAGCTCGGTCCGGCGGCAGCCGGGTCGAAGACGCGGTTGCTGCGCGAGGTCGAACAGGTGCTTCGCTGCCGGCGCGACAACGGCGAGTTGACGGTGCTGGTCATCGATGAAGCCCAGAGCCTTCCACCCGAGCTGCTGGAGGAGATCCGGCTGCTCGCCAACATCGAATCGGACACGGAAAAGCTGCTGCCGCTGGTGCTCGCGGGTCAACCGGAAATGGCGGCTCGGCTCAATGGCCCGGAGCTCCGGCAGTTCAAGCAGCGCGTGGCCTTGCGCTGCACGCTGGCGCCGCTGTCGCTGTCGCAGACCGCGACCTACATCGCCGGCCGTATCCGGCTTGCGGGCGGGGAGCCGCTGGCAATGTTCTCGCGCGACGCCGTGCTCGCGATCCATGCGCATGCGCGCGGCATCCCACGCACGATCAGCGTGATTTGCGACAACGCGTTGCTCAGCGGCTTCGCGACCGGGCAGCGGCCGGTCGGTGCCGACCTCGTCGCCGAAGTCTGCCGCGACTTCGATCTGGAGCGATGGAGCGATGGTGAAGCCGCCGCAGCGGTCAGCCGCGTGACCGCCAACAAGGACTTGAACCTGCGCCCGTTTCTTCCTGCCGCTGTCGGTACCGGTGCCGCGCACCGCGCGCCACAGCGTGTTCGGGGGCCGAGATGAGTCGCGTGTCGGAAGCATTGTCTCGCGCCGGTGCGGCCCCGCCGATCGCCGATCCGGTTCAGGAACTCGATCACCCCTGGGGGATCGATCTTGGCGAGCGGCCGAAGCCGCGTGTCAATCCGCCGCGTCCCGTCGAAGCGGTGAATCGTCCAGCGCTCGTGCCGGTCGTGCCGGCAGACGAACCACTACGAGACGGCGCGTCCGGACCGGTGCTGGCCCGATTCAGCCCCGAGATGCGACACCAGCTCGCCGGGCTGGTGGAATCGGTGTTCCTTCCGGCGTCGCGTCAGCCGCCGCACCGTGTCGGTTTTTCGGCCATCGACGGCGGCACCTTTTCGGGGGCGATTGCCGCCGCGGCCGCAGAACTGCTCGCCGAGCGGACCTCCGCCACGGTCTGCGTCGTCGACGCCCATCTCGCCGCGCCGACGGTTCACGCACTGTTCGGCGTGCCGAACGCGGCCGGATTGCCCAGCGCCGCCGGTGTCAGCCCGTCCGATCGGGCCCGGCGCGTCGGTCGGAACCTGTGGCTGGTCAGTGCGGCCGTCGATGGCACGGGTGGGCAGGTCACTGACATGACGCGCACACAACTGACGAAATGCATGGCCCAGTTCGAGTACGCGCTCGTCAATATCGAGCCGATTGGGTCTCATGGCGAAGGCGGAGGCCTCGCCACGCTGATGGACGCGGTGATTCTCGTTATCGACGCCGAAACGACACGCCGGGAAGCGGGTCGTCGCGTCGCCGAAGGGCTGCGAGGCGCCGGCCTCACGGTTCTCGGCGCGGTGATGGCGAACCGGCATTTTCCGATTCCGGAGCAGATTTACCGCCGGTTGTAACCGGGCATCGCACACGACTTGCGTCGGACTATGGCGACACTGGAAACGCTTTCATCGCGATCATTCGAACCGTCGGTGATCGTCTCCCATCTGAAGAACCGCGGGCGCGGGCCCGCCCCGATACCCGCCAAGCGCATCCCGGGCGCGACCCTGCTGGCCGGTGCTGAAACGGCACTCGTGCTGGGTGCGGTCGGCATCGTGGTCATTGTGACCAACCTCGCGGCCATGCCCGATGGCCTCAATAGTTTCCTGTCGATCCGCATCACGGTGCGCAACGTGCTCGTGCTGTCGATGTTGGCGACGGCATGGCCCGTGATCTTTCGGCTGTGCGGACTGTACAACCCGGTCCACATCGGTTCCGCGTGGAGCGAGCGCCTGCGCGTGATCTGCGCGTGCTCGATCGGATCCGCGGTCGGATTGATCCTGCCGACACTGAGCCTCGGCAGGAGCCTGACGCGGGCCGACCTGATCAATGTCTGGCTGCTGGCGATCGCCGGGACGCTGACACTCCGGGAAACGCGCCGCCACCTGAAGCGCCGCCACCGTTCCCCGCGGCGGGTTCTCCTGGTTGGCAGCGGCCTGAGGGCGCTGCGCTTGTGCCAGGTGCTCTCGAGCGATCCGAACGTGACCTACGAACTGGTCGGCTTCGTCGATTGCCGCAGCAGCCTGGCCGGGAATTTCGACGGCCACTGTCCTTACCTCGGGCCGCTCGATCAGCTCGAGCCCCTCCTGATGCACCACGCGATCGATGAGGTCTGCGTCGCGCTGCCGATCAAGTCGTACTACCTTCAGATCCAGGAGGCCATCCGCATCTGCGAACGCGTCGGCGTCCGGACGAAATACCAGGCGGATCTCTTCGAGCGCGAGGTCGCCTGGGCGCGCTATGACGAGCCTGGCAGTCCGACCGTCACCCTGCACGTCGTGCCGGACGACTATCGCCTCGCCATCAAACGGTTTCTCGACGTCATCGGGTCAATCATCGCGCTGCTCGTCCTCTCCCCCTTGATGCTGGCGGTCGCCATCGCGATCAAATTCACGAGTCCCGGCCCTGTCATCTTCGTGCAGGAGCGTTACGGCCTGAACCGTCGCCGGTTTCGCATGTTCAAATTCCGGACGATGACCTCGGATGCCGAGCAGCGTCAGCGGGCACTCGAGGAGCGCAATGAAGCCGATGGCCCCGTCTTCAAGATCACGGATGACCCGCGAGTGACGCGCCTCGGCCGGTTCCTGCGCCGCACCTCGATCGACGAACTTCCCCAGCTGATCAACGTGCTGCGGGGAGAAATGTCGCTGGTCGGGCCGCGGCCGTTGCCGCTCCGCGACGTGACCCGCTTCACGTGCGCGTCGGACATGCGCCGGTTCAGTGTGCGACCGGGCCTGACGTGTCTCTGGCAAGTCAGCGGCCGAAGTAGCTTGAACTTCAGCGACTGGATTCGGCTCGACCTGAAGTACATCGACGGATGGTCGCTCATGCTCGATCTGCTGATCCTGCTGCAGACCGTGCCGGCGGTGCTCCGGGGGCGAGGGGCGCATTAGATCTCTCTAATGCCCGAGGACGTGGCAGTGCTTCAGTGGAGGACGACGACATGCAGGCACGTAACAGCCGACGAATACTGGTAACCGGTGCTGGCGGTTTTATCGGCCATCACCTCGTCACCCACCTGAAACGCCGTGGGCACCACGTTCGCGGCGTCGATCTCAAGCTCCCGGAATATGGCGCCACCGACGCCGACGAGTACGAACTGCTCGATCTTCGGCGCTGGCCGGACTGCCTTGAGGCCACCCGCGGCGTGGACGACGTCTACGCGCTCGCAGCGGATATGGGGGGCATGGGGTTCATCTCGCAGCACCATGCCGAGATCCTGCATAACAACATACTGATCAGCACTCATACCATCGAAGCGGCGCGACGCAATGGCGCGACGCGTTATCTCTTCGCGTCGTCTGCCTGCGTGTATCCGGAGTACCGCCAGACTGACGAGCGCATCGTGCCGTTACGCGAAGAGGAGGCGTATCCAGCCGCGCCACAGGACGCATACGGCTGGGAAAAACTGATCGCCGAGCGGCTGTGCCTGCACTACCGCGACCAGTACGGATTAGATACGCGGGTTGTCCGGTTCCACAACATCTTCGGCCCACTGGGCACCTGGACGGGCGGCCGGGAAAAAGCCCCGGCGGCCCTCTGTCGCAAGATGGCGATCGCGAAGCTCACGGAAAACCTTGAGATCGACATCTGGGGCGACGGCGAGCAGACCCGGTCGTTCTGCTACATCGATGACTGCGTGGAAGGGCTGGTCCGGCTGATGGATTCCGGGTATGCCGAGCCGCTCAACCTCGGCCAGGATCGCATGATCAGCATCAACGGTCTGGCCGCGATCATCGCCGCCTGTGCCGGTGTCACCGTGACCTGCCGTCACGTGGCGGGCCCCGAGGGTGTGCGCGGCCGCAATTCCGACAACACGCGGCTCCGCACGGTGCTCGGATGGGAGCCGCGCATTTCGCTTGAAGAGGGTCTGTCACGGACCTACGCGTGGATCGAGGAGCAGGTGCGTCAGTCGTTGCGCCAGGACGCGCGTCAAGACGTGTATGCCGGTGCAGTCTGAGACCGTCGCGGCTGCGCTCCCCCGGTTCGACGTGCTCGGCGTACCGGTGAGCGCCATCACGATGGCGGATGCGCTCGATACGATGGACGAGTGGATCCGCACTCGCGCGCACCAATATGTGTGCATCACTGGTGTGCATGGTGTGATGGAGAGCCAGCGCGATGAGGAGCTCCGGCAGATCCATCGACGCGCGGGACTGGTGACGCCCGACGGCATGCCGCTCGTGTGGCTGGCCCACCTCGGAGGACATCCACGCGTGGAACGCGTGTACGGGCCGGATGTGATGCTCGCGTCCTGCGAGCGCTCCCTCCAGACCGGCGCGCGTCATTTCTTCTTCGGCGGCGCACCCGGCGTCGCCGATCGGGTTGCGGCGCGGCTCGGGGCGCGGTTTCCGGGCCTGTCGGTCGCCGGCACCTACTCCCCGCCGTTCCGTCCACCGACGCGCGAAGAGGACGAACGTGTGATCACGGCCATCAACGACACCGATCCGGACATCGTGTGGGTGGGCCTGAGCACGCCGAAACAGGAACGCTGGATGGCCGACCACGTCGGGCGACTGCGGGCCCCGGTGCTGGTCGGCGTGGGTGCCGCCTTCGACTTTCATGCCGGTATCAAGCCACAGGCGCCGCGCTGGGTGCAGCGACGCGGTCTCGAGTGGGCGTTTCGTCTGGCGACCGAGCCGCGACGTCTGTGGAAGCGATATGTCATCAATAACCCGTTATTCGTCTGGAAGGTGATCACGGCGTGGATGCGCGCGGCGGTGACACCGCACGTCCGGCTCGGTGTCCAGCGGAGACTGCAATGAACATCCTGATTCTCGGAGCCGGCGGCTTTGTCGGGTCGCATCTGGTTGCGCACCTCGTGCAACGCGGCGAGCACGCGGTGACAGCCATTGACATCAGCGATGAGAAACTGGCAGGCATCCCCAGCCGCGGGTTCCGCTTCTTTCGTGCCGATGTACGCGGCGAGCGCCGGCTGATCGGCGATCTGATTCGCGGATCGGATGTCGTGGTGGATCTGATCGCGTACGCGAATCCCAGCCTCTACGTGACGGCGCCGCTCGACGTGTTCGAGTTGAATTTCATGCAGAACCTGGAGATCGCGAAACTGTGCGCGAGGCACGGCAAGCGGCTCATTCAATATTCGTCGGCCGAAGTGTACGGAAAAGCGGTCCCCGGCGAAACGGCGTGCCGCGAAGATGTCTCCGATTCGCTGTTCGGCCCGGTTCCGCGTCAGCGCTGGATTTACGCCAGCGCGAAAATTCTGCTCGAACGAGTGCTGGTGGCGATGGGCGGCAGCGGCGAACTTGACTATACGATCGTCAGGCCGTTCAACTTCATCGGTGAGCGGATCGACTACCTGGTCGAGCCTTACGTGACTGGCGGCCCGCGTGTCTTTCCCCATTTCATGTCCGCCCTGCTGACGGGCGGGCCGATCCGGCTGGTGAACGGCGGACACGTCCATCGCGCGTTCACGCACATCTCCGACGCGAATCAGGCATTCCAGGTGCTGCTCAATCACGCGGACGCGGCCCGGCATCAGATCTTCAACATTGGAAATCCGCGGAACAACGTCACGATCCGGGAGTTCGCGCAGCTGATGCTCGAGCTGTACCAGGAACTGACGGGAGTTCCCGCCACGTCACCTCTTGAAGAAATCAGTGGTGAGCAGTTCTACGGTGTCGGCTATGAGGACGGCGACCGATTACCGCCCGACATCTCCAAGATTCGAGCGCTGGGATGGGAGCCGCAACTCGACCTGCGGACGACGTTGAAGTCGACGATGGGGTACTACCTCGTCGACGATCGCGGCGCACGCCGCCCGGAAGACACGGCACGCGCGTGGCTCGGCGGACGACATCGCGCTCGGCCGCCAGCTCTGACGATTTGGCCCAGCGTCTGAGAACAGGCGTTCACCGGGGGCGGACGCATTTCACCTCCGAGGCCGCCCCGCTGTCGAGAGGTGGATCGTCAGAACCGCGACCTCCGATGCGATGCGCGAACCAGCGGGAGAAGGCGTGCGCCGGCGAACACGGCCGACCTTTCAGGCTACTGCCTCCGGGCTGGGACTGACGGGGCGGAGCTTTAGCGCCCCGTCGTGCACCTCGAAGCGACTGCCACGCTGCTTGCGCTGACGAACGTTCATGTTCCTGTGTAAGGAGGAGGGCCCCGCCTGGCGTTCACCTCGTGGTATCGACAGGTGGTCGGACAGATGAGACGGCCGGTCATGTCGGCAGTAACTTGCAGGAGTCGTGTGTGACCGCCAGGACGTCGGCGCCGGCGTTGATGGCCCACGTGTTCAAGATCTCGGTGGTGGCAACAGCGGGTGCCCTCGTCGGTGTTGCGCTGCTGTATGTTCCTGTGCTCACGGTCGGCGTGTTCATTGGCGTGTGCGGGCTGTGCCTCGCGATCCTGTACTTCCGGTTCTCCTGCTATGTCCCGCGGGTGTTCCTAGGAGGCTTTGGCGTTGTTCTTCTCGGATACGCATTCCTGGGCAGAACTTTCGCCTACCTCGGCGCCCCGCCAGTGTTCATCGGCGAGCTGATGCTCGCGTTCGCTGTCGCCGCCGCGTTGGCGAGCAGGTCGCTCATTACAGTCGGCCGCTCTCCAGTGACGTGGTTGATCGTCGCGTTGGCGACGTGGGGCTTGGCCGGAACGATTCCATACCTGAAACCGTACGGTGTCGAGGCGCTGCGGGACGCGGCGATCTGGGGTTACAGCGCATTCGCCCTCACCGTGGCGGCCTGCCTGCTGAGCACACGAGCGATCGTCCCCGTCACGCGGCACTTCAATCGATGGATCACTCCTTTTGTCGCATGGTTTCCGATCGCCATCCTCATCGGTCGCATGACCGAGCAAATGCCGACTCTGCCGGGCACGAACGTGCCGCTGATCAGTATGAAGGCCGGGGACGCAGCGGTTCACCTTGCCGGCGCAGCAGCTTTCGTGCTGCTGGGACTCCAGCCGGAATCGCCCGAAGGCGAATCTGACCGGCCGCGGACACGGCGCCTGTTCTGGGCAGTGTGGCTCGCCGCGTTCGGGTGCGTTACCGCCTTGAACCGGGGCGGGTTCGTCGCGATCACGGCCGCGCTGCTGGTTCTGGCCACGATGAGACCGGTGGTCATTGGGGCGCGAGTGGCGCGCGGGGTGATCGTGTTGGGTGCGCTGGCGGTCCTCCTCACAGCGGTCGACTTTGGGCGCGCATCGGAGGTGGCAGCGACTTCGGAAGAGCGCTCGGTGTCGCCGCGTCAGATTGTTGAGAACGTTCTCAGCATCGCGGGCCTCGAGTCGGGACCTACCAATCTCAGCAGCACACGCGACTGGCGCCGTGATTGGTGGCGCACGATCGTTGATTACACGTTGTTCGGTCGCTATTTCTGGACGGGGAAAGGCTTCGGCGTGAATCTCGCGGACGATGATGGATTTCAGGTTTCGCGACCCGATCAGGCGCCGCTGCGCAGCCCGCACAACGTGTACATGACTGTGCTTGCGCGCATGGGCGTTCCTGGTGCCGTTCTCTGGATAGGGCTGCAGGCAGCTTTTGGCCTGTCGCTCGTCCGCGCGTACCTGCGCGCCCGCCATGCCGGCGCGTCGTGGTGGGCGCGCCTTGATCTCTGGATTCTGACGTATTGGACCGCATTCGTCGTGAATGCGTCGTTCGATGTGTTTCTCGAGGGGCCGCAGGGCGGGATCTGGTTCTGGTCTGTCATCGCCCTGGGTCTCGCGGTCCTGGAGCTGCAGCGCCGGGACATTCGTCCGCGCTGGACGGCGCTGTGAGAATCCTCGTCGTCCACAACACCTATCAGAAGCCGGGCGGCGAAGATGTCGTGTTTGCTGCAGAAGCGGCGCTGCTCGAAGCGCACGGCCACGAGGTCGTGCGTTTTACCGCCGCCAACGATGAGATCCGTTCCGCCAATCTGTCCACAGTCGCGGCGAAAACCATCTGGAATCGGACCGCGATGCGCCAAGTGCGGGCACTCATCCAGCGGACCCGGCCGCATGTGATGCATGCGCACAACACATTTCCGCTCATTTCACCGTCCATTTACAGCGCCGCACGGATGGAACGCGTGCCCGTGGTGCAGACGCTTCACAATTTCCGGCTTATCTGCCCGAACGCTTTGCTGCGCCGAAACGGCATGATTTGTGAAGACTGTCTCGGCTCGTTCACGCGCTGGCCTGGCGTAGTCCACGGCTGCTATCGCGATCATCGCGGGGCCACGGGGGTCGTGGCCGCCATGCTCGCGACGCACACGCTTCTCGGCACCTGGACAGACAAGGTCGATCGTTACATCGCGATGTCGGAATTTGCGCGGGCCAAGTTCGTGCAGGGCGGCTATCCCGCCGAGAAGATCATCGTCAAACCAAATTTCCTCGATCGCGATCCCGGCCTCAGAGCTTCCCCCCGGGGCTATGTCCTCTTCGTCGGCCGGCTCTCTCCCGAGAAGGGCCTGAACACCCTGCTCAACGCCGTGCGGCGTATCACCCCGCCGCCGCGCCTCAAAATCGCGGGCCAGGGGCCCTTGCTGCCGGCCCAGCCAGACGTCGATCCGAACGTCGAGTGGCTCGGGCACCGGAATCGCGAGCAGACCTTCGAGTTGATGAAAGGCGCCTCGGTGCTCGTCATGCCATCGGAATGGTACGAAGGGTGTCCACTCACCCTGATCGAAGCGTTCGCGATTGGCGTGCCGGTCATCGCCAGCCGTCTCGGCACGATGGCAGAGATGATCACCGACGGCGTGACCGGCCTCCATTTCTCCCCCGTCGACGACGAAGGCCTCGCCCGGGCTATCGAATGGGCGCTGACGCATCCCGACCAGATGACGGCCATGGCCTGTCGCGCCCGCGAATGCTTTGAGCGCGAGTACACCGCGGAGCGGAACTATCAGCAGTTGATGTCGATTTATCACGGAGTCATGCATTGACCAGACGCACCATCCGAATGGCGGCATCGGCGTTCGCGGCCCTGCTTGCGACGGCATCGACTCGAGCGCAGGCTCCGCCTCCTGGAAGTGGTTCGTTCGACCTCGAAGGCTTCGTGCGCGTCATCGACGGCGATACGCTCGAGGCCTACATCAACGGCCGCCAGAGCGGCATCGGCATCATCGGCATCAGGGTCCCGATGGGCAACACGCCGTGCGGTAAGGCCGCCAGTAACCAGTTGGAGTCTGCAGTCAGCCGCGGACTCCGGCTCGAAGAGGACCTGAACATTCCGTACGATGCGCGCAAACGGCGGATGTACTACGTCAAGCTCCCGGGCGGCCTCTCAGCTGCGATCGAGATGGCGCGCGCCGGTTTCGCGCTCCCGACTGGTCAAGGCATTGAAGCCGCGGCGATCGCTGCCGCCGCGGCGGAAGCCGCGGCAAGCCATCGAGGCTGCGTCAAGCCATGACGCGCTCAGATCGTGCACTCACTGGCGGCGCGAGGCCCCGCGGCCCCGCAACGGTCCTGCTCGTGCTCCTGGTCGGCTTTCCGGCCGCGGCGCCGGCTCAATCACTGCCCAGCGGATTCGTCGATGAGGTCATCGTCGGCGGCCTCAATCAACCGACAGCGTTCACGAGGCTGCCGGACGGCACGCTGCTCATTGCCGAGAAGGCGGGGCTGGTTCGTGTATTCAAGAACGGCACCCCGCTATCGACGCCGTTCATTGATCTGCGCAGCTCTGTCAATGATTACTGGGATCACGGTCTGATCGGGATCGCGGCCGATGCCAACTTCGCCAGCAACGGCTACGTCTACCTGCTCTACACGTACGAGAACGATCCACTCGACTATTCAGGCCCCAAGACCGCTCGCCTGACCCGCGTGACGGCCTCCGGCGATGTCGCGGCGCCCAACAGTGCCGTGACCATCCTCGGGACTCTGGTGGGCAGCTCGTGCAGCAACTTCCCTGCCGGCTCGGACTGCATTCCTTCCGATGAACCCTCGCATTCGGTCGGCAACATCAAGGTCGCCGCCGACGGCACACTGTTCGTCACCAGCGGCGACGGCGCCAGCTTCAACGTCGTCGACGACAATGCGCTGCGCGCGCAGAACGTCGACACGCTCGCGGGCAAGTTGCTCCACATCACACCCACCGGCAAGGGCGTCCCTGAAAATCCGTTCTGGAACGGTGACGAGAACGCGAACCGGTCGAAGGTCTGGGCCTACGGGATGAGAAACCCGTACCGGTTCACGATTCACCCGGCGTCCGGGCAGGTGTATCTCGGCGACGTCGGCTGGGGGGAATGGGAAGAAATCAATGCCCCGTTGCCAGGCGCGAACCTGGGCTGGCCCTGTTATGAGGGCTTCCTCCATCAAAGCGGATACGAGGCAAAGCCGTACTGTCAGTCCCTGTACGCCGCCGGCTCGGGCGCCGTCCAGATGCCGACGGTGGCGTACTACCACAATACCGGTGGCTCTTACGCCGTCACGGCGGGCGTGTTCTACAACGGCACGTCGTTTCCCGAACAGTACCGCGGCGCGTTTTTTTACGGCGACTATGCCAACACCTTTGTCCGCTATTTTCAGGTGAATGCGGCCGGAGCGAAGTCCGGCCCAATCACCGGGTTCGGCGCCGATCTCGCCGGACCCGTTTACTTCGATACTGACGGGGAAAACCTTCTCTATGTCGCCATCAACACCGGAGAAATCCACCGGATCCGTTACACGACCCCGAATTCCGGCGTCAGCTATCTGAGCGATCGGCCGTGGTCGTCCATGTCGAACGGCCTCGGGCCGGTCGAACGGGATCAGAGCAATGGCGGCGGCGCCGCCTACGACGGTAGTGTGATTACGCTGGCGGGCCAGCACTATCCGAAAGGGCTGGGCGTTCAGGCGCCGTCCGACGTGCGGTTTGCGATGTCGGGTGCGTGCAGCGCCTTCGCCGCATCGATCGGCATAGACGATGAGGTAGGGTCGAACGGTACGGTCGACTTTCAAGTCTGGACCGACGGCGTCAAGGTGTACGACAGCGCCGTGATGGCCGGCGATACCGCGACCAAAGCGATCAACCTGGACGTCAGCGGCAAAAACGAGCTGCGGCTGGTGGTGACCGACGGCGGAGACGGCAATGCCTCCGACCACGGCGACTGGGCAAATGCGCGGTTGACCTGTACCGCGGGGCCGGACGTTACGCCTCCGGTTGTCACGTCGGTGAGTCCAGGCAACCTGGCGACCGGCGTCGCCGTCGGAACGAACGTCACCGCAACGTTCTCTGAGCCGATGAACGCGGCGACCCTCACGACAAGCACGGTCACTCTGGTTCCGCAGGGGAGCACGACGCCTGTCGCCGCGACCGTGACATACGCCTCCGGGACCAACACGGTCACGCTCGATCCGACGGCGAACCTCGCGGCGAACACCACCTATACCGCGAGAATCAAAGGCGGCAGCGGCGGCGCGCAGGATGCCGCGGGCAATCCGCTCGCCGTCGACAAGGTTTGGAGCTTCACCACGGTCGTTCCTGACACAACTCCGCCGATCGTGACCGTTGTGAGCCCGCCGACGGGTTCAACGGGTGTGACCGTGACCGTGAATGCGACGGGGATCTTCTCCGAACCGATGAATGCGGCCACGCTCACGACCGCCACCGTCACGCTGGTGGCGCAGGGCAGCAGCACGCCGCTGCCGGCCGCCGTCAGCTACGACGCGGCGACCCGCACGGTGACGCTCGACCCGACGGCCACGCTCGCGGCGAGCACGCTGCATACGGTCACCATCAAGGGCGGCAGCAACGGCGCGAAGGACGTCGCCGGCAACCCGCTCGCCGCCGACAAGGTATGGACATTTACCACCGCGGCGGCGGGTGCCTCAGCGTATCTGAGCGACCGGCCGTGGAGCACGATGACCAACGGCTGGGGCCCGGTCGAACGCGACCACAGCAACGGCGAGAACGGCGCCGGGGATGGCGGCACGATCACGCTCAACGGCGTGACCTACGCCAAAGGTCTCGGTGCGCACGCCCGCTCCGACGTGCGCTACGCCCTCAACGGCGCCTGCAGTGCCTTCACCGCCGTCGTCGGGGTGGACGATGAAGTCGCGACGCGAGGGAGCGTCGCGTTCCAGGTGTCGACCGACGGCACCACTCGCTATGACAGCGGCGTGATGACCGGATCGTCGGCGTCACGCAGCATCTACGTGGATGTCAGCGGCGCGACCGAACTGGCGCTCATTGTCACCGACGGCGGGGTTGATGGCATCGATGCGGACCATGCCGACTGGGCCGATGCGCAGGTGAGCTGCGGCACGGGTACCACGGCGCCCACGGTCACCGCCACCGCACCGACCTCAGGTGCCACAGGCGTCACATCGAGCGCCAACGTCACGGCCACCTTCTCCAAACCAATGGATGCGGCCACGCTCACGACCGCTACCGTCACGCTGGTGGCGCAGGGCAGCAGCACGCCGCTGGCGGCCGCCGTCAGCTACGACGCGGCAACCAGCACGGTGACGCTCGACCCGACGGCCACGCTTGCCGCAAGCACGCTGTATACGGTCACCATCAAGGGCGGGAGCAATGGCGCGAAGGATGTCACCGGCACCGCGCTTGCCGCCGACAAGGTATGGACGTTTACCACCGCGGCGGCGGGTGCCTCGGCGTATCTGAGCGACCGGCCGTGGAGCACGATGACCAACGGCTGGGGCCCGGTCGAACGTGACCACAGCAACGGCGAGAACAACGCCGGGGATGGCGGCACGATCACGCTCAACGGCGTGACCTATGCCAAAGGCCTCGGCGCGCACGCCCTGTCCGACGTGCGCTACGCGCTCAACGGCGGCTGCAGCGCCTTCACCGCCGTCGTCGGCGTGGACGATGAAGTCGCGGAGCGAGGGAGCGTCGCCTTCCAGGTGCGGACCGACGGCAC
>JBKPAI010000215.1:0-10057 GCA_046726355.1 Acidobacteriota bacterium | reverse complement strand
CCTGCAGGTATTCCTTCGTAAATTCAGCCATCCTGTCGTAAATCTCACTCAGTTCCGCCGGCGGCGCGAGGAAGACGATTCTCAAGAAGCCTTCCTCTTTCGGCAACCCGAACCCGGATCCGTACACACACAGCACGCCCGTCGCCCTCAGCAGTGCCAGCACGTAGTCCTCGTCGGTCCGTCCCGGCGGAAGGGCCACCCGCGGCATGGCATAGAACGCCGCGGACGGAGCGACGCAGGAGACGCCCGGCATCTCGCACAAGCGCCGGACGGTCAGCGCGGCCCGTTCGCGCAGGGCGGCGCAGAAGGCGCCCTGGTGCGTCCGGTCCCCGGTCAGCGCGGCGGCAACGGCGTGCTCCATCGGCACGGTGCTGCACAAACGGCCGTCTGCCAGCTTCCTGACCGCGGCCACCACACCGTCGAGCCGGGGCGTGCGGCCGATCGCCATCCACCCGGTGCGCCAACCTGGCGCAAGGTAGGCCTTCGACAGGCTCGAGAACGAAATCACCGCCGCATCCGGGTTGAGACTGCCCAGTGGGGCGACCGGTCCCTCGAAGCCCAGGTCCCCGTAGACTTCATCCGCCAGGATCGGCAGGCCGTATCGGTCGGCGAAATCGAGCAGTGCGAGGCGAGTGGCCGCGGAGTACGTCGCGCCGGTCGGGTTATTGGGGTCGATGATGACGAGAGCCCGGGTATCAGGCGTTACGAGTTGCCGGAGATGGTCGAGATCCGGCATCCAGCCCGCCGACGGATCAAGGCGGTAGAAGGTGGCGCGGGCGCCAATCTTTGCGAGGACCGCCGTGTACAAGGGGTAGGTCGGCATCGGGACGAGCACGTCACTCCCTTCGTCAACCAGTGCACCGAGCGCGAGCTCGATGCCTTCTGACGTCCCCGCCGTGATGAACACCCGTTCCGGCGAGACGGGAAATTCACGATTGGTGTATTCCGCTGCGACAGCCTCTCTCGCTGCTGCAATGCCGGCTGACGGACCGTAGCCGTTGTGGCCGTCCCGCAGCGCCCGTTCGACCGCCGCAATCAAGTGCGGCGGCGTTTTGAATCCGAATTGAACCGGATCTCCGATGTTGAGGTAACGAACAGGCGTCCCCGCGGCCTCCACTCGGACCGCTTCCGCCACGATGTTCCGGATCGCGTACGTGAAGCGGTGCACTCGCGCCGCCGTTGCGATTGTCGTTCTGCCGTTGGTGGTCGTCACGGCGGGAATGTTACAGCGACCAGCGGATGTAACTCTTACGTCGAGGTTCTTGCCGATGATCTATCCTGATCGTGTAAATTTTGCGCGTTTTTGGGTTGCGGATGTGCTGTCGGCTGAGCAGCACTTCAACGAAGTCTATAAAAATCAACGAGTTATGGAGATGGCAATGCATTTGGACTAGGGATCAACGTGGCGCGGATAAGACTCCTCACAGCAGTGACATTGAGTTTTTTCTTGGCAGGTGAATTGCTCGCCCAGCAGCAAGCGGTGGCCACGTTCAAGTCGGGTGTCGATGTCGTCCGCGTTGCCGCCGTCGTGCGCGATCACAAAGGACGGTTCGTGCGGGACCTGTCGGCGTGGGACTTCGAAATTCTGGATGCCGGCCGGCCGCGTACCATCACGGATTTCCGTCACGACACCGGTGGCGTGAGCGTCGCGCTGTTGTTCGATGTCAGCGGCAGCATGGAAGGGCATCTCTCGAGCGCGCGCGAGGCTGCATCGCACCTTCTGAGCTGGCTCGACGTCCGCGACGAGGCGGCGGTTTACACGTTTGACACGCGGCTCGACGAGGTCACCTCGTTCACGACCGGGTTGCGCAGCCTGCCCGCGGCGATGACCGCGGTCGTCCCGTTCGGCGCCACCTCGCTGCACGACGCGATTGCTCAGACCGCCGAGCGGGTCGGCGTCCGCGAAGGCCGCCGCCGCGCAGTCGTCGTCTTCACGGACGGTCAAGACAACTGGAGCCGGCTCCAACCTCCGCAGGTATCAGCCATCGCCAGCAAGATCGATGTGCCGGTGTACGTCTTCGGGGTGGTGCCCTCGATCGACAACCCAGCCTCGGAAAGCGCGACGATGACAGCCGAACGGTCGGCGCTTGCGGGTCCGCTGGCCGATCTCGCCGCCTGGACCGGCGGCCATACCTTCGTGGCAAGCACGCCGGGGCAGCGCAGCATCGCGGCGCGGCAGATCGTCGACGAGCTGCGGCACCAGTATCTCATCGCCTTTGAATCGAGCGGCCAACCGGGCTGGCATTCGCTCGTGGTCCGCGCGCGCAACAAGGACCTGACGGTTCGAGCCCGGAGTGGGTATATCGCGGGGCAATCAAGCCCGGACGTCGGAGCAGGAGGAGACCAAACATGCTGCGGAAATTCTTCGTCGCCGTCCCTATTGCAGCCCTGGCCATCGGCGGATCGACCGCATGTGCCAGCAAGAAATTCGTCCGCACGAGCGTCGGCGAGGTAAACGACAAGGTCGAGTCGATGGGCCGCTCGCTGGAGGAGACCCAGGAGCGCACGCGGCGGAACGAGGGTCGGATTACTGAGGTCGATCAGAAGGCGCAGGCAGCGGCCCAGTCGGCGCAGCAGGCCAACGACTCCGCCGACAAGGCGAACTCGGCGGCCAGCGCTGCCAACGCGGCCGCGACTGAGGCCGGCACCAAGATCGAGAACATCGACCGCCAGAACCGGCGGCTGGTGTTCGAGGTGGTGTTGAGTGAAGACCAGGGCAACTTCAAGTTCGGAAGGGCCGATCTCCCGGATAGCGCCAAGCAGCGGATCGATCAGATGGTCTCGCAGCTGAAGCAGGATCCGAAGAACATCTTCCTTGAGATTGAAGGCCACACCGACAACGTCGGTGACAAGGCGGTCAACGAGAGAATCGGCCTGGCGCGCGCCGAAGCCGTGAAGCGCTACCTGTACGAGCAGTATCAGGTGCCGCTCCACAAGATCAACGTGATCAGCTACGGCGAGGACAAGCCGATTGCGCCGAACAAGACGAAGGCGGGCCGCGCGCAGAATCGGCGCGTGGTGATCAAAGTGCTCGCCTGATTCCAATCGGGCCAGACAGAATCGAACCTGGGAAACGGGGCGGTTCGCATGCCGTCCCGCCCGGGTCGTCTTTTTCCGGTTGATCCGATTCTCCTCCGGACGACCCCGCGTTCCGCGCGGCGCTGATCGTCATGCGGCCACAAGAGGATGCTTGCATCGGGTGATTCGGTGATCAGGGGATTTGGTGGTTGAATGAGCGATTGCAGCAATCTTTGCAATCAATCACGAGATCATCACGTCACCGGATCACCAGGTGGTCTGTCCTCCCTTGTGGTTGATCGGCGCCGCTTCTGGTAATCTCTCCCCCCATGATTCGTACGGAACTGAACCTGCGCCTGCCCAACAGCCCTGGCGCGCTGGGCGGAGTGTGCCGTCTCCTGTCCGACGAGCGGGTGAACATCGTCGCGCTGGCGCTCGAAGCCGGGGGCCATCTGCGCATGGTGGTCGACAATCACGTGCACGCGTCGGCGGTTCTGCGCGAACATCATCATCAGGTCACCGAGCGCAACGTGATTCTCATGATGGTGCCCAACACGCCTGGCGCGCTCGCGCCGGCACTCAAGCTGGTGAGCGACGCCAACGTGAACATCATCTACGCGTACGCGGGGGCCACCGATACCGCGGCCATCGCGGCGGTTGTCGTCGGCGTGGAGGACGCACAGCGCGCCGCCGCAGCGGCGGGTGTGTGAACGGGACTGACGCTGTAGGGTGCATGGGACTGACGGGGCAGGGTGCTGGGTGCTGACGCGGCAGGGTGCCAGATCACTCTGAAATCTTCGATCCGTGAAGCTCTACGTCGAACCGATGGACGCCATCGTCGTGGACGTGAGTCGCGACGGGCGCGTCCGTCTCGAGGGGGAGGAATGGTCCACCCCGACGCTCCAGGAACGCCGTGCGATTATCTACGCGGCGCAGCAGGAGCTGGCGGCGCTCGCCGAGTTGCTTGAAATCCTGCAGGGGGTCTGAGTTCCTGAAGCTCACCTTGCGGCGTCCCGGGTTTGCGCCGAACCCGCGGAACCCGCAGAGGAAGACCGTCAAACAGCATTCTTTTTCTGCGGGTTCAGCGTGTTCTGCGTTGATCGTTGTCCTTTACTTCACGCCTGCCAGCTCGAACAGCACCGTCCCCAGCGCCGCGTAATCCAGATCGCCTCCACCTGAAGCCACGAGCGCGTTCACGAGCTGCGTAACCAGCGCCGTTCCAGGCATCGCGACGCCGTTCGCCGCCGCGGCCTCGCTGGCGAGCCGGAGATCTTTCTGATAGAGCCTGGTTCTGAAGCCCGGCTTGTAGTTGGCGTTCAGCATGCGCTCGCCGTGCACCTCGAGGACGCGGCTGGCGGCAAAGCCGCCGAGCAGCGCCTGACGGACGCGTGTGGCATCGACGCCGGCTTTTCTCGCCAGCGCGAGAGCTTCGCTGACCCCTGCCAGCGCTCCGCCAATCGCGACCTGATTGCAGATCTTGCAGACCTGTCCGGAGCCCGAGCCGCCGATGTGCACGATGCGCTCCGCGCTGCCCATCGCTTCGAGGACCGGCCGTGCGCGCGCGAACGCCGCTTCCTCGCCCCCGACCATGATCGACAACGTCGCGTTGATCGCGCCGATCTCGCCGCCGCTGACCGGCGCATCGAGCATCGATCCGCCCTTCTCGGCGGTCATCGCCGCGAGCCGCTTCGTCGCGACCGGGGAAATGCTGCTCATGTCGATCACGATCGTGCCGGACTGGAGCGCCGACAGGACGCCGTTCGGGCCGGTCAGCACGACCTCGACGTCGGGCGTATCCGGCAGCATCGTGATCACGAGCGTCGACTGGCGCGCGACGTCAGCCGGAGAGGAAGCCGCAGTAGCCCCCGCCGCCGCGACTTCGTCTACGGCCGCCCGCGTCCGGCTGTGCACGACCAACCTGTGGCCCTTCTTGATCAGATTCTTCGCCATGGGTTTCCCCATGACCCCAAGCCCGATGAAGCCGACCGTCTCCGACGCCATAGCGCTCCTTTACGTGTTTGCGTCCGCGCGGACCGCCGCGCGATGGGTGCAGAGTATAATGGCGCGGAGGCTTCGCATCGCAGAGGTCGAACATGAAATCAACGATTGCTGCCGCCGCGCGGCCACTCGACCAAACCAGTTCAACCTAGCCGTCCCACCCGACCCACCCGGCCCACTCGACTCACCCGACCTAACCGGCCGATGGATCTCCAGAACAAGATCGCGCTCATCACCGGCGGCAAACGCATAGGCGCGGTGGTCGCTGAGGGCCTGGCGGCGCGGGGCGTGGACGTTGCGCTCAGCTACGCAAGGTCGCAGGCCGAAGCGATGGAGGCGGCCGAACGCGTTCGCGCCGCCGGGCGCCGCGGTGAGACGTTTCAGGCGGATCTCTCGCAGCCCGAGACTGGTCCGGCACTCGTGCAGTCGGTCGTGGATGCGCTCGGCGGGCTCAACATCCTGATCAACATGGCGTCGGTCTACGTGCACACGCCGTTCGACGAGCTTGGAGCGGCGGCATGGAACGCCGTTCTCGATGTCGATGTACGCTCCGCCTTTCTCTGCGCACGAGCCGCTTCTCGGCACATGCGGGCGGCCGGCGGCGGAAGAATCATCAACTTCAGCGACTGGACTGCGAGAAGCGGCCGGCCCCGCTACAAAGGCTATCTGCCATATTACGTCGCGAAGTCGGCTGTCATCGCTCTCACCGAGGCGCTCGCGCTGGAGCTCGCGGACGACAACATCCTGGTGAACGCCATCGCGCCCGGACCGATTCTCGCCCCGCCCGAGACAACGGACGATGAGTTGAAGGCGGTCGAGAGGGCGACGCCCCTGGGCCGCTGGGGCGGTGAGACCGAAATCCTCAAAGGGGTTCTCGCGCTGCTCGAGAGCGACTTCATCACCGGCGAGACGCTGCGGATCGACGGAGGGCGGCACGTGAAGTAAGGGCGGCTCGCGAGCCGCCCCTGCTAGGATTTCAGCTGCGTGTCGAGCGAAATCCGAACGCGGCCGCCACGCTCCTCGACGGCGTAGGTGCCGATCGGCTCGGTTGCGGGCCCGGCGTTCACGCGCCCCGTCATCACGTCGAACTGCGAACCGTGCCACGGGCACTGGACGGTATCGCCCACGAGCGCGCCGTCGGAGAGCGGCCCGCCCCGGTGCGTGCACCGATCGTTGAATGCCGCGTACCCGTGCTCGGTCCGCGCGAGGACGATGCGCCGTTCGCCGTGCGGGTGTTCGGCAAGGCGCAGGAGCTTCATCTGACCAGGCTTCAGTTCACTCGCATCCGCGACGTCGAGCCATTGTTCCGCCGGCGCGAGCTCGCGTGCCGGAGCCACAGCCTCCACCTGCCACTTGCCCGCATTCGCGTACCGGTGATCGACGGCGATCTGGTTGCGAAACACGAGCGTCCCGCCAAGCCAGCCGCCTGCCGTGAGCAGTCCAGCGCCGACCACCTCGGCTCCCAGGGACCACGATGCCGGCGGAGCGTCCTCGTGTTTACGCCCGGCGCGAGCAAGCAGGAAGAAACCGAGCGCTGACACGTTCGCGATCAGGTGCTGTGTCGCGCGCCTCATCGCCGAGCTTTTCGGCGGAACCACGGACAGGTAGTCGAGCAGGCCCGGGACGGCGGCGGCGGCGGCTGATGCAAGACCGAGCGTGCTCAGGTGACCGGCTGTGCGGAAGAGCCGCGGTCGGTTCGCGGCGCGGGCGAAGACGTCGATACAAGCCGTTCCCAGCAGATACGCTGCGGGAAAACCGACGAGCATCGGGTGAATCGGATGGCCGTTGATGTGGGCGGAGCTGCGCATGCTCCGCGACGCTGCAACCTGGGAGCCACTCCCCGCTGGTATGCGGAGCGGACCTTCAGGTCCGCCTGACGCAGGCCTGACCACCTCCGCCAAGGCTACGGTGGTCCGCCGTAGCTTCAGCGAAGGCGGAAGGCCAGCACTACAGCCGACTTTCGACACGCGCCCCAAACAGGCTCTTCATCGATTCCACCGCGGCGCTCAGCTCCCTCCGGTCGCGCGCGAAGCAGAACCGCACGTAGCCCTCCCCGTTTGCGCCGAAGTCGATGCCCGGCACGCATCCAATGCGACCGTGTTTGATGAGGTACTCCGCCATCTTCCACGATTGCGATGTCATCGCGGCCGGGGACGAATCCGGTACGGCTGACGGACCGCGCCAGGCGGCATTGATCTTCAGGAACGCATAGAAGGCGCCGGCGGGTGGCCTGCCGGAGAACGTGCCGCCGCACGCCTCAGCGACTTCGCGGTAGAAGAAATCGCGCCGCGCCAGCAGCTCCCGCCGAAAGTCCTCGATGCACTGCTGTGATCCTTCCAGCGCGCCGATCCCGCCGAATTGAACGACCGAGCCGACGTTGCTGGACGTGTAAAAGAGGATCTTGCGCGCGCGATCGCGAATCGTCGCATCTCTGATCGCCGTATAGCCAAGACGCAGGCCGGTCATCGCGTACGACTTGCTGAAGGTATAGACGGGGATCGTCCGTTCGTACATATCGGGGAGCGCCGCGATGCTGATGTGCTCCCCTTCGAAGACGACGTCCTCGTACGATTCGTCGGAAACGACCCACAGGTCGTGCCGCCTGGCGAGGGCCGCAATCCCCTCGAGATCCTGCCGCGTCAGCACGCCGCCCGTCGGATTGTTCGGTGAATTCACGTACACCACCCGCGTTTTCGGCGAGATCTTCGCTTCGAGCTCCTCGAGCTCGAACCGCCAGCCGGCCGATTCGCGCAGCGTGTAGGGCACCGGCACGCCTTGCGCCACGAGGATGTTTCCCGCGGTCGCCGGCCACTCCGGATCGGGGAGCAGCACCTCGTCGCCGGGATCGAGGAGCGCCTGGAAGACGATGTACAGCCCGTGGATCCCGCCGTTCGTGACCAGCACGTCCTCGACGTCATCGATCGGAATGCCGTTCTTCTCGCGCAGCTTCGCCGCAATCAGCTCGCGCAGGCGCGGCACGCCGGCGGTCTGGACGTAGTGGGTTTTGTTCTCCGCAATCGCGCGCGCCATCGCCGCCTTGACGGTTTCGGGCGCGTCGAAGCTGACGTCGCCCTGATCCAGCCGGAACGGATTTGCGACGGTGAACATGAGATCGCGAATGCGGATGATGCCGGACATCGGCACCGAGTCGAGATACGAGGCCATATCCTTCAGGGTAGCAGACTTCGCGCTGGAATTCGGCGTTGTCGAGACCAAAACGACGTACAACGCAGAACTCGCTGAACACGCAGAAACAGAGACGCACTCCTGTACCCTCTCTGCGGGTTCTGCGTTGATGCTGGCGATAACGGAGCAGACTGAGGAAACGGTATGAGCACAGAGGAGCAGAGGAGCGGAGACGAAACGGAGAAGACCACGTCAGTTCTGAGTCGTGAGTTTTGAGTCGTGAGTCTCAGGTGTTCAATCCGTGCCGCACGGCTCATCACTCACGACTCACAACTCAAAACTTCACCAACTGCTCTGCTCGTCTCCGTTGCTCCGGTTCTCTGTGTTATACCGCTGCCTCCGTCTCCTCCGTTTTCAAGACCGTTGCCTCGGTTGCCTCAGGCCAACGCACCCACCCTCTCGACGATGCTGGCGAGTACCTGCTGTGCGCGGCCGCCGGGCAGGTTGCTGATGTAGAAGTGCTGCGCGCCGGCGTCCGTCAACGTTCGGATGGTGCGTGCGCAGACGTCGATCGGGCTGTCGCCGGCGTAGAATTCACGCGTCAGGCCCTCGATCGGCACGGGAAGAAAGCTGCGCAAGGCGAGGAGCGTGCGCGGGTTGGCGCTGCGATAGAAGAAGACGCCGAACACGCCGGGCAGCGTGAGGCCGCGGCGGGCGGCCGCCTCCACAAATCGCGAAACCTGCCGGTCATGATGGTGGCTCACGATCTGCGTCAGAAAGAACTCGGCACTGAACTCGGGAGCGGTCAGATACCCGACCTGCGCTTCAATGTCGGCGTGGGGATTCGCCCAGCCGCCGAGCGTCAGGCGGGATTCGCGCTGGCGGAGCAGCTGTCTGAGCTGCCAGGCATGCTCGACCGACCGCGGCGCCCCGACGGACTTGTCGCCGCCGAGCACGACGAGGGCCGGGAACCCATGCTGATGGGCGCGCTCGGCGTACGACAGGCAGTACTCAAGCGAGTGCTTGGCCGTCAGGAACGGCACGATACGCTCGTGCGGAACGTCCTGACCGATATTCGTCACCAGGTGCCGCAGATTGTCTTCTTCCTGGCTGCCCACCGCGCTGTCGGTCAGAAACACGAATGTGCCCTGGCGTGTGAGCCGGCGGACGGCGTGGTACGTGTCGATCCACGCGTCCATGCCCTCGTGCGCAGCCAGCTCCGCCCGCGGCGGGCGCAGCTCCGCCGCCACCACCGACGACCCGGAGCGCAGAGCTGACAGGAGATCCATTCCTGAAGCTAACTATACGTCGACACTGTGACCATCATCGGTAGTGTCCGGCTTTAGCCGGACCCGTGGTAGTCCGCCTGATGGCGGACACTACCGGGTCACGCCCGCCCGGCGGTCTTGAGCGCTTCGTCGATCAGGAAGAGATCGGTGAGCAGCGCGCGGAGGTGAATCGACGCATTCAGATTGTCGATCAGCTGCGAGCCGATGGCCGGCTGCGCGAGCACGAGTTGAATGCCGGCGCTGGCGTCGAGCGCGTCGCGATCGATCACGTTGACGTAGGCGCGATACGGCGTCGAATCGACGCCCAGTTGCCCGACGAAGCGCATGATGCAGCCGCCCAGGCCGTTCAGCGCGCCGTCGCAGCGCCGCAGATACTCGCGAATCTGCGAGCCGGTGCTGCTGCCCTGGTCCGAGGGAAGGCCTTGCGAGGCGTACGCGAGAAAGAATTCGTACGCCTCCTCGATCGTGTTGACGCGCGCGTCCAGCTCTTCGCGCGCCCCACCTGCCGACGCGCTCACACGCGTTGAGAGGGCTTCGCAGGCCGGCTGCCGGCACTCGCCACGACCCAGCGCCCGGGCTCGTGGTGTTCAAGATACTGGCGGCGCGTGATCGGGCCGAAGATCATC
>JBKPAI010000214.1:0-20180 GCA_046726355.1 Acidobacteriota bacterium | reverse complement strand
CCCCGCCGCTGCGCCCGCGACCGCCGCCGAACCGATGGCCGCCGACCGCGGCGCCGCTTGGCGCCCGGCCGCCGCGGCATGGACGCGGTGCGCCGCCATGGCGATTCCCTGCGTGATTTCCTTATGGATCGCGGCCTCCGAGCCGAGTACGACGGCGCGCTTGATCAGGTTCTCGAGCTCGCGGATGTTCCCGGGCCAGTCGTAGTCCATGAACAGCCGCATCGTTTCCTGCGACAGCTCGTTGTACGGCTTGTTGTACTGGACCGAGTACTTCTTCAACAGATAGTCGGCGAGGATGGGGATCTCTTCGCGCCGCTCGCGCAGCGGCGGGAGGTTGATGCACACCACGTTCAGACGGAAAAAGAGATCCTCACGGAACTGCCCGAGCGTGACCATCTGCTCGAGGTCGCGGTTTGTCGCGGCGATGACGCGGACGTCGACCTTGACATCGTGCTTGCCGCCCAGCCGTGCAAACTCGCCGTCCTGCAGCACCTGCAGCAGCTTGGCCTGGAGCGGGAAGCTCATGTCGCCGATCTCGTCGAGGAACATCGTGCCGTGGTTCGCGAACTCGAACTTGCCCGGCTTCTGCTGGATCGCGCCGGTGAACGCGCCCCGCTCGAAACCGAAGAGCTCCGATTCGAGAAGTTCGGTCGGCAGCGCGGCGCAATTCACCTTGACGAAGGGTTTGTCGCGCCGCAGTGAGGAGGCATACAGCGCCCGCGCGACAAGTTCCTTACCGGTCCCGCTTTCGCCGCGGATCAGCACCGTGACATCGGTGTCGGCCACGCGGTCGATCAGATCGCGTACTTCCGCCATCCGCTCGCTGTTGCCGAACAGGAGGTTGTGTTTGGCCTTTGACTGCAGCTCCTCCCGCAGCGACGCCACCTCGCGACTGAGCTGACGCTGCTTCAACGCGTTGGCCAGCGGAACTTCGAGATCGGTGGCAGTGAACGGCTTGCTGACGAAGTCCGTCGCCCCCAGCTTCATCGCCTGGACCACGGTGGTCGTCCGGCCCTGTCCCGACAACACGATCACCGGGACCTCGCGGTCGATTTTCCGGAAGGCAGCCAGCGCTTCCAGGCCGTCCATTGGGCCGGGCATCACCACGTCGAGAATGACAGCGGCCGGCCGTTCGGCGTGATACCGTTTCACGGCTTCTTCGGCGCTGCCAAGAGTGATTGCCTGGTACCCTCGCTCGGCGAGGAATGACCGCAGGAAGTTGCACATGGACAGGTCATCATCGACGACCATTACCTGCGGCTTGCCGTTCGCAGACCCGTTTGGCCGAGTCCCGTCTTGCGGCTGAGTCATCATCGTCACAGCGACCCTGTTGAGCAATGCGAGTGCCATCGCGGAAAACTTCTGGCGCGTTTGAGAATTTCTGTGAACGGTGACGGAACGTGTCTACAGCGAGTGGGTAGGCAGATGCCGTGGAGAAGGAAACTTCACATTGTGGGGCGCGCGCCGGCCGCTACAGCTGGGGTGAGAGCGCGTTTTACCGTCACTTGCGGCTGATTCCGCACTCCTTGATTTTGTTGAGCAGTGTCTTATAGCTGACACCGAGCTGCTCGGCTGCCCGGCGGCGGTTCCAGTGGACCTGTCGCAGCGTATCTTCGATGATTGCGCGTTCGGCCTTGACCGCGGCTGATTTCGCGACATCCGCCAGCCGCGATCCGACCGGCGCCATCGCGACCGGCTCTTCAGGCTGCGGTTCCTCTTCGTCGCCGGCTTCGACGTCGCCTTCCTCGCCTTCGTCCACGGCCGGAGCGGGCGCGCCGCCGATCGCGGCGCCGGCATAGGCGGGCACCGGTCGCGCGGCGCGGCTCATCTCGCGGATCACCAGTTGCTCGTCCTGGAGGATCACGATCCGCTTGATCATGTTTTCGAGCTCACGGATGTTGCCCGGCCAGTCGTACGACTGAAACAGCTGCTGCAATTCCGGCGAGAGCTCCCGCGCGGTGCGGTTGTACCGGCGGGCGTAGCGATCCATGAAGAACCCGGTGAGGTTCTGGATCTCGTTGCGGCGCTCGCGCAGCGGCGGGACGGTCACTTCGATCACCTTCAGGCGGTAGTACAGGTCCTCGCGGAAGTCGCCGCGCTGGAGCATCGCTTCCAGATCGCGGTTGGTCGCCGCCACGATGCGCACGTCGACGTTGATCGGTTTGTTGCTGCCGAGCCTGGTGAACTGTCCGTCCTGGAGCACGTGCAGCATCTTTGCCTGGAGCGCGGCTTTCATCTCGGCGATCTCGTCGAGAAAGATCGTGCCGGTATCCGCCTGCTCGAATTTGCCGACCCGCGTGGTCGCGGCTCCTGTGAACGCCCCTTTCTCGTGCCCGAACAGCTCGCTTTCCAACAGCTCGGCCGGCAGCGCCGCGCAGTTCACCTTGACGAACGGGCGCTCTTTGCGCGGCGACCGCTGATGGATGGCGCGCGCGACAAGCTCCTTGCCCACGCCGCTCTCGCCGCGGATCAGCACGGTCACGTCGCTGTCAGATACCTGCTCGATCACCTGCGCGATCGTCCTCATGTCGGGACTGTCGCCCCAGAACAGGAAGGCGCGATCCTGATCGTCGCTCAGCTGACGCCGCAGCTCGGTGATTTCGGATACCAGCCGCGTTTTTTCGATCGCATTCTTGATGGCCGCGTCGAGCGCGATCTCGCCCAGCCCCTCGGGATCGTCCGGTTTCACCACGTAGTCGGCGGCGCCCAGCCTCACCGCCTCGACGATCGTCGAGGCGTGCTCGCGGCCGGAGAGCATGATGACCTGCAGATCCGACTTCGCTGATTTCAGAGCGCGCAGCGTGTCGAGCCCGTTCATGCCCGGCATCATCACATCGAGCAGGACGATATCCGGCGGGTCGCCCTGTTTCACCGCCGCCAGCATCTCGTCGCCGCGGGAATAGGACCGCGTCTCGTAGCCGCGCAGCGACAGAAACGTGCGCAGGTACCCGGCGAACGCCGAATCGTCATCGACGACGGCGACGTAAGGCTTCTTCAACGGCTCGACCCCACCGGAAAAGACATGATAACGGACCCGCGCGCAAGCGCATCCCCCTCAGGGACTTCCCCTATGGCCGGCGACCAGATCCGCCCGCCCAGCCCTTCGACCACACGGCGGGCGAGCGGCAGCGCGAGCCCGAGTCCGCCCCGCTTCTCCTCGAACGCTCCAGGTGCGCTGTCGTATGCAGCTTGTACGCTCCCGTCCTCCGCAACGACGATAACGGCGGAGGTCTTGCCGTCGCGCGTCTCGAGTCGGCGGTCGGCGACGACGACGCACGGACCGGCCTTCTCGCGAAGGACCGCGCGGAAAATCGCGTCAAATGCGTTGCGCAGGCGTGGCGCGTCTCCGGCCATCGTCGCACCCGTCGACTGTCCTCTCACCTCGAGAACGACCTCGCGATCTTTCGCCTCCTGCACATGCCCGGCCACTTCTTCGACGAGCGAAAACACATCCAGCGGCTGCAGGGCGAGCGAGATCAGGCCGACGTCGAGTTTCTGCACCTCACTGAGTTCGGCGATCATGCCGATGATCCGGGCGCACGATTTCTCCGCTTCGTCGACCATCTTCCGCTGCCGATCGCTGAGCGATGCGTTGTCCTTCTGCAGCATACGCAGATAGCCGACCACGACGCTGGCGGGTGTACGCAGCTCGTGGACCGCGAGCGAGAGCAGTTCGGGATAGCGAGGCAGATCCGTGGGTGACATGAATCAAATCACGATTGACAGCTGAGTTGTCCAGGCACGCTCCATCTAACTGCCGAGCGTACCACAACGTGCGACACGCCCTCCGCGTCTTCAACTTGTGAAAATCGGTTCCGCAGGGGAACGACCGAACCCAGCGACAGCTCGTCCGCGCCGCGACGGCTTTTCCTGCAGGATCTGCGGGATCGGACTTTCCAGCGGCCCAGCAGGGTGCCGCGCGTGTTGTGGCACATCACTTGAAATTTACCCGCTCGCGAGCGAACGGCCGGCCTGACGTCGACTCGCGCGGCGACGAATCCAGGTTGCTGTGAAGTACTCATGCTGGTGATGCGGAAACGCTTTCGCGTGTTGATGCTTGCGGCGCTGGTGGCGGCGCTGGTCGTCCCCGTGGGCTTTGCTCTCTCGCTCGAGTCCGCGCCCGGATGGCGCTCGACCGGTCCCGCGGCGTTCGCTTCGGATGTGTCGACGTTCGTCGCGGCCTCGGTCGTGGTGCCGGTGCCGAACGCGACCGACGTGACGCACTCGTTCCCGCATTCCTTTCCTGACGCGGCAAAACTGCTCGTCGTCGGGTCCGTGCTGATTGGCCTTGCCGCCATTGTGCGGAAGGCCAGCTGACGCCAGAGCCTCACGTCGCGCAGGCGGCGCATGTCCGCCTCTCCCGGCGCGAGGCTCTGGAATCGGTCGTCGCTCGAATAGCCGCCTCCTGTAACTCTTCACCCTCCGGCAGCATCTTACCCATCAGACACCCGAGGGGCCTGGCTGTCCGGTGCGCCAGGTGAGTCAGGTAGGTCAGTAGGTCAGGTAGGTCGCGTAGGTCAGGTAGGTCTCGTGGGTTGGGGCTGACCGACCCCACCGGACCCACTCGACCCACCTGACCCACTCGACGCACCTGACCTACTTCAACCTCTTTATAATGGATCCATGCTGATCAAGCCTGCGTCGGATATCCGGAGCTCGGAAATCACCGATAAAAAGGTCTACCTCAATCGGCGCGAGTTCATCCGTGCGACTACCGGCACAGCTGTGGCAGCCGCCGCGGGAGTGCTGGGAGCTGCGGCCTTTCTCGAGGCCCGGGGCGCCGCCCATGGGCGCAAGCTGGAGAACGTGAAAAAAGGCCCGTTCAGCACCGATGAGAAGCTCAATGCCTGGGAAGACATCACCAGCTACAACAATTATTACGAGTTCGGCACCGACAAGGCCTCGCCGGCCGACCTCGCCAGATATCTGAAACCCGAGCCTTGGACCGTCACCGTCGACGGCGAATGTGCGAATAAGGCGTCATACCACCTCGAAGATATCCTCAAGGGCGAAACGCTCGAGGAACGCGTCTACCGGCACCGCTGCGTCGAAGGCTGGTCGATGGTGATTCCATGGGTCGGCTTTCCGCTCTCGAACTTCATCAAACGTTGTGAACCGACGTCCAAGGCGAAGTACGTCGAGTTCACGACGCTCTACGATCCGAAGCAGATGCCCGGCGTTCGGATGCCGATCCTCCGTTGGCCCTACGTCGAAGGCCTGCGGATGGACGAGGCGATGCATCCGCTGACGGTGCTGGTCGTCGGCCTCTACGGCGAAGTGGTGCCGAACCAGAACGGTGCCCCGCTGCGTCTGGCCGTGCCCTGGAAGTACGGCTTCAAGCACGTTAAATCCATCGTCAAGATCCGTTTCGTGGAGAAACAACCGCTGAACACCTGGCAGCAGCAGGCGCCCGACGAGTACGGGTTCTATGCCAACGTGAACCCGACTGTCGATCATCCGCGCTGGAGCCAGGCGACCGAACGACGCATCGGCGAGTTCCTGCGCCGCAAGACTTTGATGTTCAACGGGTACGGTGATCAGGTGGCGTCGCTCTACACCGGAATGGATCTGCGGCGAAATTACTAGGCGCCCGTTTACGGTTACTCGGACGGGTTCCTGGTCGTGACCTCGCGCGGTTGAGTCCCATTGGTAAATTAGTGTCCTTCACATCCGCAATCCGCAATCCGCAAATCGTCATTCTGAAGCCCGCGGTCTTCATCGCCGCGCTGGGACCGTTGGCATGGCTCATCTGGGCCGCGTTCACAGGGAACTTGAGCGCAAATCCGCTCAGCGACCTCACGAACGAGACCGGCGTCTGGACGCTGCGCTTCCTGTGCATCACGCTCGCGATTACGCCGCTGCGCCGCCTCACGGGCTGGAATGGCGTGATCCGGTTTCGCCGGATGACCGGCCTGTTTGCGTTTTTCTACGGGACCCTGCACTTTCTCACCTACATGATTGTCGACCGGTTCGCGGGGCTGGACTTTCCGGATGGATTCGTGGCGTGGTCGACCGTACGCAACCTTGCGCGATCGGTCGGCGAGGACATCTACAAGCGGCCGTTCATCACGATCGGCTTCACGGCGCTCATGCTCATGGTGCCGCTGGCGGCGACCTCCACCGCGGGAATGATCCGGCGGCTGGGCGGCAAGCGTTGGAATCGCCTGCACCGTCTGGTGTACGTGTCAGCGACCGCCGGCGTGGTCCATTACTGGTGGCTGGTAAAAGCCGACATCCGCCAGCCGGCCGCGTACGCCCTGGCTGTTGGGCTGCTGCTGGCGTTTCGCGCGTGGTGGAGCTGGCGCCGGGTGACTCCGCCTGTGCGCAGCGAATTGACGCTCGCCCGCGCCCGGAACTGACCAATTTAGACCGGGAGCTTCGCCCCGCCGGACGCCATCGCCGTCGCTCGCGGGGACACCGAAAAGCTCCGTTTCCGCCACCGCCTCCGCTACAGCTACGGCGGACGTGCCTTCGGCGCAGACGCGAGCGAGGCGGCAAAGAGGATTCTCGTAAAGTGCGGGGTAACGCCGTAAATGGTAAGATCACGGTGTTCCGATTCTGGAACAAACCCTCCACGGTGACCGAATGACAGACCGGGCCGGCTCGCGTTCCGTACCGATCGCGATGCTGTGCGCGGGCGTTGTAACGGCTCAGTTCGTCGTCGGCAAGGCGACGCGGGACGCGCTGTTTCTCGCCCAGTTCAACTTCACGGCGCTGCCGACGATGTTCATCGCCGCGTCATTCGTGTCGATTCTCTTCGTCACGGCGAATTCGAAGATCGCCGGACGGCTGACGCCCCGGACCCTGGTTCCTGCGCTGTTCGCCGCCAGCGGTCTGCTGTTCGTCGTCGAATGGCTGCTGATCGCTCGCGCGCCGAAGACGGTCGCCGTGCTCGCGTACCTGCACATTTCCGGGGCCGGTCCCATGCTGGGGTCGGGGTTCTGGCTCATCGCGAGCGAGCGGTTTGATCCCCGCACCGCCAAGCGGCGGTTCGGCCAGATTGCCGGCGTCGGGACGCTCGGGGGGCTCGTCGGCGGCATGCTGGCGGAACGCCTCGGCACGGTCTTCAGCGTCGCGGCCGTCCTCCTGTTTCTCGCTGCGACGACGCTGATTGCCGCCTGGCTCGTGCGCCGGTTCGCAGGTTCGGCGAGCGGAGACAGACCGCTGGAGCCGGGACCCTCGCGGTCGGGCCTGCGCGTGCTCGCCGAAGCGCCGTATCTGCGCAACCTGGCCCTGCTCGTCCTGATCGTGACGACGGGCTCGGGCCTGGCCGATTACGTGTTCAAGGCAACGATCGCAGAGACATTCGGCCGCGGTGAAGCGCTGCTTCGCTTTTTTGCCATCTACTACGCCGCGACCGCCCTCATCACGTTCGCGCTGCAGGCATCGTCGAGTCGATACATGCTCGAAAAGTACGGCCTCGCGGTTGTGGCCGGCACTCCGTCGCTGGCCCTGGTGGTCGGCGGCGCCGGCAGCCTGGTCGCGCCTGGCGTCGCGAGCGTGCTCGGGATGCGGGCGGGGGAGTCAATCTTCCGCGGTTCCCTCTTCCGCGCCGGATACGAACTGTTCTTCACGCCGATTCCTCCACGCGAGAAGCGCGCCGTCAAATCGGTCATCGATGTCGGCTTCGATCGGCTGGGAGATGCGGTGGCCGGTGGAATTCTGCGGCTGGTCCTTTTCGCAGTCGTGCCGGCCGCCCGCTCGCCGGTCATTCTAGTACTGGTGATGGCGTGCGCAGGGATTGCGGTCGTGTTCGCGAGCCGCCTCAATCGCGGGTACATCAACGCGCTCGAGAAAGGGCTCCTCGAACGGGCCGTCGATCTCGATCTCGCGGACGCACAAGATCTGACGACGCGGACGGCAATGCTTCGGACTATCGGCCGGACGCGCGTTGAGCTCGAGCCGGGCGTGACCAGCGGCGCGCGCCGTTTCTCGACGGATCTGCCCACCACGGTACCGGCCGATCCCGAGCTGCAGGCGATCGTTGCGCTGCGGACGCGCGATCGGGCGGAAATCAAGAAGCTGCTTCGCACCGAGCGCGGCATTCCGGCGTCTCTCGTTCCCCATGTGATTCCGCTCCTGGCCTGGACTCCGGTTGCCGACGATGCGATTTTCGCGCTGCGCAAGGTGGCCGAAGAGCACGTGGGCGCGCTCGTCGACGCGCTTCTCGATCCCAATCAGGACTTCGCCGTTCGCCGGCGCCTGGCGCGGGTGTTTGCCGTCTGCGTGTCCCAGCGTGCCGCCGACGGGCTGATGTTCGGGCTGGACGATCTGCGGTTCGAAGTCCGGTTTCAATGCGCGCGGTCGCTCGCGGCGATCGTCGAGAAGAACGTGACGATCCGCATCGATCGCGAACGCATTTTTGGCTACGTGCTGCGGGAGGCGGCCGTCGGCCGGCCGGTGTGGGAGAGCCGACGGCTGCTCGACTCGCTGGACGCCACCGAAAGCGTGCCGTTCGTCGACGACTTCCTGCGCGACCGCGCCAGCCAGAGCCTCACGCACGTGTTCACGCTGCTGGCGCTGGTCCTGCCGCGCGAGCCGCTCCAGATTGCATTCCGCGGCCTTCACACCGAGGACCTGAACCTGCGTGGCACGGCCCTCGAATACCTGGAAGGGATCCTGCCGCCGGCGATTCGCGAACGGTTGTGGCCCTTTCTCGAGGATCGGCGCGCTCCTGATCGGCACGGGCGCGCGCACGACGAGATCCTCGCGGATCTGCTGCGCTCGAATCGATCGATTGTGATGAATCTCCAGGAGCTGCAGCGGCAGGTCCGTGCCACGCACGGTGACCGCGCTCGGCCGGCAGGGGAGCCGGTGGATTCTGCCGTGTAGACATGGTCGAGAAAATGACAATTCCACCGCCGAGGACACGGAGGACAGGAGGAACAATCCTGCGGCTTTTCGGGATTGAACCTCCGCGTCCTCAGCGGCAGGTGCCAGAGCATGATCGCTAAAGAACCATCCCGCAAGATGATCGAGCCGCGCCTGCCGACGCCGCTCGGCAGCACGCAGGGCACCGGCACGACGCCGCTTCCCGACGACCTGCTCGCCGCGCAGTGCGTCCGCATGGCGCTGATGTATGCCGTCGGCGCCGGGCTGTGGACGATGGGTCTCATCATGGGCGGCCTGGTCCTCTCGGACACGGAGCGCTTCGGCCCGTACGCCGCCCACATCAAGACTGCAGGCGTGGTCAGCTGCCTGATCATGCTCGTCTACACGCGATTCAGCCCGTGCGGACATCCGAGAAAAACCAATGTCGGCCTGACGCTCATGGTCGCAAACGCGTTTCTGATTGCGCTGCTGAACAGTTGGGTCGAGCAGCCGACCACCTGGCGACCCTTGTCGTGGATTGCCATCATCATCGTCGTGTACGCGATGATCGCGCCGGCGACGCCCCGGAAGATGCTGGTCGCGTCGATCATGGCCGCGACGATGGATCCGCTGGCGGTCTGGCTGGCGCATCGGCGCGGCCTGCCGACCCCGTCGGTGGCGATGACCTTCGCGATGTTCTATCCGAACTACGCGTGTGCGGTCATTTCCGTCCTCCCGTCCCATGTGCTCCACCGGCTCGGTCGGCAGATTCGACGGGCGCGAGAGATGGGCAGCTACGAGCTGGTGGAGCTGCTCGGGCATGGCGGCATGGGCGAGGTGTGGCGGGCACGGCATCGTCTGCTCGCACGCGACGCCGCCATCAAGCTCGTGCGCCCCGAGGTCCTTGGCGCGAGCAGCGAGGCCGAGACGCGGACGATTCTCCGGCGCTTCGAGCGCGAGGCACAGGCGACCGCGGCGCTCAGTTCGCCGCACACGATCAACCTGTTCGACTTCGGCATGACGCACGACGGCAGCTTCTATTACGTGATGGAGCTGCTGGCGGGACGCGATCTCGAGTCGCTGATTCGCGAGTTCGGACCGCTTCCAGCGGGTCGGGCCATTTATCTGCTGCGTCAGGCGTGTCACTCGCTTGCCGATGCCCATTCCCGCGGTTTCGTCCATCGCGATATCAAGCCGGCGAACATCTACGTCTGCCGGATGGGGCTCGAGTACGACTTCGTCAAGGTCCTGGATTTCGGGCTGGTCAAGGTCAGGGATCACCGCGACGCGGGGCAGACGCTGCTCACCGCCCAGCATGGCACCACCGGGACGCCGGCGTACATGGCCCCGGAGGTGATCCTCGGCGAAACCGACGTCGATCGGCGGGCTGACGTGTATGCGCTCGGCTGCGTCGCCTACTACACGCTGACCGGTCAGCTCGTGTTCGAAGCGGATACGCCGATGAAAATGCTGGTTCAGCATGTCCAGAGCCGGCCCATTCCGCCCTCACAACGGACCGAGCTGGAAATCCCGCGTGAGCTCGATCAGCTCGTCCTGGCGTGCCTGGAGAAAGATCCGAAGAACCGCCCCGGCGATGCCGAGGAGCTGTTCGATCTGTCGTGCCGGTGCTGCCGCGGCGAATCGTGGGACACGAACCAGGCGAAGGAATGGTGGGCGCAGCACCTGCCTGAATTTACTGGTGCGCTCACGATACCCGGGTCCACGCCGGATGTTGAGCCGGCGCGCATGGTGGCAGCGAGTTAACAGGATGTCAGCCGTGGTCAGCAACGCCCAGCCTGCACTGCCGGACTCCGAGAAGACGCCGCTCGATCGTCTGCTGTCGATCTTCACAGAGGTCCGCGCTGGTGAAGGCGCCACCGCGGTGCTGATGCTCATCAACATTTTCGCGCTGCTCGTCTGTTACTCAATCATCAAGATCGTGCGCGAGCCGCTGATCCTGCTCGGCGGCGGCGCCGAGGTAAGGTCGTACGCCGCCGCCGGCCAGGCGCTCGCGCTGATGGGATTCGTGCCCTTATACAGCTGGTTCGCCTCGCGCGTCGATCGCATCAAGTTGCTGATCGGCGTGTCGTTGTTCTTCATCCTGAATATCGAGCTCTTTGCGGTGGCCGTGGCGGCGCGGGTGCCGTATGTGGGCGTCGCGTTCTTCATCTGGGTCGGCATCTTCAACATGTCGCTTGTGGCCCAGTTCTGGTCGTTTGCCAATGACATTTACAGCAAAGAGGCCGGCGACCGCCTGTTCCCGATCATCGCCGTCGGCATGACTGCGGGCGCTCCGCTCGGGTCCTTCATCACCGGACGGTGGTTTGCCGCCGGCGTGACGCCGCAGCTGATTCTCCAGGCGTCCGCCGGGTTGTTGCTCGTGAGCCTTCTGCTGTACCTCTTGATCAACGTGCGAGAGGAACGGCGCGCCACCAGCCCCCAGGAGGCGCTCGCGCCGGGCGGCGGTTTTGGTCTGGTCCTTCGCAACCCGTATCTCCGCTCGATCGCCATGCTCATTGTGTTGCTCAACATCGTGAATACGACCGGAGAGTATTTGATTGCCCGCCTCGTGAGCAGCCATGCCAGCGCGCTGGCCGCGGCAGATCCCTCGTTCAACAGGCAGGCCTTCATCGGCGGGTTCAGCGGCAGCTATCAATTCTGGGTCAACGTGACGGCATTTGTGTTGCAGGCGTTCGTTACGTCGCGGCTGGTCAAATACACCGGAATACGCGGAGCGCTTCTGGCGCTACCGCTGATCGCGCTCGGTGGATATTCCATTGTCGCCGCCGGCGCCGGGTTTGCCATCGTGCGATGGATCAAGACCGCCGAAAACGCGACCGACTACTCAATCATGAACACCGCGCGTCAGCTCCTCTGGCTCCCCACTTCGCGCGAGGAGAAGTACAAGGCAAAACAGGCGATCGATACCTTCTTCGTGCGTGGCGGCGATCTGCTGTCCGCTGCCGTCGTGTACGCGGGAACGACAGCGTTCCGCTTCGGCATTGCCGGCTTCGCGGCGGTGAACGTCGCGCTCACGCTGGCGTGGATCCTGATCGCGCTGGTGATATTGAAGCGCCACCAGGCGCTGGCGCAGCCCGCGCCGGCGACCGCCGCCGCCTGACGCGTTTGGTCCGGTTCACGATGCGAGCGCGATGCATCCTGGTGGCCGCGATCGTTCTCGCGGCTGTGCGTGCTGTGCCGGCACAGGAACCGCAGACGCAGGAAGAATCGCGGCGACGCGAGCGCGAAGCCAAGTCGAAAGCGCTGGCACCACCCGAGCCGACCGCGACGACGGTCGATATGACCGGAAGGAAGAAGCGGATGGAGCGGGCCGACGTCGATCGCGTGCTGAAACGGGCGGCGCGCCAGGCAAACGGAAAATACCGCGCGATTGCCAGCCGCTACGCCGAGGGCAAGCCGCTCGGATACTTCAAGTACTACGGCACGCGGTCCGACGACCCGAATGACATCTATCTGCACGAGCACCGGCGCGAGCTGCGCGGCAATCGCGTCTTTGCTGCATGGCTCAACCATGACGATTCGCGCGGCCTCAACAGCCTCGATATGCTCGAGGGCCCTGACGGCCACAAATACATCCGCCACTACATGTTCGATTTCGGGTCGATCATGGGGAGTGGCAGCACCAGGCCGCAGGCTCCGCGCGCGGGCAACGAGTACATTCTCGAGTGGAGACCATCCTGGATCACGTTGGCGACGCTCGGGTTGTGGCTTCGGCCCTGCCTCCGCGTCGACTATCCCGAGGTGGCGCGATCGGTCGGCCGGTTCGAGGCCGACTTCTTCAGTCCGGCTGCGTGGAAACCTGAGTACCCGAATCCGGCGTTCGACAACATGCAGCCGGACGATGCCTTCTGGGCGGCGAGGCTGGTCGGCCGCTTTTCCGACGAGGCCATTCGAGCCGTTGTCGGAAAAGCGAGGTACAGCGAGAACGGAGCGGCCGAATACACTGCTGCCACGCTGATCAAGCGGCGTGACAAGGTGCTCCAGGCGTGGCTGAGCGGCGTCAATCCGATCGTTGATCCGAAGCTGGCCGCGGATGGCACGCTGACCTTCGACAATGCTGCAGTGACCGCCGGGGTGGCGCCGCCGCCCAGCCGCTACGAGCTGACCTGGTCGAAATTCGACAACACCACCGCGGAAATCGTGGGTGAGGGCGTTCACATGAGCGTGAGCTCGCCCCGGTGCGAAGCTCCCCGGCCATTCTTCAGGGGAGTGAATTCGTTTCCGTGGCCATTCGCGGCATCGCCGCCGACCGGCCCGAATGGGCGTCGCCGGTGACCGTCCATTTCCGGCGTTCGGCCGCGGGTTGGCGGCTCGTCGGATTGTCTCGCCAGCAAACTGCACAGAAACAATCAGCTGAGGCCATGCGTTCTTGAGACTCACGCCTCACCTGCACGGCGTGTCATGCTGACAGCGGCGAAAACGATCAGCACTACCTGCCGACGGCTCCCTGCAGGCCGACCTCGCACACGACAGCGAGCGAAGATCGCGCTGTTCATCGTGGCACTGGCAGCCGCAGCGCTCTTCGCACAAACGCCTCCCCTCCCCAATCGTCCCGACTCGCTCAAGTTCGCCGCGATCGGCGACAACGGTACCGGCGACCGGGAGCAATACGAGATCGCGCAGCAGATGACGAGCGCGCACGGCAGGTTCCCGTTCGATCTCGTGATCATGCTGGGCGATAACATGTATGGCCGCCAACGCCCGGCCGATTTCGTGAAGAAGTTCGAACAGCCGTATGCGCCCCTGCTCTCGGCAGGTGTGCGGTTCCAGGCCTCGCTCGGCAACCACGACCGGCCCGAGAACGTCTCGTACAAGTTGTTCAACATGAACGGCCAGCGCTATTACAGCTATTCCAGCAAGAACGTCCGATTCTTCGCCCTGGACAGCACGCGGCTGGATGCGAGACAGCTTGCGTGGATCGAGACGTCGCTGCGGGACGCGCGGGAGGACTGGAAAATCTGCTACTTCCATCATCCGTTGTACTCGAGTGCCCGCCGCCACGGGTCGTCGGTCGACTTGCGCGTGCTGCTCGAACCGATCTTCATCAGGCACGGCGTGAACGTCGTGTTCACGGGCCACGATCATGCCTACGAGCGGCTGAAGCCGCAGAACGGAATCGTCTACTTCGTGTCGGGCGCGGCAGGACAGCTGAGAAGAGGCGACATCAGACGCTCGGATCAGACCGCCGCGTTTTTCGATCAGGATCTGAGCTTCATGCTCGTGGAGATCGCGGGGGCCGACCTGTACTTTCAGGTCATCTCGCGTGCGGGCACAACCGTCGATTCGGGTGTGATCCGCAGGCAGGGTCAGGCGCGCGACACCGGGGACGCGGCGCTGGCCCACCACAAAGGACACGAAGGACACAAAGGTCAAGCCCCGTGAGGGTTTCCTTCGGGTCCTTTGTGTCCCTTGTGTTCCGCCCCGCATGGCGCGTGTTTCCAGAATGGAACCCCCGGAGCGTGGCGCCAGGGATCTGAGCGATTGAGCTCGAGCAGCAAACCGCGTATGAACGACGACTCCGTACCGCGCGCTGCCGGCGGGAAGGACCGCCCCGATCCGCATGACGCGGCGGCGGGCGGTGGTCCCCAGGATCGCCGACGGGCGTGGCAATCTCAGGTGTCGAGGTACGCGGTCGAGCACCTTCTGTTGCTGCCGTTGGGTGCACTGATGGCCCTGGTGTGGGTGAATACCTTCCCCGAAAGCTACTACCGCTTCACCTATGCCATCTCGTTTGCGGTCAACGATGTCGGCATGGTGTTCTTCTTCGCGCTCATCGTCAAGGAGGTCGTCGAAGCGGCGGCGCCGGACGGGGTGCTCCATCCCTGGCGCCGCGTCTTGCTGCCGGTCGTGGCGTCGATCGGCGCAACCGCGGTGCCGGCATTGATTCACGCGCAGATCGTCGATGTGCTCGACGAGCCCAGGCTGGCCGACGGGTGGCCGGTGTCGCTGGCAATGGATCTCGCGGTGAGCTATTTCGTCGCACGGCTGATCTTCCGCAGACATCCGGTGATTCCGTTCGTGCTCCTGCTCGGAATTGCGTGCGACGCTTTCGGATTCCTGGCGCTGGGGTTGTTCAATCAGGAAGCAGATCTTCATCTCGCCCGCGGCGCGCTGATCTTCATGGGCGCGATCGGTGCGGCCGGCGCACTGCGGTGGTCACGGGTCACGAGCTTCTGGCCGTATCTGATCGGTGCCGGTGGTGCGTCGTGGTGTGCGTTTTTCTGGAGCGGTCTCCATCCAGCGCTCGCGCTCGTGCCCATCATCCCGTTCCTCCCTCACGCGGCGCGCGATCCGGGCTTCTTCGTCGACGCCCTTCCCGATGCCCGCGATACGTTGAGTCAGTTCGAGATCTGGTGGAAATACCCGGCGCAGGCGGCGCTGTTCTTCTTCGGGCTCGTCAACGCCGGGGTGCCAATCGGCGCGCTGGAGCAGGGCACCTGGGCACTGCCGGTTGCCGTCCTCGCCGGCAGGCCGCTTGGCGTTCTGCTCGCGGGCGGCCTTGCGATGCTGGTCGGTCTGCACCTGCCCCGGGACGTCGGTTGGCGCGAAGTGATCGTGGCAGGGTTTACGGCGGCAATGGGATTCAGCGTCGGCCTGTTCTTTTGTACCGCCCTGCTGCCTCCAGGTCAGTTGCGCTCGGAGCTGAGCATGGGCGTTCTACTGAGCCTCGCCGGAGCGCCGCTGGCGTTTTTGTCGGCCAGACTGCTTCACGTGGGCCGGTTCGCCGGACAGGGGTCATGAATTCAGCACAATCACTTTCGGCCGGCCGGCACGCGATTGCCGCGCTGATCGTGGCGCTCACCTGCGGATTCCAGTGTGCAGCCGCCGCCGGCGAGAGCGCCTTCCAGACGTCCGCTTCCAGTCCGCAGCCCGCCGCTGCAGCGGGGCGGGTGGTCGCGACGATCACGGCGCTGGAAGGAACCGTGCGCATACCCGGCGTCGACGTGGAGCTGCGTGCGCTCGACGGCAATGTGGTTCTCGCGAGGACGATGACCGACGGAGCGGGGCAGGCTGCCTTTCCTGACGTTCCCGTGGGCCGCTATGTCGTCAAAGCCGCGCGGCCGGGATTCGTGCCGATGGACTCGGCGCCCTTTGACGTCCGTGCCGGCGAGACCACGCAGGTCCTGGCCGACATCGGTTTGACGTTCGTCGCGCCAAGCGTGGAGGTCCGGGCGCCGACTTCGCCGACGCAAAGCGTGCAGCCGGTCTCGACCAGCGACATGCTCTCGGGTTCGGTCCTGGACATTGCGCCGCTTGAAGGGGATGACTTCCAGAGCCTTCTGCCGCTGCTGCCCGGCGTCGTGCGGGGTCCGGATGGACGTCTGCGTGCCAAGGGCGGACAGCCGACGCAGGGCGCGCTTCAAGTGAGCAGCGCCAGCCTCGTTGATCCGTCATCGGGAGACTTCGATCTGGAATTGCCCGGGCAGAGCCTCGAGTCGGTCGAGATGCTCGCCACGCCCTTCGCCGCCGAGTACGGCCGGTTTTCGACGAGTGTGGTGCAGATTCGCACCAGGCGCGGAACCAACGAGTGGGAAATCAAACCGGGCAACCTGATGCCGCGCCTGCGCCGGGGGTTTGCCGGGGTGCGCGGCTTCGAGCCGCGATTCTCGATCCGCGGCCCGCTCGAACGGGACCGCCTGTTCATGGCGCAGGACTTCCAGTTCCGCTATGTCAACGACCCGGTCAAGAGCCTGCCGGGCGAGCCGGAGATCGGGCTCACGAGCTTCGATTCCTTCTCCCGCATCGACGGCGTGCTCTCGGCGCGCCACACGCTCGGCGGCCTCGCCGTTGTCTTCCCCCGCGAGATCGAGCATCTCACCATGAATACGTTCCGTCCGCCCGAAGTGACACCGGAATTCAATCAGAGCGGCGTCTCGATTGGCGGGCAGGATCGCTTTGCGTTGTCGCCGCAGATGGTGCTCGAAAGTACGCTGGCCGGCCGGTGGTTCGAAATCAATGTCAACACCAAAGGGCGGCAGCCGATGATCTATACGCCCGAGACCGAACAGGGAAGCTTCTTCAACGATCAGGAGCGCGAAGTCAGAAGCGTGCAATGGGTCGAGTCGCTGTCGCTGTCACTCGACCGGTGGCGTGGACAGCATCTCTTCAAATTCGGACTCGACTTCCAGGACTCGAAGTACAACGGCTCGAGTACGAGCCGGCCGGTGGAGGTTCGTCGTCTCGATGGCTCGCTTGCCGAGCGCACGGTCGCTGGCCCGCCCACGGCGCAGAAGGTCACCGCTGCCGAGCTCGCGCTGTTTGCTCAGGACCGGTGGCGGATCGGATCGCGACTCACCCTGGAACTGGGTCTTCGTATGGATCGCGAGGATGTCATCGAGCGCGTGAACTGGTCGCCGCGCGGCGGCGCGTCCCTGGGGGTGCTGGCTGAGGGGCGCGGCATTCTCCGCGGCGGCATCGGCCGGTTCAGGCAGCGGACGCCGCTCAATATCGGCGCGTTCCGCCAGTTCGAAGAACGGGTTGTCACCCGGTTTGATCCAAACGGCGAGCCGCTCGGGCCGCCGCTCACGTTCGCGAACGTTCCGGCGCCGGATCTGCGCACGCCGGAAAGCGTGGCCGGCAACATCGAGTGGGACCAGCGATTTGGCCGGCGCGTGCTGTTCAAGGCGAATTATCTCAAGCGGCGCGGACTGCACGAGTACATCCTCCAGCCGGTTCCAGCGCGCGGCGAGGTCGGCCTTCTGAGTACCGGCAGCTCACGGTACTGGGAAGTAGAAATGACGGGCCGGTATGTCGGGGATGCGCGGCGTGACATCACCGTCTCATACGTGCGTTCGCACGGCGATGCCGATCTGAACAACTACGATCAGTTTTACGGAAACGTACGCAACCCGATTGTACGGCCGAACCAGCACAACCTCATTCCCACCGATGTGCCGCATCGGCTCCTGGTTCGCGGGACCATCGGGCTGCCGGCGCGATGGGATCTCGCGCCGGTTATCGAGATCCGCTCGGGGTTTCCCTGGTCCGCGGTCGACGAGTTCCAGGACTTCATCGGCGCGCGGAACCGCGCCGGGCGGCTTCCGCGCCTGCGCACGCTCGATGTCTCCCTCTCACGTCCGTGGCATGTCGGCCGGCATCGGTTCCGCGCCGGACTGAGGGTCTACAACCTGTTCGGGGCGTCGGCCGAGCGCGATGTCCAGAACAACGTCGCCTCGCCGGAATACGGGCAGTTCTTCAATCCGCTCGAACGGTCGATTGGATTCATGCTCGGGTCGAGCAGGTGAGCTGCACCTCATCTCATCGCGAGCCATCCTGGAACCTGGCTCAAATCCACGTTGCCGCCGCTCAGGATCACACCGACGCGTTTGCCGTGGATCGCGTCCCCGTACTGGAGTGCGCCGGCAGCGCCGAGCGCTCCGGTCGGTTCGACCAGCATCTTCAGTCGTTCCCATAACAGGAACATCGTGCGGAGCAGCGTTGGATCGTCCACCGTCGTCATGGCCGCGACGTGTTGGAGGACGAGCGGAAACGTCAACGATCCGAGCGACGGCGTGCGCGCGCCGTCGGCGACGGTGCTCGGGTTGTGCACCGTCTGGAGTTGCTTTGTCGCAAAGGATCGCGTCGCGTCGTCGGCGGCTTTCGGTTCGACGCCGACGACCTGGCAGGCCGGTGACAGGGCGTGGGCCGCGAGCGCGGAGCCCGAGAGCAGACCGCCTCCTCCGCAGGGAACGAAGAGGAAATCGAGCGGGCCGGCATCCTCGAACAGTTCGAGGGCGGCCGTGCCCTGGCCCGCGATGATGTGCGCATGATCGTAGGGTGGAACGACCGTGAGCCCGCGGTCCCTGCCGAGACTCCGGCCGATGGCCTCGCGGTCCTCGCGCTGGCGATCGTATGGCACCACCTCGCCGCCGTAGCGCTCGGTGGCGATCCGTTTGACGGCGGGCGCATCCGCCGGCATGACGATCACGCGCGGAATGTCGAGCAGCTGACCGGCCAGGGCGATGGCCTGCGCATGATTGCCCGAGGAAAAGGTCACCACGCCCCGTCGCGCTTGATCGGCTGGAAGGCGGGAGAGCGCGTTGTACGCGCCGCGGAACTTGAACGCGCCGGCGCGCTGCAGGTTTTCGCACTTGAAGAACAGCTGCGCGCCCGCGTGTTCGTCCAGGAGACGCGATGTGGCGACCGGTGTGCGGTGCGCAACGCCGGCGATCTGGCTTGCCGCCTCCTCGACGTGGGCGAATGCCGGCAGGCCGGTCGGCGTGGCCGCCGTGCTGGTGTCGGCGTCTTCCGTGGTGCTCACTTCAGTGCGCCGGAAAGTTCGTCGTAAACCTTGCGGACGGCGATGGGTCCCTGCGACTTCGCGAGCGTCCATGAGCCGTACTCACCAAAGTCGGCCTGCCTGATCGCGTCCTCGACAGGCACGCCGCTCTTGTACAGCCTCGTCGCTTCGGCGATGACCGCATCGACCGCCTTGTGGTACGCGCGCAGTTCCGCCTTCGACACGTCCGCCTGCTCGGTGAAGCCGTGGCCCGGGATGTAGACGTCGACGTCCATCTGCTCGGCCCTGCTCAGCGTCCGGAGCCACTCGGCCGGATACGCGGAGCGCATCGCCGGGAAGACGCGGTTGAGGAAAATCTCGCTCATGAACAGGATCTTCTGGTGCGGCAGGTAGACGGCCAGGTCGCCGCCGGTGTGGGCACGTCCGAGAAACAGGACCTGGATTTCCTCACGCCCCAATGTGAGAGTCGTCTTGTCCGGGACCACCTTGGCGCCCGTCGGGAGGCTCCATCCCGCGGCGCCGCGGCCGCCGGCCGCCTGACGCTCGAGTGTTGACTTCGAGATCGGGTGGACCAGATAGACGATGCCTGCCGGAAACGATGCGTTGCCGCCTGTGTGATCGCCGTGATCCGAACAGATAACGACGTATCTGATCGGCTGTGCCGTGACGTTCCTGATCGCCTGGACCAGTCCACGCGTCGCGGCCGGATCGCCCTGCCCGTCGGCGACCAGCACCCCCGCTTCAGTGACGACGAACATGTTCGTCGTCGTGAACTTCTCGTCGCCCGCATGAAAGTCCTCGTAGGTATAGACGTTCTCCGTCACCTTGATCGTGCGTGGGAAGTCGGTCGCCTGGAGGCCACGTTTGACTGGGTCAGCGGTTCTGACGACGTCCTGTCGAGCCGCGAGGAGGACCGCCGCTGTGGCGAGAACGGCGGACATGAACAGGCCCACAAAGCCGCGGCGCATGCGGACGGTGCTCCTTGGATGGAGACGGACGCTATGCTATCATTGAGTTTCTCGTCTTGATGACGCGGGGTGGAGCAGTCCGGTAGCTCGTTGGGCTCATAACCCAAAGGTCGCGGGTTCAAATCCCGCCCCCGCAACCA
>JBKPAI010000213.1:0-21522 GCA_046726355.1 Acidobacteriota bacterium | reverse complement strand
CGAGCCGTACGACGGAGACGAATCCTTCCTGGCGCCGGCCACGAAGCGCACCAAGGGCATCTGGGACAAGCTCCAGGCCATGTTCGTCGAGGAACGGAAGAAAGGCGTACTCGACGTCTCTCAGATTCCGAGCTCGATCACGGCCCACCCGCCGGGCTACATCGATCGCGAGAACGAGGTCATCGTCGGGCTCCAGACCGACGCGCCGTTGAAGCGCGCGATCATGCCGAACGGGGGCTTGCGGATGGTCACCACCGCCCTCAAGGCCTTCGGCTACGAGCCCGATCCGCACGTCGTCGAGACGTTCACCAAGTATCGAAAGACGCACAACGACGGGGTCTTCGACGCGTACACCGAGGACGTTCGACGCTGCCGGAGGTCGCACGTGCTCACGGGGCTCCCCGACGCGTACGGCCGCGGCCGGATCATCGGCGACTATCGCCGCGTCGCACTGTATGGGGTCGGCCGCCTCATCGAGCACAAGCAGGAAGAAAAGGCGAGCCTCGACCAGGCACACTCGACCGATGAGGTGATCCGGGATCGCGAAGAGCTGTCGGAACAGATTCGCGCGCTGAAGGAACTGCAGAAGATGGGCGCGAGTTACGGCTTCGACATCTCGCGCCCGGCGCGCACCGCGAAGGAAGCCGTCCAGTGGCTCTACTTCGGCTACCTGGCGGGCGTCAAGGAACAGAACGGCGCCGCGATGTCGCTCGGACGGACGTCGACCTTCCTCGACAGCTACTTCGAACGGGACCTCGCGGCCGGCATCCTCACCGAGGAGCAGGCGCAGGAGATCATCGATGACTTCGTCATCAAGCTGCGCATCGTCCGCTTCCTCCGCACGCCGGAGTACGACGAGCTGTTCGCCGGCGATCCCACCTGGGTCACCGAGTCAATCGCGGGCATGGGTGACGACGGCCGGTCGCTGGTGACGAAGACGAGCTTTCGCGTGCTGCAGACCCTCTACAACCTCGGTCCCTCGCCCGAGCCGAACCTCACGATCTGGTACTCGCCGCGGCTGCCCGACGGCTTCCGACGCTTCGCTGCCAAGGTCGCCATCGATACGAGCGCGCTCCAGTTCGAGAGCGACGAGATCATGCGCAGCGCGTGGGGCGATGACGGCGCCATCGCCTGCTGTGTGTCGCCGATGCTGCTCGGCAAGCAGATGCAGTTCTTCGGCGCGCGCGCCAACCTCGCAAAGTGTCTGCTCTACGCGATCAACGGCGGCAGGGACGAGATCAGCGGCGAACAGGTCGGACCATCGTTCGAGGCGGTGAAAGGCGACTACCTGGATTTCGACGATGTGCTCGGCAAGTACGAGCGGATGATGGACTGGCTCGCCGGCGTCTACGTCAATGCCATGAACATCATCCACTACATGCACGACAAGTATGCCTACGAGCGCGTCGAGATGGCGCTGCACGACTACGCGCCGCTCAGAACCATGGCGTTCGGGATCGCCGGGCTGTCGGTCGTCGCCGACAGCCTCTCGGCCATCAAGCACGCCAGAGTGCACGTCGTCCGCGACGAAACCGGCCTGATTACCGACTATCAGACCGAAGGCCCGTTCCCGATGTTCGGCAACAACGACAACCGGGTGGATCAGCTCGCCGTGTGGGTCGTGACGACGTTCATGGGCAAGTTGAGGAAGTACCCGACGTATCGCCGGGCGCTCCACACCCAGTCGGTGCTGACGATCACGTCGAACGTCGTGTACGGCAAGGCGACCGGCAACACCCCTGACGGCCGCCGGCATGGCGAGCCGTTTGCGCCGGGCGCGAACCCCATGCACGGTAGAGACAGTCACGGCATTCATGCGTCGGCTGCCTCCGTGGCCAAGATTCCTTATCGTGAGGCCGCGGACGGCATCTCCCTGACGACATCGCTCGTGCCGACGGGCCTCGGGCGGGTCGCGGAAGATCGCGTCGCGAATCTCACCGGAATCCTCGACGTCTTCTTCGGCAGCACCGGATACCACATGAACATCAACGTGCTCAATCGGGACACGCTGCTCGATGCGGTCGACCATCCTGAAAAGTACCCCAACCTGACGATTCGCGTGTCGGGCTATGCCGTCAACTTCGTGCGGCTGACTCGCGAGCAGCAGATGGACGTCATCAATCGCACGTTCCACGGGGCCTGAGTGCCATGTCCCACGATCCCGCGCCGCCACCGACACTGGAGGCAAAGAGTCCGTACGAGCTTCGCGTCAGCCTCGGGAAAGACGTTCCCGAATCGGACGTTCGCTCGGCGCTGGCCACCGGCGACATGGGGTTCCTCCACTCGTTCACGACGGGCTCGGCCGTAGACGGTCCCGGTGTGCGCGTGGTCGCCTGGACGACGGGCTGCATGTGGCGGTGCCTCTACTGCCACAACCCTGACACGTGGACGATGAGCAACGGCGTCCCGGTGACCATTGCCAGGGCAACCGAAGAGTTGCGCAAGTACCGCCGCGGCCTGTCGCTGATGTCGGGAGGCTTCACACTGAGCGGTGGAGATCCGCTGATGCAGCATCGCTTCGCCGTGAAGCTGTTCCAGGCGACGAAGGCGATGGGCATTCACACCGCGCTCGATACCAACGGCTTCTACGGCGACCGCGTCAGCGACGCCGAGCTCGAGGCGATCGATCTCGTGCTGCTCGACATCAAGGGGTGGGACCCGGAGCGCCACCGCAAGCTCACGGGCATGGACGTCGGGCCGACGCTGGAGTTCGCACGGCGGCTTGCCGCCCGCAATCGACCAGTGTGGCTTCGGTTCGTGCTGGTACCCGGGCTCAGCGACGATCCCGACGACATCGCACACATCGCCAGTTTCGTCGCCGGCCTCGGCAACGTGAAGCGGGTCGACGTGCTGCCATTTCACCAGATGGGCCGGTACAAATGGCAGAAGCTCGGCATCCCGTACACGCTCGAGGCCGTCGAGCCCCCGTCAAATGAGCTCGTCGAGCGTACGTGCGCCCTGTTTCGCGCAGAAGGGCTGAAGACCTATTGAGCATCGAGACGGCTGCGCCAACCGCCCGAGTGGACCCGGCAGTCCAGGCGACCGTGACCGCGGCGGCTACGAACCGGATCGCCACGATCGACTGGATGCGCGGTCTCGTCATGATCCTGATGGTCATCGATCACGCGTCGATGGCCTTCGACGGCCAGCATGCGCCCGTCGCCAAGGACTCCGCGCTCTACGCGGACGCGGCCACGACGGCTCTTCCCGCAGCGGAATTCTTCACGCGGTGGATCACGCATCTGTGCGCGCCGACCTTCGTCTTTCTCGCTGGAACGTCGCTCGCGCTGAGCGTCGAGCGGCGAGTGCTGAGAGGCGTGAACGCCTGGGAAATCGACAAGAGTATCCTGACGCGCGGGGCGATCATCGCCTTGCTGGATCCCACGATTGTCTCCCTTGGATCGGGCCGCTGGACCTTCCAGGTGCTGCTGGCCATCGGGCTGTCGATGATCTGCATGGCCGCCCTCCGCCGGCTGCCGACCTGGGCGCTGCTGGCCTGTGGCGTGGGCTGGATCGTTGTCGGTGAAATCCCCACCATGTGGGTCTGGCATCCGCCGGGGAATTCCTCGGTGTCCGCGGCCTTCATCGTGGCGACCTATGGAAGCGATGCCATGATCGTCAAGTATCCGCTGATCCCCTGGCTGTCGATGATGGTCCTCGGCTGGGCATTCGGGCGGCACCTGGTTCGGGTCGGCGCTGGAACCACGCGGATCTCAGGGAAGACGGTTCTGTGGATTTCCGGCGTCGTCTGCCTGATCGTCTTCGCAATCGTCCGTGGCATCGGCGCGTACGGCGACATGTTCCTGCACCGCGCGGACGACTCGTGGCAGCAGTGGCTGCACGTCAGCAAGTACCCGCCGTCGCTCACCTACAGCACGCTGGAGCTCGGCCTGCTCTTCCTCTGTCTGGCGGGCCTCCGCACCCTCGAGCCCCGCATCGGTGTCCGCGAGAACGGCGTGTTTCTCGTGTTCGGCCAGACGGCGATGTTCTTCTACCTCGTCCACCGCCTGACCCTCGAAGTGCCGGCAACGTACTTCGGGCTGCGCGGCGTGGGAGACATCGGGACCACGTATGCCGTCGCCGCCGTGCTCCTCGTGGCACTCTATCCAGCGTGCCGATGGTATCGCACCGTGAAGGGTGCACATCCGGATTCGTTCCTGAAATACATCTAGGGCGATCGTTCAGGCGAGTTTGGGACACCGAACCCTCCGGCCAACGACGTTGGGCCAAATACCCGGCCTTCGGTCCCGAATCGCCGTTCGAACTCCGCGAGCGTTCGAGGATCGTCCTCCACGATCTCGACGCGCTCCCCCTCAACGATGTCATCGATGCGGTATGTCCCGCCGACATCCTTCAAGATGAAGTGAGTCGGGTAATAGGCGATATTCGGCGTCTTTCCTGAACTCACGTTCGTGGTCTCGTAGTGTCTCGCTGCGGCCATGTACGTAACACGGTCCAGGCGTTTGACACCCAACACCCGAATGTCGCCCGGCCTTGGTGAAGAGAGAGTCCTGCGGTATGTGTTAGATGCCTTCAGCAGATTCCTCGCGCGCTCGGTCAAGATATCCGACATCTGATCGTCGACGTATCTCCACCACACCTCCGGCGGGGCCTCTCCCGGTCCGTTGGCCACCTTCATCGCATACTTCGCGATAATCGATCTCAGTGCCGTCTCGTCGGCGGTGGCCGCGGGCTGTGCCACCCCAGCCTCGACTGTCGAAATGGTGAAGAGTGTCACGAGCAGTATGCGGAGCATGCAAGTATCTCCAGCCTTGGGCTGGCTCGGTTCAGGAACCAGGTCGGTGAGATGGGAAAGATGAAGCTGATCGGCTAATCCAGAATCGGGCGACGCGATTCACGGGCCCGCGGGCCAGGAGGTACGGAAGGAACGCAAGGACTATCGCCGTCGACACCAGCTCGAGCGGATACAGCCAGCGAAAGACGATCAACTGGTAGATCAGATCCATCACCACGGCCAGCGCGAGGATCCGCGCGACGGCTGTCGACCCTTCACGCAAGAGCCGGCTTCGGGCACCAGCGCATGTGAAGAGTGCCCAGAAATATGGAGGACGTCCTTCGTGCGCGTCTTTCACACCATCCCGCACCGCGCACAACAACGCCATCGTCGGTTGGAGCAGCAGCCGGAACGTCATCGGCCCGTGGACCCGGCCGACCAGGTTCTCCAGGAAGCGCGTCAGGAGGTCTTCCACAATCGGGCCTAAAAGCTGACCGCGCCCGAAAGCTGCAGCGAGAAACCCTGGAAGGTCGAACGATTCGCGAATTCCTCGAAGTACTTCAGGGCTGCGCTCACCTTGCGGCTCGGGAACGCCACGGTCGAAGCGAACCCGATGGCGTTGACACCGTATCGCTCCTCCGCCTCGGCTGGAGTGATCGTCGATCCAGTCTTGGCGGTCGTCTGCCGCTGCGCGTAGCCCACGACGCCGAGTTGGAGCCGCCACGATCGACTCGAACGAAATACCGTCCGCATCACGGAGTAGTCGAGGTCGAACGTGTCGCCGGGCCGCGTGCCCGTGCCCTTCTGAGCGGTGTGAAATTCGTACATCTCGAACGCCGAGAGCGCCCACAGCTCGCTCGAAGAGAAGGTTTGCCCGGATGAGATGGTGGACGTCCAATATCCGGAACCGACATTGTCGGTCGCCTCGGAGGCGAACCGGCCGGTCGGCGCGAGAAATCCGTACATGACGCGGAGCGCGGCACGGTCACCCGTCCACCCGAGGATGACAGGCAAATAGTAGGAATCCGCGAATCCGGCGCCGCCACTGAGGTCACCGTAGAGGTCGGATGTCAGCTGGTTCCTCGCGATCGGGAGTGTCGCCGTGGCCGAATATCGAGCGCCCCCGAGTAGCGTTCTACCGCCCAGCCAGGTGAAGGAGTTCATGTCCATCACGACGGCATTCGTGCCCGTGATCGGCAACGTCGCGCCTTCGTCATCCTTCGCCGAAGCGCGTGAGTAGACGAGGAGTTGGTTCGAGTACGTGAATCCGGGCCTGGGCGTGACACCGGAATTGACCGCGCTCATTCCGAGGGGATACACACCGCGGTTTTGAGCCTGTGCCGCGGTGGACCACACGAGGGCGCAGGCTGCCGCACACAGGCCGATCAGCAAGGGCGTCATTTCGTCGCGAGGTTCTTCCAGAAGCGGTCCAAGCTCTCGTCGCCGCCGAACAACGTCGTGAAGATGGTCGAGTCCGCGAACAGGATGTCGCCGGCCCGGTCGACGCTCGGCGGGATCCAGAGAAACATGTTGAACTCGCGATGGCCTGCCTCGGTGAACGGGTGCGGTTTGGACAAATCAATCGGCTGGCGGGCCAGCACCCTGACCGCTTCAGTGTCGTCGGTTGTCACCGCATAGTGCGGCAGGTGCTTGTGGAAATTGAACGTCGTCACTCCATCGAGCCACCCGCGCGTATCGAGGTCCTTTGTGATCGACAGCGGAACGAGTCGATTGGTCGCTTTGATCGTCGCCGGCCGCAGACCATAGCGGTTCTCGACCGGGAGGCCGAGTCCTTTCATCAAGGAACGGGTATACCGGCCGAAACGCTGCTGCCGCGGGACCAGTGGATCGCCATGATGCGCGTACTCCATGGCGCGCTGTTTCATGTCGCTGGACACGCCCACGTCATGGTGCGGACCAAGCACCAGGCACGTCCCGTCACGGCGCAGAAACTGGCGGACCGCCTCGATTTCCTGATCGCTGGCTTCCTGCTCCGTGATCAGGTGATCCAAGCCGAAGACCATCAGCGTGTCGGTGTCCCCCAGCACGCGTTCGTCGAGCGGCAGTCGCTGACCCGCCTGGTCGATCCGCTGGTACACCGCGACCGGCTGAGCCGTGATTTCGGTAACCAGTTCCTGGAATCTGAGAAGTGACAGATGAAAGAGCTCGAGCGTTCCGGCGATGCCCTGGAGAAACATCCGTTCGGAGTACTCGATCGATTCCATCTCCGGCCAGGACACCCGCCGCACCTCCGTGATCGTTGAGAAGCGGTTGTCGAGCTCGGTGGGATCGCGGTTGGCCTCCCACGGATAACTCCACGTCCAGTAAATGGAGTGCCGCCGATGTCCCGTCACGTACTTCCGCGGCACGTGGATCTGGTTGTACGTCCGCGGTCCGTCGTTCGTGACTTTCATCGGCGATCCTCAGGAATTTGAACGGCGTGAGCGACCGTCGCTGCCGCCCCAGCCGCGAGGAAGCGCAGGGCTCTGATACCGGGCAGGAAGAAATAGGCGCCGCCGCGCAGTGTCGTAAACGCGGGCAACCCTCTGATCTTTTTCCGGATTGGTCGTTTCGGAATGGTCAGGTCGAACGTGCCGTCCTGTGTGCCGATGAATGGATCACGTTCGTTGCCGAGCTCGCTGAACGTCGGGTCGTTCGCCCAGACATTCATCGCGAACTCGAACTGGCGGACCAGGCTCGCGCAGCCGACGAACGCGGCAATCCCTCGTTCGACGCCGTCTTCCGGCGCGCCGTCGGGCAGCGGCGGACCGTAGGCGCCTCCGCGCCGAATCATCTTCCGGCGTTGCATGTTCTCGGCGGTGTCCCTCGGGTTCATCCGTCGGATGTGCGACCCGAACGGACACGCGTAGCCATGCGGATCCATCTCGCCGTAATTGAAGTTGTTGTGACGTTGAAGATCCGCGCCAAGCGTCGGGTCGTCCTGATCCGGCGACAGGACCAGCGGCGCGCCGCTCCGCCAGCGGCCCATCATCTTCGCCGCGACCAGCTCCTGTTCGTCGCGGGTCTGTCCGTGCTGCCGCAGGAACTCGCGAAACGTGCCGACGTGTTCCTGCAGTCGGAGGTACGCGAGATAGCTGCCGTTGCGCGACAGGACCTCGGGCTGTGGCAACGGCACCTCGAAGCCACTCTCATCGAGGTAGCCGAGGAAAAACTCGCCCGCCTTGATGGGTGGACCCGAGCCAGGGGTCGGGACAACGCCCGTTCCCTCGACCACCGGCTGTGAGAGGCGATCGCGGTACCCGAAGTGATCGTGCGCGTAGTCGTATGGCGGGATGGCTTCGAGGTCCAGTCCGGACAGGACTTCCGCGCCGGGAATCTGCGCAAGGTGTTTGTCGTGCTGGTGCCTGCATCGGTCGCGCTCCGCCACGTCACGCGCAAACAGCACGGCGATCGCGTGAAGGTGCGGCTGGGCAAGGCCCCCGACCCAGTGATCGGGATGATTGGCGCCGGTCGTTCCGAGGACCTCGGCTCGCGCGGCCATGCCCTGCCGGAACTCCTCGGGGAATGTCGCCAGCAGTGCCTCGTCCACGCCAAGCGCGCGCAGGCCGTTCCACGTGAACGCCACGGTGACCCACCGTGAATCCAGCGGCCCGGCGCCCACGGCCTTTGCCGTGCCCACCTTGTCGACGATGCCGGCCAGCCAGGCGCGTCCGCTCTCTCCGGTCCGGAATGACAGGAACTCGTACCGCGCCGCGAGCGCAGGCGTGCGCGTCAGCAGAAAGTGCTGAATGTCGTCGAGCTCCAACATGGCGGGCCCGCTACTGCATTTCATCGAGCACCGCCGAAAATGCCTTCTTCAGCCGCAGCGCTTTCTTGATCTCCTGGGCCGTGACGTAGGGATACTCCCCGTATTCGAGAAAGCTCGGACACTGATGCTCGCGGAAGAACCTGATGACGGCCGACACGTTCGTCTTCCAGTCGTCCGGCCACCCTTCGAGGTTCACGAAGACGGTCGTGATGCCGGTCTTCACGAACAGCGCTACAGCATCTTCGATATACTTGTCGAAGTCGGTGTCAAAGATGCCCTGATACATGAAATGCGGGCCCGAGCCGACATCGAACAGGACCCAGCGGAGATAGTGGAGTTTCAACGGCGCGAGCACGGACGGGTCGGCTCTGACCGCCTCCTCGATGCTTTTGCCGTAGGCACGAACGGCGTCCTCCTGGCCAGGTTTCACCTTTGCGACGACCGAAAAGCCGTGACACGCGGGCGTCCGGGGAAAGGTTGGCCCGTATCTTCCCCGTTCCTGTGTGAAGTAGCCCTCTTTCGGGATCGCCATCGCCTGCGGCGTCGTCCAGATGTCCTCTGGCGATGTGGCCGTCGACAGCACCACCACGTCGCTCACCTTCGCTGCCATGCTGTGCTCCATTCGAAAGTCCGAACGCAGGCGCTCTCTCCGCGAATCGGACGAGGCTAGTGGCCGGTATCGGTTGATCAAGTGGTGGCTTCCTGGCGGGGGCATCCCGGCTGGCTGCGTTGCTCCTCCCTCAAATACTCCCGGTATTCTCGGTCGTCGCGCCTTGCCATCCGGGCGCCGCGCTCCGGAACGCACTACTCGTTCAACCGATACACGCCACTAGTTCGACCGAATCGACACCACCGCAACCAGCGGCGAGCGGCTGGGGCCGAGATCTGCCGCCACAAAGATGTGACCCTGCCGAGTGGCCTTGAGCGTCACCAGCTCGATGCGGTTCGAGTCGACTGGCGTTGCGCGCACGAACGATTGCCAGCTCCCTTCGTCGCAGGTGATAGTGAAGCGAGCCACGGTTGCGTTCTGCACGGTAAAGACCTGACGGTCGGCGATTCCAAGCGTGATGGCGTCGGGCACGATGAGGGCCGATGGCGCAAGGATCGCGGTCCCGACGCAGCCCGTGACCGCCATCGCGCCGCAACACATAAGGGCGGCAGACCTGAGCAGGTGTCGTCTATTCGTCATCACGACGCCGTACGGCGTTGCGAAGGCAATGCCGCACGCGATACGCCCGGGTGGCGTGCGGGATCAGTCAAAAAGGGCTGGAAATCAGACGCGCCACCGCGTGTGCCCGAACGCCTGACTACGACATAACGGGTCAGCTACGGCCGAATGGGGCGGCTGGGGAAACCAGCAAGTTGCGACGAACTCAAGCGCGTTTTGGTCACGAGCACGCGAACGCCGGCCAGAATCCCCCGGCCCTCGATGTTGGCCTCCAGAGAGTTGTCCCGTCGGTAGTTGAACAGGCGCTTGTATCCGACGACAATCGATCCTCGCGACGAAAAACGCCAGCCGCCCATACCTTCGACATGCCACGTTCGAGCGGAACCGAGCGCGTCCGGCCAGGCGCCGCCGGCGTCGGCGTTGACCGTGGCGAACGTCTTCGACGTGAAGCGGACGGCGAGCCGAGCGCCGACGATCGCCGCGCCCCAGTCGGTGGAGACTGCAGCGCTACCGTCGGGTCCGCCCCCTTCGAATGTTGATTTGAAGAAGGTGATTCGGACGCCGACCATGAGATCGACGGTCGCGCGCTCGCGATCTGCCACGCGATACGAGATCATCGGATCGAGCACCAGCGATCGACTGAGCGCCTGCCCGACGACGGCGCTGGCGGCGGGGCCCGACTGGACCGCGTGTGAATCGGCGACGCTCGAGTAGATGATCCCGAAAATGGCGGCGGCGCGGTCCGGCCTGATTTCCAGAGTGGAGGCGAATGCGACGTCGCCCGAACCGATCGAGTCTGCGCCGCCGTTGTTTAGGGTGATCCGTCGATTGTCGATGTCGATCCTCGCCCCGGCGCTAAGCGCCCACGCGAACGGCGAGAGGACGAACGTCATCTCGTCCGTCGTGCGGGATTCCGAGAGCGCTTGGGCGCACAGCGTCGTGGAATGCCCGACCATCAATCCGGGAATCATCCACACGGCCACTGTTCGTGCCCATCGTGAGCTGGACGTGGACGATGGTCTCGATTGCATCGATTTGTCGCGTCGGATCGAAATCGGTCGAAACGGCTACTTCAACAACACGCGCGTCCCCCGGAAGCTCTGATCGACGAAGCTATTCAGAAACACAGGCAGCAGGCGGTCCATCAACTCGAAATACGCGGAGAGCGGAGGCACCTCCACGCGGGCGTCGTACACCACCTCCTCCTGCAGCGCGACGGTGTAGATGGTTTGCCCCGTGCGTCCATCGATGAACACGAACCTGGGCTGCAGCACGTAGCCCTGTCGCTGGCTGAACGTGCGAACCGGCACGACCATTCGACGGCCCGTGAGCGGGTTGTACGCGGTTGCTTCGGCTTCGCCGACCCGCGTATGCGGAACCGAGCGAAAGATGACGCTGCCGGTGACAATCAACGGCTCAAGGTGTTCTTCGCCGATACGCCTCCAGTAGGCGGCGTCGCCAAACAGGCGCTCGTACGCGGCCAGATCGTGGGCGCCGGGCACGGTTTCGCGATGAGGTGGTCGGTCGACCGGCTGCACCTCCATCAGCGCGAGGCTGGGCGATTCTTCAACCTGCAGCGACGAGCGCCGCCGCACTGCCGACTTCAGCAGGCGCCACGTTTCCTGGTTCACGTCGATTTCATTCGTGCCTCCGGTGACGAAACCGGCGATGAACACCCGCTGAAAGGCCGAGACGTCCAGTTTCGACGGAATCGGCGTCTCGACAACGACCTCGTACGCTGGCGAAACGCATCCCCCAATCGAAACGAGACCGGCCGCAAACACGGCCGCGTGTCTCCGCAAGAGCGCGCGCATACTCGGATTCAGAGAACTGCGATCCGCTCTGCGCATCCCGTGCCAGACGATGCGGCGCGAAACTGGCGGCACGCCGGCTCGTTGCCGGAGGCGGTCCTCCGGAATGCCGGAGGCGAGCGACACCCGACTCCGGAACAAATCACCACCAGCGCAGCAGGTCGTGGCCGACAGACCACCGGCGGCGATGTGGCGTGCTGCTCTCGCCGAGAATCCAGTGGGCGAACAGCCGGTCGATCGTTCCGTCCTTGCGCTTCAGCTCGATCCAGGTGTCGACCGCGCCCGCCAGTGCCGCGTCCCGGCCCGCGATGACATAGGCCAGCGGCACTTTGAACGGGCGAGGCTTGGGGACGGCCACCGAATAGTCGGGATGCAACAGCGTGTACGCCGAACCGCGTTCGGCGGTCGCGACCATGGCATCGACGGGAGGTGTTCGCGGCACGAACATGTCGTCGATGCGATCGATCGGCACGATCTCGACGTCCGCGAGCTCGTCTCGAATCTTCTGGACGTAGTACGAAGCGCGCGGCATCCCGAGTCGAAGGTGACCCATCGCGCGGACGCTCGACCACTCGGAGAACGCTCGCTGACGATTGTCGGGCACGATGAACGCGATGGTCTCATCGAGATAGGAGGCGGAAAAGCGCATCTTCAGCGCACGATCGGCGGTGACCGCGATGCCGGACATCAAGAGATCGCACGTGCGGGAGTCGAGCCCCGCCTCGAGTACCGTGCGGCTCACTCTCACGAACTCTGCGGTCCCGCCCAGATCGCGAGCCAGCTGCAGCGCCATCTCAACGTCGAAGCCCACCAGATCCCCTCGCCGGTTGACGAATACGTACGGCAGGCTGTCGTCGAAGTAGCCGATCCGCAGGATGCCGCGCTGCCGCACGCGGTCGAGGACGGAGGTCGTGATCGCCGGCATCGCCGGGACGGGATGTTCGCCATCGAACGCGCGAGCGGTTCCTCGGCTCGCCGACAGCCCCATTCCGGTCAGCGCGAAGTCCTTCTCGTAGGGACGATTCGCCGCGACGCGCAGGAGCATGCGCGTTCCTGCGCAGACACCAGCCGTGAGGGCGACGGTGATCACCGCGAACCGGAGCAGCTTGCGGCCGTCGAACGCGAGCGATCGCGTGACCGCGCACGTGCCGAGCACGGCTATCGCGAGCGTGTGGACCGCCGCCAGCAGCGTGCCGAATCGCGCGTTGACGATCGCCGAGGTCACGAACAGCTGGAACGTATCGGCGGGAATCCGGAACAAGTCGAGGAGAAACGGAATCGCCGCGTTGGCGCTGCCGAACATCACCAGCAGACCGGTGAGCGCCAACCGGGGATAGTCGGCGACGGCCACGTGCGTGTCGGCGAACCAGCCGGCGAACAACACAAAGCTGAGCGACAAGAGCTTGCCGCTGTGCGGGAAGTTGAACGAGGCGGGCACGACCACGTCCGTCATGGCCGCCTGCTTCGCGTCGAGCGCCGCATAGTCGCGGACGAGTCCCTTTGCCTGCTCACTGATCAGCGGAAGGACGGCAAACAGGCTGGTCGTCATGAACGCCATCACGAGCGCACTGCCGGTCCGGCCGATCAGCGCGCGAAACGGCACCGGCGTGAGCGCGGCCACGAGTCCCGGCAGCACCCAAAGACTGAAGAGCAGCGACAGGCTCACGTAGCTGATGAGATACACCTCGAGACGCTGCAGTTCGTCCAGGCTCAGCGTTCCGGCGACGACAGCCGCGATGGCGAACACGCCCAACGGCGTCAACGCCAGCGCAAAGGCGGTCGCTCGGGAAACGGCGCGCGAGGCAATCGAGAGCACGTCGAGGAGCGGCGCCTTGTCGGCGACCCCGGTGAGCGCGGTACCGACAATCACACTGAACAGCACCACTGCCGGCACGATGTTGTTCGCCAGCGAATGGAACGGGTTGGTCGGAATATAGAGATTCAGGAAGTCGAACGGTTCGCGGTCTTCGAGCAGCGTCGTACTGAAGAACGACGCGTTCTGATGGGGCGGGAACATCAGGGGAAACAGCAGCACCGCCGCAATCGCGATGGCCCACAGCGTCGCGAGCACAGGTCCGACGCGTTTGCCGAGCGCCCGCGCCTGCGCGCCATCGAGCGCGCCGAGTCCGCCGACGATCGCTACCGTCACGTACGGCAGGACGGTCATCTGCAGCAGCTTGATGTAGGCGTCGGCGACAACCTGCAGCGCCGCGGTCCGTTCGCCAAGGAGCAACCCGAGCGCGACGCCGCTGCCGATGCCTACCCCGATGCGCGCCGAGGGCGACAAGGACTTCTTGGTCGGCGCCGCCCCGGCTTCGTCTGCTGCCGCCACGATGACGTCGACCTGGTGCCGACCGCGATCCCGGGCGACGCGCGTGGTCACGTCATCGTCGAGTCCGGGCGCGAGTGCGGACGATGTGCCTCACCACCTGAATCCAAACGTCAGCGGGTAGTACGTCGCGTTCGTGCTGCACCCGGAGGCGCATGGCGTCTCCGTCCCGCTCGTCGCTGGAAGATTCGTGGGCGCGGTGATGGTCTTGCCCCACACGTAGTGATAGCGGCTTTCGACGTAGAACTTCCCTTCTCTGCCGAAGGTCACGCCGCCGCCGAAGTTGATGCCGAAGTCGTTTGACGATCGATCACCGATGATCTGATCAACCGACACCACCGCCGGGTAGCAATAGTACCAATACGGATCGCAGAAGGTCGTGTATCCCACGCTCGGACTGGTCAGCTGGACGATCCGATGGTAGATGCCGGCGCCTCCGAGCCCGTATCCGCCGATCGGATGCTCCTTGCTCTGGCCCTTGTACACGAGATTGAAGGTGCCGACGTGCATCTGATGGTTGCTCTCGAGCAGCCCGTTGGTAGCGGCCGCCGCGACGGGTGTCGCCGTGAGCGATATGGTCTTCTCGGGCCCGTCCATCCGCGCGTACGTGTAGTCGGCCTGAATGCCCATGTGCTCGTTGATGTTGAAGGTCAGGCCGATCGTGCCGTTCCAACCGGCGTCGAAGCTATTCTTGAAATCCGCGGCTGGAAAGGCCCAGCCGAACCCGAAGTTGATGTCGACTGGTTTGTAGTCTTGCGCCGCCGCCGGTACTACCGCGACGAGTATTCCGACGATCGCCGTCAACAGCTTCTGCATGGAACACACTCCTCATCAACAGTCAACAGTCGAATGATGGCCGCCTGGATCGGGCAGCCGACATTCTCTGGCGAGCACCGAAGGTGCCAAGCCGCCGGTGTCGCGAGTTCTGGCGAGATCGTGTGTGTTTATCGCGTTTACCCATACCGATAACCGACCTCTCTTACCCGTCGATGTCGGGTCCGGCATCCGAAATGTCGGAGTCTCCCCGACGCGTTGGGCTGCTCGGTTGCAGGACCACGCGGGCATTCGCTCGTGGAAGTTGGCCCCATTCGTGATTGCCGCGGATGCAGATGCCCCGTCCCGTACGTGTGGTGTGCGCGTCGCTGCTGCTGTTCGCGTCGGCGGCCGCAACCTCGTCCGCCGATGCGCCGCGCAATACGAAACCGTTCACGCGCTTCAAAGTGATCCTGCAAAGCGCGCTGACCGATCTGGTCCCGTTCGACGTGCCGTTCATCATCTGGGGCGATGTGGCGGACGCCGCTGCGGAGATTCTGACGTTGCACATCCTCAGCCCTCCGGCGGGCACGACCTGCGCCGATCGCGCGGCGGCGACGCTGGAGCAGGAAGAGCGGGTCGAGCTCCGGAAGTGGAGCGTTTCCGATTACATCGATCGCAGTCTGCCGGTGCCGCGCGATCTGGCGCTGGCGACGCCGAAACAGTTCGAGATCGTGATCCGGCCGCTCGCACCCAGCCGCACCTACTGCTTCGTCTTTCAAACCGAACCGGGGCGGGCGCTGACGGCCAACGAAGTCACGCGGCTCGGCAGCCAGCTGCCGCCGGTCTACGCGCAGTTCGTGCGCGATCTGGAAGGGGTTCACGACATTCCCGAATCGGCGATCGAAGAGCTGCGTGAGCGGTTGATTCAGGCGCTCCTGCTCGCCTCGCCGCCGGTCGGGTTCAGGCCGATGCCCGGTACGGTGTTCGACCCGCAGGCGGATGCGGCGAGCGTCTCACGCGCGTTCACGACGGCAGCCCGCCGCACCTTTCAGGCACACGAAACCGTCGCCGTCGGGCTGGCCGCGTTTCAGGCCATCGAAGAATCACAACGCGCACAACGCACCGCCATCGTGAGCCGGTGGCGCGACTGGAGCCGCGACCCGGCCTTGCAGGCCATCCTCGCCGATCCGATGCTGCCTGCGGCGCAGCGCGACGAATTGAGCTGGGTGATGGGATTGACGTTTGACGATCGCTGGAATCTGCTGGTCGGTGTGCCCGCGGGCACGTCGCTCGCCCTGCTGTCCGATGTCGGAGCGGGACCCGAGAACACCCGGTGCCCGCCCCGGCCGCCGCTCGGTCCGCGATGCGCGCGGCTCGTCGACGCCCGCGACCGACTCGCCCGGATCCGGCAAACCGCGATCACCAGACGACCGGATTCCGCGAGTTTCTTGAACGAGATGCAAAGAACGATCGATGTCTTCGGCGAACAGATCGCGGCAACGTCCACGCTGCAGCGCGATGCCAACTCGCGAGACGACGCCATCCAGGCGAATGTCAATACCTTGAAAGGGACGATTGCCTCAACGTTCACGACGCTGGTCACCACGGTCGGCAGCCTCGAGACGCGCCGGACGTGGTACCTCAGTCTCGACACCGGCTTCGCGATCGCCCCCTGGTTCGACGAGGTCTTTCCTTACCTCGGCGCCAACGTCTATTTCAGGCCGGTGAACACCGCCGCACCGCCCGGCCCGTTTCTGTCGCGGTTCTCGGCGCTGCTCGGCCTCACGTTCACGGACAACCTGGTCAAACCGCTCGAAACCCGTCCGTTGTACGGCGAGAGCGGGAACCTCGTCGCCGGCATGGGGCTGCGCGCCACCAACGTCATCCGCCTCAACGGCGGTGTCCTCGTGTTCAAAGGTCTCAACCCGAACCCTTTGATCGATCGGACCCGAATCGAGGTGACGCCGTTCTTCTCGGTCTCGGCCGACATCGACGTCGGCGGCATTCTGACGGCAATCGGCAGGGCGAACGCGCCGCCGTTGACGATCGGCGGCGGCTCGAATCGTCCGTAGCGCGGTGCCGGGAAGCGACGACCATGCCGGACCGGCTCGCGGCGCTACCAGCGATGCTCCTGCTCACGGCGCTGGCGAACGCCTGCCACCAATCCGATGCGTATCTCGTGTCGAGCCCCGACGGGACTCGCAGCCGGAACGTCGACGCGATTCTCGCCGTGAGTGTGTCGCCGACGAGTCTCCCGGCCGACGGCCTGTCGCGCGCGCGCATCACGGTGAAGATCGATCCGGCCGCAACCTGGCGCACGGTGGTGTTCGACACGAGCATGGGAACGCTGTGGGGCGGCGGCCGAACGGTTGGCGCGCCATCCGGTACCTTGACGATCGACGCAGATACGAGCGGAACCGTGCTTGTGGATCTGCAGTCGGCGGCGCAGGTCGGTACGGCACGGATCACCGCAGCCGTCAAGCCGCCCGATCAGCCGCCGATCGTGAGGACGATCGAAGTCCCGTTCATCATGGCGCGCGCCGATTCGGTGCTGGCGCTCGAGAGCAGCCGATCGTCGATGCCGGCCGACGGCTTCTCGACGGCGACGATGACCGCAAGAATTCTGGGCACCGGCGATCTCCAGCAGAGCGTCGCCTTCAGCACCACGCGCGGACTGCTGGTGAGATTCGGCGGTCCGGGCGCCAGCGACGCCACGGTTCAGGCCGACGCGACCGGCACGGCGCGCATCGATCTTCGAAGCGACGTCACCGCCGGAACGGCGCGCGTATCGGCGCGGGCGGCCGGATTCACGCGAGACACCTCGGTCGAATTCACACCAGTCAACACGAGCGACATCATCACCGTGCGAGCTGACGGCGATCAGGTGCCGGCTGACGGCGCCACCCGCACGCGGATCGTGGCGCGCGTACCGGCGGAGCTGCCCGATGCGAGCCGGACCGTGACGTTCACGACCACGGATGGCGCCTTCGGCACCAATCAGGTGCCCGGAACGCTCGGCCAGGTCGCGACCGTCAAAGCCGACGCGAGCAACACCGCCATCGTGGATCTGCGCAGCCCGCTGACGCCGGTTACCGCGGGCATTACTGCGGCCGCGTCGAACTGGACGGCCCGAACGGCGCTGACATTCGTACGCGCGCTGCCCGACACCGTGTTCGTGCAGGCGGGTGCGGCCGCCGTTCCGCGTGCCGGGACGAGCGCGATCACGGTGACCGCGCTGCTGATTCGAACGGTCGGACAGGTCTCGGATAATACGGTCGTCACGTTCGAGGCGCGCGACGCGAGCGGTGCCGTGGTCGGTTCGTTCGCGAACGTCACGCTCGCCACGCCGGATCCGAGCGACCCGTCGCCGTTGAAGCGTCTGAAAGCCACGGCGACGTTCGATCCCGCAGATATCGCCGCGCTCGGCACGGCGACGATCTCGGCGATCGTCGGCAGCCTCTCCGGCACGGTCACGGTGCAAATTACCTGACGCCGGCGTCGATCTTTTCCGACCTCGTTGCGGCGAGCGACACTCTTGCCTCGACATGAGTTCCGGTGCCTGGCGTCGACCGAACCGTCAGTGTGCCGCCGAACGGCTCGAGCCGCTCGACCATGCTGGTCAGACCGAGCCCGCGATCCCTGGCCGCATCGACGTCGAATCCCGTGCCGTTGTCGGCGATGGTCAGCGTGAGCCCGTCCGGCGTGCCGCTCAATCGGACCGTAATCTCGTGCGAGGCGCTGTACTTGATCGCGTTCTGCAGCGCCTCCTGAGCGATGCGGTAGAGACACAGCGTCAAGTCCTGCGGAATCGATTCGGGAACGTTCTCGTCGGTGAAGGTGACGTTTATATCGGGGTGTGGCAGCTCGCGCAGCAGGCTTCGAAGCGCGGGAACGAGGCCGACGAGCCTCAACCTCGCCGGGTGCAGCTGGTGCGAGATGTCGCGGACGCTCTTGGCGATGGCGTGCGCCCGCTCGCAGCTCTCACGGGCAAGTCTCCGGGCTTCGTCGCCCCGATCGAGGCGGAGTCCGAGCAGGTCCAGATCGATCGCCAGCACCGCCATCTGCTGGTGAATGTCGTCGTGGAGCTCACGCGCGAGGCGCGAGCGTTCGGCGTCCTGCGCGTCGATCAGCCGCCGGCCGAGCGCACGGATCCGCCCGTAGCTGGCCCGCAGTGCGGCCTGACTGGCGCGCGCCTGCTCTTCGGCTCGCCGGCGCCGCGCGCGCTGGACGAGCAGCCCGGCGATCATCGCGCTCTGCGCCACGAGAAGCGCCGCCGCGCCGAGGATGTACGCCTGGTAGCGTTGCCACAGATTCGCCTCACGAAATCTGATGAACGTGCCCGCAGGGACGCGCATCTCGCTGATCTGCCACCGCTGGAGCTGGCGCCAGTCGACCTCATTGACGGCCAGATCCGCAGGAGAGATCGGAATGGTGTCGGCCCGCTCGCCCTGCAGCACCCGGACGGCCAGCGCGGCCAGCACGCCGATCTCCGATTCGATTCGGACGAGCCTGCCGCCGACCACCCCACGGCTCATCGTCGAGTCGACCCACGAATAGATCGGCCGGTTCGCGATCGGCGCGAGGCGGTCCAAGTACTCCACGGGATTGACGTTCACGCCGGCAGCGTCCTGGTAGAAGAGCAGGTAATAGATGATCGAATGCTCGGGCAAGTCGGCCACTCGCTGCTCGAGCTCGTGCGTGGTGAGATTGGACAGGTACGTAAAGGAAAGCTTCGGTGCGAACGATTCGAATTGTGCACGCGCCTCCTGCTCCAACTGGTCGTCGTGGTTCGAATTCCCGATCACCACGAACACCTGGGTCGTGTCGGGCTGGAGTGCAAGCGCCAGTTCCAGCGTCCCGCGATAATCGCGGTCCATGAAGATTCCGGCGGAGTTCGCGAGGCGGCGAGCCGATCGATTATTTGCGAGGAAAACGACCGGCGTACCGGCAAACAGCTCCTCTCGCGCCGAGGCAACGAATTCCAAGGCGAGGTCGTGCATCGCCACCACGACGTCCAGTCGCGAACCGGCGTACTTCAAGCGGAGGTAATCACGGAACGCGACCGCGTAATCGGGCTCGGGAAAGCGCGCCGCATCGATGTACTCGGAGTAGAAGTCGGGCTTGCTCCCAAGTGCGCGCTCGAGAAGGCGAGGCATCTCGCGGTCGCCCACGATCGCCGCCTGAGTGTCGCGCCGCGTCGAATACACCACGAGTACTTTCTTCTGATCGACGGCGGCGCGCGCCGCATCGGTCGGCACGATCGATGTCGTGACCAGAGCGACCGACAACAGCAATCGGCCGTGCATCGGACCAATCCGAAACGATCGCATCCCGCTAAATGTCGACCTGCAGACTGAGTTTGAACAGCCGTGCGGGCAGAATGCCCTGCGGCTGCAGCCACCCGGCTCCGGCGCCGGTAAAGGTCGGGTTCACGACGGTCACCGTGTTGGCGTTCAGTGCGTTGTAGACGTCGAAGTTGAGGAGCGCGCGGGCCCCGCCGAAGCGGAGGACCTTCGCGACACGCAAATCGAGCTGGTTCAATCGATCCCCGTAAGCGGCGCCGGGATCCAGAAGCGGGACGGTCACGTTGGCGGCGCCGCCCGAAAGCGCGCGCCCCAATGAAGGCTGCACGAGGGCATTGGGCGCGACGTAATTCGCCTGAAGCTCCGGTCCCGGCGTGCTTTGAAACGTGCCCGCCAGGGTGACGTCGATGGCGGGAAAGGCGTAGCTCGCCATCATCTTCACTTGCGTCAGGACCTTCGTGTCGACATGGCACTGGTTCAGCGACCACGCGGTTGGCCGCGTCGCAAGCCCTCCGCCGGTCCCCAGGATCTCGGGCAGCTGCGCGGCGGCGGCGCAAGCGTCGGTCGACGTTCGGCCCGTGCTGAGGCCTCCTCGCGCCAGGACGCGAGGCAGGCGCACGTCCACGCCGACGTCACCACCGTTCCAATGTTCGATCTGCCCGCCGAAGCGATCGGCCGACGTCACGTAATTGTTGACCTGCCCGCGCTTTTCCGGATTGAGATCGTAGAGTCCGTTCACGGTGTGGCCGCCGCCGCCGGGCAGGCGCGAATCGGACGGCGCGGCGACGCTGAACGACGTGTAGTCTGCGGCAGTCGTCGCAAGGTTGTCCTGGATCGTGAAATTCGCGTACACGCGCCGGAAATAGGCAGCGTTGATCCCGATTCGCGGCCGCATCTCGTGCTGGATGCCGGTCGAGAATTCCCAGTTAACCGGGCGGACGTTCCAGCCCGCGAGGATTGCCGGATCGAACGCGGTGCTCGGTCCCGTGCTGCCGAAGCCCAAATCCGAGATCGTCCCGCACTCGCCGTTCTCCACCGGGTTCAGGATGTTGCAGTTCGGAATGAAATTGCCGTTTGTGTCCTGCCACGATCGGGTGACCGACAACGCGAGGTTGGTCACCGGATTTCCGGTAACGGGCGTCAGGGCAACGAGGTAGCGGCCGGCGCTCGCTCTGAGCGCCGTCTTTCCGTCGCCCGACAGGTCGTACGCTACACCGGCCCGGGGCGACAGATCCTTCAGTCGGTACCAGGCGGCGTCCGGAAACGTGATGTCCCGGTTCGGCACGAGCGGTCCAGGGCCTAGGTGCTGCCGCGGGAACGCGGTGCCGAAGTAATCCAGACGGACGCCGCCGCTCAGTGTGACGCGCCGCAGCGTCCACCGGTCCTGAACGAACGTGCCGAGCTCGGTCAGCCGCCACGCCAGCTCGTACGGCGTCGCGAATTCGGTGATCTGATTGGGGACGCCGTCCTTGAACCGATATTGGAGCCCTGAGTCGTTGAACGTGTTCGGGTTTGTATCCGTACCCGAGAGGACGTCGAATCCAGCCTTGAACGCATGGGCGCCGGTCACGTACGAGAGCGACGTCTGCGCGATTTTGATGAACGGCATCCGCTGTTCCGCGTAGGTGCCGTTCAGCGCCCGATACATGAG
>JBKPAI010000212.1:0-21283 GCA_046726355.1 Acidobacteriota bacterium | reverse complement strand
TGTTGGCCGCGCGTTTTGGGGGGGTGGCATTGGTTTTTTTTTTTTTTTTGTGGGGGCGCCCCGGGGGCGCCCCCCGCCGGAGCGGAGCGAGGCGAAGGGGCCCCCGCGAGCGACGGCGATGGGGGGTCCGGCGGGGCGAAGCCCCCCGGACTTAGTGAAGGATGCGCTTCTCGCCGATGTGAACGCGTTCAGCGGCGGTAAGTTCGACGATGACGCGACGATGATCGTGGTTGGCATCGCGTAGATCATTGTTAAGTTCTGGCGCGCCAAGGGCGCGCCCCGCCGGAGCGGAGCGGGGCGAAGGGGCCCCCGCGAGCGACGGCGATGGGGGGTCCGGCGGGGCGAAGCCCCCCGGTGAAGTGTGTTCCCGCGCCGCCGCCGCGCGGATGCGATTCCGAAGGACGGCCTCGTACAGGTTTTCCGTGCGTTGAACGATCGCCGGCCAGCAATAGGCCTGCTTCGCGCGCTCTGCCGCAGCCGTCGTCAGGCCGCGATAGTAATCTCGATGGGCAATCGCGCGGTTAAGTACCCGACGCAAGCCGTCCACGTCAGCGACCGCGAAGAACAGGTCATACCGCGAATCACCGGCCAGTACCTCTCGGTGCGGAGGAATGTCGCTGACGACAGCCGGAGTCGCCTCCGCGATGCTCTCGAACACGGTCGCCGGAAGCCCTTCGAGCTCCGACGGATTCACGAACAGCGCGGCGTGGCGCAGCAGCGCGCGCACGGCGGCGTGCTGCTGAAATCCGGTAAATATCACACGCGAATCCCGGCTGGCGAGATGCCGCAGCTGCTCGACGTAGCCGTTCGAGTAGCTGCTCCCGCCGGCGATCACCAGCTTGAGCGGCGTCGCGAGCCGCCGGAACGCCTCGATGAGATCGTGGATGCGTTTTTCCGGGACCAGCCGTCCCACGAAGACTACGTACTCGCCGGGCACAAGGCCGCGCTGCCTCACCACGGTGTCGTCGACCGCCTCTCCGGCCGGCGGGATATCGATTCCGGTCGGGATGTAATGAGTGTTCCGCCCGTACGTGGCGCTGAAATAGTCGGCGAGCGCGCGTGACACGACGATGATTTCGTCGGCGTTGGCCACCATCGACCGCTCGGCACACCTCAAGACCTTCGATCCAAGGCCGCGCCATTTGGCGCGCTGCCAATCGAGCCCGTGCACCGTCGCCACGATCGGGATGCGCCGAATGCGGCAGCAGCGCGAGAACACGTTGGGCGCCAGCGCGTGCAGATGCACGAGGTCGTACTTGTTCGACGCCAGCGCGTGCGCGAGGCTGCACGCGGCGTGGCTCAGCGTATCCAGCGCTCTGGTGCGGACGGCCGGCGCGTATTGCAACATCACGCCCTGGTGATGCTGGCCGCGCCGCTGGACGTACTCGGATCGGCAGTACATCGTGATGTGATGACCGCGCGCCGCCAGGCCGGCATAGAGGCTTTCACAGGCCCGCTCCAGGCCGCCATACGATGCGGGGATCCCACGCGCCCCGATGCACGCGATCCGCAACCCGTTACTGAGTCCTAACACGCACCAAGTCCTCGCAGCACTGTCGGAATGGTCTTGACCAGAATCCGCAGGTCGAGCACGAGAGACCAGAAGTCGATGTAGGTGAGGTCCAGCCTGATCCAGTCATTGAATCCCAGGTTGTTGCGGCCGCTGATCTGCCAGAGGCAGGTCAGACCCGGGCGCATGCTGAAGCGACGCATGTCGGCGGACCTGGTGAACCGTGCGACGTCGCGAAGCGCCATCGGCCGTGGACCGACGAGCGACATCTTTCCGGTCACCACGTGTACGAGCTGCGGCAGTTCGTCGAGCGAGGTGCGGCGCAGGAATCGACCGACCGGGGTGATTCGCGGATCGTTCCGAATCTTGAAGACCGGTCCGTCCATTTCGTTCCTGTGCTCGAGTGCGTCCTGCAGCTTCTCCGCGTTCTCCACCATCGTGCGGAACTTGTACATCCGGAAGCCTCGCTTGTTGAGGCCGTAGCGAACCTGAGGAAACAAGACCGGGCCCGGGCTGGTCAGCTTGATCGCCACCGCAATCAGAGCCATGAGCGGCGCAAAGGCGAGGAGCGCGAGACTGCCCACCACGACGTCCATGGCGCGTTTCAGGACCAGCCGCGAATCGTTCGGCGCAACGTGCATCGTCACCGTCCCGTCGGCGCCGTCGTACGTCGGCCAGGCCAGCCGGCTGTCGACGATATCGGCGCGGTACTTGGCCTCGATGCCGATTCGTTCACAGATCTCGATCGTCTGGCGTATCTGCTGATAATGAGACCCCACCGGCAACGTGATGAACACTTCGTCGATTGCCTGCCGCATGAGCACCGATTCGAGCTGGTCGGGCGTGGCGAGCACGCGCGCCGGCCACCCTTCACTCGCCGGCAACTGATCGATCGTGTCCACCAATCCGAGCACTTCGTAGCGCGGATTCTGGCTGTCTCGGAGCTCGCGCAGCACCGACTGCCCTCGCGGTCCGAGCCCCACGATCACCACCCGGCGAACAGCGGCCCGGCGGAAACGAACGGCCAGACGCCAGCCGGCTCTCCACGCGAGCAGGACGCCTGTCGATGTCAGCCACAGCGCGATGACAGTCACCGTTCTGCGCCAGGCGGAAACGCCGGCGACCGTGAACGGGATTGCGATCCCGGCAGCCGACAGGCAGGCGAACGCGACCCGCGCGGCCTGTCGTGCCCACGACCCGGAACGCCCGCGCTTGTAGAGGCCGCAGGCGTAGAACACGATCGGCCATGCCGTGATGAGCCCCACAAGCGTCACGATGTTTTTGACTGTGATGCGCAAGGACAGAAGACCGCCGATTCCATGCGGCATCCGGTCGGGGTTCGACAGAACGAGAATCCCCAGCAGCGTCACAACCATCAGCGCCGTGTCTGCCGCGGCGGCGACGCCGGCGTGGCGGATCGGCCGGCGGTGCTGGCGAGTGCGTCCGGCGGAGCACGGCGTTGGCACCCTTTCGCGAACGGTCTGCGCCGCACCGTAGTCGCCGATGCGTGCCGGTCCGTCCCACGCCGCACAGTCCGCGGCATTGGCGCGGCGAGTGAACAACGCAACGGCCGCAGCGCCGGCTCCCGACCGCGAGTGCTGGGCAGCAAGATCGGAAATTCCCGGTTCATTGACGTCGATGCGCATCGCTCCGTCGTCTCGCCCGTGCGCCGTGATCCCATGCGACAACCCGCCTGCCGTCCCGCGCATACGCTTGCCGCTGGTCGTTAAGAGTGTCCGATTGACTGACGCTGCCCTGGAACGCCAAGGTCCAAGCTGCGCTCGAGCGCGATTCAGGCGAGCTCCGGCTTGGCAAGCGCGAAGGCTGCAGAGGCATCCGGTCTTTCTGGGCGTCCTTTGCGTCCTCTGCGTTCATCATCCGTTCCCCTAAAGCCGCCGATAGATCGCCGGCGGAATCGGGTACGAGCGGTCGGTCAGCACCACGCCCAGCAACCGCGCCGACCTCTGGAGAGCATCGACGGCCATCCTCGCGGCCTTCCGTCTGGTGCGGTGCTCGGACACCAGCAGCACGGTGCCGTCGGCCAACGACGCGAGAGCGAGGAGCGGCGCTGAAAACGCGGTCTGCGAACCACTCAGCAGGACATAGGCAAACTGGCTGGACATGTCGGAGAGCCGCCGGCCCGCCGTATCCGCATCCATCGACAGAGTCGTCACGCCGTGGTGGCCGCGTACCGGCTCGATTCGCTCGGTGAGCCCGCAGATGTGCGCCACACACACGGGTGATGCCGTCTCCTCGCCCACGACCAGCCCCACATCGAATGCCATCGCATCGGTCGGTTCTTCCGGATCCACCGCGCAGAACAGCACCACGCGCGCGCCGGCGCCCGCTGGCGGCGCGGCAAAGACCTGCTTGACGAGGCCAGACATCTCGGCCCGCGAATTGATGGTTCGCTTCCCGTCGGCGTTTGACCATTCAGCGATGTCCGCCGCGAATGGTCTTGCGGCGCCCGTACGCCGCTCTCCGGCGTCGGGAACCAGTTGCCGCTCGGCGAATCCGCGCACGTTCGGCTTTCCCGGCTCTCGCGCGGCCGGCTGCCCGTCTGGTTCGTGGACGCCCGGAAACAGCGACGCCGACGTGGCTGCCGCGGCGGATGCGTCGAATGCACCACCACCCTCTTCCCAGGCTTCCGCTTCCCACGCGACTCCCGGGTCATGTCCAATCCAGCCGGCCTTTCGCAACGCCGCGGTTATCCGAGTCATCGTCGTGCCTCCGCAAGGGGCGAGGTCGCGGCAGGCACGATGCGGCGGTGGATCGACGGGCCGAACGAGATCCGCCCTTCGAATGGTCTCGCCTGAGGCGTTACTCGCGAGACAATGCTGTTGACGAGATCCAGATCGCGGCACACCAGATGGATGGTCGCCGCGTCGACCGGACGCTCGTCGACCGCGAACCCTGCCAGCAAGGCGTTATCGCAAATCACACTGATGGTCCGCGGAATGCCGCCGGACGCATGATGAACAGCAATGACGGCCTCACGAGTGAACAGGCGACTCGGGTTGCCGCCTGCGAGGCGGATCCGGCCGGCAATGTATGCGAGCGTCTCCCGCGGCTCGAACGGGCCGAGACGGCACCGGACGGCAATGCGCTGCTTGAACTGGCGCAGCGACGGATCGTTCAGCCGCTCGCCCAGCTCGGGCTGACCTGCCAGCACCAGCTGCAGGAGCTTGGCCGCGTCGGATTCGATGTTGACCAGCAGGCGCATCTCCTCGAGCAGCTCGTTCGGCAGACTCTGCGCTTCGTCGACGATGAGCGCGGTGACGCCGCCGCGTGCATGACGCTCGAGGAGCGAGGATTCGAGGTCACGCAGAAAGTGCAGCTTGCCCACGCCGGTGCCCAGACCGAACCGCTCGCTGAGCAACTGGAAGAAATCGTCGCGCGAGAGCGTCGGGTTGTTCAGGTAGACGAACGCGTCGTCCGAGCCGCCGATCGAAGAAGCCGCCCGGTGTTCGCGTGCCAGCGCTTTGCGAAGCAGCGTCGTCTTTCCCGTCCCCGCTTCGCCGATCAGGACCGCGATCCCGCGGCGCGCTGAAATCGCATAGTCGAGGCTGCTCAGCGCTTCCTGATGCATCGGCGTCAGCAGCAGGTATCGCGGGTTCGGAGTCAGCTCGAACGGCCGTTCCTCGAGTCCGTAGAAATGTTCGTACATAGGGCTTATCGGGACACCGACTCCGGCAGCGCCGCGAGAACAGGAAGCTGAAGGACCACCTGGACCTCTTCGCGCGTCCGGAAGCGCGGGTTCAGTCGATCAACCAGATAGGTCATCGCCACGCTGGCGACGAGCGACAGGATCAGGCCAATCGCCAGAAGCGGGCCGCGGCTGATGTTGGCAGGGAGTGCCGGCACCGTCGGCGCCTGTGCGACGGCGACATTCGCGATGCGTGCACGGTCGAGGGCGTTGGAGATCCGGGCTTCTTCCGCTTTTTTCTGATACAGCGCGTAATTGTCTTCAGCCAGCTTGACGGTACGAATCAGTTCCTGCTGCTCTGCGCCCTGCTGGTCGAGCCGCCGCGCGGCCGCCCGATAGTCAGCCACGGTGGCCAGCGTCGCCGCCAGCCGCCCCTCGAGGGCTTGCCGTTCCGCCTCTGCGCGCGCGATCTCGCCTTGAATCCACTGGTGGGTCGGATTTCGATCGGTTGTTTCTTCGCGCAGCGGCGTGGATTCGGCGGCGGAAAGAGCCGCCCGTGCCTGCGCGAGCTTCTGCTCCAGCTCTTTGAACGGCGGGTAGGCCGGCGCAAATTTCGGCAGCATTTCCGTGCGCTGGATTTCGAGCTCCAGCACCTTGGTCTTGAGGTCGCGTACGAGCTCGCCGTTGTCCTGCGTTCGCAGGGCCGTCGTCTGCCGTGCCGGTGTCGTCGCAGCCTGTTCGCCGAGCGCGTGCCGGCGGCGGTCGATGTCCGCGATCTGCGCGCGGAGCTGGGCCTCCGTGGCCTGGAAGGCCGCGAGCTGCTGTAGCGCGGTCTCCTTCTCGGTCGCGGCCGATACCAGGTTGTGGTGCTGGCCGAACTCGATCAGCCGCTGCTCGGCCGCCCTCAGCTCATCGCGCAGCCGCCGGCTCTGATCGGCAAAAAATTCGCGAGACCCTGCCGACCCACGCAATGCCAGGTGTTTCTCGAGATAGCGCTGCAACAGGATGGAGAGGACGCGCGCCGCCCGCTCGGGATCGCGGGCCTCGTAGGCGACGTCAATCACCGCTGTCTTGCGGGCGGGAGCGACGGTGAGGCGTCTCTCGAGTTTGCGCACGGCACGCGCCACCTCCGCCCGGCCGGAGCGCGTCTGGTCCGCCCCGCCGGCGAGCCCCGATTCGATCACCACACGTTCAAGGAGATCGCGGCCTTTCAGCAGCTCCACTTCGGAAAAGATCTCGGTGTCGCTGACGTCGAGGCTGGCCTGCGCGCTGCCGCCGCCGTCGGGGCTGAGCACGGGATCGACGCGTTCCCGCTTGACCAGGATCTGCATTTCGGCCCGGTAGCTCGCCGGCCAGAACACGGCGAGGCTGACCAGGATCAGAGCCATCGCTGCGAACATCCGCAGCGCCATCCGGCGATATCGAAAGACCGGTCTCACGACATCGCGCCTCGTGAGGGCTGTGTATTCGCGCCGAACCAGAGCGGACGACTGGTTGTCCATGTGAGCGCTATCGCACGAATGGGCTCAGGAGGATCCCGGGCCGCGGCAGGAACGGCGAAATCGCCGACCACGAGCTCTTGGGCACGAACAACGTGTCGCCGGGCCGGAGCAGCGGATCTTCGCTGAGGTTCCGTGTGTCGTACATCTTCTTGATGTTTACTTTCGTCACAGCCACGAGCTCCTCCCCATGGCGCCGGAACACGACCACGTCGGCGCGCCTGGCGCTGCCTGTCGGCCCGCCGGCGACCGCAAGGCCCTGTGAAACGGTCGTCGCACTGCGCAGGTCGTACTTGCCCGGGTGACCCACTTCGCCCGCGGCGATGAAGTAAGGCTTGTCGAATTCCTTCAGGACGATCGTGATCACCGGGTCGCGCAGGATCGGTTCGTACGCCTCGGCCAGGGCGGCCTTGATGTGTGGCACCGTTTGACCTGACACGTACAGGTCGGCGACTTCGCGCAAGGCGATATACCCGTCAGGCTGAACCGTCACAACCTGGTCGAAGTCCGACACGTATGGGAACGTCAGCTGCAGCACGTCGCCGGCGGTCACGCGGTAGCGGCCGCTGAACGTGTTCGTCGAAAGCGCGCTGAGCTCGTTGATGTCGTGCTGGACCGACGCATCAGGCGATCGAGCAGGGATCGCCGTCTGGGAGAATCCGGTCGTCGCGAACGCAAGCGTGATGTGGACGGCAACGACGATCCGCAGATGCCCCGCGGGCCTGCCTCGTGTGAGGCGCATCGCTGGCGAATGGCGTGACATGGGCGGCAGTATTCCGCCAATGTCGCGGCGAAATAAATGGGAGCGGGATCTCGATTTCCGTGTGACGCACCTCCCGCACGAATCGTGAATTCTCATTCGAGGCCGCCAAAATAGAAAAGACGGTTCTTCACGATCGGACCGCCGGCGAACCCACCGTACCGCTGCTGGTCGAAGGGCGGCGTCGTCTCGAGGAAAATCGGCTCGTTGGCGGCGGTGTAGCGGCCGGAGAAAGGCGGCCGGTCGAACCTGTCGTCGCGAAAGAACCCGTAGACCCGGCCGGCCGTGGTGTTCGAGCCGCTGCGGGTAATCACGTTCAGCATCCCGCCCGCCGCCTGCCCGTACTCCGCCCCGAACGAGTTCGTCAGCACCTGAAATTCCTGAATCCAGTCCTGCGGGAAATCGTTCGATTGCCGTCCGTAGAACTGCATCTGGTTGCTTGCGCCGTCGACAACGATGCCGTTGGCGAACGGCCTCTGGCCGGAGATCGAGACCCCGGTGCCCTGGCCGGTGCCGGTGGCCGTGGACGTCGTGGCCCCGGGTGATATCGTGGCGAGCGCGCTGAAATCGCGCGTCACGGTGGGCAGGTCGTCGATCTGCTTGTTGGTGATGACCGTCGCCAGCGTGCTCTGCGTTTCGACGGTCACACTGCGGGCGATCACATCGACCCGCTCGGCGACGCCGCCGACCTTCATGGTGAAATTCACCGTCAGGTCCTGACCTACGCGCAGCTCGAGCTGTTCTTTCGTGGTCGTAAAGCCCGGGAGCTCCGCCGTCACTTCGTACGAACCGGCCCGGAGATTCGGCAGGAAATACCGTCCCTCGCCAGCACTCTGCACCGTCTGCAACGTGTTGGTCTCCACCTGACGGACGGTGATGGTCACCCCCGGGAGCACGCCGCCCTGCTGATCGAGGACGACGCCACGGAGCGTGCCCAACGCGGTCTGCGCGGCGGCTGAGGTGCCGAACAAGGCGAATACGAAGAGGACAACCGTCGGCTTTCGAATCATGGTCAGACTCCGTTCGGCGTTTCAGAGAGGCCTCGGATCAGACGATCTCGACCGAGCGACGCCGCCGTCTCCACGCGCGTCGGCCCGGGAATCGGCAGACTAAGTCGTGCCGGAGTTCCCGGACCCCCACACCGCCTGGCTGGCGCTCGCCATGTCGTCGACGCTGGCTGGCAACCTGACCATCACCGGATCGGTCGCGAACATCATCGTCGTCGAACGCGCTGCCGCCGAAGATGTGAACGTCGGGTTCCGCGAGTATTTCCGGGTGGGGCTGCCGCTGACCGCGGGGACGCTGGTGCTCGGATCGCTCTGGCTGTGGCTGACCAGGTGACGCGCGCATGCGAAGACTGTCCCCGAGTACGCACCGCGGCGGCCGGTGCTTGCTCATTGAGGCAAAGGAAAGCCGTAACTGGGCTATTTCGCATCATTTTCCGGCTCGATCGGGCTTGAGTTGCTGAACCCGATACGATACTCTCTATTCTTCCCACTCATTTTTGTCGCCGAAAGGAGTCCCCCGCATGTCCGTGCAAGCGCCGCCTCGTCGCTGGCCGATGTCGTTCACACACTCGGCCCGTCCGGGCGGACCCGCGGGGATCCGCGACCGGGTGGATTGAATTCTCGTGTGTTGATACCCAACTCGTAGGCAAAGCCGCATGTTTCGTCCGATCAAAGCTGTGGATGTCGAAGTGGGCCGGCCGCTCGCTGATATCGAGGGGCTGTCCGGCTATGGCTCATTGCATGGACTGGTTCGGTTGCACGGCGCACCCCTCGGCTACGTCGTGTTGCCGGTCGTCGATGGGTGCTGCAGGAAGGAAACGGTCCAGGAGGCAGTCGCCGAGCTCGGACCGATCGCCCGGCAGGAATTCGAGGGGCGTTCCTCGCCGCGTGACATGAACGAACCGGAACTGCTGCCGCAATCCGTCCGTCCGCGGCGTCCGCCGACGGTAACGGTCGCGGTCTGCACCCGCGACAGACCGCAGGACCTGGAACGGTGTCTGAACGCGCTCTGCCGGCTCGAGTATCCGTCACTCGATCTGCTGGTTGTCGACAACGCTCCGCAAGGCGACGCGACGGAACGGCTGCTGAACGGCTACGCTCCGCGTGTTCGGTACGTGCGCGAGCCTCGCCCCGGCCTTGACTGGGCACGCAACCGGGCCATCGCGGAAACGAGGGCGGAAATACTCGCATTCACCGACGATGACGTCATCGTCGATCCCGAGTGGGTCGAAGCGCTGGCATCCGTTTTTGTGGAAGATCCGCAGGCGATGGTGGTGACCGGTCTGGTCGCGCCTGACAGCTTCGAGACGCCGGCGCAGCTGATGTTCGAAGCCTACGGCGGCTTCTGGGGGGGCTTCGAGCGCCGGCGGTATCAAATCAACCCCGCCGCCGGCGAGAGCGTTGCAGACCGCTTTGGCTGGTCCGGGTTCTCGGGAACCGGCGCGAACATGGCGTTCCGGCGCTGCATCTTCGACAAGCTCGGCGGCTTCGATCCCGCGCTCGGACCGGGCACCGTGACCCGAGGCGGCGATGACCTCGAGATGTTCTTTCGGATCGTGAAGGCGGGACACGTCCTCATCTACGAACCGCGAGCAGTGGTTCGCCATCGCCATCGGCGAACGTATTCCGAGCTTCGATCGCAGTTGACCGACTGGGGGATTGCGACCTGCTCATTTGCGATCCGCTCCGCGCGCGCCTACCCGGATGAGCGGAAACCGTTCGTTCGCGCCTGCGGACGCTGGGCCCTGGGCAGATTCCGCGTGCTTGCGCGCTCTCTCAGAGGGCGGTTTCCGTACCCGCGGCGGCTGATTCTGGCGGAGCTGTCCGGCGTCGCGGTCGGGCTGACTCGATACGCGGCGTCCCGGCGGGTGGCGGCAAAGCTCACGCACGGGTAGCCCGTCATGCGGCTCGAACCGAGAATTTTGTATTCGTTCCCTCACCGCGCCGCATAACGGGCAGGCGCGCTACGGCGCGTCCGCCGTAGCTTTAGCGGAGGCGGAAGCGGGGCAAAGGGTCCCCGCGAGCGAAGGCGGAGGGGGTCCGCGGGGGCGAAGCCCCCGGATCTACTCGGACCGCGATCGCCTTCCGGTGCCGTCCGAGATCAAAACAGTCCTCAATCCGTCGCCGATTGCAGTAGGATCCCGGCAATCCGGCCGGCGCCTGCGGCTGGAAAACGGAGATCGCCATGCGCCGACTCCGCCACGCAGCATTCGCGTGGACGTTGTTCGCACTCGCCGCGCCGGATGCGCGCGGCCAGGCCGACCTGACCGGCAGCTGGGCGCCCCGCTATCACGAGGATCAGGCCGAGCGGATCCCCGGGCCGGAGCTCGGCGACTACCTCGGTCTTCCCATCAACGACGCGGCGCGACGATGGGCGCTCAGCTGGGACCCGTCTCGTTTGACGCTCGAGGAGCACCAGTGCCAGGTGCATGTCGCGCCGTACATCTATCGGGGACCGCTGCTCCTGCGCATCTGGGAAGAGAAGGACCCGAAAACGCAGGAACTGGTGGCGATCAAGAACTACATCAGCACCTACGAACAGACGCGCACGATCTGGATGGACGGCCGCCCGCACCCGCCCGACTATGCGGCCCACACCTGGGAAGGATTTTCAACAGGCAAGTGGGAGGGCGACATGCTGACGGTCACCACGACGCACATCAAGCAGGGTTGGATCCGGCGCAACGGTCTGCCGGAGAGCGACCGGGCGACACTGAGTGAACATTTCATCAGGCACGGCAGCTACCTGACCCACATCAGCATCGTGACCGATCCGGTCTACCTGACCGAGCCGCTGGTCAAGACGCAGAATTTCGTGCTGAACGATCGGCAGCTGCCGCAGCAGGCGTGGTTGTGGCCGTGTCAGATCGAGGTGGAAATCGCCAACCGTCCGCGCGGCGCCGTGCCGCACTACCTGCCCGGCCAGAATCCGTTCGCCACCGAATTCGCCGGTCGCCACGACATCCCGGTCGAAGCCGCCATGGGCGGTGCGGAAACGATGTACCCGGAATACTTGCTGAAGCTGCATCGCCCTTCGAGCCAACGCAGATAGGCGGACCGAGGCGAGTGCGCTCACCCGCGCGTGGCGCGCGAAGCGCGCCTGCGAGCCGGGGCCCCCACGGCGCGGACTGTGCGCCGTGGGGTGGTGTGAGCCGGGGTCCGGGGCAGAGCCCGTCTAGAAAGTGAGGGGTCGAATGCACTCCGGTTCGACAACCCGCCAGCGCGCGGCAGTCTGCGCTCTCGGTCTTCTCGTCATCGGCTCACCCACCGTCTCGCGTCTCGAGGCGCAGGCGGTCAGGGCCACCATCTTCGGCACCGTCAAGGACGCCTCCGGCTTGACGATGCCCGGCGTCACCATCGAGGTCAAGAACACGGCCACCGGTGTGACACAACGCGTCGTGACGAACGATCAGGGACGGTACACGCTGCCGGATCTTCCGCTCGGCCAGTACGACGCCCAGGCCTCGCTGGCTGGTTTTCAGACCGTCGTGCACAAGGGCTTGACATTGACGGTCGGCAGCCAGAACGCCGTCGATTTCAGTCTGCCGGTCGGACCAGTGGAGGAAACGGTCACGGTCGCCGGCGAGAGCCCGCTGGTCGACACGACCTCGGCCGCGGTCGGCACGAGGATCGAGCAGAAGCAGATTGCGGATCTGCCGTTGAACGGGAGGAACTTCGCACAGCTGATAACGCTGTCGCCCGGCGTCACCTCGATGACCTTCACCGGCTCGTTGTTCGGCAGACAGCCCGTTTACTCCGTGGCCGGCGGCCGGCCTGAGGGCCAGGCCTTCCTGCTCGACAACCAGAACACGGCGAACTTCTGGAACCGGGCCGCCGGGTCCGGCGTACTCGGCACGACGCTGGGTGTTGAGGCCATCGCCGAGTTCCAGACGCTGACCAACACCTACAGCGCGCAGTTCGGCGGCGGCGGCGCCGCCATCAATGCGATCACGCGATCGGGCACGAACGCGGTTCACGGATCGACGCTGGAATTCGTTCGCAACAGCGCGCTCGACGCGCGCCAGTTCTTTGACGATCCGGCCAGGCCGAAGCCGCCCTTCAGCAGACATCAGTTCGGCGGCAGCGTTGGGGGCCCGATCAGCCGGGACAGGGCGTTCTTCTTCCTCAACTACGAAGGCATCGTCCAGCACCTCTCCGAAACGAGGATCGCGACGGTGCCCGACCAGAACGCGCATAACGGGCTCATTCCGATCGGCGGCGCGCTCACGAACGTCGGCGTCAGCCCCGCCGTCAAGCCGGTGCTGGACCTGTATCCGCTGCCGAGCACGCCGCTGGGCGGCGGCGTGGGCCAGGTCAGCGAAGTGGACACGACGCGGGGGCACGAGCACTACGCGTTCGCACGAGTCGACTACACCTTGACGGCAAAAGACTCGCTGCTCGCGCGGTATGTCGTCGACACCGCGTCGCTGGTGGAACCGTTCAGCGGATCGAACATTCCGCTCTGGCCGGCCACCAACAAGACGAACAATCAGTACTTTCTGACGGAAGCGCGGCGGCTGATATCCTCATCCGTCATCAACCAGGCGCGGCTGGGGGCGGTGCGAACGCGCGAGCTCGCCGACAACACCGGCTCGGTGCCCGCGCTCGAGTTCTTCCCCAATCGCATGAACGGGACGGTCACGCCGGCGCCGAACATCACGACCGTCGGGGCAAACCAGCTGAATCCTTTCGACCTCCTGCAGCGGCGGTACTCGGTCGCCGACGACTTGTACATGAATCGCGGGGCCCACGGCGTCACCATCGGCGGCTCGTTCGAACGGCTGGAGACCGACATCAATGCGCCGTTCCAGTGGGGCGGGGTGTGGACGTTCACCAGCCTTCAGGCATTCCTGCTGAACCAGCCGACATCGATCGTCGGTGCGCTGCCGGGCCAGGACAACGCGTACCGCGAGTTCCGCGAGAACGATTTCACGGCCTATGTCCAGGACGAGTGGAAAGCGACGCCGAAGCTGACGGTGAACCTCGGTCTGCGCTACGCGCCGACGACCAACGCGACGGTGACACCCGGCCTCACGCTCGTCGACCCCCCGCGATCACCGGCATTCACGCCGGTCGAGACAGTGTTCGCCAGCAACGCCTCTCTGAGGAACCTCGCACCGCGGCTTGGCGTGGCCTTCGATCCGACCGGCGATCGGCGCACCGCGATTCGGGCCGGGTTCGGCGTATTCCACAATGTCGTCGCACCGCGCGTCTACGCATCGGCCTACTATCTCAACCCGCCGTACACGATCGGGCGGCAGGACCTGACCGTCGTTCCGCCGACGTTCCCGACACCGTTCACGTCGGTCGTGGCCGCGCTGCCGACACAAAGCCAGGGCATCGATTACCAGACGAGGAACACGCCATATCAGGAGCAGTGGAACATCAACGTGCAGCGCGAGGTGCTCTCGTCGACGCTGGTGACGGTCGGCTATGTCGGATCGCACAGTGAAAACCTGTTCAAGCAGCGCGATCTGAACCCCGTGACGCCGTCGAAGCTCGCCGACGGCACCATCGTCTATGGCGCGCCGATCGCCGGTGCGGTGTCCGGCATCAGGCCGAACCCTCGCGTCAACCCGAACTTCCTGACCCTCAATACCGGCACGTCGTTCGCGACATCGGGCTATCATTCGCTCCAGTTGAGCCTGAACCGTCGCTTCCGCCGGAATCTGCAGACGCAGCTGGCCTACACGGTGTCCAGGTGTACCGACCTGAGCTCGGGCAATTTCGGCGGCGAGGGCGGGACGGCCTCGACGAACCCGTATGACGCGAGCTATGACAAGGGACCCTGCGGGTTCAACAGAACGCACGTCGCGAGAGCGAGCGGGGTGTTTGCGCTGCCGTTCACGGGAAGCCGGTTCGCGGACGGGTGGCTGGTCAGCGGGATTCTGAACTACACGAGCGGGGCGCCGTTTACGCCGGCCGTCGGCTTCGATCAATCGGGCCTCGGGACCGGAAGCCAGCGGCCGAACCTCGCGCCAGGTCGATCCAGCGACGGCGTGGTGACCGGCGATATCAACCGGTGGTTTGATCCGCTCGCCTTCGTGCTTCCGGCGCCAGGCACGTTGGGAACCGCCGGCAGAAACAGCCTGACCGGTCCCGATTTCATGACCGTCGATGTCGCGCTGCAGAAGAGCGTCAGGCTCGGATCATCGGGGAGCGGCGGCTCTTCGATCCAGCTGCGTGCGGAAGCCTTCAATGTGACCAACCGCACGAATTTCGGGCTGCCGAGCGCGAATGTCTTCGTCCAGGCGCCGAACGGCGGCGGCACGTACAGCCCCACTGCGGGCCGGATCACGACGCTCGCCAGCACGGCGCGGCAGATCCAGCTGGCGGCCAAATTTCTCTTTTAAGGAGTGGCCCGCGGGAAGATTCACAATCTCACCACGGAGGACGCGGAGGATAGGAGGCAAATCCTGTCGGTTTTCAGCCCTCGACGAACCGGCAGCTCCGAGCAACGTCAGATTGAACCTCCGTGTCCTCCGCGGTGTAACTCTCATTCTTGAACGAAACGCCGTATCAGGGAGGAACCGATGTCCCATCCAGTCATTAAAGGCCTTCATCACATCACGTTGTGCGCCAGCGGCGCTCAGGAGGACGTCGACTTTCTGACCGGTGTGCTGGGTCTGCGCCTGATCAAGCAGACCGTCCTCTTCGACGGCCGCTACGCGCACTATCACCTGTACTACGCGAACGCCAACGCGGAGGTCGGATCGGTCCTGACGACGTTTCCATATCAGCGCGTCGCGGGACGACCGGGCTCCGGACAGATCTCTTCCACCGCGTTTACGATACCGAAGGACTCGCTGTCATTCTGGACCGATCATCTCAACCGGCACGCGGTCGAGCACAGCGGGATCCAGGAGCGCTTCGGCCAGCGGTTCATCCGGTTCCGGCACCCCTCAGGACTGCTGATGGAAGTGATCGAGGATGCGCACGACACGCGGACCGGCTGGACCACGTCCGAGATCAGCAGCGACGTGGCCGCGCGCGGCTTTCACGGGCCCGTGCTGTCGGTGCGTGAGACCGCCGAGCAGGAACGATTCTTCACCGACGCCCTCGGATTCCGGAAAACCGGCACCGACGGCGCGTATCACCGGTTTGAAATCGGCAGCGGCGGCGCGGCGAAAACGCTGGTCCTGTACCACGAACCGTACCGCGCCGGCGGCAGCTGGGGGTTCGGCGCCGGCACCGGCCACCACCTGGCGCTCGATATCGGCACCGACGAGGCGCTGGCGGAGCAGAAGAACCTGTACGAGGAGCTGGGCTACACGGACTGTTCGGAGATCAAGGATCGCAACTACTTCCACTCCATCTACGTTCGCTCTCCCGGCGGCATTCTGACGGAATGTGCGGCCACCGTCCCGGAAGGGTTCGCCAGGGACGAACCGATCGATCAACTCGGAATGCAGCTCCTGCTGCCGCCGTGGTTCGAGCAGCAACGGGCGGAGATTGTCGCCATGCTCGAACCGATCGTCGTGCCGGAGGCCAATCGCCCGGCCGGCGCGCCGGCGGGCGCGGCACGCGAGCCCCGCGAGGCCACGACCGGCACGACTGGGGGTTCCGGCGTGACGCCGTCGCGGCGCACCAGCGCGACGTTCATCGGGGGCGATACGCCCAAGAGTTAACTACGAATGCTGATCGGCCCAGACGAATGGCGTCTTCTTGTTCGACTGCAGCATGTCTCCCGGGGGAGCCACCTGCAGATCCTCGAAGCCGCTCAGTGTCTGGTGGATCGCGGGCTCCGCTCCCTGGATGCGGCCCTCGCGATCAAGGGCGAGACGGGCGACCGCGTGCTCGAGGAGGTAGAGATTCCCGTCGGAGTTCATCGTCGCCACGCGGATCCCGAGAAAAGATCCGGCCTGCGAAGCGAGCGAGCTGCGCTCCGCGGCGGCGGCGGTCAGCAGTGCTGACAGCGTTACCACCTCGACGCCGCCTGCTTTCACGACGAGCGGCGTCTTCGGTGCCGTCACCGGGATATTCGGGTGGACCTTGTCGACCAGCGGCACCCATGCCGGCCGGGGTTTGCGATCGGGGCTCCAGAGCGCAGGCTCGACACGCAGCACCGCCGCGTCCCGGTTCCCGCCGTTCGAGAACGCAATGCTCATGTAGAGCTCGCCCTGGTTGGTGACATAGGACACCTCAGTCACCGTGACCTCCAGATCGTGCTTCGTGTAGATATAGCTGCGGTAGAAGCTGAGACCGGAGATCGTGATGGCGATCAGCGCCAACACAGTGGTGAGGTCCATCTGCGCCCGCCACCTTTTCAGCGGCTCACGTTCGTTCTGATTCATGACTGGTCGTTTAATTAGCGAACAATGAACCACAAAGCCGCAAAGAGCACAAAGCAGGCAAGTCGCCGTTTCTTTGTGAGCTCTGTGGTTGGTTCATCCGTTGATGCGAAAGGTCGGTCGTGAGTCGGTAGACGACCACCGATTCGCCACCACCCTCAATGCATCGCCGATTCGCCCGCGAACTGCTTCACCAGCTCGCCGATCACGTTCTTCGCGTCGCCGAACAGCATCCAGGTCCGGTCCGAGAAATACAGCTCGTTGTCGATCCCGGCGAATCCCGGATTCTTCGATCGTTTAATCGCGAACACGAGCCGCGCCTTGTCGGCGTCGATGATCGGCATCCCGAAGATCGGGCTGCCCTTGTCAGTCCGGGCCGCGGGGTTGACCACATCGTTGGCGCCGACCACAAGCGCGACGTCGCATTGCGGCATGTCGGCGTTGATCTCGTCCATCTCCACCAGATCGGTGTACGGGATGTCGGCCTCGGCGAGCAGCACGTTCATGTGCCCGGGCATCCGGCCGGCGACCGGATGAATGGCGAATTTCACCGTGATGCCGCGTTTTTTCAACTGATCGTACAGCTCCCGCACCTTGTGCTGCGCCTGCGCGACGGCCATCCCGTACCCGGGAATGATGACGACCAGGTTCGCCTGCTCGAGCACCTGGGCGGCCCCTTCCGCCGTTTCCGACTTGTAAACCTTCTGCTCGCCGCCGGCCTTGGCCTGCTGGACCTGACCGAACGCGCCGAACAGCACGTTGCTGAACGATCGGTTCATCGCGTTGCACATGATGATCGCCAGGATGAGGCCGCTCGATCCGTCGAGCGCGCCGGCCGTGACCAGCAGCTTGTTGTCGAGCGCAAACCCCATGGCGACCGCCGACAGACCCGCATATGCGTTCAGGATCGCGATCACCGTCGGCATGTCGGCGCCGCCAATCGGGATGATCAGCAGCACGCCGAACCCGAGCGCCAGCACGATGATGAAGGCAAATGTGACGGGGGCCCATGGAGCGGCGGGCTGCCCGGTGACCGCGACCGCCAGAACGAGCGCGATGCCCAGGAGCAGGAAGTTGATGACGTTCTGCATCGGATAAGTGACCGGCCGCTGCGGAATCCACTTGACTTCCTGCAGCTTTCCCGCCGCCATCAGGCTGCCCGTGAACGTCAGATATCCGAGGATGATCTCGGCGATGAGCGCGGCGACGCGAAACGCCGTGAGCCGGTCGGGCTCGTGCAGCAGCCAGAGATAGTATTCGACCGTCCCGACCAGGCCGGCGGCGAGGCCGCCAAAGGCATGGGACAACGCCGTCCGCTGCGGCACCGCCGTGAGCGGAACCTGTGAGAGCGGCACGCCGACGACAAAGCCGGCGAGAATTGCCAGGACGATCCACCCGTGATGGACGATGGTCGGCTGGATCCACGTCACCAACACCGCCACCGACGTCGCCGCGACGCCGGCGTACACGCCCTGCCGCGCCGTGGCCGGCGTGTTCATCCAGTGGAGCGCGAAGATGAAGAGCGAGGTGGCGATGATATAGGCGAGCTGGGTAATTCCAAGGCTCATGCCCGCTCTCCCGCGCGCGGCTTCTTCTCGGTCTTGAACATCTTCAGCATCCGATCGGTAATCAGAAAGCCGCTGACGATATTCGTCATCGAGGCGAAGAGCGCGACGGCGCCCATGATCCGGAACTGGAGCGGGTTGTCGTCGCCGGTCACCGCGATCGCGCCGACGACCGCAATAGCCGAAATCGCGTTGGTGAGCGACATCAGCGGCGTGTGCAGCAGCCGCGACACGCGGCGGATGACGCCCAGTCCGATGAAAGACGCGAGCACGAAGACGTACAGGGTCGGCCAGAACTCGCTGGTCATGCGGTCACCTTCTGCAAGGCTTCGCGGGTGCGCGCATGCGTCACCTCTCCGCCGTGCGTGATCAGCGCCCCCTGCTGGATCTCGTCGGCGCGATCGAGATGAAATGCCTTGTCTTTCGTGAATGCCTCGACGAACGCCGTCAGGTTCCTCGAGAACAGCAGGCTCGCATGAAGCGGCATGGTCGCGGGAAGGTTGAGCGGCGCGAGAATGGTGATGCCGTTGACGCGGACCGTTTCGCCCGGCTTCGACAGCTCGCAGTTGCCGCCGCCGTCAGCGGCGAGATCGACGATGATCGATCCGGGCTTCATGCTTCTCACGGTTTCGGCCGTGATGAGCCGGGGGGCAAAGACGCCGCCGATCAGCGCGGTCGTGATCACCACGTCGACCTTCGCACACTCCTCGATCAGGAGCTGGTTCTGGCGCTGGCGATCCTCCTGCGACAGCTCCGCCGCGTAGCCGCCGCCCGCGGCCGCGCTCTGCTTCAGCTCGATGCCGACGTACTTGCCCCCGACGCTTTCGATCTGCTCCTTGACCTCAGGCCGGACGTCGGTGCCGACGACCGTGGCGCCGAGACGGCGCGCCGTGGCAATGGCCTGCAGGCCCGCGACGCCGGCGCCGATCACGAAGACCCTCGCCGGGGACACCATGCCGGCGGCGGTCATCAACATCGGGAAATACCGGTTGAACTCGACCGCCGCGAGCAGGACGCTCTTGTATCCGGCGATGTTGGCCATCGACGAAAGCGTGTCCATCGCCTGCGCCCGCGTCGTCCGGGGAATGGCGTCGGTGGAGAAGGCCGTCACTTTGCGGGCCGCCAGGGCGCGCACGGCGTCGATGTTGCGCAGCGGCATCAGGGATCCGAGGTAGATCGCCCCGGGCCGGATCCAGCCCACTTCGTCGCGCGGCCGACCGGTCGCGGGGGCATTCACCTTGAGCACCAGATCGCCGGACCGAATGAGCGCCGCGGGATCCGATTCCACGCCAACGCCGAGATCGCGATAGGCGGTGTCTGGAAAGCCGGCAGCCGTCCCGGCATTCGCCTCGACGGCAATCTCGTATCCGGCGCGAATCAGCTTCTTACACGACTCCGGCACGAGCGCGACCCGCTGCTCGCCGGGCTGAGTTTCTCCCGGGACGACGATGCGCATTGATCTCTCCTCTATAGCCTATGCGTCCGCCTATTATGTTCTGCTCAACAGTCGCGGTTGGCCAACCGCAGCCACTGCCGGGATGCAGGTGACGGCCCGATGCTGGCGCTCTCGAGCATTGAGAATAAATCGTGGGTGTTCTCCTTACACCGATCGTCACCAAGCAGACGCTGACGCTCGACCAGCTCCGCGGCCGCTCACTCGCGGTTGACGGAAACGCTGAGCTGTATCAGTTTCTGGCGTTGATTCGGCTTCGCGACGGCACGCCGCTTCGCGACTCGAGGGGGCGAGTCACATCGCACCTCGCCGGCCTGTTCTACCGGACTACGCGGCTCCTGGCGGAGTACCGCCTCGAGCCGGTGTTCGTCTTCGACGGCACGCCGCCGGCGCTCAAGGCCGAGGAGATTCAGCGCCGGCGCAACACGAGGGAACGCTACGAGCAGGAGCACGCGGAAGCGGTGCGCGCCGGGGATCTCGCGCGCGCGTACTCCAAAGCGACCATGACGTCGCGTCTGACGCGCGACATGATCGCCGAAGCGCGCGAACTGCTCCGTCTGATGGGAATCCCGGCGATCCAGGCACCGTCCGAGGCGGAAGCGCAGGCCGCCCACATGGCGAGGACGGGACGCGTCTGGGCGGCTGCCAGCAAGGATTACGACGCGCTGCTCTTCGGCGCGCCGAAGCTGTTGCGGTTCCTGACGATTTCCGGCAGAGAGTTTCTTCCCCGCCAGGGAACGTTCCGGCCGATCGTGCCTGAATTGATCGAGCTCGATCGCCTGCTCGCCGGGTGGCGGATCAGCCGCGAGCAGCTCGTGGACCTGGCGATGCTGGTCGGCACCGATTTCAACCGGGGCGTGAAAGGCATCGGCCCGAGGAAAGCGCTGGCTTTGATCCAGCAATACGGCCGGCTCGAAGCCATCCCCGAGTATTCCGGCCAGGTCGGCGACGTTGCGGGCATCCGCCGCCTGTATCTCGAGCCTGACGTCACCGACGCGTACGACGTTGCATGCGCGAAGCCCGACACCGCCGGGATCACGGCCTTTCTGTGCGATGAGCGCGAGTTCGCGCGAGACCGCGTCACCGCCGCGCTCGACCGCGCGTTCCGCGAACCTACGCTTTTTTAGTTGAAGATGCAGGGTGCTCGGGGGCTGACGCTGTACCGTGCTTCGAGCCTCACGCTGCAGAGTGCTGGGGAACTGACGCGGCACCGTGCTCGGAGTCTCACGCTTCAACGTGCTCGGGGACTGACGCGGCACCGTGCTCGGAGCCTCACGCTGCAGAGTGCTGGGGAACTGACGCGGCAAGGTGCTCGGGGACTGACGCGGCACCGTGCTCGGAGCCTCGCGCTGCAGAGTGCTTGGGAACTGACGCGGCAAGGTGCTCGGGGACTGACGCGGCACCGTGCTCGGAGCCTCACGCTTCAACGTGCTCGGGGACTGACGCGGCACCGTGCTTAGAGCCTCACGCTGCAGAGTGCTGGTGTTCTGACGCTCACCGTTCCACCGTGACTGACGAGGCATAGTGCTCGGAGTCTCTCGCTACCAGGTGC
>JBKPAI010000211.1:0-6936 GCA_046726355.1 Acidobacteriota bacterium | reverse complement strand
CAGCAAGCACGAGCCGTTCGCCATCTGCACCGACGGGCTGCCGCACTTGGATTCGAACTCGTCAATCGCAACACCGGAGAAGTACTCTCTCCGGCGGGCGCTTAGCCCGTCCGACCAGGAGTTTCTTGGGAGCCGGACCTGGCAACGACCTGAAGACCGTGCCCTGCCGATGCCCAATGTTTCCGTCAACTCTTACTGACTGCTCGGCTTGCGCGGCGTCTGCGTCACGATGTTCGGCAGGTTCGCGCGTCGCAGCATGTCATTGAAGGCCGCGAGATCGCGCGCAATGACTTCGCCCAGCTGCCCCTGCGATCGCTTGAATCGATCCTGCAGATCCCTGTGCACCGCGGCCTGCTGATTGGTGGGCTTGAAATCTGCGCTCGCCAGCCCGTTCGCGAGATAGCCGAACTTCTGCACCAGCTTCGATCCCCATCGTACGCCGTCCTGGCCGCGCCCGGTGCTCCGCAGCTCCACAAGGGTGCCTTCAACGGCCACTAGCTTCTGATCGAGCTCGTCGGCCGCGCGCTTCAGCTCTGTATCCTGCATGAGATTTTTCAAGTTGACGATCTGGGCGCGTACCAGCTCCGCGTTGTTGACGGCATCGACGGCATCGTCCAGGTCGCGCCGTAACGCAGTAAGCAGCTGCTGTTGCGCCGCGATGTCGGCTTCCGTCCCTGCCGAATGCGGGTCCTTCAGCACCCGCAGCTGTTGCGTGTAGTCGCGTCCGCCGACCGACAGCTTCACCGTGTAGGTGCCGGGCGGCTGCAGGATCGTAAGGCCTCCACCGCCGCCGCCGAATCCACCCTCGCTCTCGCGGATCCCGTCCGGGCCGACGCGGATCTCCGGCGCATACAGCGGACTCGTGCGATAGGTGACCCGTTTCGACGGCTCATCGCGGAGATCCCAGTACACGCGATGCAGACCTGCCGTGCTTGGCCCGCTCAAGGTCCGCACCGTCTGCCCCTTCGAATCCTGGATGGTGATCGTCGCCTCGCCGCTCGCCGCCGCTTTGAGGAAGTAATTGATGTTCGCTCCGTACGGCGGGTTCTCGCCAACCGTCAGGTCGTCGTACGGGACGGCCGGTGCGGTAATGGCGCGGAACCGGTACGCCTGGCGGACCGGAAAGAGGTGTGCGTCCGCGCTCAACACCTGCGGCGTCATCTCGCGAAGCGGCGTGATGTCGTCCAGAATCCAGGCGCCGCGGCCGTAGGTACCGACGACGAGATCGTTGAACTGTTCCTGCACGACGAGCCAGTACGCCGGCGCGTGCGGCAGGTTGTTCTGCAGCGACTGCCAGTTCTCGCCATCGTCGAACGACACGTAGACGCCGTTCTCCGTCCCGAGATAAAGCAGTCCGCGCTTTACCGGATCCTCGCGTACGCAGTGGGCGTAGCTGAGCATCGAGTGCGGGATGCCGTTGGTAATCAGCTTCCAGGTCGCACCGTAGTCGTTCGTCTTGTACACGAACGGGTCGCGGTTGTTCACCTGATGGAAGTCGACGGACACGTAGGCCGTGCCGGCGTCGTGGCGCGAGGGCTCCACGTTGCCGACGGTGCCCCACGGCGGCAGGTTCGGCATGTTCTTCGTGACGTTGGTCCACGCCTTGCCGCCGTCGCGCGTCACCTGCACCAGCCCGTCGTTGGTGCCCACCCAGATCAGCCCCGCCTGCTTCGGCGATTCGGCGATCGCATGGATAACGTCGGCGTATTCCACGCCGATGTTGTCGGGCGTCAACCCGCCGGAGCTCTGTTGCCGGCTCTTGTCGTTCAACGTCAGATCCGGACTGATCTCCTGCCAGCTCTGGCCGCCGTCGGTCGACTGATGCAGGTGCTGGCTCCCGATATAGATCTTGTTGTGATCGTGCGGCGAGATGTGGAACGGCGCGTCCCAGATGAAGCGGTACTTCAGATCCGCCGCGGGACCGTTCTCGCTGTCGGGCCAGACCTCGACGTCGCGCATCTGCCGCCGGCTCTCCTCGTAGCGGACGACGATGCCGCCGACGCTGCCCGAGCCCGAGGCGGTCGACCAGACGATGTTCGGATCGACCGGATCCGGCGTTGCGAAGCCGCTTTCGCCGCCGCCGATGGAATGCCACATGCCGCGCGGGATGCCGCCCCGCCCGCCGCCACCACCGCGGCCGCCGCCGGTGTCGAGGCGGCTGTTGCTCGGTCCGCGGTAGGACGGACCATCCTGCTTGTTGGTGTAGATGTAGTAAGGAATCTGGTTGTCGACCGTGACGTGGTACAGCTGCGCGTTGGGAAGGCGCTGCTTCAGCCACGTGCGGCCGCGCGTCTGCGACACCGAAACGCCCTGATCGTGCCCGACGATCATGCGGTTGCCGTTGGTCGGATCGATCCACATGTCGTGGTGATCGCCGCCGGGGGCCTCCAGGCCTTGCTGCGGCACGAGCGTCGCGCCGCCGTCGATCGACTTGCTGTACGACGCGTTCAGGTAATACGTCTCGTTCTCGTTGTCGGTCGACACCGCCATGCGCGCGTAGTAGGCGGTGCGGCCCAGCACGTTACGATCGGTATTCACCATGCGCCAGTTGTCGCCGCCGTCGTCGGAGCGCCACAGCTGGCCGCGATCGGTGTCCTGGCCCTTCCAGGGCACGCCGTCTCCGGTCTCGATGGTCGCGTAGACACGCTTCGGATTGGAGTGCGCGATTGCGGGCATGACCTTGCCAACGGGCTTCGGCGGCAGCCCGCGGCCGGTGAGCTTCGTCCACGTCACGCCGCCGTCCCGCGTCATGAACAACCCGCTGCCCGGGCCGCCGCTTTCACGTCCCCACGTGTGGATCTCGAGCTGCCACATGCCGGCGAACATGATGCGCGGGTTGCTCGGGTCCATCGTGATCTCCGAGCAGCCGGTGTTCTCGTCGACGAAGAGCACGCGATCCCAGGTCGTGCCGCCGTTGGTCGTGCGGAAGATGCCGCGCTCCGGCTGCGGCCCGTAGGCGTGGCCGAGCGCGCACGCGATCACGATGTCAGGATTCGCGGGATCGATGACGACGCGTCCGATCCGGCCCGTCTTCTCGAGGCCCATCCTGGTCCACGTCTTGCCGGCGTCGGTGGACTTGAAGATCCCTTCGCCGACCGAGATGTGGCTGCGAATCCACGCCTCTCCCGTGCCCGCCCACACGATATTTGGATCGGACGGAGCGACGGCGAGCGAACCGATCGACTGCACCGGCTGGCCGTCGAAGATCTGCTGCCAGTGCACGCCGCCGTCAACGGTCTTGGCGATGCCGCCCGACGCGCTGCCGGCGTAGTAGACCAGCGGATCGCCGGGCACGCCGGCGACCGCGGAGATGCGGTTCCCTTCCGGCCCGATGTACCGCCAGCGGAGGCTCCTGTAGATGTCGGGCGCCGGCCGCCCGGCTTGCCCTTGAGCATACAGGCCCGCGCAAATCGGGAGCGTGGCGACAAGAACGAGCACGAGCTTTTTCATGACGAACCTCTCCAGCAGCGTGTCCGAGTAATTTGACGATCGACCACGGAGGACGCGGAGGACAGGAGGCAAACCCCGTTCCTTATCAGGATTGACCCTCCGCGTCCTCAGCGTCCTCTGTGGTCAGTCTCTTCTAAAAGCTGTACTTGAAGCTCAATTGGAGCTGCCGCGAGCTCGTTCGATTGAACCGCGACAGGTAGTTCGGCGAATAGAGCTGGTTGGCGCCGATATTCCACTGCGTCATCGCGCCGTTGTTGAGCAGGTTGAAGACGCTGACGCCGGCCTCCGCCCGGTGCGTGCCCACGAGTGCGAATTCACGGCTCACGTGGAGCTGCATGTAGCGCTCGTCCTCGTTGCGGGTCTGCCCGTCACTCCGCTGTGGATTCGCGGCGCACGGCGGCGCCGCCGCACCGCAGAATCGGATGGTCGTGGCCAGCGGGTTGGACTGCGTCGAGCCGTCCGCCAGCGTGATCAGCGACGGCCCGAACACCGGGTCGGCCCTGGGGATCTGGGTCACGACCGGCCCGACCCAGCCGCCGGCCTGAATGACATAGCTGACGCCGACCTGAAACCGGTACGGCGCGAGATAGCGGCCGGCCATGCGGACCGAATAGGGCCGATACGCGACGCCCGATTCGCGGCCGCCTCCGCTCAGGGTATTGGTATCACCGTTGCCGAACAGATACTGCGACAGGTCGTGGTGGTTCTCGAACGCATCCGGCTGAATGAAGCGAGCGGGATCGGTCGGACCCCAGGTGCCGCGGATCGCGTGCCATTGACGCGTCACGCTGAGCGTCCCCTGGATGTTGTGCGAGAGATTCTTGGCCAGCGTCGCCTCGAGGTTGGTCATGTCCACGTGCGCCCACGTGCGGTTGTTCTCCTGGAGAATCTGGCCCCGGTTCGGATCGACGAGGCCGAACCCGCCGAACGGCTGATTCGGCCCCGAGGGATAGATGCCGTTGATGTCGACCAGCGTGTAGCCGTCCCGCAGCTTGCGGTGCGTGGCCGCGACGTCGAGGGCGACCCGCCCCGGAAACTGCTTCGAGAACCCGACGACGAACTCGTCGACGAACGGATTGTGCAGGTTCTTGTTGAACTCGATCCCGGAGAGCTCCGCCGTCGCCGCGGGCGTCGGGATGACAATGTCGTACACACCGTCGCCTTTGGTCGAGTACTTGTCGATGATCGTCGACCCGCGCGGCAGGCCCGCAGCGAACGTGGTGATGTAATCGCGGCCGTTGGTCTGCTCGTAGAGCCGGCCGTAGCTCGCGCGCAGCACGTTCCTGGCATCCGCGGTCACCATGTAGTTGATGCCGGCACGTGGACCGATCTGCCGCGCGCTCTCGCGATCGACGTTGAAGATCTCATCGTGCCGGCGCACGAAGTTGACGCGGACGCCGACGTTCGCCGTGACCCGCGATCCGGGCCGCCACGCATCCTGGACGTAAAAGGCCACGTCGCGATCGCGCGTCGACAGCGTCAGCGCTTCGGCCGGCGACCGGTACTGCTGATGGAACGGCACCAGGCCCGCGGCCGGATTGAGCGGATCGACCAGCCGGTACTCGTCGAGGACGAAGCCGTCGTTGGAGTAGATCGTCGTCTGATCGCGGGCGAGCCGCGGCGCTCCCCAGAAGCCTACCTTGAACTCGTGCGAGCCGCCCCAGCCCGCCTTGAAATACGTCAGATCGGCACGCACGACGGCCATCGACGCGGGCGACAGGCTGATCGACTGAACGTTGTTCCCCATCACCAGTACGCCGGTGCCGCTCGGTACGCCGCGCGAGATCGGCGCCGCCTCGTGGACTGCCATTTGAGGACCGGCGCCGCGGGCCTGTGACAGCGTGTTTCCGCCCTTGTTGTTGTACGAGGCGGAAATCGACGTCGTGATCCGGCTCGTCCAGGTCGATTGCAGCTGCCCCGAATACACGCCGCCGCCGGAGCTGCTGCAGCAGATCTGATCCAGGTCGCGCTCGCGGCCGCTCGAGCTGTTCGCATGCTGGTATTGATAGAACCCCGTCACCTGGTGCTTCGGGCTCGCCTGGGTCGTCACCTTGACGAATTGCTGGTTGCCGCGCCTGAAGTTGTTGAACGGCTCGAAATTGGGCCGGAACGTCGTCAGAAAGTTCAGATCGAGCGGCAGCCGGCTGACGCCGATGCCGAGATCCGAATAGCGGTACGCGCCGAAGATCCACATCTTGTCGCGCCGGATCGGGCCGCCGAGGGACACGTCCCACTGGTTGATCGACTGGCTCGTCGGCGTTCCGCCCGGCGCCACGCTGTTCTGCGTGTTGTCGCTGTTCCAGTCGAACTTCGCGCCCTCGTACTGCACCGACCCTTTGACCGTATTGCCGCCGTTCGGTGCGAGGATGTTCATGACGACGCTGGTCCCGGTGGGTGAGCTGGCGTCGACGCCACCCAGCTTGACCTCCGCGTCGGCGACCGTCTGCGTGCCCATGTCGATCTGGTACGCCGCGGCGTCGTTGTAGGTGCCGGCCGGCTGCCCCTCGAGCGTAATCACCGTCGCGAACAACGTGGTCCCGTGAAAGTAGTACATGCGCTGTCCACTCGCGCCGTCGGAGTTGCGCGAGTTCACGCCAGGCGCCATGTCCAGCACGTCGCTGAAAGCTCGCCGCGAGCTGATCGGCGCGGCGCGCAAGAGGTCGCCTTCAACCGTCAGCGTCTTCGTCGGGATGCCGGTCGAGACCATCGGCGACTCGCCGGCCACTGTGACCGTTTCTTCGAGGGCGCCGACGTTCAGTTCGATGTCGACGGTGAACGTGCTGCCGGCGCGCATCAGGATCCCTTCGCGCCGGAAGGTCGCGAACCCCGAGAGCTCGGCGCTCACGGTCAAAGTGCCGGGTGGGAGGTTCTGGAGCCGGTAGAACCCCGCGTTGTCGGTGACCGTGACGACCGGCGCCAGCAGCGCCGGGCCGGTGGCGGTCACCGTCACCCCCGGCAGCACGGCGCCCTGCTGGTCCTTGACGTAGCCGTTGAGACTCCCCTGTCCCGATTGCGCCCACACCGGGACGCCGGCGAGCATGGATGCGATGATGACGAGGACACCCGAGCAGCGATGCATCTGGCCCTCCTGATGATGCAGGGCACACTACGCTTCGGGTAGGTTGCAGTCAAGGGTGCCGCATACAGAGCGGGCGTAGGATCGGATATGGCCTTAGGTTCTCCAGGGCCCTGCTGGAAGGCGATTCCCTGATGCAAACAAGTGTGCTCACCACTTGCGTCGTCATCTTGCTCACGACGCCTCTACCAGGCTCTCATCACCCAGAACTCAAAACTCAGAGCCTGTGCAGAAATCCGCCGGCGGCCTCTTGTCGCGCAGGCCTTCAGGCCTGCATCACGGCCGCCGGCAGCCCTACAGGGCTGCGCTACACGTGATTTCTTCACAGGCTCTCAGGACTCAAAACTCAAAACTGACTCGGGCAACTTTCTTGACGCTCGGCCGGCCCGGTGCTAGGGTTGGGCCACTTC
>JBKPAI010000210.1:0-8057 GCA_046726355.1 Acidobacteriota bacterium | reverse complement strand
TCCAACGTGGTGGCGTCAATGCCAATCGTCTTCCCCTTCACCAGGCCCGCGTCGGCCAGCCGTTGCAAGATCCAGGTGAAGACCGCTTGATGCGTTTCGAGATCGATCAAGCGACGCGTGCGCGAGATCGTCGAATGATCGGGCGGGTCCCTGCTTCCAGCCCTTGGCGTACACGAAGTCAATCGACGCGATGGTCCGCGGACGAAGCTCATGCTGTACACCGGCGGTAGTCTGGATGCCGAACTCGTTCTGAAGGGAATCCGAGATGCGCTCGATATTCCGCGGCGGCAGGACCGTCCCGGGCAGAAACGACGGAAGCGCATTCGGAAATGTGGGAAACCCCGACACGCCTGCCGGAATCGTCAACTGGACGATGCCGTTCGGGCCCGCCAGACCACCACGGCTCAGAGTGAACATCAGTTGTTGTTGCGTGAAGCGTTCCACGCCGCCCAGTACGATCCATGCGGAGTCTCCGATCGGATCCCAAGCGATGCCAAGCCGGGGGTCGACGTTGTTCTTGTCGGCCGGTGCGTTGTACCCAGGCATGTCGCGGATCAACTCGACGTCGTACCGCGCGCCGAGATTGATGGTGAGGCGACGGTTTACACGCCAATCGTCCTGGGCGAAGCCACCCACCGTCCACGACCGCGGCTTCATCAGCGCTACGTTTGGGCTCAACGCAAATGACTGTTGGAACTGATCGGGGAACGGAGCAACGGCTGGGGAACCGCAGAAGATGTACATTCCATACTCGACCGGCAAATTTCGCCGCGTCAATGCCTCCCTCGTGACGGAGACGCCGAATTTGAGCGAGTGCCCTCCATGCCCCAGCGATACCGTGTCGGATATCCGATGATGATCGAGGCCTACCAGGCCGGCATTCCCGGTAACGGAAAGCCTGTCCCGGACGGGGCCAAGATGGCCAAGGTCCACTGGAAACCGAAGCCGAACGCGTTCTTCCCGGACGCAACGGGGCCAGGCGAGCTGCTGAACGTGGACTTCATGGAGAAGGACAGCAAGAGGTTCGCGGACAGCGGCGGCTGGGGATATGCCGTCTTCGATTACAACGCCGAGTCTGATACGTTCAAGCCCGGCACTACGGCTGGCACGCCGCCGCAGGGGAACGACGCCAAATGCGGGTTCGCGTGCCACACGAGAGCGAAGGCGAGAGACTACGTTTTTACGGAGTACGGGAAGCGGTGAACCGGCGGTCTGCAACGGCACGCATCCATACCTCGCACAACCGACTGCTCACACGACTCGAATGGATCGTTGCGTTGGACAAGATCGATCGGCTTGAAAGGAGACGGAGACCGCCCAACAAGTGTACGAGCGGATGCTCCGTCTCTATCCGGATCGCCGCGGAACGGGTAGAGTGAGGAGCGCTGAATGCCACGAGCGGCGGCCGGCGGGTGCTGACCGACTTGTGTCCGAGCACTTTTCGATGGAGATCGGCAACGAGCGGACCCGCGTGCCCCTCGCGTGATAGACCGGATTGGCGATCGCGGCCGCCATTCCGGTGATGGCGAGCTCGCCGCCCCCTCTTGGTCCCGAGCGGGGTCATGGCATCGTGTTCTCCGACGAACATCACGTGGACATCGCGCACGTCTGCGTTCACGGGCACCACATATTCGACGAGCGACGTGGTCACCAGACGGCTGTACGATCCGACACGGTTTGTTCCAGCAGCGCCGTCCCGATTCCCATGGCGATTCCGCCGATGATCTGACTGCGCGCTGTCTTCGGAATTGGACGATAGTGTCGATCGATCGATACCTAAGTAGGGGGTTGGTTCCGTCATCTTCGCCGCGCGCCGATGACGACAGTCAACGGCTTGCCGAACGCGCGCTCGAAGCGCTGACCCAGATCGCCGGCGCGCCAGGACAGGAGCTGCGGCACCGAGACGGTAACACTGCGGCCGACGTTGCACGCGACCGTAATCGGCCGACCGCGCGGGCAGCGCGCTTCGATCGCATCCGCGAGCGCGAGGATGACCGCCGCGCGATGCACGCGTACGCGATCCCCGTCAGCGATGAGCGCGCCGAACGCCTTCGTGTCGGCATGGCGATCGCCGGTGCGACGCACCAGGGCCGAGATGAGCGCGAGCTCCTCGTGCGTGAACCCGTTCATCTCGGCGGCGAGTAGGATGTTCGCCACCAGCTCGTGCCGGGCGATGAAGTCGAGGCTGCGCCCCATATCGAGGAGGCGCGCGCCGTGGTCGAGAGCCTCGGCGATGTTCGGATGCGGCCGCGGTTCCAGCGCGCGCAGTAGCGCCGCGGCCACCGATCGCCGCCGGCCTGCCGCGTCGGCCGTCCAATCGTCGAACCGTGAGACCAGCGAGGCCAGCGATGCCTCTTTGACGTCCTTCGTCGCGGCCATTTCGATCTTCAGCAGCCGCTGCGCAATCCCTTCCCGGACGCCTTGCCCCGACACTAGAACCTCGCCAGCGCCGACATGCTCCATCAAGGCTTCGATGGCGAGGGCGCCTCCGGCGATTGAATCGGCGCGGTCGACGCTGAGGCCGGAGATCGCATCCCGCTCCTTTTCTCGACGCGTGGTGAGGTCGTCGACGATGTCGTGCAGGCGCTTCAACGAGAGCGCGTAGCCGTGCAAGCGGCTGATCGGATAGCCTCGTGCGTTGCGATCGATCTTCGCGAGGTTGCGCAGCGTGCCGCCGGTGCCGAGGAGTCGTTCGCTCCGGCCGAGCGACGGCACCTTCGCTCGTGTGAGATGCTTGGCGACGTGCTGGCGCACGCGTCGAATCTCTTTCCGTCGCGGCGGATCGCTTGCTAGAAATTGCTCGCTCAGGCGCAAAGCGCCGAGCGGCAGGCTGATGACCCGATCCAATGCGCGATTCCTGAAATGCGAGATCTGCATGCTGCCACCGCCGAGATCGAAGAGCAGGCCGCTCGACACCGGCAGCCCGCGCACGGCGCCGGCGAAGCCGTAGCGGCCCTCCTCCTGCCCATCGATGATGTCGAGCTGAATCCCAAGCTCGCGCCGGATCCGGTCGATGAAGAGGTGGCCGTTCGGTGCGTCTCGCATCGCGGCCGTAGCCACGGCGACGATGCGTCTGGCGCCCGCGCCTGCGGCGATGGCGTGGAAATCACGGAGCGCTTCGATCGTCCGCGCCATCGACGCCTCGGTGAGGCTTTGCTGTTCGTCGACGTCGCCAACCAGCCGCAGCGGTGCGCGCGAGCCGGTCAGCAGGCGGAGATGCCCGGCGCGGTCGCGTTCCAGGATCACGACACGGCCGGAGTTTGACCCGATATCAATAACGGCTATCCGAGACCGGCTGTTCGCGGAAACGTGCGGCATGGATTACTGACTCGTTGTCTTCTGCGCGCTCCTGTCGGCTTTCCTCGTGTTCGGTGCATTGTCCGGCATCCGCTCCAGGCCGACGAGTTTCCAGCCGGCCGCCTCGCGGCGGAAGTACGCCGCGATCGGCCGCCGCCACACGGGATGGTCCTTGCTGTCGGCTGATACCTCCACTTCGACATAACTGCCGAGGCCCTTGGGGAGGCTGGGCGGCGCAGTGATCGTGGTGGTCGCACTACGGGTTTCCGTCGACGGGCGCGCGCTCCCCGTCGCGTTGTCGAACTGATACCACGCCGCACGGTATGCCTCGGGCACGTGTGCGACGTCCGCGTCGACGGCGGCGTTCTCGACCGTCAATCGCTCGTCGTCCAGCCGCGGCGCCACGATCGGATTCAGCGCAGGCAGGTAGGTTCGGACGATCGTGTTGCGCCGTTTGATCATGATGTCGCCCAGCGCCTTCTCGGCTGCGGGATCGTGAACTCGCCCGTGTGGATGATTGCGCGGATCATCTCGTCGGAGAAGGCGCCGACCCGCTGCACCGCCCAGAATGCGTCGTCGGCGCGCAATTCCATGTAGGCGGTCGTCGGTGTCTGCGGCCGCCAGGTTCGCGGATCGAAACGGTCGCCATCGAACTTGCCAATCGACGGTCTTTCGACGTAGTGCACCGTCTGCCACGGACTCAAGGCGAACCCGAATGAAAACAGCCGCTTCAGCGTCGTATCCGCATGGTAGAAGTGCTCCCACCCCAGGTCCCACTCGTGCAGGTCGTTGTTCATCCAGAAGGTCGAGCCGACGTCCTGCAACCAGTGCTTCACGATGGTGCGGCCGTTGTCGGACACGAGCGAATCCAAAGTATTCGCCGCTTTCAGATCGGTGAGACTGGTCCATGCACCGAACACCCGCAAGGCGCGCAACTCACGCCGGTGCTCGTGCGGCACGAGATCGTTGGGATCGTCGGGGCGCTTGCCCTGGTAGCAGAAGTTGCCGATGATCTTGCCTGGGAGCAGGCGTCCCGCGACGACGCGATATGTACCGTCCGGTTTGCGGCCGACGTGCTCGAGCAGTTCGTCGAGGTCGCGCTTCGTGAACGGCGTTCTCTTCCCGTTCGGGCGGCCGATGGTCGCGCCCGAATCGAATTCGACGCGCGTCGAATCGAACGTGGTGATGAACGATTCGACCTGGTTGTAGCCGAGCGCCCAGAAGAACATGGTCGCCATCACCACCGAGGCGGTGGCGGCTTCCGGGTAGTAACAGGGATCGAACTCGAGGAACCAGGTTTCGCCCTTCGCGTCCCTTGCCGTTATGCCGGGATGGACGCCGGACGTTTTGTGACGGAAGACGATCCACTTCGAGGGATCTGGCGGCGGCCCGCTGACCGGCCCGCGCACGATTTCGTCAAGGGTCAGCCTGCGGCTGCCGGTCCGGTTCGTGAACCAGCTCGAGTCGGGGACTTCGTCGATCGTGTTGACGTTCTTCGCGCGCAGACCCGACGGTTTGCAGCGAGGATGGTCCATCAGGTTGATGACCATCTCGTAGAGGTCGCCCATATCAGATGCCGCAGCGCGCGAAGCGTCCTGCGACTCGGGATCCCGCGCGACGGGGTCGTCCCGATAGAAGCGTGAGCTCGTCGTCGAAACGCTTCCCGCCAATCCCCACACAGTTGCCGCGACGATCAGTGACAGCAGAGTGATTGATTGCGTACGCATTGTATCAGCCTCAAAAGGCGGCGTTCGTCGAAACAACCAGCCGCGTCGTTTCGCGGCTTCTCGCGACTTCGATGCGGAGTGCCGTCTGGAAGGGCGTGTCGAAGCGCGCGCCGAAGCCGTAGTCGCTCCTCAGGCCGTTGAAGTCGATATCCGCGGTGCGGGCCGTTACTTTGCCGGCGTCGTAGAAGACCGCCGTGTCCATGAAGCGATTCGCCATGATAGCACTCGGCCTGCAGCAGGAGCCTGTTCCGATCGCGGAAGCGCCAGCTGTCGAAGCCGCGCAGCGAAGAGCCGCCGCCTAGATGTGGCAGCAGGTAATAGGGAACGTCCTGACCGTCTTTGCGAAGTGTGGCTTGGGCGGCGCCGCGTAGCGAGATCACCCACGCTTCACGCAAGATCGGGAAGTGCTGCACGAGCTCATAGTCGATCTCGCGGAATCCGAACCTGTTGTCCCTGTCGCTGTAATCGTGCGCGGTGATGGCGTAAAAGCCGCCTCGGCGCGCGTAGCCGGGCGCCGGCCGCCAGTCGAAGCCAATGGTCGCTTGCGTGTGCAGGTACGTCGTCGTTTCCGCGATGCCGGGGAGCGTCGCTGGTGTGTAGAGTTGCTCGACCGACGTCAGTCCTCCACCTGCGCGCTCAGGCGACCATTGCGAGAGCTCGACGCCACCGCGGACCATCAGCAGGCGGCGCGTGGGCCAGACCGTCAGCAGCGCGGATCCGTAACCGTCCTTGAACCCGTAGTAGGCGCGATTCGCGATGGACGTGTTTGGTCCAACCCCATAGAAGCCGACCTGCGTCGCCTCGCCCCAGCCGCCGATGACCGACAGCTGCCCGCGACGGTCGAAGAGGCGCGGGGCCAGGAATTCGGCCTCGGCTCGCTTGTACCCCGTGACGCTGTAGCTGCCCCGCACATCGACATAGTTGTAAGGACTGACGTGGTACATGCATCCCACGCCAATCGGGAACCCATTGCCGTGCGCGGCGCTCTGGAAGAACGGATGCCACGTCACCGTGCGGTAGACGAGCATGTCTTCGACCCTGGCATCAGCCGTTCCGTCGCGGTCGGCACGTACGGCTGCAGCGCCTGCCCTTTCTCGGCTTGGTTGACCTTGACCAGCGCTTCGCGTGTTTCGGTTTCCGGTTCCTGCGCCGCGACTGTAGTCGCCGCTCCCGCCAGCAGCGCAACAAATGCCGATACTCTGAGAAGACCAACAGCGCGCATAGGTATCATCCTCTTCGTGTCTCGTCGCAGCTGCTTCCTCAAGGCCGATACCACTTCCGATAGCGTCTCCGCGTGGCCGGCGATCGCGTGGCGTGCAGGGAATTACAGGCACTGAATCAACGCTGCGAGTGGAACCCGTGAGTGTGCAGCGCTGAGCACTCTGTGCGTTTCCATACACCTCGCCGCAGGTTGCGCGCCGTGCCCCGTGACGATACCTGCTTACCTGGCGAAGCCATGGCAGAGGTGAACGGCAACACAAGTCGTGGTGTTTCGCTACCGGCAATGTCGCTAATGGAAATGTGGGCCCCGGCGGGGCGATGCCGCGGCTGCTGATGGAGAAAAGGCTACGACGTGCTGCGGGTGAAGCGAGTGCGTGGATCCGCGGGGTCTCAGGCGTGCACGTCGTATCGCTCACGCGGGACTCACGAGACAGGAGCGGCGCGGTCCATCGCCTGGCACCGCTGCCTTTCGATTTGCCGCACTTTGTCTTCGAAGGTGGCGACCCAGGCGTCGATGTTCGCGGCGGCTGATGTATCACGCGATTCGAGCTCATCGACGCGTGCGGCGGTGAAGATCGCGCGGATGTGACGCGTCGCGGCTGCCGCCGCAGGGCAATCGGCGAGGTGACCCTCAGTTCATTACCACCATTGGCGTCCTGCCTGCCCATTCCGGAATCGGCCCGGCAAACTCGCCATCGGATCCACAAATCTGCCCGTCCATCGCCAGCGTCTCGACGGGAATGCGAGACAGCCGTTCGTCGATTGTCAGCAACGACAGCAGCCGGCACGCCGCGACATCGTCGATATCGATGTGGATTCTGATCAAGTCGGGTGTCACCCCCTTGATCCGCGAGTACGCTCCGGCGATCGATTCCACATAGACGACATCGCATTCATCGCAGCTGACCAGCAGGGCATCCTGGAATTCGGTTTGCTGCGGATTTCCAGCCACCACGACCAACTGCCGAAGCGGGCGTCTCATGATGCAGTTGCCCGCGAGGCCTGGGGCGCCTTGCCGTCCGTCGTTTGATAACTTTGGCGCGCGCCGGGTCTCGTTGCCGTCGCGGACGTCCAGTTGCTGACTCGAACGGCCGACTGTTGGGAGGACTCATCGGCCATGGCCAATCTCCTGCTTCCGACGGCACATAGACCGCAAGGAGAATGCCGCCGCGCCCGGCCCGTGAATCAACGGCAATCGCGTGGCAGGCCGTCGCCGTTCCCGTGACAATCGCGCCGGCCGGTGATTTGGGAGCGTGAGGCTGGCATGACGACAGCAATCGAACACCTCTCGACCCTTGTCATCGGTACCGTCGAATCCGTGTCACCAAATGAGGTACGGGTCGTCCTTGAACTTGATGCACCCCATACGACCGCCATCAACACGGGGACGCCAGCCGCGTTTCCGCGCCTCAACGGCTACGTCCTGATCCCAAATGAGGGCGGCGCAACCGTCGGCTATATCGCGTGGCTTGGCATCGAAAGCTCGCCGTATCCGAAGCGCTCCGGATTCAAAGACTTCGGCCTGATTGATTTGCCGTTTCCACGGCGCAAGATGAGGGTGTCACCCGTCGGCACCCTGACGTCTTCGCGCAACCGGACAACCGGCAACGTGGAATACAGCTTGACGCGCGGTGTAGCGGCATTCCCTTCCGTTGGAGACCAGGTGCTGATGCCTACACCCGAGCAAATCGAAGCGATTGTCGGCGCCAAAGAGGTCGACAGGCGAGTCCGGATCGGCACTTCCGCGATGGCTACCAACACCGCCATAAGTGTTGACCCCGACAAGCTAGTTGGACGGCACCTCGCGGTGCT
>JBKPAI010000209.1:0-3809 GCA_046726355.1 Acidobacteriota bacterium | reverse complement strand
CGCGATGGCGGACGAACGGCGGCGTCGGGCTCGTGATGGACACCATTGTCGGACCCGTCGTGCTCGCCGGGTCGTGGGGCTTGGACGGACGCTGGCGGACGTACCTCGCGGTCGGGCGGACGTTCCGGTGAGAGGACGTCCTAAGATGCTGGGACATCGTCACGAATGACCGCCACAGTCGCGCGAACCGGCGACTGGGCAGCCAGCCTGCCGGGCGCATCCCTTCCGGTGGCGTCGCGCGGCTCTCAACCTTCGCGGCCGTCGCCAACCAATTGGTCCCGCCCCATGAATCGCTGGCCGCACGGCACCAGATGGGATTATCGACGCCAAATGTCTCGCCGTGCCCCGGATCGCTCGCAATGGCCGCGAGCACACGGTCCGGCGCATACTCCGGAAACCGTCCAACCAGAGCCCCTGTTCCTGAGAATCCAAGCAGAATAACCTTCGTGGCCCCCAGCTCGGGATGGCGTGAGCTCTCCGCAAATTGCGCCAGCGCCGAAAAAAGCGCCCGGCCCAGGCCCTTTGACGGGTCCGTGTTGATGTCGCCTGCCAGAACCGGTAATTTCGAGGCGCAGTGAAACGGGAGCATCAGCGCGAAATCGTGGCGTTGAGCGAACGCCTGAACGTCGGGATCGCCGTAGTAGCGGAGCATGTCGCGGCCGCGGTCGAAGATGACCCAAACGCCGCGGATGGGCCGCGGCGGATCGAGCAGGGTGATCTCATAACGGCAGGTCGAGGCAAGGTCCTCGTCTGGCTGTGGGGCCACAGACGTCTGATACGCGACGCCGGGAGCGGCCGTGGCCGATTGACCGAGCAACGAGGCAATCGACGACGCATGCGCAACTATCAGCACTCTCATCAGGCGCAGGTAGTTCATCAGGCGCTGAAGGCGGTGAACGTTGCGCTTCCGTGTAGGAGGGGTCAGGCTTAACGGAGGAAAGGTTCTACGCGTGCTCGGTTCGCCTGTCAATCCGCTGCGCGTGCTGTTCTGCCTTCAGCGCCAGTTCCATCGCCAGGAACGTGTGCACCTGCGGTGTCGACGTTTCGGTGCGGTTCAGCACATCGTCCACGAGCCGCTCAGCGAAAGGCACGGAGACGCTCCCGCAGTCGACATACCGCGCCTGCTTCTGATCCACGACAAACAGATGGTCGCCGCCCGCCCGTCCGGCGATGTCGATGTTCTTGCGCAGCTCCATATATCCGTCGGTGCCAAGGATGGTGAGCCGGCCGTCGCCGAACGGGCTGATGCCGCCCGGCGTGAACCAGTCGACGCGGATGTACCCGGTGCCGCCGTTGCCGCGCAGCATCATGTCGCCGAAATCTTCGAGCTCCGGATACTGCGGATGATGCACGTTGCCGACCTGTGACGCGACGACATCAGCACGCGTCGATCCGGTAAAGAACAGAAACGCATCGATGTTGTGCGACGCGAGGTCGCACAGGATGCCGCCGTAGCGCTCCCGCTCGAAGAACCACGCGGGACGGCTCTGTGGCGTCATGCGATGCGGCGCGAGACCGACGGTTTGAATGACCTCCCCGATCGCACCCGCCTTGACCAGCTCCCCGGCTTGGGTGATCACCTTGCTTTCGTGCCGTTCGACCAGCACCGAGTAGATCCGCCTGGTTTCCGCCTGCACACGGCGGAGCGCGGCGAGCTGGTCGAGCGAGGTCACCGCCGGCTTGTCGACCATGAAGTCCTTGCCGTGACGCATCACCCGCACGCCGAGCGGAGCGCGTTCGTTCGGGATCGCGGCGCTCACGATCAGCTGAATCGTGGCGTCATCGAGAATCTCCTGTTCGCTGCGCGCACGACTGGCAAACGGAAAGCGTTTCGCGAAGGCCGCGGCGAGATCCGCTTCCGCGGCAAAGAACGAGACGAGCTGGCCGCCGCCGCGAATCGCGGCCTCGACCTGACCGGTGATGTGACTGTGATTGAGACCAATCGCCGCGAACCGGATTCGCCGGTCGCGCCGGGGCCGCTCGGCCAGGGTCTGGCTGGATCGAGCGGGGACTGCGGCACTGGCGGCCGCCGCCCCGACCGATTTCATGAACTCGCGGCGCGAACGCACATGCACCTCCGAGGAGGTCGATTCTATTACGGGAACCGACGGCCGCAGATTCGATGGATGCGAGCCGCGGGAAGGGCCGGGAGTCGGCTCCGAGACCCAGGCACACGGCGAATGACGAACACGCCGGTTGTAAAGAGAGCGCCACGCCGACGACCACCTCGACCTAATGCGGCTGCCATCGTCTGCCCCGCTTCGACACATTTGTCCTCATCCGCGAGGTGTTGCAGACCATTTACACGCACGTCTGGTGCCGTACCTGTTGTTGCCCATCGCGGCGCTCTTGACGGAACGACCGATGGGTCAGCATGAGCAAATACTGCTCGTCGGATCGGGATTTCTGCAGTCTGTGATGATGCAGGTTGCTGGCACTTTCTATTGGTAGCGGCGCCAGGACACGCGTGAAAGCGCCGCAGGCCGCGGCTGCGAAGCGGGAGGGCGGTCCCGTCGCGCCCTCTCGCCCGCAAGGCGGGCCCGGAATGCGTAGAGCGAGAGCCGTTCGCCTGAAGCCGACGAGCAAGAGTTGAAGGATTCAACGACCTTTGAGGAACGATAGGATCAAGCCTCAATCCCACAGTGTCCTTTCGAACCCCGCTCGTCGTCTTCCCGACGACGATTCCCACCAATTCATTCAGGGATGGATCTGAGTACCCGGTAGAGGCTGATGCGGTCTCTTCTTTCGATGAGTGTCAGACCGTCGAGGTGATCGACCGGCTTCACAAAGGTCTCTTCGTGCACGACGACGTGCGTCACGCCGGCCTGACGAAGGGCATGGACGGCCTCGGGCGAGGGAAAACTCGCCAGCACGTCGAGAAAGTGGAAATAGGCCGGCGGAATGAAGGCGCTGTAACCATTGACCAGCGGCTTCCAGTGTCTCGTCGAGTTCAGCATGTAAGGCGCATTCGCGAAGTAGATGCGATGCGGCCACAACGGGAACTCGACGACGACGGCCTCACGTTCGGCCGCGAGCCGATCGTAAATGGGAGGGATTCCCTCATAGCGCAAATATTCAAAGGGCGCCCTCCACGCTTCCACGTTGACCACTGCAACTGCGGCAATCGACGCCACTGACAGCCAGCGCCTTCCCGACCATCGGCTTCGCAGCAGCGCAACCGCATAGCCGGAGAGTATTGCGACCGCGACGATGACCAGGTAGCCGAGTCGGTTGGTACCACGGATGCCCTGCAGCAGCGGGACAGCCCGGTAAAGGAGCGAGTAGCCCGGCAACGATGTTCCGAACGACAGCAGGGAGCCGACGATCCCCAAGGCCAGACACATTCGGACACGCAGATCGCGGGCCGCTACGCCCGCATAAACTCCGACAATCGCCAGCCCGAGCGGCAGCACGCCTGGAAAGAGCGCGGTTCGCGCGCGAGTGTAGAACCCCCTGCTCCAGGTCGAATAATGCAGGCGGCTGGCAGTCGCCAAGTACTCATTGAGTGATGCGGCGTAGCGACTGACCTCCGACAACGGTCGCGTGAGCCCGTAGTCCACACGCGCGTGGTAATACGGAAGCAGGAACGGGAAGATGCAGACCGCAGAAACGGCGCCGGCAACGAGAAGCGCGCGCGAGACAGGGCGGAAGCGCTGCCCTATCCAGTCTGACGGCCGCGCCACTACGGCGGCCGCGGCCGCCGCGAGTGCAAACACCATGTGGTAGTTCGACGTCAGTGCCTGAAGAACGAAGCACAGAGCGAGGAGCAGCGCGTTGCGGGTGGTCGGTTGACGGAGAACACGGTCCAG
>JBKPAI010000208.1:0-38784 GCA_046726355.1 Acidobacteriota bacterium | reverse complement strand
GATATTAGCACGTGGTTTTTGCTACAATCCGGGCTGGCTTGTGAAAAGCTCGAACAAAGCGCCCTCACGCTCCAAAGCGGATCGGCAGAGCGCTGAGCAGGTCTCCGAGCTCACCACCAATCGCCTGTCGGTGTACCTGCGGTGCCTGAACGCGCTCGAGGAAGCCGGCGCGCGCACCATCTCCTCGCAGGCCCTGGCCGAGCAGTTCCATCTCAACGCGGCGCAGATTCGCAAGGACCTCGCGTACTTCGGCGAGTTCGGGGTCCGCGGCGTCGGCTATTACGTCCGCGATCTCAAGCGCCACCTCCGCCAGATCCTCGGCCTGGATCGCAAGCTGCGCGTGGCCATCATGGGGGCGGGCAATCTCGGTCTGGCGCTCGCGGACTATCCGGGATTCCGGCGCGAGGGCTTCGAGATTTCCGCGCTGTTCGACAATCTGCGCGAAAAGGTGGGACAGCAGTCGCGCGGCGGCGTGCCGATCTACGACGTGCACGATCTCAAGAAGATTTCACGCCGCGACGGTATCCGCATCGCCGTCATCGCCGTCCCCGCGCCTTCGGCACAGCACGTGCTCAATCTGGTCGTGGCTTCCGGCATCAAGGCCGTGCTCAATTTCTCGCCCGGTGCGCTCAAAGTGCCGCCCGACGTGAAGCTGAAGAGCGTCGATCTCACGGTATCGCTCGAGAGCTTGTCATTCTTTCTCGCGCAGGGCGACGATGAGCAGACGCATGGCTAGCGCAGGTGCGGCGGGTGGGGCAGGTGGGCAGGTAGTCAGGAGCGTGTCCGCGTAACTGACGCTGCCAGGCAACGCAAAGGCCGCGAAGGCCGCAGGGGAATAGCTGTTCTCTTGCGTCCTTCCGCCTTCGCCAGGGCGCGTGTAGCGCGCCCGCGAGGGAGCGGCCCGCCTTCGCGCCGGAGGCGCGACGGCGCGTTCGCCGTCGCTTTAGCGGAGGCGGAAGCGGGGCGGAGGGCCCCCGCGAGCGACCGAGCCGGGCTGTGGGGCGGAGCCCCACGTTAAAGAGGTCTCGAATGGCGCGACGAATTCTGGTACATCGCCCGGTAAACCGCGCGCCCGCGGGCGCGTTGTCACATGTCGATCGGCGCGGACGGGTCAAGATGGTCGATGTCGGCGACAAGCCGGTCACCACCCGCGAGGCAGTTGCGCGCGGGACAATCACGATGTCGGCTGAAGCCGTGCGCCTGATTCGCCGTGGCGCCGTCAAGAAGGGCGACCCGCTGCAGACCGCGCGGCTCGCGGGCATCATGGCCGCCAAGCGGACGTCGTCGTTGGTCCCGCTCTGCCATCCGCTGCCCCTGTCAAGTGTGGACGTCGACCTCGTTCCCCGTGCGCGAGGATACGAGATCAAGGCGCGGGTGCGAACCACGGCCCAGACCGGCGTTGAAATGGAAGCGCTGACCGCCGTTTCGGTGGCGGCGCTGACGGTGTACGACATGGTCAAGGCCGTCGACAAGACGATGGTCATCGGCGACATCCGCCTGATGCTCAAGAGCGGCGGCCGCAGCGGCACGTATCGGCGGAGCAAGGAGTCTTGAGGTATGAGTTATGAGTTGTGAGGCCAGCCAACTCGCCGTGCTGCACCTCGCAACTCACGACCGACAGCAAAGACTCAAGACTCACAACTCAAAACTCACAACTACATGAACGTCCTTGTCGGCGTTATCAGCCCGGCTCCGGTCTGGGTCATCCCTCCTCAGTTCGTCGACCGCCTCCAGCGCGACTTTCCGCACCACGCGTTTCTCGTGGCGTGGGATCGCGACGCCATCAGGCGGCGGCTGCCTGACGCGGACATCGCGTTCACGCCCTTTGTCGACCGTGACGTGTTTCGAACGGCCCGCCGTCTCCGCTGGGTGCAGAGCCCTGCCGTTGGCGTCGGCAGCCTGATGTTTCCGGAGCTGCTCGCGAGCGACGTGGTCATCACCAGCGCGCGCGGGATTCGGGCGCGGGCGATCGCCGAGCACGTACTGGGTGTGACGATCGCGCTGGCCCGCCGCCTCCCCGACGCAATCCGCGCCCAGGCCGAACACCGGTGGGCACAGGACGAGCTCGAGAGCGCCAACGTCCGGACGCTCGAGGGCATGCGCATGGGCATCGTGGGTCTCGGCGCGATCGGCACTGAAGTGGCGAAGCTCGCCGTGCCCTTCGGGCTCTCGATTTCAGCGGTCCGCCGTCGCGCCGAACGGCCGGGCCCGGCGGGAATCCAGAAGATCTGGCCGCCCGATCGGCTTCTCGATCTGCTCGCTGACAGCGATGTCGTCGTTATCGCCGCTCCCCACACACCTGACACGAAGCATCTCTTCGGCCACCGCGAGCTGCGGGCGATGAAGCGAGGCGCCTTCCTGATCAACGTGTCCCGCGGCAAGTTGATCGATGACGCAGCGCTCATTGCCGCGCTCGCAGATGGACACCTTGGCGGCGCCGCGCTCGATGTGTTTACGAGGGAGCCGCTCGATCGGGAAAGCCCCTACTGGGACATGGCGAACGTCATCGTCACGCCGCATACGTCGGGCGCGATGCAGGATTACTGGACGCCGCTCGTGGCGTTGTTTTCCGAGAACCTGCGCCGCTTCGAACGCGGCGAGCCGCTGATTAATGTCGTGGACAAGGCGCTTGGCTACTGATCGGTCCGGAGGCGTCTGGGTCAGTTCAACCACGGAGGACGCGGAGGACACGGAGGGGCAATCCTGTCGGGCGCGATTGAACCGCCGCGCCCTCCCGCCTTCGCTGAAGCGACGGCGGGCCACCGTCGCCTTGCGCGAATGTGGCTGCGTCCTCCGCGGTAAACGCCGAGAGCACCGCATGCCATAATGGCCGCCGATGCGCCTCATTGCGTTGCTCGCTGTGTCCGTGCTCGTTGCTCAAATGCCGCCGGATCCCCACCTGCCGATTTACGCGTATCAGGTCATCCGGGTCTATCCGCACGATCCGGCAGCCTTCACGCAGGGTCTTCAGTACGTGGACGGCGTCTTGTATGAAGGCACCGGTCTCAACGGGCGGTCATCGATCAGGAAGGTCAAGCTCGAAACGGGTGAAGTGCTGCAGAAGCGTGACCTCTCGCCGCAGCATTTCGGCGAAGGCATTACTATCTGGAAGAACGACTTGATCGAGCTGACGTGGCGTTCCGAGATGGCCTTCGTCTATGACAAGACGACCTTTCAGGAGCGGCGCAGCTTCAACTACGCCGGCGAAGGTTGGGGGCTCACGCACGACGGCGTCAACCTGGTCATGAGCGACGGCAGCGATCGGCTGCGGCTGCTCGATCCAGCGACCTTCGCGGAGCGCCGGCGCATTCAGGTCACAGCACAAGGCGTTCCGGTGCGCAATCTCAACGAACTGGAGTTCGTCAAGGGTGAGCTATTCGCGAATATCTGGCAGACCGACATGATCGCCCGTATTGCGCGCGACGGTCGCGTTGTCGGCTGGATCGATCTCAGCGGTCTGCTTTCCGGATCCGACCGGAGTGGGACCGACGTGCTCAACGGCATCGCCTATGACGAATCGAAGGATCGCCTGTTCGTCACAGGCAAGCTGTGGCCGAAGCTCTTCGAGATCAAAGTGGTCAGGAAGGGCAGGTAGGGCAGGAAGGGCGGGAACGGCAGGAAGGGCGGGAACGGCAGGAAAGGCAGGAAGGGCGGGTAGGGCAGACGGGCATTGATCCCTCAACAGGACTGGCTGCGGCGCTTCGACGAATTCATCGCCTGCAAGGCGCATGAAGCGCGCGCCGCCGCGATCCCGCCGCTCGTCACGGAGGTGGATGTCGCCGGCGCTTCGCATCGATCGGCGGACCTCGCCGCCTTCGGCAATGACTGGACCCGGTCGATGTTCGACGGGCCCTTCTACGCGTCGGCCGCGCCAATCGATCGGCCGTCCACGAGCCTCGTATTCGTGCGGTCCCGTGACGGCAACGCTGTCGCGATCACTCTGATTGATCCGTTGTGCTCGTCCAGTCTCCCCCGCTCGCCCGTGAATCGAGCGGCGGCGGTTCGATATGGATGATGGCGTCCGCAATCTGCGGGTAGCGGGTGATCAGGCGATCCTTGACCACGTGCGACAGATCATGCGCGTCGACCAAGGGCATCGACGCCGGCAGCCATACGTGCAGGTCGAGGAACACGTGATCCGACGATCCGCGCGTGCGGATCTGATGGCATCCCAGGACGCCCGGGACCGCCCTCACGATCTGCTCGATATCCGATTCTGCGATCACCATCCGATCGCTCAGAATGCGCGTTGTCGCGCGCGCGATCTGAAAGCCCGAATGTCCGATGAACCCGGCGACGACGAGCGCCGCCAGCGGATCGAGGATCGCGATGCCCAGTCGCGCGCCGACGAGCGCGGCGATGACCGCCACCGACGTCCAGACGTCGCCACGGGTCTGCAGCGCATCCGCGAGCAATACTTCGCTGGCCAGCCGTCCGGCTTCCCGTGTTTCGTACGAGATCACGAGCAGATTGATGCCGACCGTGGCCACCATCACGATGAAGCTGGCGGCGGTGATCTCGGGGACGGCCGACCGGCCGGTCAGGTGATTGACGGCATTGCGCAGGATCTCGATGACGATGAGCAGCAGAAACACGGTGACCGACGCCGCCGCGACCGTCTCGTACTTCCGGTGGCCGTACGGATGGTCCGCGTCGGGCGGCTGCCCTGCGGCTCGCACGCCGACAAGACCGGCGAGGTTCGCTGCCGTATCGGTCAGCGAATGAAAGCCGTCGGACAGGATGCTGGTTGCGCCGCTCGCATACCCGAAAACGATCTTGGCGAGCGCGACCGCGAGGTTCAGGAACAGGACGCGAATGAGGACGCGCGCGACCGCGCCGTATCGTTCGCGTCCAATGTGAGCGTCGCGACTCTGGTGCGGCCCGCCGGCGTGTCCGGCGTGCGGCTGGCCGATCGCGGGCGCGGTGCGGGTGGCTTGTGCATCGGGATCCACAGTCGGGGATTCGGCGCTCGTGGCTCGCCGCGGGTTCCGCATTGGGCCAGTCGTATCCCGGCTTGACGCGTAACCGTCAGAATACACGCGCCGTCGGCACGGGCCACCATCGCAGTTGAACTTTCCCGATGATGTACTTCTTGGGCACCATGCCCCAATGCCGGCTGTCGGAGCTGTTGTTCCGATGGTCGCCCATCACGAAGTAATAGCCCTCGGGAATCACCTGCGGCCCCCAGTCGTCATGGCTTCGATACTCGGACGGCACGTAATCGTCTTTCAATGGGATGTCGTTGACGTAGACCCGGCCGTCGACGATCCGGACGGTGTCCCCTTCTTCGGCGATCACACGCTTCACGAACGACTTTTCCGGATTGAGCGGGTAGTAGAGCATCACGATATCGCCGCGCCGCGGTTCGCCGATTCGGTACACCAGTTTGTTGACGATGAGCCGATCCTGGTCCTCGAGCGTCGGCGCCATGCTCTGGCCCTCGACCCGCGCGACCTGAAAACCGAAGGTGACGATGAGGATGGCGTACACGGCGGCTGAAGCCAGCGTCTTGAGCCACGCGACGAGCTCGTCGCGGATCTGCACGAAATGGATTCCCGATCGGTGCTCCGGAACGACGGTGGTCTCCTGGACGGCCGCCGGCGCGACGGCCGCGTACGCCGCCGGCGCGGCGGCTGGCTCACGGGCAGCGCCCGGGTCGGGCATGACGGTGACCGGCTCCGCCGGTACGCTGTCGCGTTCGGCACGGCTCGCCCCGGCCGCCCGATCATCGGCGGGAACGGGCGGCGGTTCTGGTGGTGGTTCCCGGAGAGCCTCGTCGAGAACCGTTGGGGCGATCTCGTCTTGCGCCTGTCGAACCTCGGGTGCGGGCCGCGCGTTTGCTTCTTCCGCCGGGCGCTCGTCGACCGCGTGCTCATCGCGCGAGCCTTCGTGTTCGCGATCGACGTCCTGGGATCCCTGAACGACGGTGGCGCGATCGGCTACAGCTTCAGGTACTCCCGCAGCCGCCGAGTCTGCGTGCGGCTCACGGGAATCTCCGTTGCCTTCGCGTCCTTCATTCGAAGGAGGTAGTTCCGACTGAACCAAGGGACGATCTCCTTGATCTTGTTGATATTCACGAGATGCGAGCGGTGGACGCGCCAGAAGAGGCTCGGATCGAGCCGCGCCTGAAGCTCGTCGAGCGTCCGGTAATTCGATGTGCCCGCATGCTGGCTCGTCACCACCGTTATCCCTTCGTCCACGAGCGACGCATAGATCACCTCCTCGGCCTGCACGAGCAGGAACCGTTCGCCGACCTTGATGGCCAGGCGCTCCCGGCGGCTCTGCCGCTCGGCGACGAGCTGCACGATTTTCTCGAGTTGTGCGTCGATCGAGCCGATCGGCGCCGGGCTCCCCGCCCAATCGGCGCCGGCCGGCCGCTCGCTGGTGATCCGGCGCCGCGCGCGATCAACGGCCACTTCGAGCCGTGTGGGGTCCACCGGCTTGAGCAGATAGTCGACGGCATTGACCTCGAACGCTTCGATGGCGTGCTGATCGTAGGCCGTCACGAAGATGATGTGCGACGGGGCGCGCCGGTCGACCATCTGCCGCGCCACTTCGAATCCGGTCAGCCCGGGCATCTGGACGTCGAGGAACACGACATCGGGCTGCAGTCGATCGATTGTGGTCAGGGCCTCGACACCGTTTCCGGCCTGGCCGATGACCTCGATCCCGCCCACCTGCCCGAGCAGATAGCCGAGCTCGTCGCGGGCCAACGGTTCATCGTCGACGAGCACGGCCCGTAAATCCATCTTACGCCGTCACCCGTTCGGCCACGGTCAGCTCGGGAATTTCAACGCGCGCGCACGTGCCCTTGCCGGGAACGCTCGTCAGCTTCAGCTGGTACTGGGTCCCATAAATCGTCTGCAGCCGCTCGTTGACATTGCTGAGCCCGATCCCGCCGCCGAGCGCGTGTTCCAGCCGTTCCTCCGTCATGCCAAGCCCGTCGTCGCGCACCTCGATGATCGCATGCCGGTCGCGCAGCACCGTGGCAATCGTAATTCGTCCGCCGCCCACCTTGCGTGCCAGGCCGTGCTTGATGGAGTTCTCGACGAGCGGCTGCAGGATCATGCTCGGCACGATGACGTCGAGCGTCTCGGGGCTGATCTGCTTGTCCACCCTGAGACGCGGACCGAAGCGGACGACTTCGATTTGCAGGTATTCGTCAATCGATTCGAGCTCTTCGCGCAGGGTCACGAAGTGGTCGGTGCTGCGCATGAGGCGGCGGAGCAGGCCGGACAACTTTGCGATCAGCATGCGCGCGGTGTCGGGTTGGGTGCGGATGAGCGACGAGATCGAGGTCAACGTGTTGAACAGGAAGTGCGGGCTGATCTGGTTCGCGAGCGCTTGGAGCTTGGCCGCCAGCAGCAGTTTTTCCTGCTCCTGCAGCCGGTGTTCGATGCGCGCATTGTTCCAGATTTTGATGGGCGTTGCCACACAGAGCACGGTCGCGAGGAGGACGAGCACGGTGGTGCGAGCCGACATCGGCATCAGCATGAACAGCCGATGCTGGCTGCTCCATCGCGTTCCCAGGGCCAGTCCGAGCAATTCCAGCGCGATCGGCGCGATCAGCAGCAGCACCTGCCAGTCTACCTGGAGCGATCGAATCATGCCCCACGCCCGGCGGGGCAGCGACGTGAAGACGAACGGCGAGAAGTGCCAGATGGCTTCCTTGGGACACAGCAAACGGAGCCCGCCACCGGCAAAGCCGCTGCCGACCGCGAACGGCAGCGCGACCCATTCCCCGTTGAAAATCGGCACGAATCCGACCATGGCCCCAACCGTCGCGCCGGCAGAGGGCCCGGCAATCAGGCCGGCAAGGAATGAGCCTTCGAGCGTCAGGTCCGCCGCGTTGTAATTGAGCAGCAGGCGCGCGGCGACACCGGCCGTGAGCGGGATGCCGAGGCCCAGCGCAAAGGCGAGCCGATCGGGCCAGCGGCGCCGCTCGAAAATCAGGATGTGGCGGAAGCGCCGGTACCGGACCAGCATCGTCGCGAGCGCGGCGATGACGGCGAGCTTGACGACGAGGGTCGTCAGCAGGACCTGCTCGGAGAGGAATTGCGTGCCCGTCATTCAGGTGCGTGCGACCGGCAGCGGCCGATTTACATGATCTTATCGGCCGGGTAAACTGAGGGCAATGCCCGTGATTCGACCCTTCATCATCGGTTTTGCGACCACGCTCAAACATCTCTTCCGCAAGCCAATTACCGTCAACTACCCGGAACAGAAATTTCCGATGTTCCCGAAGTGGCGCGGCAAGCAGGTGCTGATGCGCGACGAGAACGGACTCGAGAAATGCGTGGCCTGCGGCCTGTGCTCGGTCGCCTGTCCCGCGGACGCGATTTACCTCGAGGCGGCGGAAAACGACGGCACGGTGCGGGCCGGACCCCGGTACGCGTCGATCTACCAGATTCACAAGACCCGCTGCATCTTCTGCGGATATTGCGAGGAAGCCTGCCCTGTCGGGGCGATTTTCATGGGCAAGGACTACGAGCTGGCGGTGTACAGCAAGGACGATTTCGTGTGGGACAAAGAGGATCTGCTCGTCCCTGCCACGACGCAGTAGTCGGCAGGACGGGTGGGCGCCTGCGAGGGAACGGCCCGCCTGCGCGCCGGAGGCGCTACGGCGCGTCCGCCGGAGCTGTAGCGGAGGCGAAAGCGGGGCGCAGGGGGTCCGCGAGCGACCGAGCCGGGGTTGGGGGCGGAGCCCATGGTAGTACGCAACCGCGACGGTGGGGTAAAGAATGGCCGGAGGCACCCACAGGACCATTTGAAAAACGACGATGCGACTGTCCAGCCTCCGGCAATATGAGCAGTCCCGTCCCCTCTGCCCGTATCTGCCGTCTGCCAGCCCCCGGTGGCCATGCAGATAGGCGCGCTCGGCGACATCCACGGCGCCTTCGAAACCGTTCAAACGATTATGAAGCGCCACGAGGACGTGCCGCTCTGGGTGTGTGTCGGCGACGTCGCCACCAACGACGGCGAGTACTTCGAGCCGGTGGCGCCGCTGCACTTCATCAAGGGGAACAACGAAGATTTCGATGTGCTGGCGGCCGCCGCCCGCGGACGCCCGGTCGCCCCGCGGCTGCACTACCTGCCGAACGGCGGTCCGCATCGCGTCGGGCCGTGGCGCATCGCCGCGCTCGGCGGGACGTTCGCTCCGACGTGGTACAACACGCCGGCGTCGGCGCTGCCGCCGTCGCGGGGCCGGCGGCTGTCGGCTGGCCCGCTGAAACTGGGAAAGAGCCGCGACGATAAACGGCGGCACTTCGTCCGCGACGAAGTGGTCGCCTGCAAGGCGCTGTCGGGGATCGATGTATTTCTCACGCACGAGGCGCCACGGCCGTTCTATCCCGCCGGCCGTCGCATCGACGCCGGCAAGACGATTCTCAACGACGTGCTTGCCTCGATGAAGCCGCGGTTACATCTGTTCGGACACCATCACGAGTTCACTGATTCGATGCGTCAGGGCGTGCGCTCGATCGGCCTCGACGTCGTGACCAAGTCGTACCTGCTCATCGACGCCGACGCCTTCCGTTGTGAGCGGCTCGACACATGACCGGACGGCGAACAGGCTCTGAGGAGAAAAAGCCGGCGGATATTTGATAATTTGGATCGTTCGGCAAGCTGACGTAGCCGGCGATGCTGGGTGGTGACCGCGCAGCGGGACGCTTGAGTTCCACTTCCACTGCGCATCAATGCGATCGAGGGACTGAGTGCAGGAGTTTCTGGAAGCGGTCGAGGACCGTGTGCTCGTGTGCGACGGCGCGATGGGCACGATGCTCTACGCCAAAGGGGTGTTCATCAACAAGAGCTTCGACGCGCTGAACATCACCCAGCCCGATCTCGTCGCCAGGGTGCACCAGGAATACGTGCGGGCCGGCGCGGACATCATCGAGACAAACACGTTCGGCGCCAATCGCGTGAAGCTCGGGTCGTTCGGGCTCGGCGACAAGGTGCAGGCGATTAACGAGCAGGGCGCGCGGATCGCGCGCCAGGCGGCGGGCGAGCGGGCGTATGTGGCCGGCGCCATCGGTCCCCTGGGGATCCGGATCGAGCCGTGGGGCAAGACAGGCGTCGACGAGGCCCGGGAGTTCTTCCGCGAGCAGGCGCAGGCGCTCGTCGACGGTGGCGTGCAGCTGCTCGTGCTCGAGACCTTCCGGGATTTGAACGAGATTGGCGCGGCCATCGAAGCGGTGCGCAGCGTCTGCGATCTGCCGATCGTGGCGCAGATGAGCACCGAGGAAGACGGCAGCACGCTCGATGGAACGCCTCCTGAGCGCTTCGCGCCGGAACTCGAACGGCGGGGGGCGACGCTGGTCGGCGTCAATTGCGCCGTCGGACCGGCACCCATGCTCGACACGATCGAGCGGATCGCCGAAGTGACGCACGCGAAGTTGTCGGCCCAGCCGAACGCCGGCAAGCCGCGCGATGTCGAGGGCCGGAACATCTATCTCTGCTCCCCTGAGTACATGGCGTCGTACGCGCGCCGGTTCGTCCAGCATCACGTGCGGGTCGTCGGGGGCTGTTGTGGCACGACGCCGGAGCACATCCGTCAGATCAAGCTGGCGGTCGGCGGCATCTCCGCCCGAGCCGGAGGCGGACCATCGTCACGCGGCAGCGTGAGCGTCGAGGGCGCGATCACCGGATCGTTCGCGGCCGCGCCCGCGATTTCCGCGCCACCGGTGCCCCGGCAGCAGAAGTCGCGGCTCGCTCACGCGCTGGCGCGAGGCACGTTCGTCGTCGCGGTCGAACTGCTGCCGCCACGCGGATACCGTGCCGACGAGGTGGTGGCGCGAGCGCGGCAGTTGAAGATTCGCGGCGTGGATGTCATCAACATTCCCGATAGTCAGCGCGCCGGGGCTCGTCCCAGCGCGCTGTCGCTGGCCGTGCTGATCGAGCAGCAGGCCGGAGTCGAGACGCTGCTCCACTATTCGTGCCGCGACAAGAACCTGGTCGGCATTCAATCCGACCTGCTCGGCGCCCATGCGATGGGCCTTCGGAATCTGATGCTCATCACCGGGGATCCGGGTCGAATCGGCGATTATCCCGACGCCACCGCAGTCTTCGACGTCGACTCGATCGGCCTGACGAACCTGGTCGCGCGCCTGAACCGCGGGTGCGATCTGGGCGGCCAGGCGATTGGTGCGCCGACGGCCTTTCATATCGGCGTCTCGCTCAATCCGGGGGCTGCCGACGTGGATCAGGAGCTCCGGCGTCTCGACTACAAGGTCGAGGCTGGAGCCGAGTTCGTCGTCACCCGTCCGATCTTCGACGTTCGATCGTTCGAGCCGTTCGTGAAGCGCATCCAGTCGGCCGCGCTGCCGGTTATCGGCGGCGTGGTTCCGTTCGAGAACGCGCGCCACGCAGAGTTCATGGCGAACGAAGTGCCGGGGATCCGCGTTCCGGACGAGCTGCTGGCGCGCATGCGACGTGCAGAGGATTCCGCGGATGCCGCCCACGAAGGCGTGGCCATTGCGCGGGAGATCGCAGTCGAGTTGCGCGGAGTGTTACAGGGGCTGCAAATCGCGACCGCGTCCGGCGACATTGACGCCGCGCTGGCGATCCTCGATGGACTTCGTTAACTGACCAGATGTATAGTCGCGCAATTGTGAATGGGCATACCAATTGATTGGTGCCACGTGCTGGCGTCGTCTCGACCTTGAGAGCGCCCGGTCACCGGACCAGAGCTGCTGAGGCAACTGATGGCCTTATTTGAGCGGGATCATGAAACCGAAGAGATCCTCGGGTCCGATGCGGCGACGCGCGCCTTGTCCGGCACCGCGGTCGAGAACGATTTCGTCGCGGGCGTGTACGAGAAGCTGGCTTCCGTCTACGACGTCATGTTCGGGCCGACGCTTCACCCCGGCCGCGTGGACGCCATCCGCCGGATGGACATCAGGCCGGGCGAACGGCTTCTGGAAGTGGGAGTCGGCACCGGAATCAATGCGACGCTCTATCCCGCCGATTGTTCCGTCACAGGCATCGACCTGTCCAGTTCGATGCTCGAGAAGGCGCGCGACCGCGTGATCCGGAAGGGCGTGCGCAACGTTCGCCTGCTGCAGATGGATGCGGCCAATCTCAAGTTCCAGGACGACAGCTTCGACATCGTCTATGCGCCGTATGTCATCAGCGTCGTGCCCGATCCGGTGGCGGTTGCGCGCGAGATGCGCCGCGTCTGCCGGTCCGGCGGCCGCATCATCATCCTCAATCATTTCCGCAGCAAGAATCCCGGTATGGCATGGATCGAGCGGATCATCTCGCCCTTTACCGTGCACATCGGGTTCAAGTCAGATCTCGACCTGCCCGCGTTCCTCGCGCAGGCGGAGCTCAAGCCCATCTCTATTCAGAAAGTCAACGTGCCGCGGATCTGGTCGCTGGTCACCTGCACGAAGGACTGAACGCACCAGTTGTGAGCGGTCAGTTGTGAGTTTTGACCAACTCAGAACTCAAAACGGATCCTCAAGCGACGGGCTCTGTGGCGTCATCAATTCCGCGCCGTTTGCGGTGACGTACATGTCATCTTCCAGACGGACGCCGAACTCGCCCCGGATGTAGATGCCGGGCTCGTCGCTGAACACCATCCCGGGCTGCGCCTTCAGCGCTCGTTCCCATCCGAACATGTTGTTCTTCACCAGGTACGGCCACTCGTGCCCGTCCATCCCCATGCCGTGACCGACACGGTGGGTGAAATATTTGAAGCCGGGACCATAACCTCCGGCGATCACGACCTCGCGCGCGGCGGCATCGACGGCTTCGAGCGGCAGCCCCGGACGGGCCGCTTTCAACGCGGCGGCCTGTGCCCGATGCACGATATCGAACACCTGCTTCATCTTGTCGTTCGCCTTGCCGAGGACGAACGTGCGGGTGATGTCCGACTGGTAGCCTTCGACGGTGCAGCCGTCGTCGATCATGACGATTGTGCCGTCGCGGATGATCTGCGGCTGGATTGACCCGTGCGGCAGCGCGGTGTACTCGCCGACCTGCACGCTGGCAAAACCCGGAAAGCCCAGCCGCGAATAGGCCGAGCCGATCAGGCTCGCAGCCTGGCTCTGCGTCATCCCCGGCTGCAGCGCGCGGTAAACAGCTTCGTAACACCTGAGCGTGACCTGGCAGGCGAGGCGCATCAGCTCGATTTCGTGCGCGTCCTTGATCATCCGGCAGCCGGCGGTGACCGGCGTGGCGCTCGCGACCTTCAATGCAGGAGCGGCGCCGCCGATGCCGTCCGCAAACACGAATTTCATCGTCTCTTCGACCCCGATGCGGCCGGTCACCAGGCCGCGATCCTTGAGGCCCTGCGCGACCCGCTCGAACGGGCTCTCGTCCTCCTGCCAGGTGGCGACGTCGGTGTGCTGCATCGGCCCGAGCGCGAGCTGTTCGCGCGCACGGTCTTCCTCGAATGCCGGGCATACCAGGTAAGGCGCGCCCACTCTGGGGATAACCACCGCGAACAGTCGCTCGCTGCTGCCCCAACGCATGCCGGTGAAGTAGAGGAGCGAGGTGCCGCCGGCAAGCACGATCGCATCCAGCTTGTGCTCGGCCATCAGCCGGCGTGCCTTTTCGATCCGCGCGGTCCGTTCCTCGTTGGTGATCGGCGCGGCCCGATCGCGCACCGACGTCAGCGAGGCAATGCTTGGCGGCAGGGGACCTGCGTCAACGCCGCCGCGACCGCGTTGCGCCGATAGCCGCATGACCGACAACCCGGCAGCGGCGCCGGTGAGGCTGAGAAAGGCGCGGCGGGAAAACATGGTGCACTCCTGGTATCTGTGATCTGGTGATGGGTGATCTGGTGATGGATTGCTCGATTTATCGATTGATTGGTCGATTTCACTAAATCACCACATCACCAGATCAACAAATCACCAGATTCAGGATCGCCCTGGCTACCACGTCTGCGCCGTCAGTCCGCGGGTGGGCAGGCGGGAGCGGTTGCGCGAGCAGCGCGTTCACGGCATCCGCCCAGCGACCGGCGAGGAGATCTTCCTGCGAAATGTAGCGGCACCGCAAGAGGTGCGGCATCTCGGCCACGAACATGTCGTATTCCACGAACCGTCCCCGCGACGTATACAGGAGCGCCGCGCCGTTGGCGATGCACTCCGACACGATGCCGTATCCTGGCTTGGTGATCACGACATCGCTGGCGGCAACCAGGTCGGGATAGCGGAAGCCGGGGGGCGGTTCGCGGACGGCCGCGATCACAGTGAGGCGCTTCGTGTGCACCACGCGATCGGTTGGCAATTCGACGCCGTATGCGCCGAATGACAACAGCACCACCGGCCTGTCGCCGGGGCAGCCGAGCGCGCGGCGGATCTCGGCGCGCTGCCGAGCCGACCGGCGGGCGATGAGCGGCACGTCGCGCATCACCGGCATCATCGGCTCGAAGCCGCCGTGAAGCGGGAGGCGCAGCGCGACGGCGGCTCGGGAGTACGCCCGTCGCACGATCGACAGCACGTCGGGCCTCAAGCCCTCGAAGCCGGGATAGCCGGAGTAGATCCAATCCCATGTGAAGTTGCCGACCGCTACCGACGGAATCGCCGCTCGATCGGCAGCGGCGAACGCCAGAGGCGGAATATCGCCGACAACGATGTCCGCGCCGAGACGGTGCAGGATTCCGGCCTCGTCGTCGACGCGCCGATCGAAATCCGCATAGAATCGCGCCCCCTCCTGTACGGTCCGATCTTCGTCCAGCCGCAGGCTGTCGATCTGCACAACGCCGGTGTCGGCCTCACAGGGTTGAACCTCGACGCCGGGCACATTCAGGGCAAACAGCCACCGCGGCGCCGATGTCCGCACGATGATGCGCGCCTCCGGAGCAACCGAGCGGATGCTCTCAATGACTTCGATGTCCCGGGTCGCATGGCCGAGACCGTGGCCCGAGATGTAGAAGACGATTGTGATCACGAGATTGTTGATTGTTGATTGTTGGATTGTTGATTGTTGGATTGTTGATTCAATTGCTGATTTCTCTTCAATCAAATCAGCAATCAGCAATCAGCAATCAGCAATCAGCAATGTCACGCCGGTATTGCCACCTTCAGCGCCTCTTCGAGCGTCTCGACCGGAACGAACCGCATGTCGGCCTTGACTTCAGGCGGCAGCTCGGCGAGATCGGACTCGTTGCGTGCGGGCAGAATGAACTGCTTGATGCCGTAGCGCCGCGCCGCCAGCGCCTTCTCGCGAATGCCGCCGACCGGCAGCACCAGTCCGCTCAGCGTGATTTCGCCCGTCATCGCCACGTCCTCGCGGACCGGCTGATTGCGCACCGCCGAGACGATTGCCGTCGCCATGGTCACACCCGCCGACGGCCCATCCTTCGGAATCGCGCCGGCCGGCACGTGGATGTGCAGGTCGTACTTGTCGAGGAACTCGGGTGAGACGCCGAGATCGGCCGCCTGGGCGCGGATGTGGCTGACGGCCGCGCGCGCCGATTCCTGCATCACGTTGCCCAGCTGTCCGGTCAGAATCAAGTTGTGATGACCCGCCGGCAGGAGCCGCGCCTCCACGAACAGCACGTCGCCGCCGGTTTCAGTCCACGCGACGCCCGTGGCCACGCCGGGCCTCGATACCCGAAACGAGACTTCACGATGGAAGCGCGGCGGGCCCAGGTAGTCCGGCAGACTCTCCGCCGTGACCACATACTTTGCCGGGTGAGGGTTGTGCTGCGTCTGGTCGGGGCCTGCACGGAGGTCGCCGACGACCCGCGCCGCGATCTTCCGTGCGACAGCGCCGATCTGCCGTTCCAGGTTCCGCACGCCGGCTTCGCGCGTGTACTCGGCAATCGTCCGGCGCAGAGCCGCTTCCTCGAGCGTCACGACGTCCGTTGTCAGACCGTTTTCCTCGAGCTGCCGCGGCACCAGATACCGCCGGGCGATGTGCAGTTTCTCCTCTTCGCTGTACCCCGCAAGCGAAATGACCTCCATGCGGTCGAGCAGCGCAGGATGGACGGTTCCGAGCTGGTTCGCGGTGGCGATGAAGAGCACACGCGAGAGATCGACGTTGATTTCGAGATAGTGGTCGCGGAACGAATGGTTCTGCGCCGGATCGAGCACCTCGAGCAGTGCCGCGGCCGGATCGCCCTGAAAGCCGGCCGCGACCTTGTCGATTTCGTCGAGCATGAACACCGGATTCATCGCGCCCGCCTGCCTGAGGGCCTGCACAATGCGGCCGGGGATGGCCCCGATGTAGGTGCGGCGGTGACCGCGGATTTCCGCCTCGTCGCGCACACCGCCGAGTGAAATCCGCACGAACTTCCGGTTCATCGCGCGCGCGATCGACTGGCCCAGCGACGTCTTGCCGACGCCCGGCGGTCCGGCGAAACAGAGAATCGGCCCTTTGATCTGTGTGGCCCGGGCCTGGACGGTCTTGAGCTTCTGGACCGCCAGGTATTCGACGATGCGCTCTTTGACCTTGTCGAGATCGTAATGATCCTCGTCGAGCACGCGCCGCGCCGCCGGTGGATCGAGCTGATCCTCGGTCGTCGTCGACCAGGGCACGTCGAGCACCCAGTCGATGTAGGTGCGAATCATCTGATATTCGGGCGATGCCGGCGTCATCCGCTCGAGGCGATCGGTCTCCCGTGCGGCCACCTGCATGACCTCTTCCGGAAGGTGTGCCGCCGCAATGCGATCCCGCAGTTCCTGGATTTCGGTTTTTTCGCCTTCGCCGAGCTCGTCCTGGATCGCTTTCAGCTGCTGTCGCAGGTAATACTGCCGCTGCGCGTCGGTCATTTCCTGTTGTGCGGCAGATTCGATCTTCGTCTTCATCTCGAGCAGCGCGATCTCGCGGTTCAACGCGGTCGCGACCGCCTGCAGCTTCGCGGTGAGATCGTTCTGCTCGAGGATCTGCTGTTTCTCCTCGGCTTTCATGTCGAGGAGGCTCGAGAGCAAGTACGCCAGCCGCAGCGGATCGTCGATGCCCGCGACCAGCCCGCGAAGCTCCTGCGAAAGCCCGCTCGACAACGACAGCGCGCGGTCGATGAGCTCCTGCAACCGGCGGACGTACGCGTCGATCTCCAGTGTCCGCGCACTCACATCCGGCAGCGGCGTCACGGTCGCGCGCAGCACCGTCCCCGTCTTCGTGACGATGTCCGACTTCGCGCGGACGAGACCTTCGACGATGATGTGAACCCCGCCCGTCGGCACCTTTGCCATCTGCCGGATGGCGCCGATGGTGCCGACGGTGTTCAGTTCATGTCCTTCCGGATCGTCGCTGTCGCCCTTCTGGAGCGTCAGAAAGATCAGGCGATCGCCCGTGAGCGCCCGATTGACGGCATCCACCGACATCGGCCGGTTGATCGCCAGGGGCTGCAGCGTCATCGGGAAGACAACGGTCTGCCGGAGCGCGAGCACGGGAAGCTCGCTCGGATACGTACGTGCAGGTTCGCTCGCCATATGCCAATCGAAAACGTCGCGTCGATCCGGACACGCGACCGGGTAGACCCGGGGCTTCGCCCCGCCGGCCCCCGAACACCGTCGCTCGCGGGACGGGGTCCCCGGCGCGCGGTTTGTGCGCGCTGGGGTGGAGGCGACCCCTGCGCCCCGCTTCCGCCTCCGCCTCCGCTAAAGCTACGGCGGACCTGAAGAATCCCGCCGTCAGCGGCTGAAGCGCCGCGTCGGCCGAGGTGTCGTGTCCGGCTTCACCATCAGGCGAACTGCAGCATCGCACGCGGCACGCGGGCGGTCAAACCGCGAAAAGGGCAGGAAGGGCGGGTCTCCCCCCATCCCTGCCCGACCTCCTGATATGATCGTTCTGTGGCGCTAGACGAGCGAGACTTCTTCAACAACCGGAACGAAACGCGGACCGACAAACTGACGTGCCCTCGCTGCCGGCGTACGAACGACTATCAGATGCGCTGGGTCGTGCGAACGCGCAAGGACCGGGTTCCGGCAAGCGCCGACGAGCGGGATCGCGCACTGTTTGCGAAGCTGCGCGACTATATGATCCGCGTCGACGATGCGGTGACCTGCAAGACCTGCGGGAAGAAGTTCGATATCCCGTCGCAGCACTCGATGGTGTTCATTCAGAAGGACGATCGTCCGCCAGACACCTCCGGGGCCCAGAACGACGACGCGTGGGATGCCAGGTTCAATAGATGAACGGCAGCACACGCCAGCGCACCGCCGCCTTGTAGCGCGAGTACGCCTCTCCAAAGGTGCGCCCGAGCGATCGCTCTTCCCACGGAATCGCGATGAGCAGGTAAATCGACGTCATCGCCGCGAACGCCAGCCGGTCGCCGGTCATGCGCGCCGTTCCAAACACCGCCAGGATCCAGCCGAGATACAAGGGATGCCGGACCAACCGGTACGGACCGTCGATCTTCAGGCCGGCCGTCTTCGATTCCTGGCGGATGCCTGCGAGCTCGAGGGGATCGATTTCCGCCACCGACCAGGCGATCAACCACACGCCTGTCAGTTGCACACCGGCATGTCCCAGGGCCGCCAGACCGCCGGCCGCATACCACTCGCCGCCGACCGGCTGCCACGACACGCAGACGAGCACGAGCAGTGCGCTCGCGGTCCACACGTAGACCGAGCGGATCAGGCGCGAAGGCATCAGTGACGCCAGCGTCCGCTTCACGCCCTCGCGCGCGAACACGCTGTGATGCGTCGCGAACAGGGTGAACAGCACGAGATCGATGGCGAGCGGGCGCCAGCCGTGCAGTGAGGCCTCCCGGTCGAAGACGACCAGGTAGGTCACCGTGCAGAGCACGAGCGAGCCGACGAACACGGCCCCTCCGCTCCACACGATTGCGTGTTCGATCATCTGCATTGGCACGATTCCACCAGCGATGACAAGGGGGAAACCTTTGTGGCCAGGAGTGCCCCGCCGCGTCGTCGGGCGCCCTCCGTGGTAGAACATTATAGGTTCGCGCCATGCGTCGTTCTGTCGCTCCGCGGATCGTGATCACCGGCATCGGGGTGGTGTCGCCGTTCGGGAGCGGCCGCGAGCGGTTCTGGGACCATGTCACCCGCGGCCGCAGCGGCACTCGTGCGATCACCGACTTCGACACCTCCGGATTCGCCTGCCGCGTCGCCGCGCCCGTCGCCGACGTCACGGTCGACGATGTGCCGACCCTCGAGGGAGACGACATCTGGGACCCGCAGTATCGGGCCGATCCGAAACGCTACTCGCGCGCGGCCCTGATCGGCGTGATTGCGGCGCGCGAGGCCTGGATCGACGCCGGCCTGCCGATCGGCGCGCCCGGTGCGGGCGTCGTGATCGGGAGCGGCGGCGGCGGGATCGACGTTGGCGAGCGGCAGTATTACGACTTCTTCGTCGAGCGCGGCCGGAAGGTCACGCCCTACGCGATTCCGGTGTCGATCGTGGGGATGGTGTCGAGCGAGATCTCGATCTCGCTGCGGCTGCACGGTATCAGCCACGTGCTCTCGTGCGGCTGCACGAGCTCGACCGACGCGATCGGGTACTCGGCGGCGCTGCTGCGGGCGGGCGAGGCCGACGCGATCGTTTCCGGCGGCACCGATGCGTGCGTCACGCCGGGGATGATTTTCGGGTTCTCGCGCATGCGGGCGGTTTCCATGGCCTATAACGAGCGGCCGGCCGAAGCGTCGCGTCCGTTCGACAAGGGCCGGGACGGGTTCGTGCTCGGTGAAGGCGCGTGGATGATGGTGCTCGAGCGCGAGGACCGCGCGCGCGCCCGCGGCGCGAAGGTGTATGCGTCGATCGACGGCTACGCCTCGACGTGCGACGCGTACCATCGTGTGCAGATGGCGCCGGGAGGCGAGGAGATCGTCCGTGCGATGACTCTCGCGCTGGACCGCGCCGGACGTGCCCGCGAAGCCATCGGCTACGTCAACTATCACGGTACGTCGACGGTCCTCAACGATGCGGTGGAATCGCGCTGCGTCCGGGAGGTGTTCGGCGCGCACGCCAATCGCCTGGCGGGATCGTCCGTCAAGTCGATGATCGGCCATCCGCAGGGCGCAAGCGGAGCCGCCGGCGTCGTCACCGCCGCCCTCGCGCTGTCGCGTGAGTACCTGCCGCCGACGATCAATCAACGCGATGCCGACCCGGAGTGTGATCTCGACTTCATTCCCAACGAAGGCCGCCGCGCGTCGGTCGAAGCGGCGCTGTGCAACTGTCTGGGATTCGGATCCAAGAACAGCGCGATCGTGCTGGGCCGGGTCTGAATGCTGGACGTGCTGATTGTCGGTGCCGGTCCGGCAGGCGCCGTGGCCGGGCTCGTGCTCGCGCGGGCGGGGGCGCGCGTTCGCCTCGTCGATCGGGTGGCGTTTCCTCGCGATAAGCTGTGCGGCGATACCGTGAATCCTGGAACGCTGGCCCGTCTCCGGCGGCTCGGCGTCGCCGGCCACATTGAAGCGCGAGGTGTGGCGGTGGCCGGCATGCGGGTCACAGGCCACCACGGCATTGTCGTCGAGGGTCGATATCCTGAGGGCCTCTTCGGCCGGGCGGTGGTGCGGCGCGATCTCGACTCGATTCTGCTGGAGCACGCGATCGGTGCCGGGTGCGAGTTCACGCCCGCCGTCGCCGTGCGCGAGGCGGTCGTTGAGGATGTGCGCGGCGTCTCGACGGTCACCGGCGTGCGCATCGGCTCCGGCCGGACGGCTCGCGAGCTCCGGGCCCGCGTGATCATTGCCGCTGACGGGCGCCGATCGACCCTGGCGTTCGGGCTTGGACTGGCACGTCACCCCGATCGCCCGCGCCGCTGGGCGGTCGGCGCGTACTTGGAGGCTCCGTCCCCACTCCGTCCCGAGTCCGTCCCTCCTCCGTCCCCACTCCGTCCCGGGTCCGTCCCGGGTCCGTCCCCACTCCGTCCCGCCTGCGTCCCCGTTTTTGGCGAGATGCACATCCGGCGCGGCAGTTACACCGGCGTGGCGCCCCTCGGCGGCGGCATTACCAACATCTGTATCGTCAAGCCGTCAGGACCCGCTGACGGCGACCTGCACGATCCGGCCGCGTTTCTGTTCCGCGAGCTGGCGGCGGATCCGATGCTTCGCGACCGTTTCGCTGGCCTGCGTCTCGTGGCGCCGCCGGTCGTCCTCGGGCCGCTCGCCGTCGACGTCTCACCGCACCAGCTCGACGGGCTGGTCCTGGCAGGCGATGCGGCCGGCTTCCTCGATCCGATGACGGGTGACGGCCTGCGCTTCGCTGTCGAAGGCGGGGAGCTCGCGGCGGTGGCGGCCCTGGACGCGCTCCAAGGCGGATGGCGTGAGGTCCACGCGCGTCTCGCTGCTCGGCGCCGACACGCATTTGCGGCGAAACATTCCTTCAACCGCGTGCTGCGCAGGCTGGTCGCGTCTCCGGGTGCAATCGGTGCGGCAACGGTTGCCGCGCGGCTGGCGCCGGCTGTGCTGCGCGCCATGATCCGTCATGCGGGCGATTGCGACCTCGCGGTTCGGTTGAGAGTGCGTCCAATATGAAAGCCACATGGGTGGCGATCGGCAGCGTCGTCTTCGGCGCGATGCTCGTGGAAGCGCGCCGTGCGGCCCGCAACGAGCATGCACAGCGCCTGCGCGGCGGGCTCGAGCCGCCCGACGACGTGTACCGGATGATGCGGATCGCGTACCCGGGCGCCTTTCTGGCGATGCTGGGGGAAGGCATGCTCCGCGGCGGCTTCGGCGCGAGATGGCTCACGGCCGGGGCAGCCGTATTCGGTTTGGCCAAGGCCCTGAAGTGGTGGGCGATCAGCGCCCTGGGCCCATCCTGGACCTTTCGTGTGATCGTAATCCCGCGCATGAGACTGGTGGACAGTGGACCATATCGCTGGGTTCGACACCCCAACTACATTGCGGTGCTGGGCGAGCTGCTCGGGGTCGGCCTGATGGCCAGGGCGCCGGTCACCGCGTTCTCAAGCATCTTTCTGTTCGCCGGTCTTCTGGCGAAGCGGATATCCGTCGAATCACGGATGCTGACTGCGGCTCGCAGGCCGTCACTGACGTCTAAGTAGATCCGGGGACTTCGCCCGCGGACCCCACGCGGCGGCGCGCCTTGCTCGTTATGCGGCGCGGCAAGCGGGTCACGCACCGGTACCTGGCTTGCACAGCTGACGCCGCGGGAACAGCCTGGACCCTCGTAAACGTTCGGGAAACGTATAATACGAACCGCAATGCCTCCCTGGCGCCGGCAGAAGTCTCCAGTTGGAGAAGGGGGTTTTCCACCGCCGCAGCGGCACTCCGTTCCGCTCCTGATTGCGTCGCTCGCCTTTCTCGCGCTGCCCACATTTGGAACAGCCCAGGCGCCTCGCCGTCCATCTCAACCGCTGCAGGACGTCACGCGCGCGTTAGTGGAAGGCCGGTACCACGAAGTCGACGCGCTCGCGGACAAATTGGACGGTCGGGATCCGGCCATTGTTGCCCTGAAAGCCCGTGCGGCCGTCGCGACCGGACGCTACGCTCAGGCCGAAGCGATCCTCCGGCCCGCCGCCGGGCGGGCGCCCACAAGTGAAGCTGCTCTGGAGCTCGGGCTGCTCCAGCAGATGCTCGGCCAGTCAGATGCCGCCGCCACGCTGAGCAAAGTGTCGGCGCTGGCAGAGACGAGCGACGATCCGGCGGAGATTGCGCGTGGGGCTCGCGCGCTTCGCGCGCTTGGCCGGTTCCAGGAGGCGAACGCCGCGTATCGCGACGCCGCGGCGGGATTGCCGTCGGATCCGGCAATCAATACCGCCTGGGGCGACCTGTTTCTCGAGAAATTCAACCGGCCCGAAGCGTTGAAATCCTATCAGGCTGCCCTTCAGGCCGATGCGCGATGGGCCCCGGCGCTGCTCGGTTCAGCGCGCACGCTCGAGGACGAGAACCCGCCGCAGGCGGTCGGTCTCGCGAAGCGCGCACTCGAGATCAACCCGTCGTATGTCAACGCTCATGTGTTCATTGCCAGCCAGGCCGTCGACGCCAGCCACCACGATGAGGCGCGGGAGGCGCTGAAAACGGCGCTGGCGGTCAATCCGTCGAGCCTCGAGGCGCATGCGCTGCTCGCCGGGCTGGCGTACATCGAAGACAAGCAGGCCGAATTCGAGGCGGAGGTTTCGCAGGCCCTGGCGATCCAGCCCGGCTACGGTGAGGTGTTCCGCGTCGCCGGGGAGCTCACCGCTCACAACTACAGGTTCGACGAGGCGGTGGTGTTGACGCGGCGCGCGCTCGCGCTCGATCCGCGCAGCTCGCGGGCGCTCGCCGATCTGGGGATGCACCTTCTGCGGACCGGCGATGAACCCGGCGCCCGCGCCGCCCTGGAAAGCTCGTTCAAGATCGATCCGTTCGATCGGGTGACCTTCAACCTGCTCGAAATGCTCGACAAGCTCGAGAAGTTCGAGACTCTTCGCGACGGCGATCTCGTCGTCCGTATCAGCAAGGAAGAAGCGCCGGTGCTGGGCGAATATGCGATCGCGCTCGCGCATCAGGCGTTGACCGCCCTGTCGGCGCGGTACGAGTTTGCGCCGCGTGGCCCCATCCTGATCGAAATCTTCCCCGGGCACGACGATTTCGCGGTGAGGAACCTCGGCCTGCCCGGAATGATCGGTGCGCTGGGGGCCTGCTTCGGCCGCGTGGTGACGATGGATTCGCCGAAGGCACGGCCGCCGGGCGAGTTCCAGTGGGAAGCGACGCTGTGGCACGAGCTCGCGCACGTGGTCACGCTGCAGATGTCGAACCAGCGCCTGCCGCGCTGGCTGAGCGAGGGCATCTCGACCTTCGAAGAAAAACGTGCGCGTCCCGAGTGGGCGCGCCAGATGGACGTCGAGTTTGCCGCGCTGCTCGATCGCGGTGAGACCATCAAGCTGCGGGAGCTCAACGCGGCGTTTCAGAACCCGAAGCTGATCTCGCTGGCCTACTTCCAGGCCTCGCTGCTGGTCGATCACATCGTGTCGGCATACGGCGACGCCGGCCTGCGCAAGCTCGTTCGCAGCTTCGCGCAGGGCATCGATACCGACGCCGCGCTGCAGTCGGCGCTCAACACGAATTTCGATGACATGCAGGCGGGATTCGACAAGACCGTCGACCGGATGTTTGCCTCGCTGCGCGGCGTGGTCAATCCGCCGAAGGACACCGACCTTCCGGGCATGCCGCTGGACGATCTCCGCAAGCTTGCCGGCGAGCAGCCGCGAAACTATCCGGTGCAGCTGGTGCTCGGTCAGCGGCTGCGCAAGGCGGGCGAGGCCGACGAGGCGATGCAGGCGTTCGAACGCGCGGCCGCTGCGCTGCCGATCGCGACCGGCAAGGACAGCCCGCACGCGCAGATGGCCGAGATCGCGCTGGAAAAGCAGGATCGCACGCGCGCGATCGCCGAGCTGCAGGCGCTCGTCGCCGCCGACTTCGACAACGTCGACGCCGCCCGCCAGCTTGCCGCGCTCCTCCGCCAGGCAAACGTCGACGAGCCGGCGCGGCTGCGGCCGGTGTACGAGCGGATAGCCGCCATCGATCCGTTCGACGCCGAGGCACATGCCCTCCTCGGCCGGTTTGCGATGCAGCGGAACGAGCCGGAGATGGCGTCGCGCGAGTTCCGAACCGTGATTGCGCTGGCGCCGGTCGATCGCGCCGCCGCCTTTACCGATCTCGCGGAAAGCTACTGGAAGAGCGGCAAGAAGGCGGAAGCCAAGAAACAGACGCTGGCGGCGCTCGAGATCGCGCCGTCCTACGAACGGGCACAGGAGCTGCTGTTGAAGCTCGTGGACGGGGAACGGCAGTGAGCAGGGTCAAGGCGCGGCTCGCGCCCGGCGCTCTGCTCGTCGCGTGCTTCATTTTGATCCCGTCGCTGCAGCCGCCGGTCGATGCCCAGCTTCCGTCTGCGCCCGACGACCGGTTTGCCGGGCTGCAATGGCGGTTTGTCCGGATAAAGTACCACTACATCACTGAAGGCACACGGCTGCCGCAGGACTTCTACGGCGAGCCCTGGTATATCGACGCGCCCGCCGCGGAGCAGAACCTCTCGCGCCGGGTGAAGACCGCGACGGCCATCCAGGTCGAGGACCCGATCGTGCTGGCGCTCGACGATCCCCGGCTCTTCGAGTATCCGTGGCTCTACCTCGTCGAGCCGGGGTTTCTGAAGATGCACGACAGCGACGTCCCGATCTTGCGGGAGTTCCTGCTGCGCGGCGGCACCATCTACTTCGACGACTTCCACGGTGCCCTCGAGTGGGACAATCTCGTGCGCGAGATGAAGCGCGTCTTCCCGGATCGCGAGATTGTCGAGGTGCCGAAGGATCATCCGATCTTCAGCTGCTTCTACAAGATCGACACTTACCCCCAGGTTGCCGGCCTCGGATCGTTCCTGGCGGGGCGGACGTGGGAAAAGGGCGGGCTCGTGCCCCACCTGCGCACGATCCTCGACGACAACGGCCGGATGATGGCGTTCATCAACTGGAACAGCGACATGGGCGATGGATGGGAGTGGTCGAACGCCGAGGAGTATCCCGGCTACGTCAAATACACCGCGATGGCGTACCGCATGGGAATCAACGAGATCGTCTACGCGCTCACGCATTGACCCCACGTTAGATTAAGGCCCACGTTTTTCGTCCGCAAGGAGCTCCATGAATTCCGTTGTCGCCGCCGGCGCGGAAAAGGTCGCGGAAGGCCGCGAGCGCATTCTCAACGAGCTGCGCAAGGTGATTGTCGGCCAGGACGAGGTGGTGGAACAGGTGCTCATTGCCCTGTTCACCGGCGGCCATTGTCTCATCACCGGCGTGCCCGGCCTGGCCAAGACGCTGATGATCAAGACGCTGGCCGACATCCTCGATCTCGATTTCAAGCGCATCCAGTTCACGCCCGATCTGATGCCATCGGACATCACCGGCACCGAAATCCTCGACGAGGAGCAGGGGACGCGCCGCCTCCGCTTCGTTAAAGGCCCGATCTTCGCTCAGATCATCCTCGCCGACGAGATCAACCGCACGCCGCCGAAAACCCAGGCCGCGCTGCTCGAAGCGATGCAGGAGTACCACGTGACGGCCGCAGGCCGGACGTATGCGCTCGAGCTGCCGTTCTTCGTGCTGGCGACGCAGAACCCGATCGAGCTCGAAGGCACCTATCCGCTCCCCGAAGCCCAGCTCGATCGCTTCATGTTCAACGTCGTCATCGACTACCTCAGTGAAGACGATGAGGTGACGGTCGTCACGCAGACGACGGCCGCCGAGCGGACGGTGCCGGAGCGCGTGCTCAGCGGCCCTGATATCCTCCAGTTCCAGGAAGTGTCCCGCCAGGTGGTCATCGCCGAGGAGGTCGCGCGCTACACCGTCCGGCTGGTCAGCGCGTCGCGTCCGGGCAGCGATGGCGCGCCCGATTTCATCAACAAGTGGGTGAAATGGGGATCGGGCCTGCGCGGATCGCAGGCGCTCGTCCGCGGCGCCAAGGCGCGCGCGCTCATGCACGGACGCTATCACGCGTCCATCAAGGACATCCAGGCGCTCGCCAAACCGATCCTGCGGCACCGGATCATGACGAACTTCTACGCCGAGTCCGAACGGATCAATTCCGACGCGATCATCGACCGGTTGCTGGAAGCGGTACCGGTCCCGAAGAGCGGAATGTAGGGGCATGGCCCGGACCGCGCACAACCGCACGTTTCTGGATCCGGCGGTGGTGGCGCGGCTTGGTACGCTCGAGCTGAAGGCACGCACGATCGTCGAAGGATTCCTTTCCGGCCTGCATCGGAGTCCCTTCAAAGGGTTCAGCGTCGAGTTCGCCGAGTACCGCCAGTACATGCCGGGCGACGATCTTTCCACGATCGACTGGAAAGTCTTCGCCCGCAGCGACCGCTATTACGTCAAGAAATTCGAAGAGGAAACGAACCTCGACGCGCATCTGCTGCTCGACGTGAGCGGGTCGATGGGCTACGGCTCGACCTCGATGACCAAGTTCCAGTACGCCGCGTGCCTCGCTGCGTCGCTCGCATATCTCATGAACCGGCAGCGCGATGCCGTCGGGCTGACCGCGTTCGACGATAAGATCGTGGCGATGCTGGCCGCCGGCTCACGCCCCGGACACCTGCGCAACCTGCTGGTCGCGCTCGATCGGCTGGAGCTCGGGCGCGAGACGAACCTCTCGAAGCCGCTGAATCAGATCGTCGACTCGCTGTCGAAGCGCGGCATGGTGGTGCTGATTTCAGACCTGCTGGACGATCCGGAAGCGGTGATTCGAAGCTTGAAACACTTTCAATTCCGCGGCAACGACGTCATCGTCTTTCAGGTGCTGGACCCGGACGAGATCGACTTTCCCTTCGAGCGCTCCACACGGTTCGAAGATCTCGAGACCGGGGAAGAACTGGTCGCCGTACCGGGGGCGGTGCGCGATCATTACGTGAAGGAAATGAGCGGGCTGATCGAACGCTACAAGCGCGAGCTGGGAGCCGGCGGCATCGACTATCAGCTCCTCAGCACCAAGCGGCCGCTCGAGCTCGCGCTGATGTCGTACTTGTCAACCCGGGCGCGGGCTTTATAAAGAACGCATGAGATTGTTGATTTCTGATTGTTGATTGCAGATTACGAATTGTTGATTGCGGATTGTTGATTGCTAATCGCTGATTCCAATCAACAATCAACAATCAGCATTCAGCAATCTCACAAGATCATGTTGTCGTTCCTGTCTCCGCTGTTTCTGCTCGGTGCGGCCGCTGCCGCCGTTCCGATCGTTCTGCACCTGCTGCACCACGAGCCCGACGCGCGGGTGAAGTTTTCCGCCGTGAAGCTCCTCAGGCGCGCCCCGGTGGAGCACGCACGGAAGCGGCGTCTGCGCCAGCTTCTCCTCCTCGCGCTGCGGGTTGCCGCGCTGGCGCTGCTCGCGCTCGCGTTCGCGCGTCCATTTCTCGCCACCGGCGCGGCCGTCCGCGCCTCGACCGTGACGATCGTGGCGCTCGACACTTCCTACAGCATGTCGGCGCCGGGCCGCTTCGAGCGCGCGAAGCAGCTGGCGCGTGACGCCATCGATCGCGCGCCCGCAGCCGATCTCGTCGGCGTGGTCACTTTTGCGGATCAGGCGGACATTGCGGTGAGGCCGACGATGGACCGCGTGCTCGCGCGTACGGCCATCAGTGAGGCCGCGGCCGGTTTCGGCGCCACGCGCTACCGCGCCGCGCTGTCGGCGGCGTCGCAGGACCTCGCGGGCCGGCAGGGCAGGGTTGTGGTGGTGACCGATTTGCAGGAGAACGGGTGGGATGCCGGCGACCGGGCGTCCATTCCCGAGAACGTGCGCATCGATGTGACCGACGTCGGCGCAGTCCCGCCCGGCGTGTCGGTCACGGCGGTTCGTCCGCTCGAGGATCGCCTTGTTGCGACGGTCAGAAACACGAGTCCCCGTAGCCGCGACGTCCGCGTGCATCTGACCATTGACAATCGTCCGGTGGGAGATGCGGCCATCAGCGTCGGGCCGAACCAATCGAGCGAGGCCGCATTTGCCGGCCCGGTGCGGGGTCTCGCCGCGGCGGTATCTGTGGACGACCCGGACGGCCTGCAGGCCGACAACATCCGGTACGCAGCGCTCAGCGGCACGACCAGGCCGGCGCTTCTCCTGATCACGGGCGGCGGCGAGCTCAATCGGGAGGCGTTCTATTTGCAGCACGCCCTGACGGCCGGCATTCAGACCGATGCCGGATTTCGGGTGGCGAGCCTGTCCGGTGCACAACTGTCGGCGCCGAATGCCGAAGCGCTCGCGCCGTACGCGGCCGCCCTCCTCGTTTCAACCCGCGGCCTCGAACGGCGCGGCCGCGAAGCGCTGGCCGCCTATGGGCGCAACGGCGGTGGCCTCCTCGTGGCTGTCGGGCCCGACGTTGACGGCGAGGTGGTTGCCGACGTGCTCGGCGACGCGTCGACGCTTCGCGTGGAGACCACGGGAGTCAGGCCTGGACCGCGCGCGCTGGCCCCGGTCGACGTGCGGCATCCCATTTTCCAGGCGTTCGCCGCGAACCCCGCTGTGCTCGGGCTGGTGACCTTCGATACCGTCGCACGGGTCGACGGATCGGCCTGTCAGACGCTCGCGCGGTTCACGACCGGCGATGCCGCGCTCCTCGAGTGCCCGGCGGGCGAGGGACGCGCGCTGGTGCTCGCGTCGGACGTCGGCAACCGCTGGAACGATTTCCCGCTGCACGCCACGTTCGTGCCCTTCATGCACGAAATCGTTCGCTACCTGGCGAGTGCACGCGCTCACGCGTCGGAATATCTCGTCGGCGACGCGCCGGCGGGCGCGCCGCGCACGCCCGGCGTCGTGACGCTGGCGGACCCGTCGAATCCCGCTGGGCCCGGGCGCCGCGTGGCGATCAACGTCGACCCGCGCGAGGCGGATCCGGCGCGGCTGAGCGTCGACGAATTTCTCTCGGCCGTCACGCGGATGAAGGACAGCAGCGCGTCGCAGGCCCGCACCGAGGCACGACAGCAGGAAGACGCGCAGCACCTGTGGCGGTACTTATTGGCGATGATGACGATCGTGCTGGTATTCGAAGGAGTCCTCGCCGCGAGGACGACTTGATCGGGTGGGGCGTTTGGCAGTGTCTTGAAAGGATAAGGCGTAGGCGCGCGTAAGCGCGCCCCGCCGGAGCGGAGCGGGGCATAGGGGCCCCGCGAGCGAACGGCGATGGGGGGTCCGGCGGGGCGCAGCCCCCCGGTCTAGTTATGGACGAGTCAACGATTCGCGAATTGATCGATCGCGTCAGGCGCCGTTGGCGCACGCTGCGCGCGTTCCGCGCCATCGTTGCCGCCGCCCTTCCCGCGGCGGTTGTGGCCGGTCTGGCGCTGGCGGTCGCGCGCTGGACCCATGGTGCGCCACGTGGTCTTGCCGCCGTCGCCATCGGTGCGCTCATCCTGGTCGCGGCTGCCGTCAGTCGGGCCTTGTGGCCGCTGCGGCGCGTGCCGCCCGATCAGCAGGTGGCACGCTTCATCGAAGAGCGTTCGCCGTCGCTTGACGATCGGCTCGTGAGCGCCGTGGACGTGGCCACCGCAGCCAGGCGGCCGCCGCTGGCAGAACTGGTGCTTGCGGACGCGGCGCGCCGCGTGCGGGAGATCCAGGCCGACGCGATTGTTCCGGCCGAGACGCTGCGACGCGCCGGCTTCCAGGCTGCCGTGTCGATTCTCCTGGTGATCGCGATTCTGGTCGGCGGGCGGGCCACCGCGCGGCAGGCGATCGATGCCGTGTGGCTCACCGCCTTCCCCGAACGGCTCGCCCTCGAAGTCACCCCTGGCCACGCCCGCGTCAAGGCGGGGACGCCGTTCGCGGTTCAGGCGCGGCTTGTCGGCAATCGCGCGCCTGTGATCGCCGCGGTGCAGGTGGCGGACGGGGATCGTTGGCGCCGCACCGAAATGGGCACCGAGCAGCCGGGTGTCTTTCGTGTGGCCCTGGCACCGGTTACGGAGTCGTTCAAGTATCGGGTGGTTGCCGGCGCGGTCACGTCCCCGCTGTTCGACGTCACGGTCGCGCGTCCCCCGCGCGTCACGCGCATCGATGTCGATTACACGTACCCGGAGGGGCTGCGCCTGAAACCGCGCACCGAACCGGACGGCGGCGACATCTACGCGCCGGCCGGAACCGACGTCCGCCTGCACGTCTTCACCGATCGGCCGGCTGCCACGGGACGCATGGCGCTCGGCGGTGGGAAATCGATCGCGCTCACCGGAGACAAGCCGTCCGAGCTGATCGCCCGGCTTAAGGTCGTCGAGGACACGTCGTACCGGATCGCGCTCGCCGATCGTGAGGGGTTTGCGAGCGAGGGCGACACCGAATACTTCATCCGGACGCTCGAGGATCGCCCGCCCGAGGTCAGGGTGCTGAAGCCGGCGTCGGATCGATCAGTGACCCGTCTCGAAGAGGTCGACATCGAGGCGCAGGCAGAAGATGACTACGGCGTCGATCGGCTGGATCTGGTGTATTCCGTGCGCGGGGGCGCCGAGAAGGTAGTGCCGCTCGGCATTCCCCGGCAGAGCACCAGCGTCACCGGCCAGCACACGCTGTTCCTCGAAGAGCTCGAGGTCAAGCCGGGCGACTTCATCTCTTATTACGTTCGCGCGCGCGACCTGACGCGCGGCACACGGCCGAACGAAGCGCGCAGCGACATCTTCTTTCTCGAGATCAAACCGTTCGAGCAGGAATTCGCGCTCGCCCAGAGCTCCTCGATGGCCGGCGGCGCGAGCGGCAGCGTCGACGATCTCGTAGCCGCCCAGAAGGAAATTGTCGTCGCCACCTGGAAGCTCGATCGGCGCGCCCAGAGCGCCAGGGGCGCGAAGTCGGCCGACGACATCCGCGCCGTCGGACGGGCCGAATCGGAACTGAAGACGCGCGTGGAGCAGACGTCGAGCTCCTTCCGTGAATCGACGATGCGGGATCCGCGGAGGCGGGCGGGGCGCGGGCGCGGGGGTGAGTCGCCGACGCCGCGCGCGGGCGAGACGCTGCCGGAGGAAGATCACATGACGGCCGCCGCCGAAGCACTGGGCAAGGCGGCCGCGTCACTCGACGAGTTGAAGACGGGGGCGGCGCTGCCGTCCGAGCTCGAAGCACTCGATCGCCTGCTCAAGGCCCAGGCCGATGTCAAGCGGCGTGAGGTCGCACGCCAGCAGGCCGGCAGCGGCAGCGGGCAGAATCGCAGCAACCTGGATCTGTCGGCGCTGTTCGACAGGGAGCTCCAGCGCCAGCAGCAGACCAACTACGAAACACGATCGAGCGCCGAGGAGCGACAGGATCAGGCCGAGAGCGCGCTCGACAGGATCCGGGACCTTGCGAGGCGGCAGGACGAGCTGCTGAAGCGGCAGGCCGATCTCGCGCGAGCCCGCGAATCGATGTCCGAAGAGGAGCTGAAGCGCGAGCTGGAGAAGCTGACGCGCGAGCAGTCCGAGCTGCGCCAGAAGGCCGAGGACCTCGCCCGGCAGATGGGACGGCCGCAGCAGTCCGGGGAGGACGGCAAGCGTCAGAGTGCGTCGGCCGATCAGGGCCGATCGGCGCCGCCGCAGTCGGGCCAGCAGGGCCAGTCAGGCCAACAAGGACAATCGGGCCAGCAAGGGCAGTCCGGCCAGCAGGCCCAGACGGGCGCGCAGAACGAGGCGGGCGGCGCCAGCAGCAGGCGCATGCGTGACGTCTCGGAACAGATGCGCAACGCGGCCAGCGAGCTCCGTCGCCAGGACCCGGGTCAGGCGAGCACGGCCGGCAGGCGCGCCCTCGACCAGCTGCGCGAGATCGAGCGGCAAATGCGTGCGGCCGGCCCCGACGAGCAGCGGCGGGCGATGGGCGAGCTTCAGCTCGAAGCCCGCCAGCTCGCGGACGCCCAGCGTCAGATCGCGACGGAGCTGGGCAAAGCCAATCAGGGCGATGCCGCGAAAGACGCGGCCCGGCGCCTTGCCGGCGACGAGGAGCGTCTAGCCGATCGGACGCGCCGCCTCCAGCAGGCCCTGACGCAACAGGGCAGCGATCGCCAGTCGGGCACTCGCGCGCGGGGACCGGGAAGCGATGCGGAATCCGAGAATACGGCGACGCGCGCGGCCGCGGCGGAGGCGGCCCGGGATCTGGACCGCCAGCATCTCGCCGATCGGATGCAGCAGTCGGCCGATGCGCTGCGGGCGGCGGCCGAACGCGGCCGCGGAACGCAGCTTGGCAACACGGCGGCCGGTGCGGGCGAGGCGCGAACGCAGACGAGCACCCAGCAGGCGATGGCCCGTGAGCTCGACAAGGTTGCCGACAGGCTGGCGGCGGCGCGCGGCGCCAACGACGCGGACTCGCGCAAGTTGTCGGAGCAGCTCGCGCGTGTGCAGGAGCAGCGCGAGAAGCTGGACGCAATGTCACGGGAGCTCGGCCAACTCGGTCGGCAGAACGGCGCTTCCGGCGCGCAACCGGGGAACAGCTCTCAGAAGTCGCCCGGACAGACAGGCAGGACGGGCGAAGGGCAGCAGGGCGGCAGCGGGGGACGCGGCACCGATCTCGCCCGCCTCCGCGAAGAGTACACGCGCCGCCTTCAGGAGACACAGGATCTCCTGAATCAGCTGGCACGGGACGATCAGACGTTCTCGCACGGGGGCGCCGGTTTCACGTTCGAAGGTCGGGGGATGACCATGTCGGCGCCGGGGACCGAGGCATTCAAGCAGGACTTTGCGCGGTGGGAAGACCTCAAGCGGCAGGCGACCCAGGCGCTGGACCAGGCAGAGTCGACGCTGTCGAAAAAGCTGCAGGCGAAGCAGGCGCGCGATCGTCTCGCGGCCGGCGCCGACGACAAGGCACCGCCTGCATACCGGAAACAAGTGGACAGCTACTTCAAGGCGATTGCCGGGAAGCAGAAGCCGTGATGGAGAGGAGACGGAGGAAACGGTAAGAGAGAGGAGACGGAGGAAACGGTAAACCACAGGAGAAAGAGAGAAGCAGAGACGAGCCGAGAAATTACTCCTTCTCTGTTCGTCTCCGTTTCTCCGCTTCTCTGTGTTATACCGTTCGCTCCGTCCCCTCCGTTATCTGACCCGCGACAGTGATGCACCTTGCCTATCCCCTGCCGTGGTGGCTCGCCATCGGGCTCATCGCTGCGATCGCCGCGGCTTCGTTCCTCGCCTATCGTCGTCCGCTGTCGCCGCTGACGCGTGTGCAGCGCGGGGGGCTGGCGGCGCTCCGCGCCGCGGCGCTCGCGCTCCTCGTTCTGTTTCTGTTCCGTCCCATCGTCGTGCTGCCGCCAGCCGCCAATCGTGACGCGATCGTCCCGGTGCTGGTGGACGTGTCACGGAGCATGCGGCTGCCGGACGAAACGGGTCAGACCCGTGCCGCGCGCGCGGCAACGATATTGCGCTCGCAGCTGCTTCCGGCGTTGTCGCAGCATTTTCGGCCTGAGCTCTACGGCGTCGGCGACGGGCTCTCACCTCTCACGCCGGACCGTCTGAACGCCGATGCATCCCGGACGGATCTCGCCGGCGCGCTTGCCGCCGTGCGTGAGCGGTATCGCGGGCAGCGCACAGCGGGCATCGTGGTGCTGTCCGACGGCGGCGATACCGGGTCGAGCGGGCTGGCGCCGGCAGGAGCCGACAGCGCCGTGCCGGTTTATGCGGTCGGGATCGGCGCGCCGGAGGGCCTCCGCGACCGCGAAGTGCTGGGGGTGACTGCCGCCGATCCGCGGCTGGATCATGTCTCCGTCGACCTGCACGTGACCGCCATCAGCTCCGGCTTCGGCCGCGCGCCATTTCAGCTGCGTGTGCTCGGGAACGGACGGCTGCTGGATACGCGTCGGATCGTGCCTCCAGCTGACGGCTCGCCGGTCGAGGAGGTCTTCACGCTGTCGCCCGACCCGTCGGGTCCGACCGTGTACACCGCGGAGATCCCTGCCGACCCGACCGAAGCGGTCGCGGAGAACAACTCGCGCGCCGTGCTCGTGAGCGCGGCGGGGCGGAAACGGCGCGTTCTGGTTCTCGAAGGGGCACCGGGCTTCGAGCACAGTTTCATGAAGCGCGCGCTGGCCGCCGACGCAGGTCTCGAGGTGGATTCGGTCACGCGCAAAGGCCGCAACGCCGAGAACCAGGACACATTTTTCGTCCAGGCGAGCGCGGGCCGTTCGGCATCGCTGACCGGAGGCTTTCCGGCCTCGCGTCAGAACCTGTTCGCGTACGATGCGGTGGTCATCGCCAACGTGGAAGGCGACTACTTCACGCGCGCCCAGCTCGCGCAGGCGGCCGATTTCGTGAGCGAGCGGGGAGGCGGGCTGCTCGTCCTGGGCGGCCGATCGTTCGCGAAGCGCGGCTTGTCGGCCACGCCGCTCGAAGAAGTGCTGCCGGTGGAGTTGAACGATCGGCGGGGCGGCCTGGTACGGACCGCATACGCTGGCGGTGCGGCTTCTGCCCACAACAAAGTGGTGCTGACGAAGGACGGCGAGACGCACCCGATCATGCGAATCGGTGCGACGATTGACGAGAACCGCAGGCTCTGGTCGGCGCTCCCCGCGCTCGCGGCGAGCGCGGCGGTCGGCGGCCCCCGGCCCGGCGCGTCGGTGCTCGCGCTGACCACGGCGCCGGGAGGGGGCGTCTTTCCGGTCGTCGCGGTTCAACGCTACGGGCAAGGGCGCTCGATGATCTTCGCCGGTGAAGCCTCGTGGCGGTGGAAGATGATGATGGCCTCGGCCGATCGAGGCCATGAATTCTTCTGGCGCCAGGCCGTGCGGTGGCTGGCCACAGCGGCTCCCGACCCGGTGGCGATCACCGTTCCCGAAGCGCCGGAACCGGGGGATGCGATCTCGGTAGACGTCGATGCGCGCGATGCGTCGTTCGCGGCAGTGCCGGATGCGACCGTCGACGCCACGTTGACGCCGCCAGGCGGCGACCCGCAGCCGCTCAGGTTTCGACACGACGCCGGCGCAGCCGGTCGATTCACGGCAGCCGTACGTCCGGACCGCGCCGGGCTGTATCGGGTTCACGCCGACGCGCGCCGAGGAGCCACTCCGCTCGGATCCGCAGATCGCTGGATGCTCGTCGGGGGCGCCGATCGGGAATTTGCCGATCCGCGCCTCAACGAACCTCTCCTGCGCCGGATCGCGCGAACGTCCGGCGGCCGTTACGTGCGCGCTGACGAAGCGGCCAGCATCGTGCCGTGGCTTCAGTCGGCGACGCCGCGAAGCGCGGCGCCCGAACGCCGCGATCTCTGGCACCAGCCGTGGGCGCTGGCGCTGATCATCATGCTGTTATCGGTCGAGTGGATCCTTCGACGAACCTGGGGTCTACGATGACTGGCCGGCTGGCCGTCCTGTTCATTCTGCTGGGCGCGTCGCCCTCGTACGCCGGCGACCGTTACGCCATGATCCTGAGCGGGGCGTCCGGCGGCGATACTTACGCCCAGAAATACGATCGGTGGCGGGCCACGATCGTCTCGACGTTGCGTGAAAAGTTCGCTTATCCCACGGACCGGCTGCGGGTGCTGGCGGAGACCGAAAGCGAAGGCGTTCTGAAGGCAACTCGCGAAAACGTCCAGCGCGTGCTCGCTGAGCTGCGGAAGCGGCTGGGCAGGGACGATCAATTACTGATTCTGCTGATTGGCCACGGCACGTCGCTCGACGGTGAGGACGCGAAGTTCAACCTGGTCGGCCCAGACCTCTCGGCGTCGGAATGGGCGGAGCTGGTCAAGCCGCTCCCCGGTCACCTGGTGTTTGTCAACACCACCGGCGCCAGCTTTCCCTTCCTGCAGAAGCTGGCCGGGCGGGGCCGCGTCATCCTGACGGCCACCGATTCAGCCGCGCAGCAGTTCGAGACTGTCTTTCCCGAGTACTTCGTCACGGCGTTCACCGACGCCGCGGCAGACGCGAACAAGGACGGCCGCGTGTCACTGTGGGAAGCGTTCACGTTTGCCAGCGCCAGCGTGCGGCAGTGGTTCGAGCAGAAGGGCCAGCTTCCGACCGAGCGGCCGCTGCTCGACGACACCGGAGCCGGTGTCGGCCGCGAGGCGATCAATCCAGGACCTGACGGCCAGGTTGCGGGCAGAACGTTCCTCGAAGCGGAAGCCGGCAACGCCGCCCCCGCCGACGCGCCGATCGGGGCGCTCCAGAAACGGCGCGCCGAGCTGGAAGCGCTGATCGAAGACCTGAAGACGCGAAAGTCTTCCCTGCCGTCCGACCAGTACGAAGCGGAGCTCGAACGCCTGCTCCTCGAACTGGCCCGGGTCGCTCAGCAAATCAAAGCGAAATCCTAGCCGAGATAATCGATCCGTTCCCAGCGATCGTAACCGCGCTTCCGGAGGACGTAGACGCCGATCACGCCGGTCACGAAGCCTGCCACATGCGCGGCAAAGGCGACGCCTCCCCTGTGCGTGCTCGCGGTGACCGCGATCGCGCCGGCGGCGCTGAACAGCTGCATCAGAAACCAGAATCCGAGAAGGACAATCGCAGGGAGCTCGACGATCTGCAGGAAGATCCAGGGAATGAGCGTCAACACGCGCGACTGCGGATAGAGCACGAAGTATGCGCCCATTACCCCGGCGATGGCGCCGCTCGCCCCGATTGTCGGCAGGCTCGAACCGGGATCGATGACCACCTGGCCGAGGGCCGCCGCCGCGCCGCACAGCAGATAGAACGCGATGAAGCGCCCGTGCCCGAGTCGATCTTCGATGTTGTCGCCGAAGATCCACAGGTACCACATGTTTCCGATGACGTGCGACCAGCTCCCGTGGAGGAACATCGAGGAGATGAGCGTGGGCGCATGGAAATCGGCGGGAACGACGCCGTAGACTTGCAGGAAGACGAAAAGCTGCTCCCGCGGCAGCGAGAGCTCGACCAGCCATGCGATCGCGTTGAGGACGATGATGGTGACCGTGATATAGGGAACAGTCCGGGACGGAATGACGTCCCGAAGCGGGATCATGCGAACATTCTATGCCCGGGGTCTGACGCTGCAAGGTGCTGGGAGTCTGACGCTGCAAGGTGCTGGGAGTCTGACGCTGCAAGGTGCTGGGAGTCTGACGCTGAAACGTGCTGGGAGTCTGACGCTGAAACGTGCTGGGAGTCTGACGCTGAAACGTGCTGAGGGTCTGGCGATGCAGGGTGCTGGGCTCTCACGCTGCAATGGGAAACGGTCCTGCTCCTGCCGGCTTGCGGCTTCAAAGCCCAAAATGCAGGCCGACTCCGACGTAATTGATGTCGTCCTGGAAAAATTGTCCGTACGGCGAGGGACCCTGGTAGACCTCCAGCATCAGCGTGACGAGTCGTGGGGGATGGCCTCCGGGCCGGTAACGTGCCATTTCCACTCCGATTCGCCCGCTGAGAGCCGGAGACCAGTCATGAAGGTCCGGCGCCTTGACGTCCAAGCCAACCACCAGCCGAACGTCGCCCGCGCGTCCACTACGAAGCTCCGCGCCGCCGTGGAACAGCTTCGACGGCAGCGATTCAGGCTCGCGCCGGATAATTTGCTCACCGCCCACGTACAAGCGTAGCGGGCCCAGTTCCTGGGAGACGATCACCTCGACCGACTCGAACGAGAGATTCTCCCGATCGATCTCTTCGTTCCTGAGCAGGTACTCGTCACCAAGGTGTGAGCTCTGATGGTAAATCCTGATCCGCGTGCTGAAGCCGCTTCGGCGGAACGTCAGCGGCAGGCCGATGACGTAGTCCGCATTGATCAGATCGTTAGAGGGGGTGCCGAGGTCGAACTGCGCGAAAATACCCCCGACCGCGTCGAGCTGCACGCCTTCGTTCGGGACCGGGCCTCCCCATCGGACCAGACCGAAGGTGTCGCCCAGGCCGACCGACCCAATGGTGGTCCCCTTACCGCCGGGATCGCCGATTGATCGAAACGTTCCGCGCAGCAGACTCGCGAACGACCGTGGTTCCTTGGGATCGGCCAGGATCGGGCAGAAAATCTGGTCTTGCGGGAAGGAAACTACTCCCAGAGCCTCCGACTCGTGGACGCCGGCGCCGCACCGCGGGGCGTCGATGGTCTGCGCGGCACTCTCCGGCACGATCAGGGCGACGCCGATCAGGACGATAGTCGAAACGACAGAACCGGAGTGGCGCATGGCAGGGGCCTTCCCACGATTATCTACAGAATTATCCTTCTGCCGCGTTCAGGCCCCGGCACGCTCAGCGTCACGCTCTCAGCACTCTGCAGCGTCACGCTCCCAGCACTCTGCAGCGTGACGCTCCCACCACTCGCAGCGTGAGGCCCCAGCACTCTGCAGCGTGAGCCGCCCAGCACTCTGTCGCGTGAGGCTCCCAGCACTCTGCAGCGTCAGGCCCCCAGCACGCTGCAGCGTCAGGCCCCCAGCACGGTGCAGCGTGAGGCCCCCAGCACCGTGCCGCGTCAGACCCCCAGCACCGTGCAGCGTACGTCACCCAGCACCGTGCCGCGTCAGGCCCCCAGCGCGGTGCCGCGGGCGGCGGCCGGGGGGGGGCTGCGGCGGGGGGGGG
>JBKPAI010000207.1:0-35598 GCA_046726355.1 Acidobacteriota bacterium | reverse complement strand
GTTTACCGCGCTGCTGCTGCTCGAAAGCGTGTGGCTCCGGCAGTTCAATGCGCCGTTCGGGAGCTCGTTGTTGTGCCTCGCGCGTAAGCCGGAGGAGAGATGACAGGCCGGAACGCAGAATTCACCACAGAGGACGCGGAGGACGCGAAGATTCAATCCTGCGCTCAGCCGTTCGACAAGCGAATGAGCAGGGGCGACAAAGGACAATTTTTTCCTCGTGTCCTCCGTGGCGAAAGAGTGTTCTCGAACGCAGTACAGATTCACGATCCCACCCGCACCTGGCATTTGAAAATCCGCAGCCCCAAATGCCTTCGATCGGCGCTGGGCCGCAATCGTCGCGCGGCCGGTATGAACACCTGATCGGTCTCGAGCGTGACGGTAGTCTCAGCGTCACGGCCGGGCGCCGCCGGCACGGTCATGTCGAGCGAAAAGTCCGACGTCAGCACCCGGTCCAGCACCGGATGCTCACCGGCGCGGGCGGTGAGCCGCGAGCCGCGCGAAAAGTACTTCCGCGGCGATTCTCCTTCCAGATGAACGGTCAGCGCTGATGCGCCCGGCGGCGCCCGAACGCGCAGTTCGCCGCGTTCGCTCAGCCAGCGCCAGCGCAGGCCGTTCTGCGGACTGAACTCCGACTCGTACCAGCCGGATCCGTACCCGAAGACCGGGCGGGTAGACGAAGCATCGAACTGTTCGATGCCGACGGCCGATGGAGGAACAGTTCGGATGGTGACGCTGGCAAAATCGGCGGAGCTCTCCGGCGCCGCGCGCAAAGGAACGAACCGCAGAAAAAAGCCGGGCTCCACGACCGCCTGATCGAGCAGCCGGCCATTCACCGAAACTTCCAGCCGCGGTTTCGCCGCGGGATCGAAATTCCGGCCGCCGACAGCGAGCGTGCCGGGCAGCGCCTCCTTCGCAATCCAGGCCTCGATGGCACCCGACGACAGACCGCGTCGATCCACCGCCGACACACCGGCGATTTCGGGCGTGAGCGCCCATCCCTCCCCCGCGTACCATTCCGGCCGCCCGATTCGGTACCAATCCATTTCGTTCGGCCGCACGCCGCTCAGCAGAACCGGATATGGAAGCGGCCAGCGGTACCGCGCCGGCTCCGCCCCGGCGCCGCGCCCGATCAGATCGACGGCGTGACGCATCGGATCGACGACAAGCCAGACCGGCGCGCGGCCGCCGGCGTTCCAGTACTTCACCAGCTCCAGCCATTCGTGCTGCGGCGGCGCCGGAAGTTTCCGATCGATGACCGGCATCCGATCGCCCACCCACCGGATTGGACGCCGCAAATCGAACTCCTCGCGGCGATCGAGCGCCAGCACCGGCGGCGCGTTCAGCCCCGCAGCTGCCGTGCGCATGTCGTCGAGAAGACGGAAGGCCGGAGCCCTGGCGCGCGAGTACGCAGCGAGCGATGTGCCGCCGATGTGTGCGGACACTGCGGCAATGACGGCGGCGGCCAGAAGGCCGGAGCGGCGCGGCAGTGCACGCACGCCGACCGCCGCACAATAGGCGATCGGGATCACCAGGGGCAGCGCGTACCGGCTGGTGAAGGTCTCCTGGAAGACCATGTGAAAGGCGGAGTAGGGCCCGAAGGCAACGGCGAGCAACAGCGCGGTCCGGCGGCCGGAACGCAGCAGCACGATGATGCCAAGGCCGGACAACAACAGGACCGGCACGGCGATCCACCATGCTGCCCACGGTGCAACGAAGGTGTAGTAGCTCGCGTTGACGAGCTCGCGGACGCCGGGCGAGGTCAAGAGCATCCGCACACCGGTGAAATCCTCTGTCCCCTGATTGCTCAGTGCCCTTAGATATGCAGCGGGACCGCCGCTCAACGCGACCAGCGGCACTGCCCAGATCAGCACGCCGCACCCGTACGCCAGGCCCGCGGTCACAAGTCGCGATCCACGGCTGAACGCGGTTCGAGAACCGCTCTGGAAGAGCTGGAAAGCAAGCAGCGGCACTGTGAGCCAGACCACTTGCGAACGGATTCCTGCTGCAAGGCCGGCGCAGAACCCGACTGCGGCGAGGGCCGGATCCGCCGAGACCGACAACGTCATCGCCTGGATGCCCAGGGCGGCAGCCAGCCCCATCGTGTCGCTGAGTGGTCGCGCCGCAGAGAACCAATACAACGGCGCCGCCGTCGCGAGAGCGGTCGCCGTGATCCAGGAGGAGCGAGGCGCGGCGGGTTCCAGTCGAAGGAACAGTCCCGCGATAGCAAGCACGCCGAGCGTCCCCGAAACGATGCTGATCGCGCTCAACGCCGCCAATTCCGAGCCGGCCAGACCCGTCGCCGCCTTCGCCGCGAACACGTACACCGGATATCCCGGAGGATGCGGCTGGTGCTGGGCGACGTCGAACTGGCGCACGCCCAGGGCGAAGTTGATCGAGTCGAGATCCTCGAGCGTGGAGGGCCGGTAGGGAACGTGAAACGCGAGGAAGATGGCCGCCAGACCTGCGGCCACTGCGCGCTGTCGGGCGGCCGGCCGGCCGCCTGCCGGAACGGCCTCGGAGACGACGAGGCTCACGCCGGCCGTAAGAACAGCCCCTCGTTCAGGCTGCCCGTCCGATAGCCCTGCAAGTCGAGACTGACGTAAAGATAGCCGATCGCCTTGAGCTCACGGACGATTTGTGCGGCCGTCTCCTCGTCGAGAGCGCGGGCCATTTCAGCGCGCGACAGCTCGATGCGCGCCACCTGGTCGTGATGGCGCACGCGGAAGACGCGAAACCCGAGCCGCCGCAGCGCCTCCTCGGCGCGTTCAATCGTCCTCAGCTTCTCGTCGGTGACTTCGTGATGATACGGAATCCGCGACGACAGGCACGCGGATGCCGGCTCGTCCCACGTCGGCAGACCCGCGAACCTTGAAAGCGCGCGGATTTCGTCCTTGGTGAGACCGACTTCATCGAGCGGGCTCCTCACGCCGAACTCACGCGCCGCCTGCCGCCCGGGCCGGTAGTCGCCGCGATCGTCGGCATTGTTGCCGTCGAGCACCACGGCGTGCCGCTCGGCGGCGATGCGGGACAGGTGGGTATACAGTTCGTGCTTGCAGTAGTAACAGCGATTGGCCGGGTTCGCCCGATATTCGGCACGATCGAGCTCGCGCGTGTGAATCACCTGATGGCGCAGGCCGAAGTCGCGAGCGATCTGCAGCGCAAGCTGCCGATGACGCTCTGGATAGCTCGGGCTGTCAGCCGTCACGGCGACCGCACGATCCCCAAGCGTCCGGCTGGCCACGTACGCGAGATAGGCGCTGTCGACGCCGCCGCTGTACGCGACGACGACCGAGCCGAACGCCGCGAGCTGCCTCTCCAGCGCGCCTGCTTTGTCCGCCAGCAGCCCCGACACGCCAACGTCCTCAGCGGGCCGATCGATCACTCGTCCCAGGGCTCATCCTCCTCGTCGTCGGTTTCTTCTTCGTTCTCGTCTTCGAGCTCGTCTTCTTCGAGATCCTCGTCCTCTTCATCCTCATCGGCCGCAATGTCGAGCTCGATAGGCGACAGGCCGACCACCTCGAGGTTGGAGCCGCACTCGGGGCAACTCAATTGGTCACCCTTGTCGACGTCGAATTCGTCGACTTCGATCTCGGCATCGCATTCTGGACAGGTGGCCATAACTATCCCCCGGGACAGGCGTCGCGTGTCCAACGGTTTGGCAAATGGAAACGTGACGTGCCAGAATCCGCTCGGCAGGCGATCGCGATAAGTGTCGGATTATAGCGACAACCTGCACAACGCTGCAATTTCACGGTGGAAGCGCGCGGTGGCGCGCGCGAAGACATTTTCGAATGGCCCGCAGCCAGCAGGTCACGATGAAGGTGGTTGTGGTCGCCGACGATACGGCGTTCGTCCGCGACCGTTTCAGGACGGCTATCGAGGGCGCCGGCCACAAAGCCATCCTGATCAAGAGCACCGCGGAGCTGCTGGAACGGATCCAGTCGGATCTGGAGGGCCTCGATCTTGTCGTTCTGGACCTGCGGTTGCCGAGCGCGCTCGGCGTCGACCTCGTCCGGGCGATTCGGAAGCTGGACAACGGCAAGCTACCGATCCTGGTATTCAGCGGCACCATCGCGAGTGCCGACGAGGTGCGGGAGCTCGCAACGCTCGGTGTGGCCGGGTACGTCAACGAATACAGCGCGGTCCAGAACATCCTGCCGTCGCTCAGCCCGCATCTCTTTCCCGACAACCTGAACCGCCGCGGCAGCCCCCGCGTCGTGCTGGGCATTCCCATCCAGTATCGGTTCGGCAACACGATCGCCGCTGCGCTGACATTGAATCTCGGTCGCGGCGGCATCGGGATTCGAACAACGAGCCCCCTCGAGAACAGCGCCCGGGTCAAAGTGCGGTTCCGCATGCCGGGCGCCAAGAAGGACATCGATGCCGAGGGCCGCGTGGCCTGGAGCGACCGCCGCATCGGCATGGGCATCCAATTCGAGAAGCTCGAGCCCGCCAGTCAGGCCCTCATCGACAATTTCGTCGACGCCCACTTCTTCAGCAATCGGAAAGCCTGACGTGGCCAGGTGAATCTGGTAATTGGGTAATCTGGTCAATCGGGTGGGTCATTGGACAGCCATCCAATTGCCGCCGTGATTGCAAGATTGGCCGGTCAGCCGCTCGAGCTGAGAATTTCGCGCTCGTTTCGACGAACGAGCCGCATCACTACCTATAGGGGGCATTGTGGATTACGCGGTCGCTACCACGATCTGGCGGCTGGTCGGATTGCTGGCCCTCGTGTTCGCGAACGGCTTTTTCGTCGCCGCTGAGTTTTCCATTGTCACGGTCCGGAAGACACGGCTCGACCAGCTGATTGCAGAAGGTCATCGGTGGGCCCGGCCCGTACGACGCGCCGTCTCGGATCCCGACCCGTATATCGCCGCGACGCAGCTCGGGATCACCATGGCGAGCATCGGTCTCGGCTGGATTGGCGAGCCGGCGCTGGCGTCGATGCTGCTGCCTCTGGTTGTCTTCGTGCCCGCCAGCATGACCGACGTGACGGCACACAGCATCGCCGCGACCATCGCGTTCGCCATCGTGACGGCGCTCCACATCGTCATCGGCGAGCTCGCGCCGAAGACGATCGCGCTGGAGAAACCGGAGAAGACGGCGATGTTCGTCGTCAAGCCGACCGAGCTGTTCATGCGCATGTTCTGGCCGTTCATTCAGGTGCTGAACGGGACCGGGCGCGCGGTGGTGAGGCTGCTGGGGCTGCACAGCAAAGGCGGCCACGCCATGGTGCATTCCGAGGAAGAGCTGATGATGCTGGTCACCGCGAGCCAGGAGGCGGGCGTCCTCGAGGAGCACGAGGAGCAGATGCTGCACCGCGTCTTCGGGTTCGCCGATCTGACCGCGGGCAAGGTGATGATTCCGCGCACCGAGATCGCGGCCGTTGCGGCGACCACGGCGGGCGGCGAGCTGATCGCGCAAGTCGCGGGCCAGCCGCAGACACGGCTCCCGGTGTACCGCCGCGATCTGGACGACGTGATCGGCATGCTGCACCTGACGGATCTGCTGCGGGCCGTCGCCGCCGGCCGGAATCCTGACGCCGCCTCGCTCGCACGCGAGGCCGTGACCGTTCCCGAGACGCTGCGCGCCGACGATCTGCTGGCCGAGATGAAGCGTCGGCACGTGCGCGAGGCGGTCGTGATTGACGAATACGGCGGGACGGCGGGGCTGGTGACGTTCGAATCGCTGATGGAACGGATCGTCGGAGAGATTCCGGGCGAGGCCGGCGCGGCCGCCGCACGGATCGTCGTGCGATCGGACGGATCCGCCGACATCGACGGGCTCGCGCTCGTGAGCGAAGTGAACGCCCAGTTCGCGATGCACATCGACGAGGAGATCTACAACACCGTCGGCGGCTTCGTGCTCGGCTGTCTCGGGCGCGGCCCGCGCCTCGGAGACACGATTCACGTTGATGGCCGGAAGATCAAGGTCACCTCGCTCGACGGACTTCGCGTCGCGCGCGTGTGGCTGTCGAAGCCTGAACGCAGGTAGTCTTGAGTGTTGAGTCTTGAGTCTTGAGTGTGAGTCGTCAGTCCCGACCGGGCGGCCGGGAGCCGAACGGCCAGGGCCGTGAGCGTGCCGTGAGCCCGGAGTCCGAGATCAGTCCGCCCGCAAGAGCCGCAGTGCGTTGGCTATCACGATGACCGACGCGCCGGTGTCCGCCAGGATCGCCATCCACAACGTTGCCAGACCGGCAACGGCCGCGGCCACGAACGCGGCCTTCATGACGATCGAGATGGCGAGATTCGCCTTGATGTTGCGGACGGTCGCGCGGCTCAGACGGATGGCGTAGGGGATTTTGAGCAGCTCGTCGGCCATCAGCGCCACGTCGGCGGTTTCGAGCGCGGCATCGCTGCCGGCTGCGCCCATCGCGATGCCGACGTCCGCCGAGGCCAGCGCCGGCGCGTCGTTGACGCCGTCGCCCACCATCGCCACCGATCCGAACCGTCGGCGCAGGTCCTCGACCGCCGAGACTTTGTCTTCGGGCAGGAGCTCGGAACGGAATTCGTCGACACCCACCTGCGCGGCGATCGCCCGCGCCGTGGCGTCGTTGTCGCCGGTGAGCATCACGACCGACTGGATGCCATGCTGGCGGAGTCGATCGACCGTGTCCCGGCCCGCTTCGCGCGGCCGGTCGGCGATCGCGATGATTCCAATCGGTTGGTCGTCGCGCGCGACCAGGATTGCGGTCCGGCCGGCGGCGCTCAGGTGATCGAGGTGCTCGTGAATTGCCGGAGAACACAACCGCCGTTCCTCGAACAGGCGGTGGTTGCCGAGCAGCACGCGGGACCCGTCCACGTCGCCTTCGGCACCGCGCCCCAATAACGAGGACACCCGTTCGGCCGCCGGCGCCGGCACCTGGGCGCCGGCCGCGTGCTGAACGATCGCGTGCGCGATGGGATGCGCCGAGCGCTGCTCGACCGACGCAGCCAGGCTGAGTATGGCCGCCCGCGACGCGCCGTCAAGCGGCACGATGTCGACGACGGCCGGCGCACCGTGGGTGAGGGTACCGGTCTTGTCAAAGGCCACGCACCGGAGGCGGCTGGTCCGTTCCAGGTGTGCGCCGCCCTTGATCAACACTCCCTTGCGCGCCGCGCCGGCCAGCGCCGCGACGATCGAGACCGGCGTCGAGATGACGAGCGCGCACGGGCACGAGACCACCATCAGGACGAGCGCGCGATACACCCAGGCGTGCCAGCTCAGATGAAACAGCAGCGGCGGTACTACCGCCACGCCCGCGGCAAGCACGATGACGGCGGGGGTATACACGCGCGCGAAACGCTCGACGAGCGTCTGCGCCGGCGCGCGCTGTGCCTGGGCACGCTCGACCAGATGAATGATGCGCGCCAGCTTCGTATCGCGGCGCACCCGCGTCACGCGCACGTCGAGGGCGCCGCGGCCATTGATGGTGCCGGCGAACACCTGATCACCCGGTCCCTTGTCCACCGGCAGTGATTCTCCGGTAATGGGCGCCTGGTTGACCGGGCTGTGGCCGGCGATGACCGTCCCGTCCAGGGGGATCTTGTCGCCCGGCCGCACGACAACGACCATGCCGGGCACGACTTCGTCCACGCTCGCGCGCCGATCGCCGGCTTCGCCGCGCACCAGGGCGTCGGAGGGTGTGAGCTCCATCAGCGCCCGGATCGCAAACCTTGCGCGATCCAACGTCCGCGCCTCGAGCGCCTGCGCCAGGGCGAACAGGAACACAACGGTGGCCGCCTCGGACCATTCGCCGAGCAGCACCGCGCCGGCCGCGGCGACGAGCATGAGAACGTTGATGTCAATCGCGCCAGCGCGAATGGCGTTGATCGCCTTTCTGATCGTCAGGCCCATGCCGGAGGCGAGCGCCAGGGCAAAGCACCCGACTGCCGGCAGCCCCGGACCGCGCGTCCATTGGAGGACCAGTCCGAGGGCGAGGCTTCCTGCCGACGTCCACAACAACGCCCGGCGCACCCACGGCTGCGTCTCGCTGCGGCCCACCGGTTCCTCGTGCTCGAGCCACGCGCGCATGCCGGTATCGGCCACGGCGTCGGCGATGGTCGATGCCGAGATCTTGGCGGCATCGTATTTGACGTGAAGCCGCTGACCCATGACGTCGGCGGAAAAGTCTTCGAGGCCAGCCAGGTTGCGGAACCGCCGCTCCAGCATCGCCACTTCCTCGCGGCAGTCCATGCCTTCGATCTTGAACGTCGATTCGGCGTGCAGTTCGCAGAGCGTGCAGGTGGGCATCACAGGGGCGATGAAATGCGCGGCGGCCGCCGCCCGCCCGTTCTCGCCGCCGAACCGTGGATCGCGCGCGCGCGCGCCGGCGGCGCGGCTCCGACGCGTTCTTCCACGTGCTCGAGGCCCTGCCGGAACAGGCCGACGATGTGATCGTCGTCGAGCGCGTAGAAGATCTGGCGGCCGTCGCGGCGCGTGCGAACGAGACGGCTGGTGCGAAGCAGGCGCAGCTGGTGGGACACGGCCGATTGCGTCAGGCCGAGAACGGCGGCGAGATCCTGGACGCACAGCTCGCTCCGCGACAGCACGTCGAGGATGCGGACGCGGGTCGTGTCGCCGAGCACCTTGAAGGTATCGGCGAGCGCCTGGACCGAGGCGTCGCCGAGCACCGGCGGCTTCACATGAACGTATGAGCGATTGTTCATACGTTCATAGTTTAACACGGCTGGGCGCGTCGGTGGTAACGGAGGGGACGGAGGGAACGGTAAAAAACGGAGAATACCCGGGTTAACCGCTTCCTCGCCTTCTCCGTTAACCGTGTCCTCCGTCGCCTCGGTTGCCTACAACGCCTCCAGCGCCGCGAACAGCCGCCCGTAATCCGGCTCGTTCCGCGCGTCGTCCAGGATCTCGCGGTAGCGGATGATGCCCGCGCCGTCGACGAGGAACACGGCGCGCTTCGCGATCCCTTTCAGGCCGACCATGTTCTCGTTGACCACCCCGTACTTCTGGATCGCCTCTTTGTTGAAGTCGCTCAGAAGCGGAAACGTCAGACCCTGTTGATCGTGAAACGCCTTGAGCGCGAAGAACGTGTCGACGCTGACGCCGTACACCTGCGCATTCGCGTGATTCAGCCGCGCCAGCGAATCGCGGAACGTGCACAGCTCTTTCGTGCAGACGCTGCTGAACGCGGCCGGAAAGAACGCCAGCACGACCGGCTTGCCGCGCTGCTCGCCGAGCGTGACCGGCTGGCGATCGTGGTTCGTCAACGTGAAATCAGGCGCCTGGGAACCAACCTCCGCGGCCATGGACTTCCTCCTTTAACGAAGCTCCGCCTCAAACCGACGAGTGCGGCGTTTGAAGCTGATCTTCCTTATAGATCCGTGGCCGCGCGACGGCGCGGCCGCGGCTAAGCCGTGGTTGCACGGCCAATTTGACCGCACGGCTAGTGCCCTACAATTTTTTACGCGGTTCGGATAGCATTTTTTATTGCCCCGCCGGGCCGGTCCCGGCACCTATGCCATATCGACATATTCAGCCGGCGCCACGGCTGACTGGAGTCTTCTCGTGATAGAGGTGCAGAACCTCACCAAACGTTACGGCCGCGTCACCGCCGTCGACGATATCAGCTTTCGCGTGGAACGCGGAGAAATCCTCGGCTTCCTCGGACCCAACGGCGCCGGCAAGACGACAACGATGCGCATCCTGACCGGGTACATGCCCGCCACCGAAGGCCGCGCCATCGTCGGCGGCTTCGACGTGTTCGACCAGCCGGTGGAAGCCAAGCGCCGCACCGGTTATCTCCCGGAAACGCCGCCGCTCTATCCCGACATGACGGTCGAGGAATATCTCGTGTTTGTCGCCAAAATCAAGGGCGTGCCCTCGGCCGACCGGCGCCAGCGCGTCCAGCAGATCATGAAGCGCACGCGGGTCGACGACTTCGCCACTCGCCTCACGTCGAAGCTGTCAAAGGGCTATCGGCAGCGCGTCGGCCTCGCCCAGGCGTTGATTCACAACCCGGACGTGCTCATCCTCGACGAGCCGACGGCGGGGCTCGATCCGAAGCAGATTATCGAGACGCGTCAGCTCATCAAAGAGCTTGCCGGCGATCACACCATCGTCCTCAGCACCCACATCCTGCCCGAAGTCTCGCAAACGTGTGAGCGCGTCATCATCATCAATAAGGGGCGCGTGGTCGCCGTCGATACGCCCGACAACCTGACGGCGCGCCTGCAGGGGGCTGAGACGATGTACGTACAGGTGGACGCCAACGGGGCCGACGCGGCGCCAGCGCTGGCCCGGGTACCCGGTGTGACCCGCGTGGTCGCCGCGGACCGCAAGGCGGGCGCCGTCGGCTACGAAGTGGAAAGCGAGCGCGGCCGCGACGTCCGCCGCGATCTCGCCCGCACCGTCGTCGCCAGCAACTGGGGGCTGCTCGAGCTCAGGCCGCTGCGGATGAGCCTCGAAGAAATCTTCCTGTCTCTGACGACCGAAGACCTCGCCTCACAGCCGGCCGCGGCCGAAGTGCCGGTAGGAGAAGTCGTCAATGGGTAACATGATCGCCATCGCGCAGAAAGAGCTGAAATCCTACTTCGCTTCGCCAATCGCCTATATCGTCCTCGGTCTCTGGGCCCTGATGTACGGGTATTTTTTCGTCGCCTTTCTTCAGATCTTCGTTCGCCAGAGCATGATGCAGATGGGGCAGTTCCAGGGACCGCAGGCGATGAGCGTGAACCAGCAGCTCATTCGCCCGCTGCTGCAGAACGTCACCATTCTGGTTCTCTTCCTGATGCCGATGGTGACCATGCGGACCTACGCGGAGGAGAAGCGATCGGGCACGATCGAGCTCCTGCTCACCTCGCCGGTCACGGACTTCCAGATCATCATGGGCAAGTTCCTCGGCGCCCTCGCGCTGTACATCGTCATGCTCGCGGTCACCGCGCTGCACGTCGGTGTGCTGTTCATCTACGGCAACCCGGAGTGGAAGCCGATCGTCACCAACTACCTCGGGCTCCTGCTCCTGGGCGGCTGCTTCATTTCGCTCGGCCTCCTCATCTCGAGCTTGACGAAGAACCAGATCGTCGCCGGCATGGTGACCTTCGGGGTGTTCCTCATGCTGTGGGTCATCACGTGGATCGGGAGCTTTTCGGGGCCGACGGTCGACAAGCTCACGCAGTATCTATCGATCATCGACCACTACGACGACTTCGGAAAGGGGGTCCTGGACACCGCGCACATCATCTACTATCTGAGCTTCATCTCATTCGGGCTGTTTTTGACCGCCAAGTCTGTCGATTCGGAGCGGTGGCGCGGATGAACGTCGGTCTCGGGAATTTGGGACGCGATCTGAGCGGCGCGCACGCTGCGCGAGCTGAGTGGTGAGCCCCGCAGGGCGTGGCCGGGATTTCGAATGATTTGGAATTTGGTGTGATGTGGAACTTGGAATCATGGCGAACCGGATTTTCAACCTGTTGTTCTGGCTGGGCATTGCGCTGGTCGCCGCGGGCGCGGCGGTAACCAGGGTCCCGGCCTTCACCCGTTTCGAGACGTACGGACGGCCCCTCGCGCTCGCCGGCTTCGTCTGCGTGCTGGCGTATACCGCGTCGCAGTGGCGCGACATCGCCAGAGTGTTCTCGCGGCGCCAGGCGCGGTACGGAACACTCAGCGCGGTCAGCGTGCTCATCGTGCTCGGCATTCTCGCCGCCGTCAATTACATCGGGTCGCGGCAGAACAAACGCTGGGACCTGACCGCCAACCGGCAGTTCGGCCTGTCCGATCAGAGCCGGAACGTGATCACGAAGCTCGACGCGCCGCTGCAGATGCTCGCCTTCGAGCGCGAGAGCGACGTGATGCGGCTCCAGGACCGCCTGAAGGAATACCAGTACGCCTCGAAGAATATTTCGATCGAATACATCGATCCCGACAAGAAGCCGACGATCGCGAAGCAGAACCAGGTCCAGCAATACGGCACCATCGTCCTGAACTACAAGGGCCGGAGCGAGCGCATCACCAGCGACACCGAGCAGGACGTGACCAACGCGATCATCAAGGTCGTCACCGGACAGCAGCGCAAGGTGTACTTCACCCAGGGCCACAACGAGAAGGACATTGCCGGCTCCGACCGCGACCGTGAAAGCTACAACGTCATCGTCGCCGCGCTCGGCCGCGAGAACTACGCCACCGACAAGATCGTGCTCGCGCAGCAGGGCTCGGTCCCGGACGATGCCTCGGTCGTCGTCGTGGCGGGCCCGAAGATCGACTTCTTCCCGCAGGAAGTCGACGCGCTCAAGAAGTATCTGGAGAAGGCCGGGAAGCTGCTGCTGCTGATCGATCCGCCCGACAAACCCGACAGCCCGCCGCTGACGAACCTGGTCGCGCTCGCGCACGACTGGGGCATCGATCTCGGGAACGACGTGGTGGTCGACGTGAGCGGCATGGGCCAGCTCCTCGGAACGGATGCGTCCGTACCGGTCGCCGCCAATTATCCGTCGCATGCCATTACCAAGAACGGCGGGTTCCGGGTGCTCACCGCGTTTCCGATGGCGCGCTCGGTCACGCCGGTGTCGGGCGGCGTCAATGGGCACAACGCCCAGGGCTTCGTCGAGACGAGCGCCCGCAGCTGGGCCGAGACCGACGTCAAGACGCTGATGACCAGCGGCAAAGTTGGCCTCGACGAAAACAAGGACAAGAAGGGTCCGATCACGATCGGCGCGGCGGTTTCGGCGGCGACGACGCCGCCGGCCGACGAATCGAAGGCGGACGCACAGGCGGCCAAGCCCGAAGCGCGCGTCGCCGTCATGGGTGATTCCGATTTCGTCACCAACAGCGCGCTTGGCATTTCCGGCAACCGCGATTTGTTCCTGAATGCGATCGGATGGCTGTCGCAGCAGGAGAACCTCATCTCGATCCGCCCGAAGGAGCCGGACGACCGCCGGATCACGCTGACCGCGACGCAGCAATCGAACATCATCTGGCTGTCGCTGTTGATCCTGCCCGGGTCGATCTTCGGCACCGGCGTCTACAGCTGGTGGCGGAGGCGTTAGCTCCATGCGCGGCCTCCGCTCCACCCTCGCGCTGCTGGTCGTCCTGGTCGGCCTCGGCGCCTACATCTATTTCGTCACCTGGAAGCAACCCGACTCGACCGACGCCGCCTCGAAGCAGGAGAAAGTGTTCGCGTCGCTCGAAGCGGACAAGATCGAAGAGCTGAAGATCAAGGCGGAAAAGGGCGACACCACGTCGGTCGTCAAGAAGAACGGCGCCTGGCAGCTCACCGCGCCCGTTACCGCCAAGGCCGACGACAGCGAGATCTCGGCGATCACTTCCGGCCTCACGCAGATCAGCATCGTCAGGGTCGTGGACGAGAACCCGGCGGATCTCAAGGAGTACGGCCTGGCGACGCCGCGGGTGCAGATCGACTTCAAGGCGAGCGGCGACAAGGACTACCGGAAGCTGATCATCGGCGACAAATCGCCGACCGGCTCGGACATGTTCGCCACGCGGAACGACGAGAAGAAGGTCTTTCTCATCCCTTCCTTTCAGGACTCGTCGTTCAACAAAGAGACGTTCGGCCTGCGAGACAAGAAGCTGCTGGCGTTCGACCGCGACAAGGTCGATCGCGTGGAGCTCGCCGCCGGCGGAAAGAACGTGGCGCTGACCAAGGAGGGCCCTGAATGGAAGCTGACGGCGCCGTTGCAGGTACGGGCCGACTTCGGCGCCGTCGAGGGGTTGATGGGCCGCCTGCAGACGGCACAGATGAAGTCGATCGCGGCCGATGACGCCTCGCCGGCAGACTTGAAGAAGTACGGCCTGGACAAGCCGGAAGTGACGCTCAACGTGAACGCCGGCAGCTCGCGCGCGACCCTGCTCGTAGGCGGCAAGGCCGAGGAGGGGAACGTCTACGTCCGTGATGCGTCGAGGCCGCTCGTGATGACGGTCGAATCGTCGTTCGTCGACGAGCTCAAGAAAGGCGCCGACGAGTACCGGCGGAAAGATCTGTTCGAGTTCCGCGCCTACAACGCCAACCGCGTCGAGCTCACGCGCAGCGGCCAGACGATCGTTCTCGAGAAAACGAAGGGTGAAGGCGAAAACCCGCAGGAGAAATGGCGGCGCCTGAGCCCGAACGCCGGCGATGCCGACAAGGACAAGGTCGAGAGTCTGCTGTCGCGCCTCTCCAACATGCGCGCGACGTCGTTCGTCGACGCGGCGGCCAAAACCGGACTCGACAAACCGGAGCTCGCCATCTACGTGAAATTCGAGGACGGCAAGAAGGAGGAGCGCGTCAGCTTCGGCAAGGTGGGCGACGACACCTTCGCCTCCCGGCCGTCGGAGCCCGGCGCGGCAAAGGTGGATTCGACGGATCTCACCGAAGCGGTGAAGACGCTGGACGAGATTTCCAAGTAGCTGTCGGACTCAGGTCGCAGTTGAGTCCGACTCACGTCGCAGCTCAGCCGGACGTCGGTCGGAGCTCGGTCGGCGCTGAGTCCGACTGCGATCGGACTTCGATCGGAGTTCAGTCGGAGTGTCGTCGGACTTGACTCGAAGCTCACTCGGAGCTCCCCCGCCGGCCGTCATCAATGCTGATCGAGGCGCCCGACAGACCGTCATCGTCGCCTGCGCCCTCGTGGCCTCTATCGCCTGCCGGTCCGCTGGTCCGCACCCTCCTGGCGTCCTAAACCGTCCAGCCCCATCCACACTCCAGCACGACATCGACGCCATCCTCGCACAGCCGGCGTTGGCCCCCGGCTACTGGGGCATCCTCGTCAAGTCGCTGTGGAGTGGCTCGACGATCTACGCGCTGAACGCGCAGAAGCTGATGATGCCGGCATCGACGATGAAAATCGTGACGCTGGCCGCGGCGGCCGACCGCCTCGGGTGGGACTTCACCTTCACGACCCGATTCCTGAGTGTCGGACGCATCGAGAACGGCGTTCTCGATGGCGACATCATGGCGGTGGGCACCGGTGACCCGAGCTTCGGGACTGCCGACGGTTCTGCCGGCCGCGCCTTCGACGCGTGTGCGGAGCGCCTGAAGGCGCTGGGAGTCCGAACGATTCTCGGCCGCGTCATCGGCGACGACAACGCCTTCGACGATGAGGGGCTTGGATTCGGGTGGTCGTGGGACGACCTCCTCGGCGACTACGCGGCGGCCGTGAGCGCGCTGCAATTCAACGAAAATGCGGCGCGCCTCACCGTCACCCCAGGTCCGGCCGCCGGCGATGTGGCGGCAGTCGCTCTCGACCCGCCGGACACCGGTCTGACGATCGACAATCGGCTTGTGACCGCGGCCGAGGGCTCAGCGGCTTCCATCGGGGCGCACCGGCTGCCCGGCAGCTCCCGGCTGGAGCTTCGCGGAACCGTTCCGATCGGATCCGCTCCTGCGACACGGGTCGTCTCGGTCGACAACGCGACCCTGTTTCTCGTCAAGGCGCTGCGGAACGGCCTCATCGCGCGCGGAATCGATGTACGCGGCGCGGCGATGGACATCGACGACCTGGCGGAGCCGCCGCGGCCCGGCGATCGCGCCGTGGAGCTCGCGACACATCGGTCGGCGCCGCTTTCGACGCTGGCAGTCCGGTTGATGAAAGCGAGCCAGAACCTGTACGCGGAAACGCTGCTCAAGACTATCGCCGCAACCGGTGGCACGCCCGGCGGGATTGCGGGTCCAATGCTGCTCCAGACGACGCTGCAGTCGTGGGGCATTGCGCCGGAATCGCTGATTCTTCGTGACGGCTCGGGACTCTCGCGCTACGACTACGTCACCCCCGAGACGCTGGTCGCGATCCTTGCGCATGTGGCGTCGGACAATCGCCTGCGCGGAGCGTTCGAGGCGGCGCTGCCGATTGCCGGACGCGACGGGACGCTGGCCGCACGGATGCGGGGGACGGCGGCAGAGGGCAACGTACGCGCGAAAACCGGATCGATGGCGAACGTGCGGGCGTTGTCAGGCTATGCGACGACGATGACGGGCGAGCCGCTCGCGTTTTCAATCATCGCGAACAATTTCGCCGCCGGACCGGCAATCATCACCGAGGCCATTGATGCAATTGTCGTCCGGCTCGTCACAGGGAACTGACGCCGTCTGACGCTGAAGGGTGCCGGGGGCTAACGCCGCAGAGTGCTGGGGCCTGACTCGCTCCACGCACTGTGCAGCGACAGGCCCCAGCATCGTGCGAAAGCTACCGTGAAAGGATCGTTGTATCGTTTTTCAACACTCCCGGCGAGGCGGTGGCGTACTGGCCTGCACTCAGGACGATCTGATCGATCGACATCCCATCTTCCCTGACCTGCACGCGAATCGTCTGCGGCCCGGATTGTCCGAAATAAATGGCCGGCCCCGTCACGTTGACGCCCCAACCGTTGTCCTGCCAGCCCCAGCCGGACAGGCCGCAGCCGCTGCAGTCCTCGAGGTTGACATCGTTTGCCGACGTCGTGCCGATCCGATATCGGGCGGCGCCGGACGCATCGACGCTGTTCGAGAACTGCACCATCACCGAATCATTGCCCCAGAAATTGTTCTCGGCCCTGCCGCGCACCCAGAGGTGGTAGGCCACGCCGGCTTCCGCCACGAACGGGATCTCGAAGTAGTTCACCGGTGAGGCGAGAGGCACCGTAAGCTTCGCGGCGCCCTTGTTGGGATTCGCGAGCCGCGTACCCCGCGCCGCCGTGGCGTCGGACACGCGCGACCACGTGCCGCTGACGGTCGTCGCGTCCGAGGCATAGAGCAGGATCTCGAGCACGCCGACCGTGATGGCCAGATTCTTCTGCGCCACATTACCGGACCAGCCCGCATCGCTCGCGCGAACCGTGAAGCCGAACGTACCCACCGCCGTCGGCGCACCGCTGATGCTGCCGTCCGACCCCAGCGTCAGTCCCGGCGGTAGCCCCCCTCCGGCGAGCGCCCACGTCGTCCGACCGGTGCCGCCGGTCGCCGTCAACGTCGCCTGATACGCGCTGCGATAGTTTCCACGCGCCAGCGCCGCTGTCGCCACGGCGAGCGGGGCCGGAGCGACGGTGATGGTGATCGGCGCTGTCGCGATCCGATCCAGGCGCCAGGAGTCGCGAGCTTCAATGACGGCCGTCGTCGTTCCCCACGTCGCCGGCACACCCGCGATCAGCCCCGAGAAGGCATCGAGACTGAGACCGCTGGGCAAATTGCCTGATGTGACGCTCCACGTCACGGTGCCGAGCGCGCCGGACACCGAGGGCGCCAGTTTATAAGGGACGCCGACCTGGCCGGCCGTGGCAGGAGGCATGGTCATGATGAACGGTGGCGGATCGATTGTCAGCGTGAGCACCGTAGTGGCCGAGTTGGTCGGGTAGCTGGCATCGTAGGCCTCGAGCATGATCGATCCGGTCTCGATGCTGGTCGGCGTGCCGGCGATCAGACCAGCCACGGCATCGAAGGCGATGCCCGCCGGCAGCACGCCGTCCAGGGCGCGCCAGCCGCAGGTGCCGGATCCGCCGCTGCACGAGACCGGCTGCGCGTACGGCTCGTGCCAGGTGCCGTTCGGCAGGCTCGTCGTCATGATGCGGACCTGGTTCGGGGCGACGGAGTTGTTACCGGTCACAGCGTTCGCGGTTTCGGCGATCACGCTGTCGATGTTCGCGCCCGGATCGGAGCCGTCGGTCGCGGCGCCTTTGAGCGGACTCGCCGGTCCGAGGTGGTAGTCGCAGGCGGCGTAGTCTGCAAACCCGCTTTGCCACGCGCTCTCGGTCGGAAAATAGTTGCCGGCCGGATACTTCGACGCGCTGCCTCCGGCGAGCACATTCCCGAGGACGATGCTCTCCGGCAGATACGCCGTGATCGACGACATCCCGGGTTGATAGTTCGACCCGTTGATCCCATACGAATTGTGCGCAGACATGTTGTTGGTGATCCGGACGTTCGTGATCGGCGTCGGCGACGTCGCCGACCCGCCGTAGAGCGACACGATGGTGGCATCGGTCGTGATGATCGTGTTGTGATCGATGGTGATGGCATCCGGGCCAGCCCCGAGCTGAAACGGCCGCGAGCCGCTTCCCCAGGCCGACGCGGTCAGATCATCGAACACGTTGTCGATAACGCTGATGTTGTTCGTGCGCTGGCTCGGTGCGAGGTTGTCGATACCCAGGATGTTCACGCCGCCCGCGGTGTGGCGGACAATGTTGTGGCTGAACAGGACGCGCTGCACAACCACCCACGGTGTGTTGCCGTATTGGTTGCGCGGAGTGAACACGATTGGATAGCCCGGCTGATCGGCGACCCAGAGGTTCTCGAACACGTTGCCTTCGACGAGCACGTCCTGTGCGTTCTTCAACTCGAAGATGTTCTTGACCGCCCACTTGGTCCCCTTGGTTCCGGGTGTGCCGCTCGTCCCTGCCGCACCCGAGTCGGCAAAATATGGAGTCGTCGTTTTCCAGTACACGTTCTCGCTGCCGGCGCTCCGGCCGTAGACAAGGTAATCGTCGGCGCCCGCGACCGGCGTCCACGAGATCGTGATGCCGCCCGTCGACCCGTAGGGAACCGTCGCGGACACCTCGACCGACGGCGCGGACGTCGCTTTGTTCGTCTGACCGGCGGCCCGGCGCGCGACGACTTTGTAGTAATAGGCGCCCGCCGGGAGTGAGCCGTTGCCCGTCGCGACGGTCGCTGACACGCCGACCGGCGTGGCGATGATGGGATCGCGCCACGCGAGGGGCTTTCTCAGGAGGTTGCGCCGGAACACGACGTTGGTCGTGACCAGATTGCGGATGGTCGGGTCCGCTCCGCCGAGCATGAAGTTCTCGGCGGCACCTTCGAGATAGTTGTTCTCGATGATGTAATTGCCGGGGCCGTTGGAGCCGAAGATGGCCTGCGAGTCCTGGCCGACCGCCTTGCAGTCGGACACGTAAGAATTGATCACGGCGGTGTCGCTGCTGTGGAGCGCGATGCCGCGCTTCTGTCCCAGCGCCGGATCGCCATGCACGTACACGCGATCCATCACGAGCGCGTAGGGCACCTGCGACAGCTCCGTCTGCGACGAGTCGCCGGCACCAAGCGTCACGATATCGCCGTAGCCGTTTGCGTTGGCCTGGAATTCCACGAACAGGATCTTCCAGTGGTTCGCGCCGGCGGCGGTGCGGAGCGCGGGCGTGCTGGTCGGACTTTTGAGCTTCGGCAAGTACGGTGCGGACGCCGGTGTGATGCGGATGCCGGGCGGCGGCAAATCACGATCAGGCGCCGCCGATCGAATGGTGATGTAGTCGGAAACCGACCCCTTATTCGGGAGTATGAAACTGCCGGTGTAGGTAGCGCCAGGCTGCAAGGTGACGATGTCGCCCGGGTGCGCGGCGTTGAGCGCTGCCTGCAAATCGCCGCCGGCCGCGACGGTCAGCGTGGCGGCGCGTGCGGTCGTTGTCAGCATCAGAAAAAGGACACACTTCGACCATGTCCCCGCGAGGGGTTTTTGAAACCGCATGTTGGCTCCTGGAAAATGCGTGCGCTCTGATGAGCGCCTGCCTCAGCTATAAAGCACGTGGAGTGCCGCTGAGCCAGGGGACAAAGCGGTCAGGCGGGGTGGCGGTTTGTCCTAGGAATTCCGGGCGAGAACGTTCAAACCCGGGGTGGGTGACTCTGGCACCCATTCCAGCAAGGCGCCCAATCCTCGACCTTCATTCGCCAACACAGTTTTTCGCAGGGAAATTTGTCTGTTTGCACGCTTTGACATAAGTCCGCGGAAAGGGCGACCTTGTGTCAGGTCACCCTGATTGGACCTCCCCGAGGGCCGCGGCCAGGATATCGTCTGGCGCTCCATCGAGGCCGCCGCCCTGTGCCAGCTCCGGCTTGCCGCCGCCGCGGCCGCCGAACCGGGCCGTCAAGGCTCCCACGATTCGATTGGCGGCAATCGAAACGTCGGGCGATCGGGCGACCGCGACGAGAGACGGCCTCGAGACGGAAACGAGCACTGCCAGACAACCGGGTGACGAGCTGACGGCCGCCGCGAGCGACTTCAACCCGGCTGCGTCGGCGTCGATCGCGCGAAGAATCAGCTTGACCGAGCCGTGCGGACCGGGTCCGAGCGGCTGCGCCGAGGCCACGAGCTCGGAGGCCCGATACCGTGCAAGCTCGGTGTGCGCGGCGGTCAACGCGCGCTTCTGGTCCCTGATATCCGCCTGGAGCCGCTCGATTGACGGCCCGAGCTCCTCGGGCAGGACAGAAAGGAGCCGAACGCCGGCCGCCGTGGAATCACGCAGCCGCCGAAACCGCGCGAGCGCCCGGCCGCCGCACAGGAATTCGACCCGCTCGCCGCTCTTGAAACGCTCCCACGACGCAACAGCGATCACGCCGATGGCGCCGGTCCTCAGCACGTGCGTGCCGCCGCACGCCGACAGATCGAAGCCTTCGACGTCGACGAGCCGCAGGGTCCCGCCGCGAACGGGTTCTTTGCGGAGCTGCAGCGCGGCGGCGTCCCCGGCGCTCGCATAACGGATCGTGACCGGGCGATCCTCCCACAGGATGCGGTTGGCTTCGTCTTCAGCGGCGGTGATTTCCTCGGCCGTCATCTCGCGCGCGAGATCGATCGTCGAGGCTTCGGAACCGAGGTGGAAACTGTTGGTGCGGACCTGGAACAGGCGGGCGATTGCCGCCGAGAGCACATGCTGGCCCGTGTGCTGCTGCATGTGATCGAACCGGCGCGCCCAGTCGATTGCGCCGTGAACACGTTCACCCGCCTGCAGCGGACCCCCTTCGACGATGTGCGTGATGGTGCCGCCGTTGTCGTCGAGAACGTCGACGACGCGCAGCGGGCCGAGCCTGCCGGTGTCGAACGGCTGGCCGCCGGAGGTCGGATAGAAAGCGGTGCGATCGAGGACGACCGCCACGCGGTCGCCGCGCGGTTCGACGGCGGTGACCGTCGCGTCGAATTCGCGGAGATGTGGATCATCGTAATAGAGACGATCGGTCATAAGAATTTTGAATTGGAACCATATCCTAACGTCTGTCTCTGCTCGTCTCCGCTGCTCCGTTTCTCTGTGGTATACCGTTGCCTCCGTCTACTCCGTTTGCGTGATAACGGAGCCGACGGAGGAAACGGTATAACCAGAGAGGAGCAGAGGAACGAGACGAAACGAAGGAAGTCCGGGTTGCACGTCAGGACAGCAGCGGATCTGCGATCCCGGCTTCCTGAAATCCCTTCGCGCGCAGCACGCAGCTGTCGCAGCGTCCGCACGGGCGCCCGCCGGCGCCCGGATCGTAGCAGCTGTGCGTCAGCGAGTAGTCGAGCCCGAGCGCCGTGCCCCGCCTGATGATGTCGGCTTTGCCAAGCGTCAGGAGCGGCGCGTGCACGTGGAGACTGGCGCCTTCGACGCCGGCCCGCGTGGCCACCGCAGCCAGGTGCTCGAACGCGCTGATGAATCCGGGACGGCAGTCGGGATAGCCGGAGTAGTCGAGCGCGTTGACGCCGATGACGATGTCGTGCGCGCCGACGACCTCGGCCCAGCCGAGCGCCAGCGCGAGAAAGATCGTGTTGCGCGCCGGCACGTAGGTCGACGGAATCTCGGCGACGGTCAGATCGCGGTCGTGGGGGACCGGCGCCGCCGAGGTCAGCGCCGAGCCGCCGATGGAACGCAGATCGACGGCGATCTCCAGATGCCGTTCCACTCGCAGGGCCTGCGCGACGGCGCGCGCGGCCTCGAGCTCGCGTGCATGGCGCTGCCCGTAATTCACGGTCAGCGCGTAGAGGACGAATCCCTCCGTCCGCGCGATCGCCGCAGCCGTATAGGAGTCGAGGCCGCCACTGAGTAGAACGATGGCGTTCATGGTGTGGCCTGCTCTCACCGCGGAGGACACGGAGGAACAGGAGGACAAATCCTGACGGTTTTCAACCCCGCCACGAAGGTTGAAGTGCCCTGAGAGCTGTCACAGGACAGGATTGAACCTCCGCGTCCTCCGCGTCCCCCGTGGTAGATCGTTTGAGAATTTGCAGCAGATGATTACACACCCCGCGTTTCCGCGGGCCAGATATATTTGTGCAGCTGCAGCTGCAGCCGCGCGGGAAGCCGGTCCTCGAGCATCCATCCGGACAGAAGCTTCGGATCCAGGACGCCGTGCACGGGCGACAGGAGAATCGCTCCGGCGCGCCCCGGAAGATCGTGCCGCGCCATGACGCCGCGGGCATACTCGTAATCGGCGCGATCCTTGATCACGAACTTCACCTGGTCGTGCGCGGCAAGCCGATCGAGGTTGCGCCACTCGGTCCGGTGCGCCTCGCCGCTTCCCGGGCATTTCACGTCGATAATTTTCAGCACGCGGTGCGGAACACGATCAATCGGCCGGTGGCCGCCGGTCTCGAGCATGACCGTGCGCCCGTCCTGCAGCAGGCGGTCCATCAGGGGATACACGTCCTCCTGGAGCAGCGGCTCGCCGCCCGTGATTTCGACGAGCTCGCAGCCGTGGCGATCGACCGCCGCCACGACGTCATCGATCGACATCTTCCGGCCTTCGTGAAACGCGTACGCCGTGTCGCACCAGGAACATCGCAGGTCGCACGCGGTCAGGCGCACGAAGACGCACGGCTCTCCGGCCCGGGTCGACTCCCCCTGAATCGAATAGAAAATCTCGTTGATGGTCAGCATTCACATCATTTTTCAGGTAGGGGCGGCTCGCGAGCCGTCCCTGCCGTGCGAATCTCCATTATTCTACGTTTATGGCCACGCCCACGTTTTACTGGAAGCCGACCTGAACGACGTGCAAGAACGCCAGAAGTTTTCTGGATCAGACCGGCGTCGAGGTGCAGGCGATCGATATCAACAGGCAGCCGCCCTCGCGCGAGTTCCTCGAGAAGCACATCGATGCGAAACGCTTCCTCGACTTCGTGAGCACGCGCAGCCCGGTGTGGAAGGAGCGGCCGCTGCCGAAGTCGAAAAAGGAAGCCATCGATCTGATGATGGAGAACCCGAACCTGATTCGCCGGCCGATCCTCGTCAGAGGCTCGAAGGTCACGTTCGGGTTCAGGCGATCGTGAGATTGTAGATTTTAGATTGTTGATTGTTGATTGTTGATTGTTGATTTCAGACTTCGATTGCAGGTGCGTTCAGAAATCTGCGACCGGCAATCTACAATCTACAATCTACAATCTACAATCAGCAATCCCAGAGATCCATATGGGGGATTTACGCGTCGGGACGAGCGGATGGAACTACCCGACCGGCCGCGGGACCTGGAATGGCATCTTCTATCCGCACCCGCGCCCGAAGGGATTCGACGAGCTCGCGTACTACGCCGAACACTTCAACACCGTCGAGGTCAATTCGACGTTTTACGGACAGCCGCGCGCCGCCGTCTCCAGCACATGGGCGGCGCGAACGCCCCGCGGCTTCGAATTCTCAGTGAAGCTGTATCAGAAGTTCACCCATCCACGGATGTACGAGGAACGCGTTGCCGGCAGTCTCCCCGAAGACGCGCGCGCGGAAACCGCCGCCCTCCGGGAGCTGGTGCGGCCGACCACCGTGGACCTCGACGAGTTCCGCCGCGGGATCGATCCGATCGCGCAGAAGGGAAAGCTGGGCGCGCTCCTGGCGCAGTTTCCACCCAGCTTCAAAGACTCGCCGCCGGCGCGCGAATACCTCCAGTGGCTGCTCCGCGCGTTCGCCGATTATCCGGTCGCCGTGGAGCTGCGACACCGCAGCTGGAGCGACAGGATCGGCGACACGTTGTCGCTGCTCAACAGCTTCGCCTCCGCCTGGGTCCAGATCGACGAGCCGAAATTCCGGTTCTCGATTCGGCAGAATTATCTGCCGAACGTGAAGGGCTTCTACTACATGCGGCTGCACGGCCGCAATGCCGCCAGATGGTGGCGCCACGAAAAATCCGAAGACCGGTACGATTACCTCTATTCAGCCGGCGAGCTGCAGGAATTCGCGGAGACAGCGGACGCGGCGCGGCACCTGGTGAAGAAAACGTACCTCTACACGAACAATCATTTCTCAGCGCAGTCCATTGCGAACGCTGCGATGATCAAACATCAGCTCGGGGAACCGACAGAAGGTGAGTACCTGCCGGCCTTCGTCGAACGGTTTCCAGATCTGGCGGGAGTGGTCAGTGTAGCGCAGCCCCGCCTTCGCCAAGGCTACGGCGGACCACCGTAGCTTCAGCGGAGGTGGTCAGGGCTGCCCGGCGGCCGTGATGCAGGCCTGAAGGCCTGCGCGACCGCCGCATTCAAGAGCCCTCGATCCCGACGCGCGCACAGTACTGCCGCAACACGCATTCGCCGCAGCGCGGATATACCGGGCGGCACACATTCTGGCCCCACGTGACCAGGTACAGATTGATGAACGGCCACCAGCGCGGGTCGGTTGCCTTGTAAAGCGCCTGCTCCGTCGCTTCCGGCGTGCGGGTCTTCACCCATCCCAGCCGGTTCGCGATTCGATGCACGTGTGTGTCGACGCAGATATTCTTCTGGCTCTTGAACGAAAGAATGAGGACGAGATTGGCTGTCTTCCGGCCGACGCCGGGTAGCGCGAGGAGCTCCGCCATACTGCCGGGCACACGCCCGCCATGCCGCTCGACCAGGATTCGGCACGTCGCCCTGACGTATCTCGCCTTGTAGCGGTAGAAGCTGACCGGGTAAATCAGCCGCGCGATCTGGCGTTCCGTCAGCCTCGACATCGCTCGCGGCGTCCGCGCCGCACGGAAGAGCCGCGCCGACGCCTCTGCGGTTACTGCATCACGCGTCTGGGCCGAGAGCATCGTCGCGATGAGCACGTCGAACGGGTCCTCCTGGCTCTCCTGGGAGATTTTCTCAACTGCCGGAAGCTCCAGGTTGTCGATGGCGCGGGCAAGCGCCCTCATGACGGCGTGAACAGTTGTGGCGCGTGCTTTTGGCATCACTTCGGCTACTATAAATTCCGGCTCTAGCCGTGCTTGCACGGCCTACATGTGTGCGAACATGTCAGTTTTGCCGTGCAAGCACGGCTTAGGCAGGCGCGCGTCGCGCGCCTGCGAGGGAGCGGAGCGGGGCAGAGGGGCCCCGCGAGCGACCGAGCCGGGGTGTGGGGCAGAGCCCCACGCAAGAAAAAGAAGGGGGGGCACAGATGAGACGTTTGTTGATTATCGCTCTGTCCGTATTGGCGCTGTGCGCCGCACAACCGGCCCTTCACGCGCAGGCCAAGACCAAGACACAGAACGCGACCGGCACCGTGAAATCGGTGTCCGGGAGTTCACTGGTGGTAACCGCTGACGGCAAGGACATGACGTTCACCGTCGACAACATGACCAAGTTCGTCGGCAAAGGCCTCGGCACAAAAGCTTCGCAGGGCAAGCTGACGGCGACCGACGCCGTCGCCATGAACGATCGCGTCCGGGTGGCGTATCACGATATGGACGGGACCATGCACGCCTCAACCGTCACGGTCATGAGCAAGGCAGCCGGCGCGCCCAAAAAGTGAACCGCCGGCGTACGGTCAAACGGAGGTTGCAGAGGAAACGGTAAACACAGGGGAACGGAGAAACGGAGATAAAAGCGGAGGAGGCTTCCGTTTTTGATCTGCTACGAAGACCTCCGTTAATCCGTTTCTCTGTGTTTCTATCGTTGCCTCCGTGAACTCCGCTATCTGAACTGCATCGTTGCCTCCCGCTTCGGCAACGCGACAGGATCCCGGCGATCGACATAGATGGCGGTCGCATCGTCGCCGCGAATTTCAAGTGCTGACGCGCGGCCATTCTGCACATACGCCGGCTGCATTCCCGTGTCCAGCTGAATCACCCGGCCATCGAACCGCGTCGCGATGCGCCCGGTTGTCGACACGGTGTGCCCGATGACAAAGGCGCGCGCGCCGAATTTCGACAACGCTTCGGCGACCTGCGGCGCAAAGCTCTCAGGCTCCTGCGCGAGCCCTCTGTACCAGAGGGGGCCGTCGGCCCCCGCCACCAGAGTTGCCAGCGGCGCCGCACGGGTCTTCTCGAGATCGGTCGTGAGCTCGCGCCGCACCTGCTCGTCGATGGCCGCGCATCCAAGCGGCGCCACCGCCGGACTGATGCCGCCGTGGAGGAACGCAACGCCATTGATCTTGATCACCGCCGGCAGCTGCCGCAGCCAGCGTCCGTAGTCGCCGTCGCGGCCGAACGCCTGCCGGAGCTCGACCAAGCCAAGCGGCGTCTGCCTCGCGAGCTCGTCACGATCGGCGCCCGGCGGCGGGTTGAGCGTTTTCAGGTACTTCTCGCGGATCGCCGGCGATTCAGGCGTCGCGAATGCTGCGTACTCACCGGACGTGGTCAACCGCATGTCGCCCAGCATCCGCGCGGCTTCGTGATTGCCAAGGAGCATGTGCGAAAATCCGCCGGCGGCATGGGCCTCGCGCTCGAGTCGACGCAGCAGGTCGAGCGCCTTCCGGGAGTCGTCGCCGCGGTCGACGACGTCGCCGAGCTGGACGAAGTGCGTCTTACCGGCCGCCCAGCGGCCGTGATCGTCGATAACGGCTGCGGTCTTGAGAATCTCGAGATACCGGTCGTACGCGCCGTGGACATCGGCAACGGCCACGATCCGCTCGATACCGTTCCACTCGCAGGACTCGGTTGCCGCGGGATGCGACAGCGCGAGCGCGACGAGGAGGGCAACCGGCGCGGCGATGCCGACGGCACGTCCGGCCCGATAAGAGACTCTGGTCATTTAAGTGAGAGTCTATCAGGCCGGAATCGTCTCGGAGTAACCGAAGATGCCCTGGAACGCAAAGGCCGCGTAGGCCGCAGAGAACTATTTTCTTCTTTGTGTCCTTTGCGTCCCGTCCTTTGCGTTCAAACGTTCATTGCGCTCAGGGTACCGGCGTCACCGGCGGGCGGCCGGCAAGAACCGCAAGGACGTTGCTTGCGGCGAGATCCGCCATGGCGGTTCGCGTTTCTGTCGTTCCGCTCGCCATGTGCGGGACCAGCAGCACGTTCTCGAGCCGCAGCAGATCCGGATGCACCGACGGTTCGTTCTCGTACACGTCGAGCGCTGCGCCTGCCAGCAGATGTTGCTGCAATGCCCAGGCGAGCGCCGCTTCGTCGACAACCGGGCCGCGTGCCGTATTGATCAGATAGGCCGAGCGCTTCATGCGCGTCAGCGCCCGCTTGTCGATCAGGTGATGGGTCTCGGGCAGCAGCGGAACGTGCAGCGACACCACGTCCGAGGTATTGAGCAGCCGATCGAGCGAAGTCGATTCGGCGTTCGGCAGATCGATTTCACGCTGCTCCGTATACACCACACGCATCCCGAACGCGGGTGCCCGCGCGGCGACGGCGCGGCCAATCCGTCCGACACCCACCAGTCCCAGCTGTTTCCCCGTGAGCTCCGTCCCGAGCATGAAATCGAGCGCCCAGCCTTTCCACTCGCCGCGGCGGAGCAGGCGCTCGCCCTCCGCCAATCGCCGCGTGATCGCGAGAATCAGGGCCCACGTGAAGTCGGCGACCGACTCGGTCAGGACGTCGGGAGTATGCGTCACCAGGACGCCGCGCGTTTTCGCATACGCGACGTCGATGTTGTTGTATCCGACGGCGACGTTGGCCACGATCTTCAAATCCGGCGCGGCGTCAATCACGCTCCGATCGACCGCATCGGTCAGCAGGCTGACCAGGGCGTTTTTGCCAGCGACGCGGGCGCGCAGCTCCGCCGGCGGCATTCCCTCGTCGCCGGAAAACACCTCGACGTCCGCCGCCGTCTCCAGCTTCTTGATGACCGAGGACGGCAGTTTCCGGGTGACCAGAACGGAAGGCATCGGGGTCTCCAGTCAACGGAGGACTACTCTTGTCGCAGTGGCGCTGGGAGGCCCTCCAGCCTCCGCTCGCCCCCAAGTTTTCGGCGAGCTACGGCGGACCCGCCGTAGCCTTGACAAAGGCGGACATCCCCAGCACGAACTGACGCTGACACCTCGCCTCGGATTCTCAGGTCCTCGGCTCGGTGTGGCCGCAGGCGCTCCCCCCTGCCCTGTCAGTGTCCAAACGACACGCAGTACCCACAGTGATTACACCGGACCGACGGCTCGATGAGACACATGCCGTCGTCCTCGTCGCTCCCGCGCGCGAGCGGGAGCAAGCCGTGGCTCGCGTGAAGGCGAGGCGCCGCCGCGCCCGCCGCCTGGACCGGCGGCGGCAGGTACGACGATCCGAGATGGTTCGCAATCGCGTCCCGGACCATCGCGCGGACCTCCTCGTCATTCATGGATGGTCACTGAGTCGACAATCCCGACAATGGCGGCGTCAACAGGCGCCGCTTTGCGGCCCAGCGCCTCGCCGGCCGCACGTCCTTCGAGCACGATGAGCACTTTTTCCTGTACTCCCGCTCCAACTCCATCGACCGCGAGCAGGGCATTTCCACGCGCCGTGTCGTCGACATTCAACGGCTGAACGAGGAGCAGCTTGGCTCCGGCAAAGGCCTCGTGCTTCCTGGTGGCGACCACCGTGCCGACGACGCGAGCTATCTGCATGTAAGAACCCTGAGATTGCTGATTGCTGATTGTTGATTGCTGATTGCTGAAAACTTGATTTGTGGATTGAAATCAGCAATCAGCAATCAGCAATCAACAATCTCACGGATTTTCTTCCACGTCCCAATGATCGACGATCCCCACGATACCGGCGTCAACCGGCGGCTCGCCGGGAAGAAACGGAAAGCTTGCTTCCCTGCCGCGCACGAAGAACACTTCTTCACCGTCGCCGGCACCGACCGCATCCACCGCGACGAGCGGGACCCCCCGCGGTTCGCGGCGCGGCGATAGCGGCTGTACGACCAGCAGCTTGATGCCGGTCAGCTTTTCATCTTTCCGCGTGGCGACGACAGTGCCGATGACGCGTGCGAGTTGCATCTGGTCATTACCCACGGAGGACGCAGAGCACGGGGAGGGTCAATCCCCGCCCTTCGACATTGCTCACGACACCGCAGCGTTCGTCTGGCGAAGAGCAACAGGATTATTCCTCCGTGTCCTCGGTGGTGGGATCCTCATTCACTGATCTCCACGGCATCGACAATGCCCACAATGGCTGCATCCACCGGACAGTCTTTCATCCCCGATGCCATGCGCGCGGAGCTGCCGCTGACGATGAGCACCGTTTCGCCCACGCCGGCGTCCACGGTATCGACCGCCACCAGATAGCCGTCGCCTTTGCCGTGCGGATCGATCGGCCGCGCGACGAGCAGCTTGTTGCTCACGAGCCGCGGGTCCTTCCGTGTCGCAACGACCGTGCCGACGATTTTGGCCAGCAGCATGTCGGTAGCGGCAGGCTAGCGATCGACCACAGAGGACGAGGAGGACACGCAGGCCCGATCCTACACCTTCGCGGCTTTTCCGATTGGGAGCGCGTCCTCGAGGTTCGCGTGCGGGCGCGGAATGACGTGGACCGACACGAGCTCGCCAACGCGGCGGGCCGCCGCGGCACCGGCATCTGTGGCCGCCTTGACCGCGGCGACATCGCCCCGCACGATCGCGGTGACGTAGCCGGCGCCGATCTTTTCCCAGCCGACGAGCGTCACCTTTGCTGCCTTCACCATCGCGTCGGCAGCCTCGATCATCGCGACCAGGCCCTTGGTTTCGACCATTCCCAGCGCCTCACCCATCACGATCTCCTTCGCGTCGACCGTAGGTTACCTCAGACTGCGGATCGCCTCCTCGATAAGCGCCGAAAGCTGGCGGTATGTTAACCGAATTTCGCCATCCTCCGCCGCCGCCGAACGCTTCGGCGCGACCGTGCCGGCGCTCGTGCGAGGATCACGAGCGCGCGGAGGCGGGTCAGGCACCAGACGCGACCACGGACTGGAGGGCGCCTGCACAACCTGACACACCGCTTCCTCCGCGCCGCTGGACGACGCGGCCTGGCCCGCCGGCTCCGGCGGACAAATCGGCGCAGGCGCCTTGATGCCGTAACTCCCGCGCAGCCCCTGCAGCCGATCCACTTCTTCGCGCGAGATCAGGTGCTCGCGCCCGAGCAACCGCGCCACGAGACTGATCTTGGCGAAATGCTCGATCGTTTCCATCTTGAAGTACGCGCTGTAGAGATCGCTGCCGACGGTCAGCGCGCCGTGATTGGCGAGCAGCATGCCGTCGTGCGCCTTGATGTATCGGCGCACCGCCTCCGGCAGCTCGCTGGTCGACGGCGTCGCGTACTCGGCGATCGGAATGCTGCCAAGCGTGGTGAGGACCTCGGCCAGCACCGCTCGATCGAGCGGAATGCCCGCCACCGCGAACCCCGTGGCCGTCGGCGGGTGCGCGTGGACGACGGCCTGAACGTCCGGCCGGCGGCGATAGACCTCGAGATGCATCAACATCTCGGAGGAGGGATCGCGATCGCCCTGCAGCTTGCGCCCCTCGAGATCGGTGATGCACATCATCTCGGGGATCATGAACCCCTTGCACACGCCCTTCGGCGTCATCAGCAGGCGATCCGATCCGAGCCTGACGCTGATGTTGCCGTCGTTCGAGGCGGTATAGCCGCGCGCGTACATGCGCCGGCCGACCTCGACGATGTCGGCGCGGAGCGTGGCTTCCGCGCTCATGCCGTGCGTGCGCGGTACTTGTCCCGGCACGCCTCGGAGCAGAAGAACAGCCGCGAGCGTCCGTCCACCAGGGTCACCGCGCGCTCGGGCAGCACGAACGTGCCGCAGATCGGATCGCGCGCCATCGACACCGCGCGCGGCACCCGTCCGCCACGCGGCCGGCCGGTCGCTCCCTCGATGAAGGCATCTACAGCGCGCCAGAACACCCGGGCGAGAATGATGAACAGCAGCAGCAGGAGGACAACGCGGCTCATCACGCACCCGGCTTCTGCGATCCGCCCATCGCCGGGTGGGCCGACTGCAGGCTGTCGAGCGCACGCCTGGCGGCCTGGGCTTCTGGAGAGCCGGGCGCGACCCGGATCACGTCCTGCCAGGCCGCAGACGCACCCTGCAGATCCTGTTTGCCGAACGCTTTCACGATGCCCATGTTGAGAAGCGTCTTGGCGTGTTTCGGGTCGAGCTTGAGCGAGACGTCGAACTGCGCGAGCGCTTCATCCGGCTTGTTGATGTAGTAGTAGCACACACCGAGATCGGTGCTCACGTTGACATCGTTCGGCGACAGCTTCAGTGCCTCTGTGTACCACTTGATTGCATCGTCATAGCGCTCCGCGTCGAAGTACAGGTTGCCCAGCTGCGCCCGGGGGGCGGCGTTCCGGGGCTCGCGCTCGGCGACCGATTTCAGCGCGTTCACCTTGGTGTCGTCGAGGACAGCCGCTCGCGTGTTCGGCGCCGCCGTTCCCTGCGCCGGCGCGGCGGACTGCTCGGCGGCCGCCGGCGGCGCGGGACGCCCCGCCGCCTGCTGCGAGCCGATGATCCAGCCGGCAATGAGGCCGAAGAATATCCCTGCGATTCCGAACGCGATCGCGTCACTTTTCATCGAAGCAGGATACTCACCGCGGAGGACGCGGAGGACGCGGGGGAAACATTGTGTCGCTCAAGATTCGGTCCCCGCGCCCGCCGCGTCGCCTGTGTTCGCATGTTTAGCACGTACCGCGGAATCCGTCCATCGAGTTCAACCGGCGAGGACGTGCAGGTACTCCCGCACCACGGTCGACAGGCCGACAAAAACGGCTCGCGAGATGATCGCGTGCCCGATCGAGACCTCGTCGAGGAAAGGCAGGCTTCGAAACATGACGAGGTTCTCGAGGTCCAGGTCGTGACCCGCGTTGACGCCGAGTCCGAGCTCGTGCGCCAGGCCCGCGGCTTCGACGTAACGCGCAAACGATCGCGCAGCCGCATCCGGTCCCTGTTCGAAGGCGCGCGCGAAGGGCTCCGTATACAGCTCGACGCGGTCGGCGCCAGCCGACGCCGCAAAGCGTACCGGATCCGGCTCGGCGTCGACGAAGACGCTCACGCGAACCCGGTGATCGCGCAGCCGCTGGATCACGGCCGGCAACCGGTCGCTCTCCGCCCCCCGGCGCCAGCCCGCCTGACTGGTAATCTCTCCGGCCACCACGGGGACCAGCGTGCACTGATCCGGTCGGACCTCCTCGACCATGGCGAGCAGATCGGCGCGCGGATCGCCCTCGATATTGAATTCGACCTGCGGCGATCTGTCGCGCAGCTCGCGAGCGATCGCGCGGACGTCTCCGGGGGTGATATGGCGCCGGTCCGCGCGCGGATGAACGGTGATGCCCGGAGAGCCGGCAGCGACGCATACCGCCACGGCTTCGAGGACGCTCGGGATCGCTCCTCCACGCGAGTTCCGCAGCGTCGCGACCTTGTTGACGTTGACGCTCAAACGAACCATAGGAATTCAGAATGCGGAATTTTGGAGCTTGGGCGATTCTCGAAACACGCCCCTGCTGGAGCAAACCAGCGCAGCGTCAAAAGCCCATTCCGAATTCCAAATTGCACGGGTCACTTCCCAATCTCCCGCGTCACCACGTCGATGATCTCCTGTGCCCAGCTCCTGATCTCATCCTCGTGCCTGCCCTCCAGCATCACCCGCAGGAGCGGTTCGGTCCCCGAATAGCGCACGAGCAGCCGTCCCTGGCCGGCAACCCGCTTCTCGACGCGGGCAATGACGCCGGCAACTGCGGGCACCGTCGACAGATTGACCTTCTCACGCACGCGCACGTTGAGCAGCACCTGCGGATATGTCGTGAGATCCGCAGCGAGGTCGGCGAGCGTCCGGCCGGTCAAACCGACCGTGCGCAGGACATTCAGCGCGGTGCACAGGCCGTCGCCGGTGAACAGGTAATCGGAAAAGATAATGTGGCCCGATTGTTCGCCGCCGATCGACAGGTTCCGATTGAGCATCTCCTCCATGACGTATTTGTCGCCGACCGCGGTACGCACGAGATCGATACCGAGCGGCCTGAGCGCCAGCTCGAGGCCGATGTTGCTCATGACTGTGGCCACGATCGCGTTGCCTTTGAGCCGGCCCTCCCGCTGCAGCTGCCGGCCGCACATCAGCAGCACCGCGTCGCCGTCGACGATCCTGCCCTGATGGTCGACGAAAATCGCGCGGTCGCCGTCGCCGTCGAAGGCGACGCCCATGTCACAACCGCGTTCGACGACGGTCCGTGCCAGCATCTCCGGATGCGTCGAGCCGCAACCCAGATTGATATTGCGGCCGTCCGGCTGGTTGCCGACGATGCTGGTCCTCAACCCGAGATCGGCGAACAGGCGCGGCGCGACGGTCGTCGTCGCCCCGTTCGCGCAGTCGACGGCCAGCGACAGGCTTTTCAGCATCCCCGCTTCGGGGATCACGGCGCGGAGATGATCGAGGTAGGCAGCGGCCAGATCAACCTGCTTCACGGAGCCGGCGATGCCGCCTCTCGCGGTCCACGACGGATCGGCGACGATGGCTTCCACTTCACGCTCGACGCGCTCGGTGAACTTCTCGCCCCGCCCGGAGAAGACCTTGATGCCGTTGTCCTCGAACGGATTGTGCGACGCGGAGATCACGACGCCGGCATCGAATCGTTCCGCCCGGGTCAGGTAGGCCACGGCCGGCGTCGGCACGACGCCCGCGCTCGTGAGCATCGCCCCTTCCCCGGCGATGCCGTGCCCGAGCTCGGCCTCAATCCAGCTGCCGGACTCCCGCGTGTCGCGGCCAACGAGGAGCCGCAACGGCCGATCGCGGTCAGAAGGGCCCCGGCTGGCGGTCAGCGCGCGGATCAGCGCGGCGCCGAGCCGGCGGACCGTCGCGTGGTCGAGCGGATGGCGCCCCGCGGTGCCGCGCACACCGTCGGTTCCGAAGAGACGGGGAATCGATTCAACGTTTGCCACTGGTAATTCGCACCTTTACTGTAGATGGTTCGATGCGCACGACACCCGCTTCCTGCGAGGCCTCGGCACGAGGCGTCTGTGTGTACTCGCCGGCTCCGAGGCCGGCCAGGTCGACCCAGGCATTCACTTCGTCGGCGAGCACGCGGTTCACCGCTTCGCGGCTGCCCCGCAGCGTGACATCCACCGTCGTCGGGATCGCCTCCGCCACGAGCATCGGCGCGAGCTGGCGAAGATGGATCGGCACGCGGTGCACGGTGCGTTCGACCGGCCCCGCCGCGATTTGCACGGTGACCGTCGCGGCCCGCGGGTTCTTCAAGCGGAGCGCCGGATCGAGCATCCCGATGCTGACAACTTCACGCACCGGCCCGCGCGCGCCCGAGACCGACACCGACTCGGTCATCGCCTGCGTCGCATGCCGGACCGCACTCTCGGGTCCGATGATTTCGACCTGCGCCGGATCCACGCTCGTCGACCCGACGATGTAGCCGGGGGCCGGACGGCCGTCCACGGCCGGCATCACCCGCACCTGACGAACTGCGGAGGGCTCGAACGACATCGCGATCGCCGACGGCAGGATCTGAACGACCTCGACGCCGAACGGCACGCGCATCTGCTCCGGCGTGACGGTGAACAGCCGCTGTCCAGACCGCGCCGTCCGGAGATCGATGACCGCTACGACGTCGCCCGCGCCCACCCGGCTGAGCACACCCGAACCCCCGCGGACGCGCACATCCACCGTCGTCGGCACTTCGCCCGTGATCTCGAGGCCGGGGGGAAACTGCTGGAGCTCGAGCGGCACACGCATGACGCGCTCGACGGTCTCTTCCCCTGCGACCGTCATCCACAGGAGCACGGCCAGCCCGAGCGACAACAGCTTTAGTCCGAGATGTTGCAACGGCCACGGGAGCGTCACATGTATTCAACCTCTCGCGCCGGTCTGGCTCGCGGGTGTCGCTGGAGCACCAGCGAACGCAGCCGCGCTCGCAGGTCCTCCGGCCTGAGATCGCGTTCGATCTGACCGTCAGCCACAAGAGAAATGGAACCCGACTCCTCCGACACCACAATCGCGACCGCGTCGTTCTCCTCGGTCAGCCCGATCGCCGCGCGGTGACGCGATCCCAGCTCCTTACTCAGCTTCGGGTTGACCGTCAGCGGCAGGAAACAGGCGGCGGCGGCGACTTTGTCCTCCTGCACGATGACGGCGCCATCGTGCAGCGGCGACGACGGCTGGAAAATGCTCAGGAGAAGATCGTAGGTGAGCTGAGCATCGAGCGGGATGCCGCCTTCAATATAGTTGCGAAGGCCGATCTGGCGCTCGATCGCGATAATCGCGCCGGTGCGCTGCGACGCGAGCATGCCGGCGGCGACGACCAGCTCTTCGATTGATTCTCCTGCAGACTCCGGCTTGGCGAAGTAGCGAAAGAACGGGCCGCGACCGAGATGCGCGAGCGCGCGCGTGATGTCCGACTGGAACAGCACGATGATCCCGAACACGACGTAGCCGACGAGGTTGCGGATGAGCCAGTTGACTGTTTCAAGCTGGGCCCAGCGCGACACGTAGAACAAGGTGACGATGACGCCGGCGCCGACGCCCATCTGCACTGCCCGGGTGCCGCGAATGAGCTTGAGCACCTCATAGATGAGAAACGAGACGATAAGGATGTCGACCACATCCCAGAAACCGATCGCCGGTCGACGAAAATAGGTCGAGATCCAATTCATATTTAACCGGGGCTCTGCCCCGGACCCCGGCTCGGTCGCGCGCGGGGACCCCATGGCCCCGCTCCGCTCCCTCGCAGGCGCGCGCCGCGCGCCGCGTGGGCTCTCTGTGCCCCGGACCCCGGCTCGGTCGCGCGCGGGGACCCCATGGCCCCGCTCCTGTCTCTTATACACATCTCCGAGCCCACGAGACTCTCACACGCATCGCGTATGCCGTCTTCTG
>JBKPAI010000206.1:0-6735 GCA_046726355.1 Acidobacteriota bacterium | reverse complement strand
GGCCCCGTCGCCGCCGCCCACGCGCCGCGGCCGGCCCGCCGCGGCCGTGGCTCCGCCGCTGCCCCCGCCAGATCTCATTCGCCTGCTCAGCGACAGTGAAGCGCGGACCCGGCGCCGCGCCGCACTCGCGATTGGACGCGTGGGCCTGCGCGAAGGCGTGCAGCCTCTTGTCGCGCTCCTGGCCGGTGACCGGGAGCCGGAAGTGCGGCAGATGGCGGCCTTCGGTCTCGGCCTCCTCGGCGATCGCTCGGCCCGGGATCCGCTGGTGACTGCGCTCGCTGATGCCTCGCCCCTCGTACAGGGTGCCGCGGCCGAGGCCCTCGGCGCCATTGGCGATCCCGCGGCGGCCGACGCGATTGCGCGCCTGCTGGCGCAGATCACGCAATCGGGTGTGCTCGCGCAGCCGCCCGGCGAGGAGGACGATGTCCGCCGCGATACCCCGACCGCCGCATTTCGCCTCGGCGTGTACGCCCTGGTTCGGCTGAACGCGTTTTCTCAGCTCGCGTCGGCGGTCCTGGATCAAGGCGGACAACCGCGCGTCCGCTGGTGGCCGGTGGCGTTTGCGCTGCAGCGCCTCGGCGACCGGCGTGCCCTGCCGGCGCTGATGACGCTGGCTCGAGAGACGCACCCGTACACGCGCGGGTTTGCGGTCAAAGGCCTCGGGACGCTGAAGGATCCGTCCGCACTGCCGGTCCTCATGCCGCTCCTTTCGATCGGTGAACGGTCCGTCGTCATCGAGACGGTTCGAGCGCTCGGACAGATCGGCGATCGGGCGGCCGCGGAACCGCTGCTGCGACTCATTCGCGATCGCAGCACGCACCCGCACGTGCGCCTGGAAGCGGTCAACGCGATCGGCGGCATTCGTACGCCCGACGTCAACGATCTGCTGATCGATCTGCTGTCCGATCCGGCGGCGGCGGTCCGCGCCTCGGCGCTTCGGTCGCTGGCCGCGCACGATGCGGAAAACTTCGTCACCATTCTCTCCGGGCTCGATCCCGATCCGGACTGGAGCGTCCGGGCCGCGCTGGCAACCGTTCTCGGCACGTTGTCGCCGGAAGTCGGACTGCCGCGTCTGACCGCGATGCTCAACGACTCCGACCAGCGTGCCATTCCCGCAGTGCTCGGGTCGCTCGTGAAGCTGAAAGCGCCGGGCGTCGCGACGGTCCTGTTGGAGCGCCTCAAAGCAGAGGATCCCGGTGTTCGCGCGGCGGCCGCCAAGGCCATCGGCGAACTGACACCGCCGGGAGGCGCGGAAGCGCTGGCGGAAGCCTATCGCGCGGGCCAACGCGATCCGAACTATCCGGCGCGCGCGGCCGCCCTCGCGGCGATCACGAAATACGGGGCCGCCGCCGCGACGCCGCTGTTGAAATCGGCGCTGGCGGACAAGGACTGGGCTGTCCGCGTTCGCGCCGCGCGGCTGCTGGCCGAGCTTGATCCCTCGCAGGCGGCCGACGCCCAGAACCAGATTCGGCCGGCGCCCACGACCTTGCCCGCGGAAACCTATCGGGCGGCACGACGCGTCAGCCCGCCGGTCTCGACGCAGCTGTACATCGATACCGATCGCGGCTCGATTCAGATCGAGCTCGCGGTCATCGATGCGCCGCTGACGGTGGAAAACTTCATTGCGCTCGCGCAGAAGGGATACTTCAACGGGCTCAGTGTCCACCGGGTCGTGCCGAACTTCGTCATGCAGGACGGCGATCCGCGAGGCGATGGAGAAGGAGGTCCCGGCTACACGATTCGGGACGAGCTCAACGAGCGGCCGTATCTGCGCGGCACCGTGGGCATGGCGCTCGACGAGTGGCCGGATACCGGCGGCAGTCAATGGTTCATCACCCACTCGCCGCAGCCGCATCTCGACGGGAGATATACCGTCTTCGGCCGCGTCGTCAGCGGGATGGAGATCGTCGATCAGATTCAGCAGGCGGATGTGATTCGCCGCGTGAGAGTGTGGGATGGGATGACGATGACGGCGGTGCAGCGAGACTGAAATCCCTGGCAACCCTTTTCGTACATTGAAAAGGGGGCGGCGGCGCCCCCTTTATCGACGGGCGAGGTCAGCTTACCGTTTCTTGCCGGCCTTCTTCTTCCCGCCTTTGGCTTTCTTCGCCATTGTCTGTTATCCCCCCCTTCAATGTGGGTTGTTCACTCGCGAGAGCGCTCACGACGTCGCGGGTGACTGCCAACGCTGAAGCTCACCGGACATCGCCGCCCCGCACCTGGGCTCTGGCGTGACCGCCGGAGCGAAGCTCGAAGTTGCCGAGTTTGTCGAGCTTCTCACAAGGGCTGGCCTGAGTAGGCCGCCCTCATACCAGATGTAGATTATGGGCGGTCTCAGCGCAGTGTCAAGCACAATCGACTGAAAAAGTCAAAAAAATCTGCCGCGTCGCGCGCGCCGAGGGCGGTCGCAGCGCGAACGAGAACGACGATTTCGATCGGCGCACACACCGGACCCGGATCGACGCGCGACCACCGCCCAATCACATGCTTGTCCTCAGCTGCTGCTTCTCGGCGTGACGCTCCAGCGCAAGATCGATGAGGCGATCGATCAGTTTCGGGTAGGGCAGGCCGCTCGCTTCCCACATCTTGGAATACATGCTGATGGTCGTGAACCCGGGAATCGTGTTCACCTCATTCAGGAACAACACACCGCTGTCGCCGGCGAGCAGAAAATCGACCCGCGCCATGCCGGCGCAGTCGACCGCTTTGAACGCGGCGATGGCGAGCGACCGGACCTCCGCCGTTTGCGCCTCCGTCAGCGGCGCGGGAATGATCGTCCGCGAGCTGTTGTCCAGGTACTTCGCCTCGTAATCGTAGAACTCCCGCCCCGGGACGATCTCGCCAGGCACTGACGCCTGCGGCTCGTCGTTGCCCAGCACCGCACACTCAATCTCGCGCGCCTGCGGCACTGCCGCCTCGATCACAATCTTCCGGTCGAACATCGCGGCCAGCTCGATCGCCGCGCGCAGCTCGGTCGCGTGTCTCGCCTTCGAGATCCCGACGCTCGATCCGAGATTCGCCGGCTTGACGAAGACCGGAAAGCCGAGCCGGCCGACGACGCGATTCATGACGCCACGTTCGTCGGCCTGCCACTCGCGCTTCAGCACCACTTCGTAGTCGCCGACCGGCAGGCCCCTGGCCGCGAACACCAGCTTCATCGTCGCTTTGTCCATGCCCACCGCAGAAGCGAGCACGCCGGCGCCGACATAGGGCACATTCGCGAGCTCGAGCAGGCCCTGCACCGTCCCGTCCTCGCCGTAGGGCCCGTGCAGGACCGGGAAGACGACGTCGAGGGCCACCCCGGAAACAGCGGGCTGCGCCTTCGCGCGGTCGATGGTCATGAGCGTCTCGCCGCCGGGGTGTGCAATGAGATGCGCTTCGCGGGTGACATCAGGCGCAGCCGTCTCCTCGGCTGTGCGAATCACGTCGGCAGCAGAGATGAGTGTGGGAGCGTGGCCGGGCAGCGCCCATCGGCCGTCCTTCTCGATCCGGATGGGCACCGCCTCGTAGCGTTCGGGATCGAGGTTCTGGAACACCGCCGCGGCGGACGCCAGCGACACTTCATGTTCACCGGAGCGGCCGCCGTAGATCACGCCGACGCGAAGTTTTTTCACGGAGCGCCTGCCGTATCGTTAGCTGACGAGAATCCCGCCGTGGAGGACGCGCAGGACCACAGGAACAATCCTGTCAGGGTGACTCCTCCGCGTCCTCGGCGGCACGTGCCACCGCCTGCAAAACCGTCGCCCGTTCCAGGGCGGGTTCCCGCCTTGAGGATTGCAGAATGCCGGTCGCAACGCCGCGGCGCGCAATATCAAATCCGCCATCAGCAATCCGCATTCCGAAATTCGTATTGACAATGCGATTGTAAACTGTTCGTTAAACGATGACACCTTTCGGGTTTCACGTGACGCATCGCGATGGCCGTGCGCGGCGCGGCGTCCTGACCACCGCGCATGGCGAAGTCGAGACGCCGGCGTTCATGCCGGTAGGCACGCAGGGCGCCGTGAAGGGCGTCACGCACCGCGACCTGGAGGTGTTGGGCGTAGAAGTCCTGTTGAGCAACACGTACCACTTGTACTTGAGACCTGGCGACGAGTTGATCGCGCGGCGCGGCGGGCTCCACCGTTTCATTGGATGGTCGCGCCCGATCCTGACCGACAGCGGCGGCTACCAGGTGTTCAGTCTGGCGGCACGCCGCACCATCGATGAGGAGGGCGTACACTTTCGCTCGCATCTCGACGGATCCGCGCATCTGCTCACACCCGAGAAGGCCGCCGATATCCAGGCGCACCTCGGCTCGGACGTGGCCATGGTTCTGGATGAGTGCCTCGGGCATCCGGCTGATCGCGCGGCGGCGCGGCACGCGATGGCGCGGACCGCGCGTTGGGCCGGGCGCGCCCGCCACCGGTTTCTCGCCCTCCGCAACCGCGATGCGTCAGATATCACCGCGACCAATCCGGACCAGGCTCAGTTTGGAATCGTTCAGGGAGGCGTGTACCCGGAGCTCCGGGAGGAAAGCGCCGACGCTACCATCGCCCTCGGGTTCGAAGGATACGCCATCGGAGGACTGAGCGTCGGCGAGCCCCCGGAAGTGATGTACGACGTCGTGTCAACGACGACGCGATTGCTGCCCGATGAACAGCCGCGTTACTTGATGGGCACCGGCATGCCCGAGGACCTGGTTGAGTCGGTCGCCCGCGGGATCGATCTCTTCGACTGTGTGCTGCCGACTCGCAACGCGCGGAACGGCCAGCTGTTCACTCGAACGGGACGCATCAATATCAAGAATGCGCGGCATGCCGAAGACGATCGGCCGCCGGATCCCGAGTGCGGCTGCTATACCTGCCGAACCTGCTCGCGGGCGTATCTGCGGCATCTGTTTCTGGCTGGCGAGATGAATGCCGCGACCCTCAACACGTTGCATAACCTGTACTTTTACCTTGACACCCTGCGGAGGATCAGGGACAGTGTTGTGTTCGGGCAGTTTGAAGCATTCAGGCGAGCGTTTCACCAGAGCTTGTCCGGCCAGCCCTGCGATTCCTGATTCGATTTTCGATTTATGTTACCGTTCGGAGCCGTCTTCGCGCTGGGTGCATCTCCCGACGGCAATCCCTGGCTGCAGTTGGTCCCGTTCGTTCTCGTTCTCGGCATCTTCTATTTCATCATCCTGCTGCCGATGAAGCGAAAGCAGCAGAAAGTCAAGGAATTTCTCGACGGTCTCAAGGTCAACGACCGCGTGATCACGACGGGCGGCATCTACGGCCAGATCATGAAAATCGATGAGCAGAAGGTTCAACTCCAAATCGCCGATAAGGTTCGCATAGAGGTCGCCCGGGCGGCCATCGGCGGCAAACAGGGTGAGCCGCCAGTGGTCGAGGCCGGCCAGTAAACACCGCGGCCCCGCCACGGCCCTGGCGGCGCTGGAACACATATGCAGAATATCCGCTGGAAACTCATCACGATCAGCATCGTCTTCGTCGTCTTCACCGTGGTTGGGGTGTACCCAATCCTCGCCGCATGGAAGCACCTGCCTGAACCCGGCTGGCTCAAAGACAAACAACTGAAACTCGGCCTGGACCTCAAGGGCGGGGTGCACCTCGTCCTTCGCGTCCAGACCGACGATGCCCTCCGCATCGAGACGGAAACGGAAATGGAGCGGCTGCGGTCGGAGCTGCAGACCCGAAACATCCCGGTTGCGAAAGTCGATCTCGTGAGCCCGACACAGTTCCGGATCGAAGGCGTTCCACCTGCGCAGGACGCGGCCTTCCGTCAGGCCGCCACCGAGATCCAGACGAACTTCGAACGCAGCTCCGCCGGCAGCGGCAACCATACGTTCTCCATGAAGGCGAACGTCCAGACGACGCTCCGCGACGAAGCCGTGATACAGGCGCGCCAGACGATTGAGCGGCGGGTCAACGAGCTTGGCGTCACCGAACCCAGCATCGCGCAGCAGGGGGCCGGCGGCGATCAGATCCTGGTGCAGCTTCCCGGTGTGACCGACGTCAATCGCGCGAAGGAGATCATGGGGTCGCCCGGGTTGCTCGAGCTGAAGATCGTGGAACAGGGTCCGGCGTCGACCAAGGAAGCCTTGATGACCAATGGTCAGGTGCCGTCTGGCATGGAGATTCTGCCGGGCCTGAGCGGGTCGCGGGGCGACTCCGGGACCGTGTACTACCTCGTGAAGAAACTGGCCGCCGTCACCGGCCGCGATCTCCGCAATGCGCGTCCGACAGTCGACGAGAACAACCAGCCGGCCATCAGCTTCAGCCTCAACAACGAAGGCGGGCGGAAGTTCGGGAAGGTGACGCGTGAGAACATCGGCCGTTCTCTGGCGATCATCCTGGACGGGCAGGTCCAGTTGGCGCCGACAATCGAGACGCAGATCAACAACGAAGGCCGTATTACCGGCAGCTTCACGACTCAGGAGGTCCAGGACAAATCGCTCGTGCTTCGATCCGGCGCGCTGCCGGCGACGCTCACCTATCTGGAAGAGCGCACGATCGGTCCGAGCCTGGGCGCCGACTCGATCCGCTCCGGCGTGACCGCATCGGTCGTCGGGCTCCTCCTCGTGATTGCCTTCATGCTCGTGTACTACAGGCTGTCGGGAGTCAACGCGGTCATCGCACTCACGTTCAATCTCGTGATCCTGCTCGGACTGATGGCGTACGTCGGCGCGGTCATGACGCTGCCGGGCATCGCCGGCTTCGTGCTGACGATGGGCATCGGCGTCGACTC
>JBKPAI010000205.1:0-8840 GCA_046726355.1 Acidobacteriota bacterium | reverse complement strand
TGTATCTCGAGAACGACCTCGCGTCGAGCGGATTTGGCAAAGCGATCAGCCAGCAGTTGCCGCGCTGGTGGCAGGCAGGCGTGCGCCTCACGTTCTGAACGCGGCGTTTGTGATGCGGGCCGACCTTCGGTCGGCCTGGAGCTTCTACAGTGGCGTTGGTCCCGGCGGCTCTTGTAGTGCAGGCCTTCAGACCTGCCTCACGGCCGCCGGGGCAGCCCTAAAAGGGCTGCGCGACCGACCAGATGTAGAAACTCGAAGGGCCGACCTTCAGGTCGGTCTTGGGCTAGTACGAGGAGTTGATCCATACGACCATCTCTCCCAGTCCGCGATTCCCCCAAATCGCGTACGGCACTGCGGTGAGGTGCACTGGTCGCGGCGCCGATATGTCCGCCGGCTGATAAAGCCGCTGCTCCCAGTCAGGCTCCTTCCGCACGAGCGCGTCGGTCGTGATCTTCACCACACCTCCCGCGAGACTGCGATCGAACTCGGTGCGGAAGACGGCTGTGCGCGGCAGCGTCACGGCGCTGAGTGAGACCTGATTGTCCGCCTGCTCGAAGGAGTAGATCATCGGGCCGCGGCGGAGCGCCACCTTCCCTTGCGCCTGGAGCACGTTGGGATGCGCGGTGAGGCGCTGCACGTCCATCGGGAGCGACAGTTCGACGATGTCACCGCGGGTCCATTGCCGACGAATGACTGCGTGGCCTCGCGACACCTGAGGCGACACCGCCGCGCCGTTCACGCGAATCGCCGGATTCGACGACCACCCTGGCAAGCGGACGTGCAGCGTGAACTCGCGTGGCGAATCGGGCTGCACCGCGATCTTCACGTCACCCTCCCACGGGTAGTTCGTCGTTTGTTGCAGCGTCACGCGACCCGAATCGAGCGCCGTCGTCGCTTCGCTTGCGATGAAGAGATTCACCCACAGCCCGTCTGTCGAGCGGCTGTAGACGTACTGACCGAGGGAGGGCAGGAAGCGGGTGATCGTCGTCGGGCAGCACGGCACGTCGAACCACGGCGATCGCTTGAAGTCGCCGCGGCTGGCGAGCGGCGTCGCATAGCAGAAGAGATCGCCGGTCAGCGACACGCCGGCAGCGACGGCGTTGTAGAGCGACTGTTCCATGACGTCGGTGAACCGCGCATCGCCGGTGAGATTGAGCAGGCGATGGTTCCAGAGCACTATCGCGGCCGAAGCGCACGTCTCCTGGTACGCGTTCTCGTTGGGGAGGTCGTAATCTTCGGTGAAGCCTTCGTTGTGCGCCGATGGTCCGATTCCGCCGGTGACATACATCCGGCGCAGCGTCACGCTGTCATGAAGCGCGTTCGACGCTCCCCACAGACCAAGGTCGCTGGTCTCGTAGACGAGATCCGCCATCGCGCAGTAGAGGAACATCGCGCGCACGGCGTGTCCTGCAGCTTCCTTCTGCTCGCGCACGGGCAGATGATCTTGCGCGTACCGCGTGTCGAACGTCCGCGGGTCTCTCAGGTAGAAGCGCTCATACCATTCGCCGATGCGAAGCGGCTTGCCGAGAAAGTCCACCGTCCGGTTCGCGTCGAGCTGGCGGAACTGGCGCTCGAAGATCGACGGCTTCTGGCCGCGGCGATCGACCATCGCCTTCGCGAGCGCCAGGTAACGCTTTTCACCGGTGGCGCGGGAGAGCTTGATCAGCGCGAGCTCGATCCCCTCGTGACCAGAGATGTAGTCCTTCCTGCCGGGGCCGAACTCGCGATCGAACAGGTCGGCCAGACCCGTGGCCACGTTCAGCAGCGTCTTCTTGCCGGTCGACTGATAGTGCGCGACCGCCGCGTCGAACAGATGGCCGGCGCAGAAGTCTTCGTGAAAGAACGCAAAGTTCTTGAAGCGCAGATCGGGCACGTTGATCTGGATGAACGTGTCCAGATAGCCGTCGGGCTGCTGCGCGGCGGCGATGCGCGCGATGATGCCGTCGACCTTCGCATCGAGCGCGGGATCCGGATGTCGCGCGAGCGTCAGCGAGGCGCCCTCGATCCATTTATAGACGTCCGAATCCGCCCAGAATGGTCCGCCGAACTGGCCCGTCGCCTTTCCGGCCGCGATATCGAAATTGCGAAGACCGCCTGTGCCCTCGATTTCCTGCAGCACGTGATCGAGCGTGCGCGTGCGGTTCACGTCGAGCCGCGGCGCCCAGAAGGCGTCGCGAATCGTGACCGCGGTGATCGGCAGCGCGGTCAAGCGATCGCCTGGCGGGAGCAGGTCGCGGCTTCCATCGGTGGCCGAGGAGTGTGCCCTGAGCAGTGCGGAGATGATGAGAAGCGCGATCGTGGGGACGATGAGCAAACGGGTTGTCCGTATGATGGTCACGGCGATTCCTCTGGCTGATCGGCGATAATGCGTCTGCGGGATCCGCGTGTCAATGTGTCGTTCGGTGGACGACGGTCGCAGTTGCGCGCCGCGGTGGCGGGAACAGGAGCGAATTGACGGAGTCCGGACCCAAGGGCGCGACGCGCGTCGGACGGGTCGCGGCGGTGCCCGATGGCTTCTTCGACATGCGATGACAACGCTTCATCAAGTTCGCGAATGACGCGATCGCCCCGCAAGACGTTCGGACGGACGAGACAACCACGACATGTCAGACTGTCCTCAGCACACGGTTCACGGCCGCGCCCCGGATCTCACGCGGGAGATAGGCTTCGGCATCTCATCGATTCGCGCCAGCTGTTCGGACTGTGCTGGTGACGCCGGCGTTCGTCGTTGAAGGAACAGGCAGGGTGTCTGTCGGGGTCTCGGTTGCGCCGTGATGCAGCAGTTCAACCACCGCGCGATTCAGGCGAGCTCGAACGTGCGATTGTTCGGGCGCTCGCGTGACATAGCGAACGATCACTTCGACGCCGCGGTCTGTCGTTCTCATACCGAGCTCAGGCGCAGCAGAGAGCGGCCTGGCGCCATAGCGGCGTATCGCTTTGTCCCAGTCCTCTTCGGCAATCCGTGCGCTGCCTTCCGTTTCCTTGGCCAGGACGGTCTGAATCTCCTCGACGAGCCCATATGGACTCTTGCCGGACGGAATGAAGACCAGCAGTTCATCCCAGAGCCATTGGCCCGATGTAGAAAAGTTGAAGTAGTGGCCTTCCACGGCGAAGTTGTTGAGGAACACGACGTGCCGGCCAGTCGGCCTGCCGCCCGTGGTCGTTTCCAGCAACACGGTTCGCCACAGGCCAATCTGTGCGACCTCACCGCGGACACCCTTGATCTCGACCCAATCGCCAATGCGGATGCCGTTCGGTCCCATCAGCACGAACCACCCGAAGATCGCGACGATGAATTCCTTCAACGACAGGGTCAAGCCAGCGCCAATCAGGCCCACGATTGTGGACAGCTGGTAGGGCGATCCGAAGATAGCCACGAGGACCGCGATCACGGCCAGGGCGTGGACCGCGAAGCGAGCGACGGCACGCAGCGTCATCCGCTGTTTGCGTTCAAGCGCGCTCTGTTTGAAGAGGTGGTCGATCCAGCGGCAGGCGAGATAGGCAAGGAGAACGGTCGCCACGATGAGAAGAACCGACTGAATGACCTCACGTCGCGATGCACGCTGGCGAGTGAGGACGAGCGAATCCCACCGCTGGTAGATCGTCGCGAGCTGGCGAGCATCCTGAAGCCGCTTGTCGAGATCAGCCAGGTTCTTTTCCTCGACCGAGAGACGGCGCAGTGCCGACATCGCAGCGTTGGTCGGTTCCCGGGACAACGCCCCCTGAGGGTGATCCTGCCGAACCTGCGCTTCGAGCGCCTGATGGCTGCCCCCGAGCGCGGCAGCCAGATGGTCGGCGTCCTGCTTCGCGCGATGTAATTGCGAGCGCTGCATACGGAGCGCATTCCATCGGTTCCAGCGTGCGAGAAGACTGCTTGGTGAAGCGATCGAATCGCCCGCCCTGCCGGAGCCGGTCCCGGTTCGGGCGGTGTCGCTCTGGTGCTGTAGGGCATCATGCTCGGCCAACAGGCGTTGCACAGCGCTGCGCTGGTCGCCACCCGCCCGCGCCAGATCTTCGTTCGCGTCAGCCAGCTGGTCCTGGTCAAGCGTCAATTCCGCGCGCGCCAGCTCGAGTTGTGCGCCGAGGCGATCGCGATCAGCTTCTTGCGCTTTGTCAGCCAACTCGGACAATCGTTTCACCTGCTCCTGGGCGGCTTTGATCTTCGCGCTCGCGTCCTGGACGCGCGCCTGGATGCGCAACGTCTCTTCGGTTTGGCGGGCCGCAGACTGCTGGGCCGCTGCCCGCAGGGCCATGTCGAACGCCAGATCCACTTCGTGATCCGCGATTCTCACCGCGTTTTGCGCAAGCGGCTGTTCTTCCGGCGTCGTTGCCAGGGCCAACAGCTTGTTGGCTGTGTCGAGGGGCCGCTGATCAACGTGCTCTTGCTGCTCCGTCTGGACGCTCTCGGTCTCTTGGGGAGGTGTGGTGGTCAGGACGAGCCCCACGATCACAAGGGCCGCGAGTGACAGCACACCAATCAGGCTGAGTTCGCGCGGTGTCGCCATGATCTATTGGATCGATTCAATCCTAGCTGGATTGTTTTACACCCACAACCCAGCGAGGCGCCGCGCCGTATCGCTTGCGTCTGTGGAAGCGTGACTTCGGACCAGCGTGCGCAACAGAAAGCCCAAGCGGTTCACAGATAATCGATGGCTGGACCGTTACACCGGCAACCGTGTCGAAGCGATTGGTTTCAGCCCAACTGTACGGTCCGCTGCGAGGAGTTTCAAATGGGCCATTCGCCGTTGCGGCCCTCATCCGCGCAGTGCCGTGATCACGACTCCCCAAACACTCCGACTACCGGTCAGGCTCGACTCGGCCCGCTGTTCGAGCGCCGCGAGCCTCAGAACTCCTCGTAGGGCTCGTTCAGCAGTGACACTCGGATGACTCTTCGGATGGTGTGATCGTGTGCGGAGACCAGCTTCGAAACGCTCTGTCGGTTCACCCGGATTGACAGATCGCCGTGACGTAGCGTCAATGGCCGGCCGTAACGAACCACTGTCTCTGCTCTTCGGCGAATGCGGTATGTTCCTTTCGTGACGCCCGGCACTGTCTAATCGCGGCCCACGCACGATGCCGTTGCTGACACGGCAGCCAATCTCACCGGGTACGTGCAGGTGCCGTAGGAGCTCTCGGGTGGGCACGCTGCACCGAGTCGATATTGAGGCACGTATCAGCCAGCGCACACCCGCTGCACGATTCGCCTGCGAGCGCACTCGATCAAGAGGGTCAGCGTGCGTAAGAAACGGCGGCAGAAGTCACCGATCGAGACCTCAGAATCGGTGCGCCGAGCGGAAGAACCGTCTTCTGGAACGTCGCGTTGGTGACTTCCGCAAAAGACACATACAGAGCCGCCAGCCCGGTCACGAGTCCAAACCATCCGCCAACGGCGCGCCAGCTGGCCCCCCCTCCGAGATCGCTGCCGGCCAACAGGAAGAACGTGATCCACAGCAACAGGAATACGGTCCAGATCGCCAGGTTGGAGCGGAATGTCGCAACCCACATGTACAAGGTGAAGACGCCCCACATCAGGAGCGTCACGCCCACGGCATTTTCCGCCGGCGGCTTGATCCAGCCCGCGCCCACCGTCCATCGCATCAGCGCGTACCACCACCAGAACAAGCCGTACGACGTGAACGCAACGGTTCCGAAGGTGTTGCCGTTCTTGAACTCGAGCAGGCCGGCGATGATTTGCGCCACGCCGCCGTACGCAAACGCCAGCGGTACGACTGTCGCGACCAGCGTCGCGTTGTCGCCGGTGACCAAACCGGCATTAATCGCGCTCAGGACCACCGTCGTGAGGCCGAATCCTGCGAGCCCAAGCGGCGCCGGATTGGCCGAAGTCGACACAGTCTCAGTGGCCATGACCATCTCCTGTCAATGCGACCTGGAACGTCCGCGAGTTCGGTCCGGCTGTGCCACGCGCCTTATAGCTCCGTCATCGGGTCGTGTCAAGGAGGGCCAGCGTCGAGAACACGCAGCGCCGCGCCCGGATGATGCGTCGAACCGCTGCTCGGACAAACCAGATTCGCCGTAATATGTCCCGCAACGAGGAGGTCTGGAGATGCGAGGTCTGCGATTCTCGCTTCTGGCCGCCGTCACGTTCGGTGTGACATCGCTTGCCGCACAGGTTGTCCCCGGCCAAGGGCCGGCGCGGCTCCGCACAGCATGGGGCGCGCCGGATCTGCAAGGCACATGGGATTTTCGGACCGTGACACCGATGGAACGTCCCCCCGAACTCGCCGGAAAGGCCACGTTGACCGAGAAGGAAGCGGCCGAGTACGAGCGGCGCATGGTGGAGCAGCGGAATGCGGACAAGCACCATGACACGACGCCGCGCCGGACGGTGAACGGCACGGCAGAAACCGAAGACGTCGCGCTCGCCTACAACGACTTCTGGTGGGATCGCGGAACGAAGGTGGTCGGCACCCGGCGCACCTCGCTCGTCGTGGACCCGCCCGACGGCCGCATTCCGCCTCTGACGCCTGACGCGCAGAAGCGCCTGGCGGCTGAGGAAGCGCTGAGAGCACGGGTGGCCGAAGGTCCGGAGGACCGGTCCATCGCCGAGCGCTGCATCATGGGGTTCAACGCCGGGCCGCCGATCACTCCCGGCGGATACAACCAGAACGTGCAGATTGTGCAGCACGCCGACTACGTCGTGCTTCTGAACGAGATGATTCACAATGCCCGCATCATCCCGCTCGATGCCCGTCCGCGGGTCAACGTGCCGCAGTGGGCTGGCGAGTCACGGGGCCACTGGGAAGGCGATACGCTCGTCATCGATACGAAGAACTTCCACCAGAGCACGTCGCTGCGGGGCTCGAGTCCGAACCTGCACCTCGTCGAGCGGTTACGGCGCGTCGACGCCGACAGCCTGCTGTACGAGTTCACCGTCGACGATCCCACAACCTGGACCAGGCCGTGGACTGCCCAAGTACCGATGGTGAAAGCCGAAGGGCTCATTTACGAGTACGCCTGTCACGAAGGCAACTACGGGATGGTCGGGATCCTGAGCGGCGCGAGGGCAATCGAGAAGAAAGCGGGGGGGAATCCCAGCTCGGCGCGGTAAAGGATTAGGCTCGTTATGCGGCGCGAAACGCGAACTTTGTACTCGGTTCCTAACGAGCGGCATAACGGGCTAGACATGCCTTGACAGACGCCACGTGAAAGGATATCTGTTCGCCCCACGACGGGGATGCTCCGTCACGTAATTAGGGGAGGCGGCATGCGGATGCGGATTCGACTCGCCATTCTCGCTGCTGGTGGGGCTGTCGTTGCGGCCGTACTCCTCAGTACCCTGATGCCGGCCTCCGGCCAGGCGCAGAGCAGCGCGATGCCCCGCACCGCCGACGGCAAACCGGACTTCACCGGCATCTGGCAGGCGATGAATACGGCCAATTGGGATCTTCAGGCGCACGAGGCACGCCGCGGCCCCGTCGTTGCGCTGGGAGCCGCATTCAGCGTCCCTGCCGGCACAGGCGTCGTCGAGGGGAACGAGATCCCATACCTTCCGGCCGCTGCCGCCAGGAAAAAGGACAACCAAGAGAACTGGTTGGCGCGCGATCCGGAAATCAAATGCTACCTGCCCGGCGTGCCGCGCATGATGTACATGCCCTACCCGCTCCAGATCGTCCAGGGTCAGGACACGATCCTGATGGCTTCTGAATTCGCCAGCGCCAGCCGCACGATCAGGATGAATAGCAAGGAGAAAAGTCCCACGGATAGCTGGATGGGCTGGTCGATCGGACGGTGGGAGGGCAATACGCTCATCATCGACGTCACCGATCAGAACGATCAGACCTGGTTTGATCGAGCGGGAAATTTCCATAGCGAGGCGCTGAAAGTCGTCGAGCGTTACACGTTCGCCGATCGAAACACGATCAACTACGAAGCGACGATGGAGGACCAGAAGGTTTTCTCGCGGCCGTGGACAATCAGTATGCCGCTCTACCGCCGCCTGGAGAAGAACGCGCAGGTGATGGAGTACAAGTGCGTCGAGTTCGTGGAAGAACTGATGTACGGCCACCTGCGCAAGCAGCCTTCCAGTCCATGAAACAACCGCACCGCGCCGGTACGCCCGTACGGGAGACGCCATGGAGAGAGGCTTGCGATCAGTAATTGGCGCGATCGCATGGACGGCCATGACCACGCTGACTGCCGCCCAGACCGGAATTCCCAAGGGCACACAGCTGAATCCGGGTCGGGTGACCGCCGGCGCTGGCACCTTCATCGTGATTGGCTGCGTCAGTCGCGAGACAGCGAGTACGACGCCGATACACGTGATCACCGATTCGAGACTGAAACCTCCAGCCCGCTACCGGCTCGAAGGCGACGCGGATCTGTTGCAGTTGCACGTCGGACACACGGTCGAGATCGGAGGTCCGATCACGCCTGCATCCGACGCGCGCGGCGGCGCGAACGCGAGCGTCCCGACTCTGACGGTGCAGTCGCTCACCTACATTTCCAGGACCTGCGTGAAGCTGCAATAAGCCGGACCGCCTCCGATCGGAACGGCAGCTGCGTACCGACCAATGTCCTCAACGCGAGTCCGATCCTGTCAGTGAATACCAGCGATGGTGCCGCATGCCGCACCCGACTCAGATTCTGGCGGGAAGATTGTTGTAGTTCGGTGTGAAGATGACCATCTGAAGGCTCAGACGATTGGAGGGATGTGTGACTCGATTCAGCAGAACAGCGGCCTCGGGTGCGCTCGCGGTTGTCTCCCTTGCGGGCTCCGGCAGCGCACAAACTTCGACGTCGCCCGCGCAGACCGCGCCGGCCGCCCCCGTCAGCAACGCGGTCGCCAAGCCCACTTACATTTCCATTCCGCTGGAAATGAC
>JBKPAI010000204.1:0-25706 GCA_046726355.1 Acidobacteriota bacterium | reverse complement strand
CACTTGACCCACTCGACCCGTTGCGTCACGCAGCCGTTCGGTGTAGGGTTTGTCGCAACACAGCGGAAAACGAAGCTTCGGAACGTCCCTCGTTCACCACAGCGGAGGGAACCTCAATGAGGCTCGTGCAGGTCCTCGGCGTCGCATTCGCTCTGCTCGTCGTCTCATCCGGTAACGCCGCCGCGCAGACGGTCAGCGAGACAACCGGGGCGATCAACGGAAAGGTCGCCGACTCGACCGGAGCAGTACTCCCCGGTGTGACCGTCACCATTTCCAGTCCGTCGATGCAGGGCGTCCGGACCGCCGTCACCGCTGAGGACGGGACATACCGGTTCCCCGCGATTCCGCCGGGCGAGTATCGCATTCAGTACGAGCTTGCCGGCTTCAGCACAGTGTCGCGCGAGGGCATCCGCGTGGGTCTCGGATTTACCGCCACCGTGAATGCCGAGTTGCGAGTGGCTTCGCTGACTGAAACGGTCACGGTGAGCGGCGAATCGCCGGTGGTTGACATCACCACGACGAAGACGGCCACCAACTTCGATGCGAAGGAACTGGCCGCGTTGCCGAGCGCCCGCGACTTCTGGGCGATTCTCGCGGCCACGCCGGCCATCCAGATGCAGCGCATCGACATCGGCGGCAGCGCGGCCGGCACGCAGACCGGCTATTCGGCCTACGACACCAAGTCGGACCAGCACCGGCCGATGGTCGAAGGGATTGTGAACACCGAAGGGACCAATGCCGCCGGCTATTACTACGACTATGGCTCGTTCGACGAAGTCTCGGTCGCGACTGCCGGCAACACCGCCGAGATGCCGTGGCCGGGCGTCATGACCCAGTTCATTGCCAAGTCGGGTGGCAACTCCTATCACGGCAAGATCTACGCTGATTACGAGAGCGAAAAGGTCCAGTCGCGCAACATCGATGCGGCGCAGATCGGGCTGGGGCTCAAAGCCGGCGGCGGTCTCACCGAGACCGATTTGAACCGGCTGCACAAGTACTACGACTTGAACGGCGATGCCGGCGGCTACGTGAAGACCGACAAGCTGTGGTGGTACGGCTCGCTCCGCAACCAGGACGTGCAATCCCTGCTCCCGAATTTCCCGGTCAAGCCGTTCGAGACCGAGTTGAGCAACATCTCGGGCAAGGTGACCTACGCCGTGAGCACGAACAACAAGCTCATTGGCTACGGGCAGTGGGCGAAGAAGACGCAGCCGAACCGCCTCGATACGTTCCTCGTGGCGGCGACGGCGGCCATTCACAACAATGCCGATTCGACCTGGAACCAGGCCTACTGGGCCCACACCTACAAGGGCGAATGGGACAGCGTGCTGAACGACAAGATGTTCTTCGAGATCCGCGGCGGACAGTTCCACTACAAATGGCCGAACACGCGATACGCGAACACGCCGGCCTATGCGGATCTCAGCACCAATATCGTGTCCGGCGGCAACCGCGACGGCTGGTTCAACATTCCGACGCGGAACCAGGTCCTCGGCTCGTTCAGTTATTTCAAGGACGGCTGGGCCGGCACGCACAACTTCAAGATCGGCGGCGAGATCTTCGACGAGCGGTTCGACTACCTGCGCGGCCAGGGCGGTGTCGGCTACGTTCCCGGCGACGTGATTCACATCCTGCGGAACCGTCTGGCGTCGGAGGTGCTGTTGTTCCTGGCGCCTACGGCCTCGCTCAACGGGCTGAAGACGTATGGCGCCTATATCGCCGACACGTGGCGCGCCGGCCCGCGGCTCTCGCTCAACCTTGGTGTTCGTTTCGACCGGTATCGTTCATATCTCCCTGCACAATCGGGCCCGCCGGTCGGTCCGTTCAATCCGCAGCAGGTCGACTTCCCGGCGGTCGACAACCTGCTCACATGGAACCTGCCGGCGCCGCGGCTCGGGGTCACCTACGATCTCCGCGGCGACGGCAAAACGGTGCTGAAGGCAAACTACGGGTTGTACTGGTGGAACCCCGGGACTGGTGGTGTCGATGAAGCCGTGAACCCCAACGCGGTCGACTGGAACAAGCGATACAACTGGACCGACACGAGCGGCGACCTCCTCTGGCAACGGGGTGAGGAAACGCTGTTGACCGCGCAACAGGGGGGTGTCGGCAGCACGCTGCTCGATTCCGGGCTCGAGGACCAGCGCACGCGCGAGGCCGCCGTCTACGTCGAGCACGAGCTGGTGCCGAACCTCGGCGTGCACGCCGGCTTCGTCTGGCGGCGGATCGATCAGTTGTCGCAGCAGGACAACGCGAACCGTCCGGTGAGCGCCTTCAACGTCCCGGTCTTGATCCGCGATCCGGGACCTGACGGCGTGTTCAACAACGCCGACGACGGTGCGCCGATCCCGGGCTTCAATCTGGACGCGGCGCATCTGGCCCTGCCGGTCGTGAACATCCTTCACAACACGCCCGGTCGCGACGACTTCTACACGATCGAGCTGAGCGCGAACAAGAGAGCGACCGGACGCTGGTCGATGGGCGGCGGGTTCAGCTATCGCTGGAACCGGGACAACGCGAACGGGTACTTCGGGCAGAACCTGCGGGTGCGCCAGGACGTCGCCAACCCCAACGACATGATCAACACCGACAATGGCCGCTACAACTTCACCACATGGGCCGGCAAGGCGCACGGCACCTACTCGGCGCCGTGGGGGCTGAACGTCACGCCGGCACTGCGCCTGCAGGCGGGACAGCCCTACGGCCGGACGATTTCGGCCGGCACGGCCAACGGAATCAACTACGGCAACCAGCGCATCCTGACCGAGCCGATCAGCAGTCGCAGGCAGGACAACATCATTCTGATCGACACGCGCGTGGAAAAGACGCTCCGCGCCGGCGGCAGCCGCACCGTCGGGCTGTTCCTCGACGGCTACAACCTGACGAACGCGAATCCGGCCTCGAACATCACCTGGAGCGGCGGCTCGACGTTTCTGCTGCCGGTCACGATCATCGCGCCGCGGCTGGCGCGCTTCGGGATCAAGTTCGATTGGTAACTCGATCGTAGGGGGCGGTCTTTCGACCGTCCCTCAGGTTCATTGCCACGTCGCCCCCGCGTCCAGCCGGCTGCAGCATCGGCCTCCCTGCATTCGCGCCGCCGCCGATGGATTGGCGTCGCCGCTCTTGTCCTGGGCGCATCAGTCATCGTGCTCGCCGGCCTGCGCGCGCGAGCGCCCGGGCTTCCGCGGCTGACCGACCTCGGCGCGATTGCTCCCGAAGTTGCCGACGCCGCGCGCCAGGCGCTGAACGAATTGCGGCAGAATCCACGCGACGGCTCGCGATGGGGCCGGTTCGGCGAGACCTGCGAGGCGAACGGCATCGTGGGCGCCGCGCGCGACGCGTACGTGACCGCCGCTTCGATCGATGCCTCGAATCCGAAGTGGTGGTATCGCCTGGCGTACGTCGAAGCGCGGCTGGGCCGATCCGACGAAGCGATCAGCCACGTCAACCGCGCCATTCAACTGCATCCCGAGTACGCGCCCGCGCACTGGCGGCTCGGGCAATGGCTGCTCGATCGGAACGACACGCAGGCAGCAGAGCGGGAATTCGTGCGCGCGGGCGAGCTGGACCCGAACGGCATGGCGCCGGCAGCCGGCCTCGCCCGCGTGTTCCTCCAGCGGCACGAGGAAGCCCGGGCCATCGACGTCCTCGAGAGAGCGCTCGCGAAGAGCCCGGGAGACCGCTATGCGCTGCAGCTGCTCGGCGCCGCGTACCGCCGTGTCGGCCGCGTCGAGGAAGCGGAGTTCGCGCTGGCGGCGGGGGCAGCCGGCGAGCCCGCCTGGGTCGACCCGTGGACGGACGAGATGCTCGAGTGGCGGCGCGGATTTGCCGTCCGGCTGAAGGATGCCACGGCGGACTTCGTGGCTGGCCGGATGAGGGAGGCGATTGGCCTCCTCGAGCAGCTGCGACAGGAACGGCCTGACGATAACGCGCTGCTCGCCCATCTCGGCGAGGTGTACGTGGTGGCCGAACGCGTCGATGAGGGCGTGAGGATCCTCGAACGCGTGGTGGCCCGCGATCCGCAGCGATTCGAAGCCTGGGTGAATCTCGCGTCGGGATATCTGAAACAGGACGATCTCCCGCGGGCGCGCACGGCGATCGATCGGGCCATCGCCATCGATCCCCGCCTCGGTCGCGCGTACGAAACCAAAGGCCTGATCGAATGGCGTGCCGGCGATGAGCGCGGCGCGCTGGAAACGCTGCGCCAGGCCGTTCGTTACGACCCGCGTGACGTGCGGGCGCTCGTCTACATCGGCATGCTGCAGACCAACCTCGCACGGCCGGCCGATGCGCTCGAGACGTTTGGCCGGGCGGCCCGTCTCGACCCGGCCCGGGTCGACGCGTGGGTCGGCGTTGCCAATGCCGCGATGTCGCTCGGCGCGCTCGATCGCGCAGCCGCCGCCCTTCAGCATGCGGCGCAGCTGAATCCAGACGGTCCGGCCGTCAAGCAGGCGTCGCTCCGCCTGCAAAGCCTTCGCCGGTGAGAGGAAAGACTCGCTCGCAGCGCGTCCGGGAACTCAGAGTGTCACCCCGGAGGACGCGGCCACCTTCGCGCAAGGCTACGGTGGCCCGCCGTAGCTTCAGCGAAGGCGGGAGGACGCGGAGGTTAATAACTGAACATGGGCGGGACCTTTCGTCCGTGTTTTCCTCCGTGGTGGATTCGAGGACTGCTCCGACCTCAGGCATCAGAGCAGGATGTCACGGCGCGGGTCTGGTGCTTTACCTCCTCTACTGCGTCACCGCGCTCGGATGCAGCCGTTCCTCCTCCGTGGCGGTTCCCGCGGACCATCCATGGTTCGAGGAGATCGCCGACGGTGCAGGCATTCGCTTCGAGCACACTTCGGGCCATGCCGGCAAATTCTATCTTCCCGAGATCATGGGCGGCGGAGCCGCCCTGTTCGACATGGACAACGACGGGGATCTCGACCTTCTTCTCGTGCAGAGCGGCACTCTGCACGCCGCTGCGGATCGCACCGGGGGCAGCCGGCTGTATCGCAATCGCGGCGGCGGCATGTTCGAGGACGCCACGCCGGGCAGCGGCGTGGGCGCAGGCGGCTACGGAATGGGCGTCGCTGCCGGCGATGTCGACAACGATGGAAACATCGACCTGTACGTGACGAGCCTCGGTTCGAACGTGCTGTTGAAGGGAGACGGCCGCGGCCACTTTGCGGACGTGACCGCCACCGCCGGAGTGGCGGGCTCGGGCTGGAGCACCAGCGCAGCATTCCTCGATTACGACAACGACGGCTTTCTCGATCTGTTCGTCGTGCGCTATCTGAACTGGCAGCTCTCGGCAGAAGTCGAGTGTTTCAGCCTGACCGGCGTGCCCGACTATTGCAGTCCAAAAACATACGACCTGCCATCGTCTGCCATCCTCTACCGGAACAACGGCAACGGGACACTGACTGACGTGTCGGAGCAGACCGGTCTGCACGCCGCAGTCGGCAACGGTCTCGGCGTCGTCGCCGGCGACGTGAACGACGACGGGTGGATTGACGTGTTCGTGGCCAGCGACGGGATGCCCAATCAGATGTGGATCAACCGCGACGGCCGCCGCTTCGAGAACGTCGCGCTGCCGATGGGATGTGCCGTGGACCTCGACGGGAAGGCGAAGGCCGGCATGGGCACTCACATGGCCGACGTGGACGGCGACGGAGATCTCGACCTGCTGGTCGTGAATCTCGATGGCGAGTCCGATTCCTTCTACCGCAACGAGCGCGCGTTTTTCCGCGACGACACCGCGGAGGTCGGGCTTCGAACGATCAGCCGGCCGTTCACCCGCTTCGGCACGGCGATGATCGATTTCGACAACGACGGGCGGCTCGATATCTACGAGGCGAACGGCCGCGTCGGCCGCCAGTCGGAGCTCTTTTCGTCCGATCCGTATGCCGAGCCGAATCTGCTGTTTCGCGGCCTCTCCGGCCCGCGCTTCGAAGAAGTGAAGCCGCGCGGCGGCACGGCGTCGTTGCTCGTCGGCGCGAGCCGGGCCGCGGCATTCGGTGATATCGACAACGACGGCGCCGTCGACATCGTCGTCGCGAACCGTGACAGCCAACCGTACCTGCTGCACAACCTCGCCGGACGCGGCGGCCGCTGGATGATGTTCCGTGTGCTGGACGAGCACGGGCGAGACGCGCTGGGCGCCAGGCTGACGGTAAGGATCGGCTCCGCGACCATCGCTCGTGACGTGCGGGCCGCGTACAGTTATCTGTCGAGCAACGATCCACGGGTGCACATTGGACTCGGGATGGAAACATCGGTTCGGGATGTGACGGTGCAATGGCCCGGCGGCTCGCGCGAACGGTTCGACGATGCCACCGCAGACAGGATTGTGGTTCTGCGCCGCGGCGGGGGCCGGAAATAAAACCGGTTCGAGATCGATTCAAGGTCTCGGCGCCCCTCGAGCCAGGGTGAAAGACCAACGCGTCCCCGTCGCGCCGGAATTCTTGATTCCAAGTGCGGCAAGTGCTTTGATGCAACCATGTTCCTGACCCACCGCCCGGGGCCGCGACTTGCCTCTTCCGTCGAAGCTCTCTGGTACTTCGACGGCTGTCGCACGGCTCACCACACCGAACGTGTGCTGCCGAACGGTAGATTTCAAATCGTCATCGACCTTTCGACTGGTCGCGGAACGGTCTCAGGCATGCGATCGCGGGCTGTGGTCATCGACGCGGCGGCGATTCCGTCGGTGATGGGCGTTGTCTTGTGGCCTGGTGGGGCTCGCAGATTCTTTGCGCCGCCCGCCAGCGAGTTCTACAACCAGACGGTTCCCTTGGATGCGGTCTGGGGGGCGCAGCTATCGATTTTGAGCGAGCGCCTGCAGGGAAGGACGAGCGGGGAAGAGAAGTTGCGAGCTTTGGAAGACACGCTGCTGCGGGTCATGCGCAGCGGTGCCGAGCGGTTCACATTGCATCCCGCGGTGCAGTGCGGTCTGCGCGCGTTCCGACAGGCGTCGCGCATCCGGACTGTAATCGAGGCGAGCAAAGACGCAGGGCTGAGCCGGCGGCGGTTCAGCCAATTGTTTCGCGAGCAGATCGGAATGACGCCGAAGTCTTATTGCCGGCTGATTCGGTTCCGGCATGTCGTGCGTCAGGTCGCTGCCGGGATCCAGTTCGACTGGGCTGATGTCGCGCTGGCGGGCGGCTATTACGACCAGGCGCATCTGGCTCACGAGTTCCGCGCGTTCTCGGGCATGTCTCCCGGCGCATTTCTGGCGGCAGAACGGCCGTTCCTCAACCACGTCCGCATCGAGTGATTCCATTTGCCGGTGCACGGCGCCGGCTTCCCATTCCTACAAGACCGGCGACGGCAGCGCCGCGTACACTCCATTCAGGAGAGAACAGGCATATGGTGAAAGCAATACCGGACGACACCTCGGTCGTCATCCCGCGGTTGTTTTGTCCCGACGTTGCGGCCGCCGTCGAGTTCTGCGTCCACACGTTCGGCGCCGTCGAGCGCGGGCGCCGACCTGGCCCGGACGGAACGGCGGCGCACGCGCTGCTGATGATTGGCCGGTCGATGATCATGATCGAAAGAGAGTGGCCCGGCCTGGCGAGTCGAGTTCCGACGCCGGACGGCAGTTCGCCAGTGGTGATCTACGTCTACGTCGAGGATGTGGACAAAACAGTGGAGCGCGCCGTTGCCGCAGGCGCGAAGGTGCTCATCCCCGTCCAGAATCAGTTCTGGGGCGACCGCACCGCGTGGGTGATGGATCCGTCGGGTCACGTATGGACGATCGCGACGCGTGTCGAGGAGACTGCGGAGGAGGAACGGCAGCAGCGGTGGTCGTCCGTCCTGCCGCCAAAGGACTGATCCCGTCGGCATCGAGTCGGGGATCAGATCAGCGAACGCGCGGTCCCGTCCGGATGTGACGATAGAATGAGCCGAAGATGACGAGGTTGCCGCGCAAACCGATCTACACGAGCCTCTATTTCCAGGTCCTGGTCGGCATTGCGCTCGGCGTGGCCTTCGGGTTTCTCTCGCCTGGCAAGGCCGCGGCGATGAAGCCGCTGGGCGACGGTTTCATCAAGCTGGTGAAGATGATGATTGCTCCGATCGTCTTCGCCACCGTCGTTGTCGGCATCGCGCACATGGGCGCGATGAAGGACGTCGGCCGCATCGGGCTGCGCGCGCTCGTCTACTTCGAGGTCGTCTCGACCGCCGCGCTCATCATCGGCCTGATCGTCGTCACCCTGCTGCAGCCCGGTGCCGGAATCGGCTTCGATCCGGCGGCGGCGGACGTGAGCGCGGTCTCGCAGTACACGAGCGCGTCGCAACATCTCAGCACGATCGATTTCCTGCTCAGCGTCATTCCCGACACCGTGGTCGGTGCGTTCGCGCGCGGCGACGTGCTGCCGGTCCTGCTGTTCTCGGTGTTGTTCGGCCTGGCCCTGCTGCGCCTCGGCGCGCGCGCCGCGCGCGTGACCGAGATCATCGCGATGACCTCGGACGTGCTCTTCGACATCATCGGCCTGATCATGCGCCTGGCGCCGATCGGCGCGTTCGGGGCGATGGCGTTCACCGTCGGCCGCTACGGTATCGCCTCGCTCGTTTCGCTTGGCAAGCTGATGGCCGGCGTGTACATCACCTGCGCGTTCTTCGTCTTCGTGGTCCTCGGCGCCATTGCGGCGGCCACCGGCTTCAGCATCGTGAAGTTCCTGAAGCACATTGCCGAGGAAATCCTGATCGTGCTCGGGACCTCCTCCTCGGAATCGGCGTTGCCGCGCATCATGGCCAAGCTGGAACATCTGGGGTGCGCGAAGCCCGTGGTCGGCCTCGTGGTGCCGACCGGCTACTCGTTCAACCTCGATGGCACCTCCATTTACATGACGATGGCCGCGATCTTCGTCGCGCAGGCGAGCGGTGTGCATCTGACGCTCGGACAGGAGCTCGGGGTTCTGGGCGTGCTGCTGCTGACGTCGAAGGGCGCGGCGGCCGTGACCGGAAGCGGATTCATCACGCTCGCCGCCACGCTGGCGGCCTTCCCCACGATCCCGGTTGCCGGGTTGACGCTGCTCGTCGGCGTCGATCGTTTCATGTCCGAAGCGCGCGCCATCACCAACCTGATCGGCAACGCTGTGGCGACGATGGTGGTCGCGAAATGGGACGGGGCGCTGGACCTCTCCCGCGCCCGCCGCATTCTGGATGGAGAACCGGCGTCGCCGCTGCCGGCGCCGGAAAGTGCGGCGTCAAAGGTAAATCTCGCCACGGACCCGCCTGTCGGTTTAAAGTATTAGCTCATCTTCAGGAGCCCGGGCATGCAACGAACCATCATCACGGCAGCGCTGGCGGCGCTGGTGGCGCTTCCATCGGCGGCTTCAGCATCGGAACCCGGGTCCGAGGTGACGTTCGCGAAGGACGTGGCGCCCATCTTCTACTCCCGCTGCGCCGAGTGCCATCGTCCCACCATGTTCGCGCCGATGTCGCTGATGACGTACGAATCGGCCCGGCCGTGGGCGAAGTCGATCAAGCAGAAGGTCGTGGCGCGTCAGATGCCGCCCTGGGGCGCCGATCCGGCGTACGGGCCGTTCAAGAACGACCCGCGTCTGTCGCAGCGGGAAATCGACACCATCACCGCGTGGGTCGATGCCGGCGCACCGAAGGGCGACGACAAGGATCTGCCGCCTGCGCCGGCGTTCACCGAAGGCTGGTCGATTGGCCAGCCCGACGCCGTGTTTACGATGGACGAGGAATTCCAGGTCCCTGCGACCGGCGAGATCCCGTACAAGTATTTCAAGGTGCCGACGCATCTCACAGAAGACAAATGGATTCAGGCGATTGAGATCCATCCCGGCGCGCGCGCGCACGTGCATCACGTGCTGGCGTACACGCAGCCGGCGGGCCAGCCGCCAAGCCCCGGCGGCGCGCTCGGCCCGACCAATATCGGCGGCGTCACGCCGAACAAGCCCGGTCTGGTGTTCGCACCGGGCGTCGCGCGGCGCCTGCGCGGCAACTCCGACCTCGTTCTCCAGATCCACTACACGACGAACGGGACCGAAGCGACGGATCGGACCGTGGTCGGGGTCATCTTCGCCAAGGAGCCGCCGACCAAGGTCGCGACCGGCGGCATGGCGCTCAATCCGCGCTTCGTGATTCCGCCGAACACCGACAACCACGAGGTCACCGCGTCGCAGGTGATCGGCAAAGACACGCTCCTTACGGCGTTCACCCCGCACATGCATCTGCGCGGCAAGGACATGGCGTACATCGCGCACTATCCGGACGGCACCTCGGAGACGCTGCTCTCGGTGCCGAAGTACGATTTCAACTGGCAGCTCACTTACGAGCTGGTCAGGCCGAAGCTGATTCCGGCAGGGACCCGGATGGAAGTGATCGCCCACTACGACAACTCGGCGAACAACAAGTTCAATCCGGATCCGTCGAAAGAGGTGAGGTGGGGCGATCAGACGTGGGAAGAGATGATGATCGGGTTCTGGTCGACGATCAGCGACCTGCCGGTCACCGCGACGCAGCCGCCGCAGCGATAGTTTTCACCGCGGAGGACACGGAGGCCCGGAGGAAAAATCCTGTCATGTTTAATCCTCGGCGTCCTCCGTGGTTAGATGTCACATCGTCGGCGTCTGCTTGCAGCCATCGACCAGCCGGCTCTTGATTGACGACGGCTTGTCGATGGCGCGGAAGAACTCCTCGAGATAAGATTTCATTTCGGCCCGCATTCCCGCATCCATGTCCGTCGTTCCGTCGATGAGGGCAATCATCTCGCTCTTTTTCGGCCGGAACTGCGTCGCCGCCGCCTCCATATCATCGATGCTCCGGCACGGACCGCGATACAGCCGCTCGACGACCGACCGGATGCCCATCTTGCGATCGGGTATCGCGTACGGCGCGTGAACGAGGCCTGAGAGATCGAAGTCGTACGGGACCGGGTAAAGCATCCGCGACGGGTCCTGCACGAAGCGCACGTTATGGTTGGCATAGAGCGAGAAGTCGGTGTTGCCGATCATGTACTCGAACAGCATCATCGTATTCAGCGTTTCCGCGTGGAAGTCCTTGAACTCGGTCCGCGGCAGCTCGACGATGCGCCCGCCGAGGCGGCGGGCGACGTCGTTCTCATGCTCGATGAAGAGGGCATTCCGCGTGGTGATCGGCTTGCCGGACTTCTCGTCGACGTACGTTCCACGGGCGAGACGGGCGCGGAACGAGCGCGGCGTGACGAGGTTGTACAGCGGATACGTCAGATATTCCCGGAGCGTGTACTGCTCGTAAGCCCTGTCGTCCTGGCAATGCGTCCCGAGCTTGAGGCTGGACTGGCCCTCGAACACCGTCCCGGCGGCGTCGTCGCCTGAAAATTCGACGCGCAGCGGCACGAACGCGCAGTTGCGTGCCATCCGGCGGAAGTGCCCCCGCGGACTGAGCTTCACCTTGATGGTCTGCTCGCGGCCTTTGTCATCGGTCACCGAGACGATGCCCGGGTAGCGCGCGTTGCTCTCCGGCCGCCGATCTTTATTGATTGCCTTGAAATCCGCAGTAAGCGTAAACGCCAGCGGCTCGCGTTTCTCGAACAGCGGACGCTTTTCTGCCTCGGCCCGGCGCGTCAGCAGCACCGCGGGCTCCGGCCACGGCTCACTCAGCTTCAGGTACGGACTCTTTTTCGCCGGCGCCGCCGGTGTCTTGTCCTGCGCGAGCGGGCCCTCCGCGGCTGCGCACACAATGAGGACGGCAAGCGCCGCCGCGAAACGCTCTTTCATGTCGGATCTCCTGAAATGCGGGAGGAGCAATTATAGCGTGTTAGCATCCGCCGCATGCGCCATTCGACCCTTTTCTTCCTGCTCGCCGCCAGTTACGCAATCGTGATCGGCGCGGCTCCGCCCGATTCGGCGGTGCGTGTGGCGGGTCTCGATCAGCCGGTGGAAATCCTTCGTGATCGGTGGGGACTCAACCATATCTACGCGCACACCGAAGCGGACCTGTTCTTCGCGCAGGGATACGCCGCGGCCAGGGATCGCCTGTTCCAATTCGAGTTGTGGCGCCGCCAGGCGACGGGAACGGTCGCCGAAATTCTCGGACGGAAGGAGCTCAAGCGGGACATCGGCACACGGCTGCACATGTTCCGCGGCGATTTGACGTCAGAGTTGAACTGGTATCACCCGCGCGGCGAGGCGATCGTCAACGCCTACGTCCGGGGCGTGAACGCGGCTATCGATGAAGCACTCAGAACTCCGTCATCGCTGCCCGTCGAATTCAGCGTGCTTGGCATCAAGCCAGGGCGATGGACACCGGCGGTGGTGACTTCCCGCCACAACGCGCTGCTCGCGAATATCGGTCAGGAGCTCAACCTGGCGCAGGCAGTGCGCGTGCTTGGCGCCGAAAAAGTGAAGGACATCGAGTACTTCCAGGGCGGCGACCCGAACATCACGCCGGATCCGACCATTAATCTCGCCCTGCTCAACGATTCCATTCTCGAGCTGTACAACGCATTCCGGCGGCCGGTGCAGTTCGGGCCGGACCGGCCGGCGCCGATCGAGCCCGCCGAGCGCGCCGAAGACATCGGCAGCAACAACTGGGTCGTGAGCGGCAGGCTGACGCAGAGCGGGTATCCGATGATGATGAACGATCCGCACCGGGCGCAGGGCGCGCCCTCGTTGCGCTACTGGGTGCACCTTGTGGCGCCCGGCTGGAACGTGATTGGCGGCGGTGAGCCGACGCTGCCGGGCGTGTCGATTGGGCACAACGAATACGGCGCGTGGGGCCTCACCGTATTTGGATCGGACACCGAGGATTTGTACGTCTACGACACGAACCCGGCGAACGCGAATCAGTACAAGTATCGGGGCGCATGGGAGGACATGCGGGTCATCAAGGACACGATTGCCGTGAAGGGCGAAGCCCCGGTGACTGTCGACTTGAAGTACACGCGGCACGGTCCGGTCCTGTCGGAGGACCCGGCACACCACAAGGCGTATGCGCTGCGCGCCGCGTGGATGGAGATCGGGTCCGCGCCGTATCTCGCGAGCCTGCGGATGGATCAGGCAACGACGTGGGAAGAGTTCGTCGAGGCCTGCGCCTACAGCCGGATTCCCTCGGAGAACATGGTGTGGGCCGATCGGAAGGGCCACATCGGCTATCAGGCGGTCGCGATTACCCCGTTGCGGCCCAACTGGTCGGGTCTGGTGCCGGTACCGGGAGATGGCCGCTACGAATGGAACGGGTTCCTCCCGATCAAGGCGCTGCCGCATGCAGCGGATCCGGAGAAGGGCTATATCGCGACGGCCAACAATTATCTGTTCCCGCCGGACTATCCCTACAAGGAAGCGCTGCACTACACGGGAGCCGATCCTTACCGCGCCGCGCGGATCAGCGAAGTGCTCGGATCCGGCCGGCTGCACTCCGTCGCCGATATGAAGCGGCTGCAGAACGACAACGTCTCACTGCCCGGGCGCAGTCTGGTGCCGCTGCTCCGAGGAGTCCGACTGGAGCCGGACGTCAGTCGGACTGCGGCCGGAGCGAACTCCGACTCCGGTCGGAGTTCGAGCGGAGTATGGTCGGACCGCGATCGGGCATCGGGCGGAGTGCGATCGGACGTCGGTCGGACTGCGGTCGGAGCTCAGTCGGACCGGCTTCGGACTCCATTGCAGATGCTGCTCAGCTGGGACTATCAGGTCGATGCAGATTCTGCCGCGGCTGGCATTTACGAAATGTGGCAACGCCGCTTGTCAGCCAACCTGCGTAACTTGTTCGTCCCGAAAGAGGCACAGCCGTTTGTGGGTCAGTTGAGCATGAAACGGCTGATCGACTGGCTGAACGCACCGGACGGGCGGTTCGGCGCAGACCCGCAGCAGGGCCGCGATGATCTGCTTGTTCGCAGCTTGACCGAGGCGCTCGACGAGCTGACGAAAAAGCTCGGCGCCGGCACCGGAACCGAGAGCGTGGACACGTGGCGCTGGGGGCAGGACAAGTATCATCACGCGCTCATCCGCCACCCGCTCGCCGACATTGCCGATCCCGATCTGCGCGCGAAGCTGAACGTCGGCCCGCGTCCTCGCGGCGGCGACGGCTTCACGGTGAGCGCCACCGGCAACGGCGACAATCAACTCTCCGGCGGCTCGCTCAAGATCATTGCCGACGCCGAAAACTGGGATAATTCGCTCGGTCTGAACAATCCGGGACAGTCCGGAGATCCGGCGAGCCGGCATTATCGCGATCTCTTCGACCTCTGGGCGCGCGGCGAGTACTTCCCGATCTTTTTCAGCCGATCGAAAGTCGAGTCGGTGACGGAGCAGAAAGAGACGCTCGTGCCGGGCCGGTGAAACACCAACGCCAGAGGAGGCTCTGAACTCACGGATCTGGACTCAGAAGCCCGAGAGGACGCTTGACCCTCGAGGTCGCCAAAGCCTGAAGCCGAACGCCTAAAGCCTGACCGTTTGCTACAACCAGCTCCGCACTACATCAGAAGCCCTCGTCAGCCGACGGCCCATAGATCGCCGGCACGGGCAGGTCGTTGAGGCGGAGATAGACACTCAACTGACCGCGATGATGAACGATGTGGTAGAGAACAAACGATCGGAACGCCGCCATCCGCGGCATCGTGAACAGCTCGTGCACGCCGCGCTTGAGTGTCCACGGCGCCGTCAATTCGGCATCGGTCTTGTCCAGCGACGGCCGCGTCTGCTTCGTGCTCAGGTCGAAGGCCGCGAGAATCTCCGCGCGTGATTGCTTCTGCTCGAGATTGGGCGGGCTGGCGGCCAGATCGAAAAACGGGTCGTTCAGAATCGTTCCGCCCCAATGCGGAATGTTGGCGAGATGCGTCGCCAGGCCGCCGAGCGACATCGACTTGACGTGCGGCTTCCACGAGAGCTTCTCGTCGGGCACGCGCTCCAGCAGCTTCCGCGTGGTCGCCATCTCGTGGTCGAATTCCGCGAGCAGGCCATCCTTGATCGGCATGGCGCACAGTTTACGCTACCGACTGAGCGGATTCAGCGGTGATGAGGGAATCCGTTGAAGCCCGGTGCGTCCCACGGCGCCGACTGTGCGCCGTGGCGCGCTGTCAGCGCCGCGACTGCTCGACAGCGGTGGAGAGCTCGCCCAGCACGCGCTCCATCTTGCGGTCGAGTTCCTGGAGCTCCTGCTTGAACGCCAGGCTGTCGGTGCGGTTGATTTCCTTGTCGAGCTGCAGGACGTGCTGCCGCAACAGGTCGCGAAGCATTTCAATGTCGTCGTAGCTGAGCTCAACTTGCATGGTTGACCCTCCGCGTTCCGCGCGCCGTGCCGCACGTAGACGCGACGACTGGTCCAACCGGGCGAAGCGGTTTCAGTCGTTGCAATCGATGCACCGCAACATCACATAAAAAGTGGGGCGGATCGGCGGACGTGGCCTGCCTCTCGCATCCTGACTTTCAGCGGCTGAAAGCCGCCAACAGCGTCAACACCTGAGGCAAGCTCGAATTGGCCCTCGCAACCCGAGGCACTCAATTTTGCAGCATCGTCTCTCGGAGGTCCACGTCATGAGTGCTACGAGCGCCCCTGTCACTCCTCGCCCCGTGCGGCTCGACATCGCCGGCGCGGTTCTGAATGGCGACTTGAGTCTGCCCGCCGACTCGCGCGGCCTGATCGTCTTTGCCCACGGGAGTGGGAGCAGCCGGCACAGCTCACGCAACCGAGCGGTGGCAGAGGCGCTGCAGCACGGCCGCCTCGCGACTCTGCTGCTCGACCTCCTCACCGAACGTGAAGAGGCGCGCGACACGACGACGGCCGAGTATCGTTTCGACATCCCGCTGCTCGCCGATCGTGTGGTGGCGGCGCTGGACTGGGCGTCGGCGCACCCGCACCTGGCGCCGCTGCACGTGGGTCTCTTCGGCGCCAGCACCGGTGCTGCGGCCGCGTTGATTGCCGCTCAGAAGCGGCGCTCGATTGCGCGCGCCGTCGTATCGCGCGGCGGCCGTCCCGATCTGGCCGGAGAAGCGCTTGAGGCGGTCGCCGCGCCGACGTTATTGATCGTCGGCGCACACGACGATGTGGTGATCGAATTGAACCGGCAGGCATTCGCCCGGCTGAAATCGACGAAGGACCTGCAGATTGTGCCGGGTGCGACGCACCTGTTCGAGGAGCCGGGCGCGCTCGACCAGGTCTCACGTCTCGCACGCGATTGGTTCGTCAGACACCTTCATTAACCGGGGCTCTGCCCCGGACCCCGGCTCGGTCGCTCGCGGGGGCCCCTTTGCCCCGCTCCGCTCCCTCCGGGCGCGCTGCGCGCGCCTGACGGGGGATTTGCCCCGCCGGACCCCGCAACGCCCATCGCTCGCGGGCTCATCGACCGCAGAACCCGCCCAGAGTCACGAGCCTAAGGCTGTGAGCCGACTCGATTCAGCGCGGTGATGCCCCGCGTCAGTTCCGCGCCGGCATCGCCCATGTCCGTCAGCGCGCGATCGGCATCGCCAGGATGCTGATCGATGCTCCCGATTGCGTCGAGCAGGACACTGACGCGCAGACCGGCGCGCCGCGCGTCGAGCACAGTCTGCCTGACGCAGTATTCGGTGGTCAGGCCCGCGACGAACAACCAGCCGACCTGTCGGTGTTCGAGATCCTCGAGCAGCGACGTGCCCTCCGCCGTCTGTCCGTCGAATGCCGAGTATCCGGGCCGCTCCGGATCGTTGCCCTTGCTGATGACGATGGCGTCCGGAGGCAGCCGGAGTTCGCGGTGGAATTCGGCTCCGGGTGTGCCCTGAACGCAGTGCGGCGGCCACTCACCGCCATATGCCTGGAAATGTGTGGTTACCGCCGGATGCCAATCGCGCGAGGCATAGACCGGCATGCCGGCCCTGCGGGCTTCGGCGATGTGGCGGTTTACGGCGGGCAGGATGCTGTCGCCCCGCTTCGCCGGAAGCGCCCCTCCGGGGCAGAAGTCGCGCTGGACGTCGACCACGATCAACGCCGGTTTCTCCGGGCTCATGCTGTGGGCTGCTGACTCAAGGCTCCGGGCTTTCACGCGTCATTGCGGGACGAGCGTCGATGCTGCCGCATCGTGGGCGCGACGGCCCGTTTCGAGCGCCGTCTTCATGCGCACGAGATCTTCATCCAGACGGCTCCTGGGATCCGCTCCGAAGAGCGCCAGCACGCCGTGTGTCAACGCGCCTCCTGGAGGGTTGTACGAGAGCCGGATCTGCAGCCGGGTTCGACGTGCCTCGAGCGCGTCGAACCGTACGAGTCCCGCATGTCCGACGAGGCTGCCTTCGACAGTTTTCCACGCGAGCACGCGGTTCGGGATGCGCTCGGTGACCACGGCGTCGAATTCAATCGGTGCCGCGGTGCCTGCGCCCGATACCGTCCAGTGCCATGTGTTCGCGTCCCGGGTTGGTCTGACCTCCCGGACGTGATGCATGAATTTCGGAAAATTCGTGAAGTCGTCCCAGAACGCGAACAACCGCTCGACAGCGACATCCACGATGATAGCCTTTTGCACGTCGATGGCGCGGCGGCCGGATCCGAGGCCGACCAGACGCCGGAATTCCACATTGGCCGCTGCCCGCGCGAGCAGTGCTGAGCCCGCGACGGCGAGCCCGAGCCCCGCCCAGTCGCGGCGCCGCGCGCCCACGACAACGAGCGCCGCGCCGGACGTCCCCACGATGGCCCGAGTGGCCGGCGCCCAGTGCCGCTGTCCGATATCTGCCCAGGGGCGCGTGCGCGATCGCGAGGGGCCGCCCTGCAGCGAAGGAGCGCCAGCGGCTTGCGTATGGCTGTCGAATCGCGTCTCGACGTCCGTAACTCCTGAGACCGATCGTACAGCGTGCAGGACCCGGTGTTCTTCCGACGCGAGAATCGGTCCACGGAGGATCACGTAGCCGTTCCGCGCCTGCACTTTGATCCCGTGCGGGCGCGACGCGACGCGACCAAGGGCAGAGCGGACGCGTTCCTGCAGCACCACGTCGTCCGGATGCTCGCGGTAGATGGTTCGGCGCGCGCCGGCGACGACGCCCCTTGTCCTGTTCCGCAGGTCCCGGGACACGGCTGAGACGGTGTCCGTCGTTTGATGCGCGGCGTGGACGAGCGCATCACCAATCCGCCTGCGCCGCCGGTTCCCCGAGGCGGGATCCAGGAGGTATGCCGTTGCGGCGCCCAGACCGGCGCTGGTCAATAAGATCGTGCGCTGCTGCATAAATCACCTCACACTAGCCGTGCGGTAAGAACGTGTCGAATTTGCCGTGCACCACGGCTGACGTACTGAAACAGACGCTGGGTCGGCGGATTCCCAGCAACACGAATGCCGCACGTCGGACGCGGCCCCCCTCTGCCGACAGCACAACCGTTCGTTGTCGGAATTGATGGTCGTGAACGGAGAATCGCCCAGAACGAATCGACGGCGTCGATTGGTCGCCCTTCGCAGTCGTACCGCCTCATTGGTCGCGGTTGGCCTCCTCTGTTTTCCCGCCGGGTGCCGACAGTACTCGACGGCGCCACCCCCGCTACTTGTCGCTCAGGTATCGGGCACGCTCGATGTGGCGGGACTCTCGGCGCCGGTCCGCATTGTCCGCGACCGTTGGGGTGTGCCGCACATCTACGCACAAGGCCGTGACGATCTGTTCTTCGCGCAGGGCTTCGTCCAGGCCGAGGACCGTCTGTTCCAGATGGACCTCTGGCGCCGATCGGTGCAGGGGCGCCTGGCACAGGTGCTCGGCGCGAATTTCATCGAGCGCGACGCGATGACGCGGCGATTCCAGTATCGCGGCAATCCCGAGGCGGAATGGGCGAGCTATGGGCCCGAGACCAGGCTGATTGCCGCCGCCTTTGTCCGCGGGATCAACGCATGGGTGGCGCGGGCGCTCGACCAGCCACCGGAGGAATTCCTGCATGCCGGCTGGAGGCCATCGTACTGGGCACCCAGCGATCTGCTCAATCGCACTGACGCCTTCCTCGCCAGCGGTGACGCCCTCGACGAGGTGCGGCGTTCGAGACTTCACGAGGTCGTTGCCGACGCCATCAGGCGTGTTGGTACCGCACCATTCTTTACAACGATGATGGCGCCGGTTCCCGCTGACCAGACGACGCCGCGAGGCGCCGGAGCAGCCACCGCGGCACGCCGCGGGCCGCTGGCCTTCAGCGAAGCCGGCAAAGGTTTCGATCACCCATCGGCCCGTTATATCGTCCACCTGAAAGCACCCGGTTGGAATGTGATCGGGGTGACGTCGCCGTGGAGGCCGGGCGTGGCGGCGGGGCACAACGAGCGGATTGCCTGGGCCACGACGCCGCTCGATCTCGACACGCAGGACGTGTACAGCGATCCGCTGAACGGTCCCAAAACCGCGACGAGCGAGGCCATTGTGGTCAAGGGCCGCAGCACCCCGTTCGTGTTCGAGAGTGAATTCACACGGCATGGGGCGGTCGTCGCCGTCGATCGCGAGCACAATGTCGCGTACACCCTGCGGTGGAGCGGCACGGAGGCGGGAGCGGCGGCGGAGTTGGGTGCGCTCGCAGTGGACCGGGCAGGCCGCTGGAGCGAATTCCGCGCGGCTCTCGCTCACTGGAAGATGCCGGCGCGTCGTGCCGTGTACGCCGACGTCGACGGGAACGTCGGCTTTCAGGATGCGGCGCTGCGGCCGGTGCGGCACGGGCGTGAATGGAGCGGTTGGTTGACAGCGGAAGGTTTGCCGCACGCGTTCAACCCGCCAGGCGGCGTCGTTTCGGACCACGGATCGCCGGCCGACGCCTCGACCACCAGCAGAGAAGCGGTGTTCGGTCATGTGCTCGGAGTGAGTGCCGCCAGGCGGCAACGCTTCAACATCGGTCCCGTCAAACGGCCGCACGACGATGACAGTCCCGTGCGGATGGTTCTCGAGCCGAGCGATTGGGATCGTTCGCGCGCGATGAATGCGCCCGGGCAATCAGGATCGCCGGACAGCGCGCACTGTGCGGATCTCGTCAGACTCTGGTCGGCCGGCGACTATTTTCCGCTCGCGTTCACCGATTCAGCCGTCCAGGCGAATGCAGAAGCCACGTTGACACTGGTCCCGCGGTCCTCTTCCCGGTAGTGCCCGGTTTTCAGACGTCCCGGCGGCCGCGCAGGCCTTCATGGGCGTGTGAAAAAATCGGTTGTCGTGCAGGCGTTCAGGCCCGCGTGCCGCCGGCACCCTAAAGGGCTGCGCGACGCCGCGCGAGAAATGCTCGCGTCACTGCAGGGTCTCCATCGTTCTTGGCCGGCGTCAGCCCGAGGATCGCGCACAGAAATTCGTACACGTGAATATTCTCGAACGGCTGAACGACGAGGCCGCGCCGGACGGCTGGTCCCGCAGCAACGAACAGACCATGCATCTCGCGCGCATCGGGATCGTAGCCGTGGCCGCCTGCTCTCGGCGCAAGGCCCGCGACGGTTCGTGCCAGTTGCCGGGGATGTGACGTCACCGTCCAACCTACGTCCACGATTCCGACGATCGGCGAGATGCGCGAATTGTCGCGATAGTGCAGCCGTGCCGGGATGTCGGCCCTGCGGGAAATCGCGACGTGCGGAATTCGCCCCTGCAATCGCCGATGCACCTCCTCGGCCATCCCCGGACGCGGAACGATCTGCAGAAAGGAATCCCAGTCGACGACGTCCACCGCATTCAAGTCGATGTAGTCGTCGAGGAAGATCAGGCGGTTGCCGGAGAGCGGCGCCATCCCGTGGTCCGACACCACGACCAGGTTGACGCGATCGGCAAGGCGCTGACGCTGCACTCCATCGATAAGACGCCCGAGTGCCGCATCGACGTGGGCCGCGGCCCTCCGCACCTCGGAAGAATCAGGGCCGTAATCGTGGCCGGCATGATCGACATCGCTGAAGTACAGCGTAATCAGGGCCGGCTGCCGCCCCGCAGGAAGCGCAAGCCATGCGAGCACGGTGTCAATCCGCTCGTCGTCCGGATACGCGTCATCGTACGGCCGCCAATAGGTCGGGCGTACGCCGCCAATTGGCGCTTCGGCGCCAGGCCAGAACATCGCCCCGGCCAGGCGCCCTTGGCGAATTGCCGTCACCCAGATCGGTTCTCCCTGCCACCAGCGTGCGTCCTTTGCGGTCTCGGCGGTCATACTGAATCGCTGGGGAAAGTCGGGATCGGCGATGTTGTTCGCCACAATGCCGTGGTGCGCCGGATACAGGCCGGTCACCAGCGTGTAGTGATTCGGAAAAGTGAGAGTCGGGAACACCGGAATCAGCTCTCTGGCACGGACGCCGCGCGCCGCCAGCGACTGGAGGCGAGGAGCGCCGACGCGGTCCAGGTAATCCCAGCGCCAGCCGTCGATCGAGATCAGAATGAGAATCGGATCGCGCGGCCCTTCGCGCGACTGCGCTGCCAGCAGTCCGTGGTACCACTCCGGCGTCGCCCCGGGGACGGCGATGCGTCGCCGGCCGAATGGAGTGTCACCGCGGGCTGCCAGCCATGCGCCGCCGAGCGCCAGTAGGAGAAGCAGAGCGGCGCGACGGAACCGCACGACTTACATGATGTGGGGGGAGACGTTGCAGGGCCAGACGGCGACTGTGCCGACCGGGCTCGTGATGACGACCCCGCCGCTGACCGCGAACTCCAGGTGGAACCCGACGTAGATGCTGCGCAGCTTGAGGAAGCTCCCGCCCAGCGTGGAGCCGGCGAGGCGCACAGGCGTGAACGCCGGGAACAGCGCGCCGCCGCGAACGAGGACGTCACCCGTTGTCGCCGAGAGCACGACGATCTCGTAGGTGCTGTTCCGCGTCAGCACCGTCACGCGATCGAGCGTGCCCAGGCGGTCGAGGCACACGCCGTCCTTCCACGAATAGGCATTCCATGCGCTGAGAAGGGCAGCGGCGGGCACCGTGGCGGATCGAACCGTTGTGGTGTTCATTCGCTCTGTTTTCTATTGTAGTCCGTTGGCAGATTGCGCGATTCGATCAGGTCCACGCCGGCCAGCCACAGGCCGAGCAGTAAGACGATAGTTCACGATATGGGGCGCGTTCAATTTTCAGCGTATCGATCACCAGGCGGGTGAAGATCCGATCCTGCCTGAGCGACGGGAAGATGTTCGCCAGCTGCATTTCGAAGTACGCGAACGTGGGACGATCCTGCTCTCGTCCCCGGACGCGGCTGACGAGGTCGTCGAGCAGCTTGTAGAGAGCCCGCGCCTGCGTGTCCGTTGCACCGTAGTGCTCGAGCACCGAATCGAGCGGCCGCGTCGTCGAGAGAATCCGCAGGATCAGCTGCTGAACGGCTTCGAGCTCACGGATGCGGTCCTCGAGCGCGTCGAGTCGAGCAACGACTTGAGGATCGGTCTCAGGCATGACAGGCTGGCGCCGGCCGCCGGGATTATATTCTGAAGCCTGAGCCGGACAAATGGCTACTTGACGCGATGACAGTGGTAGCAGCCGAGGGCGTGATGTGAACGATTGTAATCGTAGGCTTTGGTGAAATCGTACGCCGGCCGGTGAAGCAGGGCCGCCATCCCCGGCATCACGACCTCGCGCATATACGCAGCCCTGGCCTGCTTGTTGGATTCCGCCAGATAGCCATAAATCGCGTTCCGCATCTGCGTGTCCATGCTGCCGTAGATTTCCCAGCCACGCTCGGTCACGTCGGATTCCGGCAGCGCGGCGACGCCGGGCATCAGCCAGCCCCTCGCGGCGGCATGCTGTCCGTGGCACGTCTCACAGGTAATGCGATCGGGCCCGCCCTTGAGGGGCCCCAGCGTGGCGCGCGCCCAGGGCATCACAACGGCCTCCATGAACTGCACGATCTCGTGTGACTCGCGCTTCGCGCCGTTCGGGACGATCGGATCGTCGGCCGCGTAGATGACCGGCGCCGCCTTGCCGTGGAAGCCGACAAAGACCGCGAACATCATCGCGACAATCGCGAGGCAGCCGAACACGGCGCCGCGGTATGCGCCGCCCGGCAGCCGCGGTGTCCACGCGAGCGCGGCGCGGACCGCATCGCTATCCATCTGTCGCCCGGGCTCGCCGGACAGGAATTCGATCAGCGCGGCGACCTGGGCGCCGTGACGGATACCGGTCAAGACGACGGGCGCTACGTCGCGGCGCCTGGCGTGCACGATCAACGTGGAGGTGCCGAGGAGCCGATCGAGTTGGGAGTGGGTCCGCTCGACCTCGCCAATATCGTGCAGGACGAGCTCGTCGACCCTCGTGCGGACGCTCTTCGCCAGCCGGAAATCGGTCAGAACGTAATACTCACCTGCCAGCCGGGCAAAGAGCCGGAACGGACGGCCGTTCCACAGCAATCGTTCCCAGGGAAGGGGGAGTTCCACAGAGGTCAAGGGCAGGGGCGGCTCGGCGGACGCCCCGTGCTTTCAGGACGGTTTCGTGAAATTGACTCGGGGGACCGGCTTTGCCTCGGGCGGTACCTGAAAATAGGGGTACTCCTTGAAACCGAATACCTTCGCGGTCATGTTCGCCGGAAACTGGCGCCGCGCGGCGTTGTAGTCCTGCACGCGCTCGTTGTACCGCATACGTTCGACCGCAATGCGATTCTCCGTGCCTGACAGTTCGTCCATCAGACGGTTGAACTGTTCGTTTGCCTTCAGTTGCGGATAGTTCTCCGCCACCGCCAGCAGCCGGCCGAGCGCGGACGTCTGACGGTTGGCAGCCGAAATCGTTTCCTCGGGTGATTTGGCGCTGAGGAGTTGCGCGCGCGCGTCGGCCACTTCCTTGAACACCCCTTCTTCGTGTTGTGCGTATCCCTTCACCGTCTCAACGAGATTCGGTATGAGATCGTTGCGGCGCTGCAGCTGATTCTCGACCTGCGCCCATTGCGCCTTGATCGCTTCTTCCTGATTGACGAAGCGGTTATAGGAGCATCCCACGAGCGGAACAGCACCCAGGTTGATCGCGAGCACCACCGCGACCATTCTCAGCATTTTCATAAGGGCATTTTATCAACCGACGTGGCGCTCAGCTTGGTGCTTATTGGCGCTAAGGCGATCAGCTGGCACGCCGGGAATTCACCAGCTTGCGCCACCGCCACCTCCGCCGCTTCGTCCGCCACCGAATCCGCCGAAGCCTCCACCGAATCCACCGCCGCCGCCGAATCCGCCGCCACCCCAGCCGCCGCCGAACGGCCCCACACCGCTCGACCAGCCGCTCCACGGGCCGCCGCCCCAAAAAGTTCTGCGGCGTCTGCGGCCGCCGCCGATGCGGCTGACGACCAGCAGGGCGAGAAAGATCAGGAGCACCAGCCACACCGGCATCGGCGTGTTGCCGCGCGGCTGCGAGACGGCACGCGGTGTCGGCACACCGTCAAGGCTGACGTTCCGTGCCTGAGCGATGCGTCCAATCAGCCGCTGCACGCCGGCGCGCAGCCCGGCGCCGTACCGCCCGGCACGGAATTCCGGCGCCATGACCTCGCGGCTGGTTTCGCCTGCGTAGCCGTCGGTGATCCATTCCTCCAGACCGTAGCCGACTTCGATCTGGACGCGGCGCTCCTTCAGCGCGAGAAGGACGAGCAGGCCGTTGTCCTTGCCTCTCTCGCCAATGCCGCGGCCGTGGTTTTCGAACAGCTTGACGGCCAGCTCCCGGATGTCGCCGTATGGCTCGATGGTGTCGACGGTCGCGACCACGACGACGTCGCCGGTGGCCGCCTGCAAGGCGCGCGACATGTGATCGATGTCGGCGGCGCTCCCGGGATCGATGACGTGCGCAAAATCGTTGACCGGCGCGGTCAACTCCGGGAGTGAGTCTCGCGATTGCTCAGCGGATGCAGTCGCACCGGCACCGGCTGCGGCGGCGCAAAAAAATGTGAGCAGCAGCGCGATCCGCGCGCCCGCACGATGATTGAGGCCTGGGCGCGGCACGTCGCGAACAGGCTTCATCGAGTGCTCCACTTGTCGACGTACTGCACCAGCCGTTGCACCGCATCGAGATACGGCGGGAACAGATGGCCGGCGTTCGCCAACGGAATCTCCCGTGCGCCGGCGAGCTCCACGATCCCGGTCATGACGCCCCGGTCGATGCCCAGCAGCGACTCGGCGTGGCGGGCTGCCGCGATCGGGTCGTGCGGGTCGCGGCCCTCGAGCCGCGCCACGCTTGTCACGAGCGCTGCAAACGCCGGCGCGGATCGCACGAGGAGCGCCGCCAGCGTGTCCGCCCGCCCCTGGGTTTCGAGGTACCCTTCGCGCAGGTGCAGCAGGTGGCTGCGTGCCTGCACTTCCACCGCTCGGCGGACGTCGGCCGCCTCCACGGTCAGGCGCTCGAACGGATTCGCGCCGGCGATCACGACGTGATCGGCGAGAATTGCACCAAATTCGAGCGGGAAGGCATCGAGGGACCGATCGAATTCGTGGGACGTGAGCACGAGCGGCGTGGCGAAACCTGCGTCATGCCAGGCGGCGACGCGTCCGGCGCAGGCGTGCAGGTCGTCACCCGTCAGCGTGTCGACAATCGCGAGCGTCTGCATCAGCGCGGTCTCAGGTGCGCGGCCGGATCCACTGCTGTGCTGATGACCGTGTGCCTGTCGGAAGGCGCGGGTGCGTTCGCCGTAGGCAACCAGCGCCTGCAGCCGGGTCCCGAAAATGGCCCGCAGATCCTGCTCGAGCCGGTGGCCGTCGGAGGACATGACTTCATTCTAGTACGGTGTGTACGACCGCCAGTGGCTCCGTCCCCGGTCCGTCCCGCCTCCGTCCCGCCTCCGTCCCCGGTCCGTCCCGCCTCCGTCCCCGGTCCGTCCCGCCTCCGTCCCCACTCCGTCCCGCCTCCGTCCCGCCTCCGTCCCCACTCCGTCCCGCCTCCGTCCCGCCTCCGTCCCCAC
>JBKPAI010000203.1:0-7840 GCA_046726355.1 Acidobacteriota bacterium | reverse complement strand
GGTTCATAGTGATCGCTTGCGCGCCGCTTCCAGGGCCTCCACCGGGATTGAGCCGCAATGCTCTGCGAGACGATTCGAACCCCTGGTGCCGAGCTCAATCAGCAAACAGGCGCGACACGTCGTCTTGGTGCTCGTCAAGGCTCTGGGCTGGGCCATCGTGATCAGGTGGGCTTGAACGTTCCGGTTCGCCCGCTCCGCTGAATGTGAAGCTACGAGCGATTGTCAAATCTCTCATCGCGGCCGTGTCGCTCATTGTTGGTGCGCCTTTGTGCGTAGCAAGGCGATGGGCCGCGCCGGCCGGGCGCTGGATCCTGCCATAGCTGGTTGGCCGCCGGCCGTTAGAGCCAGAGGCGATACGGAGCGAGTAGATCCGCAAAGCGGAGCGGCACGCTCGCGAAATGCGGGACCGATTGCGCCGCCTCGCGATTCAGATACCAATGCGCCACGAGCGTGGCGAGCGCGGCCGGCACGTCCTTAGCCGCGGTGCCGTAGCCGGTCGAGAATTCGATCAGGCCGGCTGCGAACGGGCGGAACCCGGTTGCCGGCCACGCGGAGTCGTCCCGGAGCACGAGCCGAGTCGGACACGAGAACGTGTCCACGGAGTAGTTGGCGGGAAAGGGCCAGTCACCGGGCAGAACGACATGAACCGCCACGTCGCGCGCGGTCCCGAGGAACTTGTCAATCGTCCCGACCCGAAAAATGACTGAGCGATCATGCCGCACCGGTTTGTCCACCGGTCAACCCGGCGTAGAATTCGCCGATGAGACAACTGCGCCTTCAATGTTCTGTCGCGCTCGCGGTCGTTCTCCTGGCAGCCCCGTCACCGCCGCGAGCCGCTGCGGCGGACGACCTCATCGTGCTCTGCTCGAACGGGTTGAAAGCTGTGGCCGAAGACCTCATTCCCAGGTTCGAGCGCGAAGCAAAGCACCGCGTCGACGTGAAATACGGACTGGCCGCGTCGCTCGGGCAGCGCATCGAGGGTGGCGAGCCGTTCGACGTGGCGCTCGTGACGCCGGCGGTGATCGACAATCTCATCGCCCGCGGCCGCATTGCCAGCGACTCGCGCGCGACCATCGCGCGATCCGGCCTCGCCCTCGAAGTGCGGGCCGGCGCGGCGAAACCCGACGTCAGCAGCGTCGAGGCGTTCAAGCGCGCGCTCCTCGGGGCGAAAGGGATCGCGTACGCGAAGGAAGGCGCGAGCGGCGTGGCGTTCGCCGCGATCGTTCAGCGGCTTGGCATCGCCGATGACCTGAAAGCCAAAAGCCGCCTGACCGCGACCGGCGAGGAGGTGAGCGCGGCGGTGGTCAATGGCGACGTGGAATTCGGCGTGCTCCCCCTGAGCGAAATTCTGCCGGTCAAGGGCGCCCAGGTGGGTGCCGTCTTTCCCGCCGAAGTGCAAAGCTACGTCGTCATCGTCGGCGGCGTGAATCCAGCGTCGAAGCAGGCTGACGCCTCGCGGGCGTTGATCAGGTATCTGACCGCGCCCGCCGCGCTCCCGGTCATCACGGCAAAGGGGATGGAGAAATAAGCAGAGATCGCTGGAACGATGGAACGCAAAGGCCCAGCCTTCGCTCGAAGGCGATTCAGCGAGCTTCGGCTTGGCACGCGCGCGGTCCGTGAGCTCTCTCGTTCATTCGTATCGGAGCGCCAGGATCGGATCAATCCGGCTGGCGCGATGAGCCGGAATCAACCCGGCCGCCGACGACACCAGCGTCAGCAACACGATCGTGGCAACTGCCATCTGCGGATCGTGCGCCTGAATGCCGTACAGCTGCGACGCCACGAACCGCCCCAGCCCGATCGCCGCGGGAACGCCGACCGCGAGGCCGATGACCAGCAACAGCAGCACTTCCCGCATCACCGACCAGAGAATGATTCCCCGCTGCGCGCCCAGCGCGAGGCGGATGCCGAGCTCCTTCTTGCGCCGGACGACGACGAACGCCATCACCCCGTAAAGGCCGACCGATGCCAGCACGGTCGCCAGCAGACCGAAGCCGGCCGACAGCAGTGCGATCAGGCGATCGGTGAGCAGCGTCTCGTCGAGCTGCGCCTCCACCGTCTTCATGTCGTAGATCGGCATCGACGAGTCGAGCTCCTTCACCTCGCGGCGGATGACACTGAACGCCGCCGCGGAGGCCTGGACGGTCCGGACGTAAAAGGCAGCGCTGTTCCGGCCCCAGTTCGGAACGAATACCTGGCGGCGCACACCCTCGCGCGGCCCTTCATACAGGGAATCGTCAACGACGCCGATGATCTCGATTGTGAGCTTCGTCGTCGGCCGGACACCCCAACCGAGATGTTTGCCGATGGCGCTCCCACCCTTGAAAAAATGCTGGGCAAAGCGCCGATTGACGATGGCAACCGTTGCGTTTTCCTTGGCGTCGGCCCGCGTGAAGTCGCGCCCCTCCAGCAGCGGGATTTGCATCGTCTGGAAATAGCCCGGCGAGAGCGAGTTCATGAATGCCTGCATGTTCTCGCCGTCAGCGGCGCGGTGGCCTTCCACCGACATCGAGCTGTCCCACTCATTGCCCGCCAGGATCGGCACTGACGCCAGGGCTGCGGACTTGATGCCGGCCGACGATCGCAGGCGGTCGAGAAGCTGTTCATACAAGTGCACGGTGCGCGGCGCATCGTAGCCGCTCAGCGCCGGCGACAGTTGGAACATCACGAGGTTCTCGAGATCCACGCCGGTGTCCGTCGTTTTCAGGTTCTGCAGACTGCGAACGAACAGGCCGGCGCCGAACAGGAGCAGGAAGCTGAGTGCCACCTGCGCGGTCACCAATCCCTTCCGCAGGAACAACGATCCGCCGGTGCCGGCGATCGCCCCCACGGTGTCCTTCAACGTGGTCCAGGGATCCGGACGGCTGGCGCGCAGCGCGGGAAGCAGCCCGAAAACGATGCCGGTGGCAAACGTCAGGCCGAGCGTGAAGCCGAGGATTCGCAGGTCAGGCTGCGCGGTGATGGACAACGGCCGCCCGTCGGTTGGCACCAGCGCGAGAAGACCGCGGGTCAACGCGATGGCGACCGCAATGCCGACCACACCCCCGGCGCACGACAGCAGCAGGCTCTCCGCGAGCAGCTGGCGCACCAGGCGGCCGCGCGAGGCGCCGAGCGACAGACGCACGGCGATTTCCTGCTGCCGCACGAACGCGCGCGCAATCAGCAGGTTCGCCACGTTCGCGCAGGAAATCAGCAGCACCAGTCCGACCATGCCCATCAGCACGACGAGCGCGGTCGAGAAATCATTGCGCAGATACGAATAGCCCATGGCCGCACTGGTCACGAGCATCCGTCCCTTCATGAACTGGTCTCTTGAGTACGGCGACCAGTCCTTGGCCGCCGGCAGCGTCATCTCGTACTGCCGGATCTGCGTGAACAGGCCCTGCAACGGACCCTGTGCAGTTTCGACCGTGTATCCCGGCTTCAGCCGCGCGAAGACCTGCACCCACCGCGCGCGCCGATCGTCCATGTGCAACCATCCCCAGTCAGGCACCATCACGGGCTTCATCTGAACGGGAACGCGGATCTGGGGCGCCTGTGCCGGATCAAGGCCGGAAAACCCGGCCGCCGACACGCCGACGATGGTCATCGGGTAGTCGTTCACCAGGATCTTCCGGCCGACGACCGACGGATCGCGGGAGAACCGGGTGACCCAGTAGTCGTGACTGAGCACCACAACGGGGTGGCCCTGATAGGTGCGATCGTCCTCTTCCGAGTTGAACACCCGGCCGACCGCCGGCCGCACGCCCAGCATGGTGAAGTAGTTGCCCGACACCATCTCGGCCTGCAGGCGCTCCGTCTGGCTGTCGATGCTCACCGATGCAGGAACCAGGCGCCGGCAAATCACCTCGGCCAGCGGCTCGGCACGGGCCTGGTAATCCTGGTACAGGGGATACGAGTGCATCCGCGATCCCATGTTGCTGCCGTTATGCGACCCCTGCTGATAGAGCATCACGAGCTCGTCGGGCGCCTTGACCGGCAGCTTTCGCAGCAGAATCTGGTCGAGCAGCGTGAAAATCGCGGTGTTGGCGCCAATGCCGAGCGCCAGCGAGCAGATGGCCACGGCGGCAAAGAGCGGGCTCCGCCGCAGCCCCCGCAACGCGAGGCGCACGTCGAACCAGGTGGTCATGCGTGCTTGGACGGACGAACGGGGCTGACGGTTGTCAGGACGTGTAGGGACGAGCGATCCGGCCGGCGCCCGGGTTCGTGGTCAGGCGGACGGGGCGGTATCCGGCGGAAGCGAGCCGCAATCTGGGAGCGGCGCCGTTTTCGCCAGCAGCTCGTCGGCGATGGCAATCACCTGATCGCCGGACAACGGTTTGTGCCACACTTCGGCGCCGAGCGCCCGCAGCTCCCCGAGCGAGTCCTTGTCAAGCCACCGGTCGCCGGTGATGACGGCAACCGGCACCTTGTACAGCTCCGGATCAAAGCGGAGGCGATACAGGAACCCGAACCCGTTGATGAGGGGCATCCGCAGATCCAGCAGAATGGCCTCGGGACGGAACGTCCGCAGTTCATGCAGCCCCTCGTCGGCGTCCGCCGCGATCCGGACGTTGTGGCCGCGTCGCTGGAGAACGCGCAGGAAGACGCGCCGCACGCCCTGGTCGTCGTCGATGATGAGGAGACGTCCCGCGCGGGGAACGATTGCCGCGCTCATGACGGCCAGCTCTCGTTACCGCGCGATCCGAGGAACAGCCCTTCGATCTCCTTCTCGCGTTCGAGCGCCTGAGCTGCAGTGCGGAAGTACTCGACGATCGTGCCGTTCGGGTGCGTGACCGTCAAACGGCAGATCTCTTGCCCGACGGCATTGATTTCCCATCGAACCATGTCTGAGCCGACGAGGAAGAAATTGACCATGTCGCCCGGCACGGTCGCAAGGGGAGTACCGACATCGATCTGCACCGGGCTGCACGGCGCGGCGTGGGCAGCGTGTGCGGGTATGTCACACGCGCGAGCGGCTGAGGGCGGTTTTCGTCACTCAGGGCTTTCTCTTCGAATCCTCCGCCGTCTCGCCGGACGGCAACGGCAATCTCGCACTGGTGCCTGACGCAAGCAGCCCCGTCTTCGCATAGGTCAGGAGCTTGTCCCGCGTATCCGCGATATCGAGGTTGCGCATGGTCAGCTGCCCGATGCGATCCTGCGGCGTGAAAAACGGCTCTCCTCTTTCCATCGTCAGCCGCTCCGGCTTGTACGTGAGATTGCTGCTCACCGTGTCGAGAATCGAGTAATCGTTGCCTCGGCGCAGCTCGAGCGTCACTTCGCCGGTAATCGCGCGCGCGACCCACCGCTGGGCGGTCTCGCGCAGCATCAGCGCCTGCGGATCGAACCAGCGGCCCTGGTACAGCAGCCGTCCCAACCTGCGCCCGTTTTCGCGGTACTGCTCGATTGTGTCCTCGTTGTGGATCCCGGTGATCAGCCGCTCGTAACCGATGAACAGCAGCGCCATTCCGGGCGCCTCGTAGACGCCTCGGCTCTTGGCCTCGATGATCCGGTTTTCGATCTGATCGCTCATGCCGAGGCCGTGGCGGCCGCCGATGCAGTTGGCTTCCCGCATCAGGTCGACGATGTCCGGGAACGTCCGGCCATTCAAAGCGACAGGCAGGCCCTCGTCGAATCGGACGGTGACGACTTCCGGCTCGATCACGACATCGTCGCGCCAGAACGGCAGACCCATGATCGGCTCGACGATCTTGATGCCCTTGTTCAGGTATTCGAGATCTTTCGCTTCGTGGGTCGCGCCGAGCATGTTCGAATCGGTGGAGTAGGCCTTCTCGGCGCTCATTCGATAGGCGAGCCCCGCCCGGTTCATGTACTCCGACATCTCCTTGCGCCCGCCGAGCTCGTCGATGAACCGCTGATCGAGCCACGGCTTGTAGATGCGGAGGTTCGGGTTGACGAGCAGGCCGTAGCGGTAGAACCGTTCGATGTCGTTCCCTTTGAACGTGCTGCCGTCGCCCCAGACGTGCACGTCGTCTTCTTTCATCGCGGTGACGAGCATCGTGCCGGTGACGGCGCGGCCGAGCGGCGTGGTGTTGAAGTACGGCAGGCCCGCGGTGGAGATGTGAAACGCGCCGGACTGCAGCGCCGCGAGCCCTTCGGTGACCAGCTGCCGGCGGCAGTCGATCAGGCGCGCCTTCTCGGCGCCGTAACGGACCGCTCGGCGCGGGATGTCGTCATAGTCGGTCTCGTCCGGTTGACCGAGGTTCGCCGTGTATGCGAAGGGAATGGCGCCCTTGTCGCGCATCCAGTGAAGAGCAGCGCTGGTGTCGAGGCCGCCGGAAAAGGCGATGCCTATCTTCTCGCCGCTGGGAAGCGTCTGGAGGATGTTCGTCATCACCGGATCTCGATCAACTCGAGCGCCTCCCGGCTCGGACCTTCGATCATGAACGCGCGCGCCTCACCCACTTTGTACGGCTCTTCCAGAATCCTCACCCCCTCGCGCCGCAACTTCGCCAGCCAGCCATCGAGGCTGGCGACGCTGAGCGCGACGTGATCGGCCAGATGACCACGCGTGCTCACCAGCGGCCGTTCGCCCTGGCGCATGTACCAATTCATGGCGACGTCGCCGAACGCGACCCCCGCCGACGGCGTGCGGTACATGCCGTCCGCTTCGAGCGCAGGCCAGGTCTTATCGGCCCCGCGCGGCACCTTGCAGTTGGCTTCAGTGCGCGGCTCACCTCCTCCGCGCCGTCCCTGCGAGACCGGCGCGTTCAGATGTTTCTGGTACCAGAGCTGGGCGCAGAACGGATCTTCCTGATACATGTGGACGTGGTTGAAGCGTTCGGCCGGCATATCGCCCTGCACCTCGACCAGCGCATCGTCGGGGCCGCGAATGTACGCGAAGCCGGCGCCGCCGGCAGGCGTCACGTTGTTCTTCCTGGCTTCTTCAATCTGCTCCCTGGTGAGCCCGAGCACGCCGCCGGTGCCCGGCCACGTGTCGCTGTTGATGTTCACGGTGCCGCCCTCATCCGTCGTGTACAGCGGCAGCAACGTGACGCCGTCTGCCCGCAGTTTCGCCATCGCCGCACGCTCGTTGGTCACATGCCACCCGAAATGCCAGACGGCCGTCTGCGGCTGGGTGGCGGGCGGCTGATCGACTTTCGTGAACAGCACGAGCACATTATTGGGTGACTGCAGCGCGGGAAGTCCGTTCCACGTCGCCTTCGACGTCCGCGGGAACGCTTTCGTGTAGAAGGCAATGGCCGCGTCCGGGTTCATCGAGTTCAGGTGCAGGTGATGGAATCCCGGCGCCGGAAGAGCATCGGTCTGAGCGGCACCTGGCAGAATGGCACACGCACAGGCGGCCACGACGGCGGGGACGAATCCGTTCGTGTTCATGAGGCTCAATATAATCGGATCCGCGGTGTGGGACACGGCGGCCTTGTCGCGCAGGCCTTCAGGCCTGCATCACGGCCGCTGGGCAGCCCTGAAGGGCTGCGCGACATCGGAAAATCACTCGTGGCCGCGGGTCCCCCGGGAGGCTTTCAGCTCGCTGCGCCGCTTCTTGGACTGCAATCGTTTCTCCCTCGCCGCTTTTCCGGGGCGGGTCGGCCGGCGCTTCCGCGGCCGCTTTGCCGCGTGTTGAAGCAGGGCGAGGAGCCGCGCCCGCGCGGCCTCGCGATTCTGGGCCTGCGTGCGATGCTCGCGGCTGTCGATCAACAGCACGCCGTCCGCCGTCATGCGTCTGCCGGCCAGGTCAGTGAGGCGCTGCTTCACCTCTTCCGGCAAAGACGATGTCCTGACGTTGAACCGGAGCTCGACGGCGGTCGCAACCTTGTTGACATTCTGACCGCCCGGGCCCGATGCACGGACGAACCGCTCGTCGAGGTCGCGGTCATCG
>JBKPAI010000202.1:0-35372 GCA_046726355.1 Acidobacteriota bacterium | reverse complement strand
ACCGTGGGCGTGGCGCCTTCAATGAGGTTCCGCTGCTTGACGTCTCCCACGATTCCAACCACCTGACGAAGCACCGTCTTCGACAGGGCCGGTAAGAGGGCGCGGCGTCCAATCGCATCGTCGGCTCCCCAATACAGCTTTGCGGCTTCCTGACTGACGAGCAGCACGTCCGCATCGCTGTCAAGAACGTCGCGTCCACGCACCACCGGAATCCCCATGGCGCGCAGGTAGCCGGGGCTGATCTGCCGGACCTGCACTGCCACCGGGTCGCGTTGAGGCGCGTATCCCTCAAGCGCGAGCGTCTGTGAGGATCCGTCGGCGAACGGCAGGTCGTCGATCGTTCCCGCAGCCACGATACCCGGCAGTGCGCGAATGCGCTGCAATGCCGCCTCAAAGAATACGGACCGCTGCCCCGCCGTCGGATACCGCGCCTCTACCAGCCGCACGCGCATCGTGAGCACGTTGTTCGGATCGAAGCCGGTGTCGACGTACCTAAGGGCGAGCAGGCTCTGGACCATCACGCCGGCGCCCATCAACAACACCAGCGACAGCGCGACCTCGCACACGATCAGCAAGCGGCGCGTGCCGACACCGATCGCACCGTCGCTGCGCCCGCCTTCCTTGAGCGCGTCGTTGAGGTCGGACCGGCCTGCGCGCACGGCCGGCAGCGTCCCGGCGAGCAGGCCGGTGAGCATCGACACCCCCACCGCGAACAGCAGCACTCGCCCATCGATCGAGATTTCCTCCGCCCTCGGCACTTGGCCGGCGAGCAGCGTCGAGGCTGACGTGAGTGTCCCGTACGCGAGCAGAAGCCCGAGCGCGCCACCGGCGGCCGCGAGGAGCAATGCTTCGGTCAACAACTGCTGAAACACGCGTCCGCGTCCCGCGCCAAGCGCCGAGCGAATCGCGATCTCCTTTCGTCGGCTCAGGGCGCGAGTGAAGAGCAAGTTGCCGACGTTGGCGCAGGCGATGAGTAGAACCAACCCGACCGCGCCGACCAGCAAGAGAAGCGTCGTGCGGCTCTTGCCGACGATTTGCTCCCGCATCGGGATGACCGCGGCTCCCCAGCCTCGTCCGTCCGTTCGGGGAAACTCACGCGCGAACCGTGCGAAGATGGCGTCCATCTCGGCTTGCGCCTGCGCCAGTTCGACATCTCGCTTCAGACGCGCGACGCCGTCCCGATTGTGATTCCCACGGTCGGCGCGCTGCTCGTCGGTGAGTGCGAGCGTGATCCAGACGTCGCTCGCCATCCCCCTCCATGACGCGACCGAGGCAGTGGCCGGCATGACACCGACGATGGTGTACGCTTCGTCGTTGAGCTTCACCGTGCGGCCGATCACGTCCGGGTGTCCGCCGAATTCGGTTCTCCAGAACCGGTCACTCAGGACGACGACGTGCTTGCCGCCTGGCGTGTCCTCCTCTTGCCGAAAGACGCGTCCGAGCGCCGGTCGGGCTCTGACGACCCCGAAAAAGCCCGCGCTCACGGCTGTCGCACGTACTGTTCGCGCGGTACCCGTGCCAGTGAGCGCGAGCTCCCTGAAGCCGCAGCATTGATACATTGCCATGCCCTCGAACGACTGCGCATCGCGCTGCCAGCCGTAGAACTTGCCGGGGGAGAGCTCGAAGAGTCGACCGTCCGGGCCCGGTGTCCGGGTGTAGATCCGCACCAGCCGGTCCGGCTCCTCGAAAGGCAGCGGACGCAGCAGGACCGCGTTCACGATGCTGAAGATCGCGGTGGTCGCGCCGATGCCAAGCGCCAGCACGCTGACGACCGCAACCGCGAACGACGGTGTCCGGGACATTACCCGGAACGCATAAGGAAGATCCGCAAACAAGGTACGCATCCTTGAGTCTCTTTGTGACGATCCCACCGGCAAAGGGTTCGGACGGACGGGCGGCGGCGCAGCCAGGCAGCGCATCGTCTGCCACCAGAACCAGACGTGGGCGGCGACCGGCGAATCTCCGCTGCGCGTTGCGAACTCTTCTTCGAGATCCCCGACGACGAAGTCGCGCCACTCGGCTGGCAGCCGCGTGTTCAACAGCCAGATCGCGAGCCGAGGGGGATCGGTCGTCTTCTTCACTTCAGCACCAGCCGGCTCTCGAGGCCGTCCGCCATCGCGATGAAGGCACGGTACGCCTGGCGCAGCGCCGCGATACCCGCGGGCCGCAGCGCATAGAACTTCCGACGGCGGCCACCTCGCTGCGGAGTGGGCTCGCCGACCCACGATTTCAGAAAGCCCTTGTTCTCGAGCCGATCGAGTGTGGTGTAGACGGCGTTGATCGACACGTCCCGGCCAGAGCGGGCATGGATCTCCTGTCGGATAGCGGCTCCGTACGCGGATTCCTGGAGCTCAAGACGTGCCACACCGAGAAGGACGAGCTGTTCGAAATCGCCGAGAGTCGGGTTGCTCTTAAACCACATTGTGGGGGATATTACTACTGCAAGGGCTTAGGATGAGTACGGCCGGTCCAGGGTCAGCCGCATCGGCGCGGCTCTGGTCAAACTGGACCAGCGCGGATCCACCAGCCCGCCTGACGCAAACGGCGGCCCGCAACCACAGCATGCCGATCACACTCTCGCTGTCCGAAGCGCGCCGTCTGGCGGTCGCTGCGCAGGGATTCGGGGCAAGGCCGGCACGACCCTCGGTTGCGCACCTCCGCCGGCTGGCGTCGCGGCTGCACGCGTTCCAGATCGACTCGGTGAATGTGCTCGCCCGCGCGCATTACGTTCCGGCGTTTGCGCGCCTCGGTCCCTATCCGACGGACACGCTCGACTCGCTCGCGTACCGCAAACGTGAGCTCTTCGAATACTGGGGACATGCGGCGTGCCTGCTGCCGATCTCGCTGTATCCGCTGGTCAAATATCGCATGCTCAGGCACGCCGAGCGGACCGGGCAGTACATGCGGTCTGCGCGCGGCGCGTACATGGCGAAGGTCTTCGCCGAGGTCGCCGAGCGCGGACCGCTGACGGCCGCCGAGCTGTCGAATCCCGGCAAACGTTCGGGCAGCTGGTGGGGCTGGTGGGGATCCGGCAATGGCAAGGCGACGCTCGAACATCTGTACGACGCCGGTCTCGTCTCCATTGCCGGACGCCGCGGCTTCGAGCGGATCTACGACCTGAGCGAGCGCGTTCTGCCACGGTCCGCCCTCGACGCCGCGGCACCGCCGACAGAGGAGGCGATGAAGCAGCTGATCTGTCTCGCGGCGCAAGCGTACGGCGTCGGCACGTGCCGCGACCTGACCGGCTATTTCGAAATCGACGGATGGCGTGATCGGCTGCCGCCTGGGCCTTGCTGGGAACGCCCGAAGGGTCCGACCGGCCGGCGTGCGATGCCGATCGCGAAACGCCTCGTGTCCGAGCTGGTGGAGGAGGGCCGTCTCCTGCCCGCACGCGTGGAGACCTGGAAGGAGCCGGCTTACCTGCACCCGGATGCACGCGTCCCCGCGACCATCGCGGCCCGCGCACTCGTCACGCCGTTCGACTCACTCGTCTGGGAACGCAGCCGCATCGAGCGGCTCTTCGGAATGAAGTACACGATTGAGATGTACACGCCGCCGCCCAAACGCGTCTACGGCTACTACGTGTGCCCGTTCCTGCTCGGCGACACGCTCGTCGCGCGCTCGGACCTCAAGGCCGACCGCGAGCGCAGGGTTCTGATGGTGCAGAGCGCGTTCCTGGAACCGGGGCGTGTTGCCGGCCGTGTGGCTCCGCACCTCGCCGCCGAGCTCCGGCGCATGCAGACATGGCTCGAACTGGATCGCATCGAGGTCGGAGGGCGCGGAGACCTCGCGCCGATGCTGCATCAGATTTTCCGGAGTACGCGCGAGAAGTGATCACGATCGGACGCAAAGGCCGCAAAGAACGAGATTAGTAAAGTAACCAAGGGGAAAGCCGAGCTCCGAAGCCGAACGTCTGAAGGCCAAAGCCGAAAGCCCCAGAACCGTCCGGCTCAGGCAGTCCAAACGCAAACAGTGCGGTATCTGCGGAAACGGCGATGTATTGTCGTCCGTCGACGGCGTACGCAATCGGGCCGCTGGCGATGTTTCCGCCGAGGTTCACTTTCCAGAGCAACGCGCCGGTGCGCGCATCGAGGGCGAAGAAATTTCCCTCGCGGCCGCCCGAGAACAGCAGGTCCGCGGCGGTCGTCAGAATCCCGCTCTCCGTGTAGTCGACCATCTTGAATTCCCATTGCCGTTCACCGGTCGTCGGATCGATGGCTCGGACGGCTCCATAGCCCTCGGCTTCGGTTCGAAATGGGGCAGCGGCAGGGCGGGCCGCGCCGCGGGAGGCTGGTGCCCTGCCCGTGTACTTCCGTCCCTCGCTCCAGGCCGGCACCTCCGCTTTCGTCGAGATCGCCGAATAGTTGTCCCATGCAGAAACGTAGAACAGCTGCGTCCGTGGACTGAAGGACGGCGAGTACCAGTTCGTGCCGCCCTGCGTCCCCGGCTCGATGTACGTGCCTTCGGCGCTCGGCCTGGCGCGGGGAGATTTGATCGGCCGGCCGTCTTCCTCGAACCCGAGGTTCCAGTTCTGTCTCACAAACGGTTTCGCCGACAGAAACTTCCCGTTCAGCCGGTCGAGGACGTAAAAGAAACCATTGCGATTGGCCCAGAGAAGCAGCTTGCGCCGTCGGCCTTGCCATTCGAGATCGGCGAGCACCGGCACCTGCACCGCATCCCAGTCGAACTCGTCGTTCGGCGTGAACTGATAGTGCCATTTCAAGTGACCGGTGTCGGCATCGAGCGCGATGACGGAATCGGCGTAGAGATTGTCGCCGGGGTTGCGCGGGCCGCCGTTCCACCCGGGGTTGGGATTGCCGGTGCCCCACAACGTCAGGTTGGTCTCCGGATCGTACGAGCCGGTCACCCAGATCGGCGCACCGCCGTGCTGCCACGAATCGCCCGGCCAGGTCTCGTGGCCCGGCTGTCCGGGTTCCGGAACCGTGTTGAAGCGCCAGATCTCGGTGCCTGTTCGGACGTCGAACGCGGCCACCCAGCAGTTGGTGCCGAATTCGTTCGTCGCGGGGCCGAGGATCACTTTGTCCTTGACGACGAGAGGAGCGACGTTGAACTGGTGGCCCTTTTTCCAGTCCACCAGCGTCTTGTTCCAGATCGCCTTGCCGTTTTTCGCGTCGATGGCGATGAGATGGCCGTCGTACGTTGCCCAGAACAACCGATCTCCGCTGACGGCCAGGCCTTTCACCACCATCACGTAGGCGTTCGACTCGCGCGGTACGTCGTAGCGGAACGTCCAGAAGGCCCGGCCGGTCGCAGCATCCAGCGCAACGACTTCGCTGTTCTGGACGGTGTAGAGCACTCCATCCACGACCAGCGGCGTCGTTTCCATCTTGCCGGGGTAATTGGGCCGCCACACCCATTTCAGGGCGACCGTCCGGACGTTTTCCTTCGTAATCTGATTCAGGAGGCTGTAGCGCTGGCTCGAGTAGCTCCCGCTGTAGGTCAGCCAGTTGTGCGGCTCGCGATCCGCGTGCCGGATCCGGTCGAAGGTGACCTGTGCCGAAACCGGGCTGCCCAGCAGGCAGGTGAGTGCGAGCACGAAGCGGATCTTCATTTCCCGCTCCCTTTCAACTCCACGAGGTACCCGACGATGTCCGCGAGCTGTTCTGCCGTCAGCGTGCCTTCATACGAAGGCATCATGCCGTTCACGATGATCGTGTACTCGCGCAGATCGGATTTGAGGTTCGACTTCAGCTGCTCGTCCTTGTCCATCCACTGAACGCTGAAGGCGTCCTGATTGAGAAGCCGTCCAACCGACACCGTTCCTTTCCTGGTGACGATGCGGACGAACCTGTTCTCCGGGAGGACTTCCGCATCCGGCGCGAGCAACGCCCGCTGCAGCCGCTCGGGTGAGCGCAGCTTTCCAATTTCCGACAGATCCGGTCCCAATCGCGATCCCGCGTCCGCAATGCGGTGGCACTCGAGGCACCGGCTCGATTCGACCAGGGCTCTCCCGCGGGCTGGATCGCCGTCGCTAGGCGCTCGCTGCTGACCGATGGGGGGCGACGGTGCCTGAGCGCTAAATGACGACTGGACGGCATACGGGGACACCGCAGCGAGCGCCACCACACAGGCGACGCCGGCCAGCGAAGGCCAACGGGCGCGCTCTCGCGTGCTTGCGCGTCGGACGCTTCGGCGGGCCTCGAAGAGACCAATCATTTCGGCAGCAAGAACGCGAACAGACTGTCCCCGGCGCCCACGACCACATATTGCCGGCCGTCGAGCATGAAGGTCATGGGCCCGTTTGAGGGACTCGTCCCGAGGCCGACGTGCCACAGCGGATCGCCGGTGGAGGGATCGTAGGCAACGAAGTTGCCCGAGCCGTCGCCGCCGAAGAGCACGTTGCCGGCCGTGCTCAGCAGACCCATCGCTCCGCCTTCGGTGAGCGGATGCCTCCAGCGAACCCTGCCGGTTCGATAGTCGATCGCTTTGATGTAGCTTTCGCGTCCGCCGGCACCGCCCACCCCCACGGCGCCGCCGCCGTAGCCCTCCGGCCGCTCGTCAGTGTCAGTGAGGTACTGCAGTCCGTACGCCTGCGACGTGCCGACGTACAGCAACCCTGTCTTCGGGTTGAAGCTTGGCGGCGGCCAGTTGGTGGCCGAGCCTGGTGAAATCAGGACGCCGTCGACGCTGGCGTTCTTGGCCGGATTGTTAATCGGCTGGCCCTTCGCGTTCACGCCGAGCGACCAGTTCATGAAGTCGACGTACGGCGTGGTGAGGACGTGCTGACCATTCGTGCGGTCGATCACGAAGAAGTAGCCGTTGCGCGCCGCCTGGGCGACGAGCTTTCGCGGGCGCCCGTTGATCTGGCCGTCGAGCAAGACGGGGACCTGCGCGCTGTCCCAGTCGTGCGTGTCGTGGGGGGACGTCTGGAAATACCACTTCATCTTTCCCGTGTCCGGGTCGAGCGCGACGAGCGAACAGGTGAAGAGGTTGTCTCCCGGACGGCTCTGCGGCGCAAACACAGGATTCGGGTTGCCGGTCGGCACGTAGAGGAGGTTCAGCTCCGGGTCGTAGGTCGGCGGCAACCACGTCATGCCTCCGCCGTGCCTCATCGAGTACTCGTCGGGCCACGTCTCCGAGCCGGGGTCGCCCGTCTTTTGCGGTGTGGTGTACCAGCGCCACTGCACCTCGCCGGTGTCCGGGTCGCGCGACTCGAGGAAGCCCTGCACATCGAGTGAATCGCCGCCGACGCCGACGATCACGTGATTTCTGATCACGATCGGAGCCGGCGTACAGAAGTACTGCTGCCTGACATCGGCGATCTCTTTGTGCCACAGTTCTCGGCCGGTCGTGGCGTCGAGCGACACCAGATAGCAGTCGGGCGTCTCGAAAAAGACGGCGTTGCCGCGCAGGCCGACGCCGCGATTGCCGATGTGGATCCCGCCGCGGGTGCGCCAGAAGTAGTGCCAGATCTCCTTTCCGTTGCGTGCGTCGACGGCGTAGGCGTGATCGGGAGCGGCGAGATAGAGCACGCCGTCCACCATCAGCGGCGTCGCCTTGATCGTGACCGACGTCACCGGTCCCCCCCAATAGTACGGGTCGCCGGAGCGGTACTCGCCGCCGGCATTCGCCACCTCCTGCGCGGAAGCCCGATAGATCCAGGCCAGCGCCAGATTCTTGACGTTGGCCGATGTGATTTGTGCGAGCGGACTGTAGCGCCGTCCGGAATAGTCGCCGTAATGCGTCGGCCATTCGAGCGTCTGGCCGATGACGACGCCGCCGAGCGCGGCGAGGCCGAGCAGCAGGAGAATCGAAAAACGCTTCATGGCACGTCGTCCTCGTGCGGCCGCGTTCATTTCAGCGTCGCCAGGTAGGCGGCGAGATGATGAATATCAGCGTCGGTGTACTCCGCCAGCCGGTCGAGATGTCCCTGCAGCGGATCGGTGACCTGCACTTTGGGCGTGCCGCCGCTGCGCAGCCACGTCATAGTCCGGCCGGCGTCGTTGCGAATCGTCACGTCGAAGTCCGTGAGCCGAACGAGATTTCCGGAGAACGTCTCGCCGGACGGCAGGGTCACAGTGGCCCTGCGCGCGATCCGCGCGGGCGTCTCGCCGCGGCCCCGCCCTCCGCCAATCGTCCCGAACACAATCAGCGCCTGAAGCCTGGGCCCATCGTATCGAGAGCCGATGCCTTTCAAATCGCCGGTGGGCGAGTGGCAGCGACTGCAGCCGCCGGCGCCGTTGAAGTACGCTTCGCCGGCCGCCGGATCCCCGGTCATGACGTACTGCAGCTGATAATTGGTCCGCTCGGCGGCGTAGGTGATCTCGCGGTGCAGGAACGTTGCGATATCGGCGACCTCCGCCGGCATCACCGCGATCGATGACCCGGTCTTGTCGGGATGACCGCTCTGGAGGTACTCGCCGATCTGCCGGCCGCCGACGTCCTGGAGCACGAGCACGGATCGAATGAGATCCGAGCCGGAAAATCCCTGTCCGCCCCTCGCGTTCTGGCGGTGACAGGAGCTGCATTTCTCGCCGAAGACACCGCGTCCGCGCTCGACGGCGGCCGGGTCGAACGCGCGGAGCCGCTCGACGCCGCTCTCAGCGCCGCGGCCGCCGCGAGGAGGAGGCTGCTCTGCCGCGAGCGGGGTGATCGCAAACGAGAGGCTCAGAAGTGCTGTCGGCAGATTCCATTGGTATGACACGGCCGGATCGTATCTCACCTCCTAGCCCGGGGGCTTCGCCCCGCCGGACCCCCACCCCACCCCACCGCGCAAAGTCCGCGCGGTGGGGCCCCGGATCGCCGTCGCTCGCAGGGACCCCGCAAGCCCCGCTTCCGCCTCCGCTAAAGCTCCGGCGGACGCGCTGCGCGCGCCGACACCGTGTTTGCCCGGCAAACTTGACGTGACCGCCTTGGGACCATCAGCGGACCGGCAGCGGCAGACCACCGATGGCAAGCCGCTCATCGATGCACGAAATCTTTCCTCTCGGCTGACCCGCGCCTCCAATCTCGCCCGCCGTGTTGGGTGAGTTGTCCCGCCGGTTGCCGTCGGAGTTGGCGGTGCAGAACGTATGACCGAGCAGAAAGGGGCTGGTCGGGAACTCGAGCGGTCCCGTATTGCGCAACAATTCGGGCGCCGCCGGGGCATTTCGAAACACGTCGATCACCCTTCGCCCGGTGACGACGACCACGGCATTGCGCTCGTTGGCGTCCGCCCAGATGTTGCCGGCGCGGTCGAGCGCGATGCCGTCGATGCCTTCGAGCTGCGGGTGCTGGAGGACAATCGAGCCCAGGCACAGCGTGTTCTCCGTGAACGTCGTGTCACAGCCAGTCCCGTTCTTGATTTCTCCGTTGTGCAGGAACGACACCTTCCAGATCGCGCCGCGCGCGGTGTCGGCGATGAACAGATCGCCGGCTTCGTTGAATGCCAGGCCGTTGGCGACGAGATCCTGCCCGCCGAGCGTGTTTGTGAGTGTGCCTGGCAGAAAGTCGCGCGCCTGGCGGCCGACCCCGTCCGGGATCGCGGTCACGGCGCCCCCGAGCGCGGTGCCGTTGCGCATCGGCTGGATTCGGAACATCTCGCGCACGGCCCCGGCGGGCGAGATTCGCCACACGCGGCCAAGGCCGGTGGTTCCATCGCCCGTCCAGAGATTGCCGTCCCGGTCGAATGCCAGCCCGTTCGTTCCCGGAACGCCGGCGGCGAACAGCGTGGCGGTCGGCTGGGTGGCCGCGTCGGGACGCAGCGTCATGACGCGTCCGCCGTCGGCGATGAACAGGGTGCCCGCGGCATCGAACGTCAGGCCCGAGGGCGAACATTGGCTTGTTGCGGACGGCGCGGCAACAAAGCCAACCGTACTCAACACCGGATGCGCGAGGCTCACCTGCCAGACCGGGCAGGGCATCCCGTTCACGCCGGCGCGGCCCGTCGTATACAGATTGCCCTCGCGATCGCCGGTGAGACCTTCGATTCCCAGCGGCGTGGTCACCAGCGTGGAGAAGGTCACTGAACCTCTGGAAGGTCCGATGTCGTCCGTTGCCGCGGCCAGACCGTTAGCAGTGACGAGGGACAAAAGGAGCCACACGGCAATGCGCATCGAGACCTCCAGGCATGACCCGGATTATAGTCGCAGCGACTCATTCGAAGAGCGTGGTGGTGATAGAGTGACCACGATTGGCACGTGGTTTTGAGTGCTCAGTTTTGAGTTCTGAGTCAATCCTCCATGCGCAGCATTGTTCTCGCCACGCTCGTCCTCGTACCGTTGCAGCAGAGACCCGGCGTCTCCGTGCCGCTCGATCTCTCCTCCGTGCGTCCCGGTCCGATCACCGTGATGCGCAGCGAGAATGCGGTGACGGTCGCGTGGCCGGATGAAGCGGGACACGTCTGGCGCGCCACGTTCTCACTCGATCCGGCGCAGCCCCTGGTCACGACGGTGGGAGCGGACGGTGAGCCGGTGATCCAGAACGCCCGACCGTTTTACCAGGGCGAGACGGGAACGCGCCGAGGCGGGTGGTACGCCTTCTTCGACGATCCGACCAGCCACCCGGACGGCACACGCCACGTGCAGGGCACGTTCAGGCTCCGCGCCGCAACGGCGCGAACCGTTGGCGATCGTGTGGAGCTGGTGTTCGACGGGTTCCGCATGGGCAGTTTCGAGGGCAGCATCGCGTACACCTTCTATCCCGGCAGCCGTCTCATTCGGCAGGCGGCGATCGCGACGACGTATGAGCCCGATGTCGCCTATTACTACGACGCCGGGCTGGACATGACGGCCGCCGCCGATCGTCAGCCGGGCAACACCATGCGCACCGGCGTGGCCTACTATGACACCGAGGGCGCGCTGCGGCACATCGAGCTGAATGGGCTGCAGGCTGAACGCGATCCAGTCAAGGCCCGATACCGTACCCTCGCGCTCAAGACAGCGGGCGGCAGCGTGGCGGTGTTTCCGGCACCGCACCAGTACTTCTTCCCCCGCGACTTCACGTCGAATCTCGGCTACGTCTGGCATCGCGCGTGGCGCGGACGCGTGGCGCTGGGGATCCGGCAGCTGCGTGATGAGAACTGGCAATACTACCCGTGGATGAACGCGCCGCCGGGACGGCCGCAGGACATGAGCGTGTTTTTCCTGCTCTCCGCCGGCTCGCCCGAGACGGCCCTCGAGCACGTGCTCCGGTATACGAACTCGGACCGCTTCCGGATGCTCGACGGGTACAAGACGCTGAGCACCCACTGGCACCTCGCCTACACCGTCCAGGCGCTGGCGAACGGATTCAAGTGGACGCCGCCCTTCAAGCCGGTGCTCAAGGCCATGGGTGTGGACGCGTCGATGATCATGGACTTCCACGGCGATGGTCATCCGAACGATCTCACCGATCTGCGGCTCGAGGAGCTGCATGCGTACTTCGGCGCTCTCCGGGCGCAGTCGGATCCCGACTTCCTGCTGATTCCCGCTGAGGAAGCCAACGTGCACCTGGGCGGGCACTGGGCGCTGGTGTTCCCGAAACCGATCTATTGGTTCATGGATCGACCCAAGGACGGCGCCTTCGTGTCGACACATCCGAAGTACGGGACCGTGTACAGCGTGAGCGACGCGAAGGAGATGTTCGACCTGGTCGTCCGCGAAGGCGGGTACATGTATCAAACGCATCCGCGGACCAAGGGATCGACTGGGTATCCGGATCGCATTCTTGCCGCCGACTACTTCCGCCATTCGAGCTATCTCGGGTTTGGCTGGAAGGCGCTGCCGTCGGATCTGTCCTCGCCGCGTCTCGGCGATCGCGCGTTCGATCTGCTCGACGAGTTGAGCAATCAGGGTCTGCGGAAGCGGCTGCTCGGCGAAGTGGATGTCTTTCAGTTCGACCAGACGCACGAGCTCTACGCGCACATGAACATCAACTACGTCAGGCTCGATCGCCTGCCGCCGTTCGACCGGTGGGGAGACGCGCTGGCGCCGCTGGCCCGGGGCGCCTACTTCACCACGACGGGCGAAGTGCTGCTGCCGGAGGTCGACCTGGCGTCCTCTTCCGCAACCGAGATCGTGGCGAATACCCGCGTGCTGTGGACATTTCCGCTCGTGTTTGCCGAAATTGTCTGGGGCGACGGCCACAGGACCCATCGAGAAGTGATCGACCTGGCAGACACCCGTGAGTTCGGCGGCCGGACCTTTCAATGGCGCGTCAAGGCGGACGGCTGGAAGTGGGCGCGTGTGGCCGTGTGGGATATCGCCGGGAATGGTGCGTTCGTGAACCCGTTCTGGCGGCCGTAACGTCGCCGCCAGTCCTGAGTTGTGAGGTGTGAGTGAAACGGAGGAGACGGAGGAAACGGTATCAACACGGAGAAACGGAGCAACGGAGACGAGCAGAGCAGTTGGTGAAAGTTTAGGAAGCCAGTATTCTTTGCGGCCTCTGCGTGCCAAGGTCGTGTGTCGAGTCGGCGATGTGCTTCGTCGCTGCGGGTTCCGCGATTGCCGCGTTGATCGTCGATATCAGCTCGGGGAGAGACCGAGCAGCCGCTCCCCACCGGCTTCGCGGAACGCGGCGAGCGCCCGCTGGCGTCCCGCTTCGGTATCGGCGAGAATCGCCTGAAACGCGGGGTCGCGTCGCAGCGCATCGAACTGCCGGCTGCCCGAGAGCGTCGGGGCGACAAAATAGTTTTTCGACAGCGCGCGTCTCAGGTGGACGAGCCCGCGCTCGTGCGCGCCCACATCGCACAGCAGCCAGCCTTCCTGGAAAATCGCTTCCGGGTCGTCCTGAATCTTCATCGGGCTGAACTCCGACATGCTCATGCCTTCCGGGCGGCCGTCGAGCCACGCCGTCAGGTAATCGGTCCAGGATTGAAACAACGGAAGGTGCGACGGCCGGCGCATCCTGCTCAGCATCTGCCGCGCCTCGTCGCGGCGGCCCGCCAGCCCCAGGCCGATGACCCGAATCCCGTCGTCGGCCCCGGCGACGACCAGCGGCTGCTCTACGGCGAGGAGCCGGTCGATTTCACCGGTCATGAGCAGTGTCTGCTCGACGCCGGTGGAGATGTTCGGGTCCAGCCGCCGGGCCTCGGCGTGTGCCGCAATGGATTGTTCGAAGAGGCCGCAATAACGGCAGGCGTGGACGAGCCCGGCAAAGAGCTCGGGATCGTTGCCGTGGCGGTTGGCCTCGCCCAGCAGCCGCACGAGCGCCCGCTCGGCCAGTCCGATGTCTGCCTCGAGGTTGGCGTAGAACTTGTGCGCCACCGACAGGCGCGGATTGATCGCGAGGGCGCGGCGCAGGGCCTCTTCGGCGCGCGCCTCGCTGTCGGACGCGCCGTCGATGTACTTGCCAATGACGCGATGGCTGCGACCGAGGTGCGCCCACGCCGGAGCGAAGCTCGGATCGAGGTCGACCGCGTGCTCGTACAGATCGCGCGCCCGCAGCATCCCGTCGTAAGTACGAGCGAGCTCATTCGCTCGTAGATAGAGCTCGTAGGCGCGCGCGTCGCGCGGGGCGTCCGGCGCCGGCGTCGTCCCTCCTCCGCCTCCCAGCGGGAGCGCGAGCGCCTCCGCGACTCGTCGAGCAATGTCTTCCTGCAGCCCGAACAGATCGCCCAGCGAGGACTGGACGGTGTGCGATGTCATCAGCGTCCCGCCCGGAGCTTCGACCAGCTGCACCGAGGCACGCAGCTGCTCGCCCGATCGCAGCAGTGTGCCCATCACCACGCGGTCGACATCGGCTTCCGCCGCCAGCGACTTGAGATCCGGTGCATCCCCGGCGAAGCGCCCGGCGGTGGCGCTGGAGCGGACGATCAGCGAGCCGAGACCCGACAAGGACGTGGCAATCGCGTCCGGCAGACTGAACGCCAGAAAGTCGGACTCGGGATCGGGACGCACGACGCGGAAAGGCAGCACCACGAGCCGGGTGAGCGCCTGCGCACGCGCCGGCACGACGCCACTGTCGACGCCGCGAACGGCACGCAGTTCCTCCGCCATCGCCTCGGCTGAGGAGGGGCGTTCCGCGGGCCGCTTGGCCAGCGCGCGGCGGATGACGCGATCGAGCGCGGCCACGGCCGGAGAGCCGGTGAGCGCCGGCGGCTGTTCGTGCAGCGTCGCATGCAGGATGTCGACGACGGTGCGGCCTGCGAACGCCGGGCGGCCCGACAGGATCTCGAACAGGATCGCGGCGGCCGCGAACAGATCGGTCCGGGCGTCAACGGGTTCACCGGTCACCTGTTCCGGCGCCATGTAACGCGGCGTGCCCATCACGACTCCGGTGCGCGTCAACTCCGGCGCGGTGGTGAGCGTTCGTTCCAGCTCCGGCCGCGCCAGTCCGAAGTCGAGCAGCTTCACGCCGTGAGGCGTGAGAAACACGTTGGACGGCTTGAGATCGCGGTGGACGATGCCGCGGGCATGCAGCGCCGAGAGGGCGGCCAGCATTCCAAGGCCAATCGGCACCGCCTCCGACACGTTCAGCGGTCCCCGCAGCAGGCGTTCGGCCAGCGGCTCACCATCGAGAAGCTCCATCGCGATGAACAGCTCGCCGGCCTCCTCGCCGATTTCGTAAATCTGGCAGATGTTCGGATGATTGACGCTGGCGGCGGCGCGGGCTTCGCGCCAGAACCGCCGGCGGGCGGTCTCGTCGGCCGTGAGCGACGACATCGTCTTCACGGCGACCGTACGCTCCAACCGCTCGTCGCGCGCGGCGTACACGACGCCCATTCCGCCTTCCCCCAGCTTGCGCGCGATGGCGTAGTGCCCGATTCGCGCCGGCACCTCCTTCTGACTGTGCTCCGCTTCGACGTCAGGCGAGGGAACGGACGCTGCTCCGGTCAGCCAGTGATAGAGGGCGCGCAGCCGTCCCCGAGGCGTGTTGTCGGTCACGTTGTTTGACACAAACATCGATCATACCGCGCCCTCCGTCTGGTCGGGTTCGGCTAAAGCCGGACACTACCCTAGATCTCCGGGAGCGCCCGCCACACCTCCCCGGTCGTGTCCGCTTCAGGCGGACCAGTCCGGCCAAAATCCGGACTCCGCATGAAGCACCCGTGCATTGAACGACCCGCGGCCGGTGCTCGTAACATGTACATATGCTGCCGATGCGCCCGATGATGGGTTCGCTCGGATCGTTCTGGCATCGCGGCCAGCGTGTGGAACGGGCGGGTTATCTCGTCGGTGTGCTGCTATTGACGAGCGGGCTGGTTCATCTCGGCATTCTGCTCGCCAGCGCCGGTTCGTGGGAGGGGCCTCTTTCGTTCCGCAAGCCCATGACATTCGGGCTCTCCTTCGGTCTCACCTTGATCAGCATCGTCTGGGTGTCGTCGTTTCTGCGGTTGGGGCAGAGGAGCCGCGTGTGGCTGCTGGGCGGGTTCACCGTTGCGTGCGTGCTCGAAACCGTATTGGTCTCGTTGCAGACGTGGCGCGGCGTCCCGTCTCACTTCAACGTGGCTACGCCCATCGACGCGTCGATTGCACGCGGCCTGGCCGCCGGCGGATTCGTGCTCGTCGCAATCATCGTCGCTCTGACGCGCGCCGCGTTCCGTCCCAACCCGGGCGTGCCCATCAGCCTGCGCGTCGCCACCCGGATTGGATTTGTCGCGTTGTGCGGCGCGATGGCGACCGGCGCGGCGATGATCGCGAGGGGAATGGCGCTGGTGTTTGGTGGAAACCCGGACGCCGCGTACGCCACTGGTGGAACGCTGAAACCGACGCACGCCGTGACCATGCACGCCATCCTCGTACTCCCGGCGCTGGCGTGGGTGCTGTCGTTCGCGAACTGGACGGAGCGCCGCCGCCTGGCGATCGTCCTGATCGCATCGAGCGGGTACATCGTGCTCGCCGCGGTTGTCGCAGCAGGAAATGTCGCCGGTCTGGATCCGCGTCAGCTTCCGATCGCCGCGGATGTGCTCTCGGCGCTCGCCGTCGCTTTGCTCCTCGCCGCCGGGGCGTTGGCCCTTGCCGCGGTCGCGCGGGATCCGACCTCCGGCGGCGTCCAGCACGGCTGATTGCCGTCCTCCTGGATCAGGTAGCTGACCACTTCGTCTGCTCGCCCCTGCGGGCGCCCGAAGACACACTCTCTTTTCTGTTGACCTCCGAGAGGTCGGGCTGTATCGTCCTGTCAACCTTCGAGAGGACTAGCGTGCCCAAGACCGACCTGCTGCAAGGCACCCTCGATCTGCTGATTCTCAAAATTCTGACTCTCGGACCCAACCACGGCTGGGGCATCGCGAACCGTATCAAGCAGATCTCGCGTGATGGCCTCCAGGCGAGCCAGGGCTCGCTCTATCCCGCCTTACACAGGCTCGAGCTCCGAGGAGACGTGCGATCGGAGATGGTGCCGTCCGAAAACAACCGCCGCGCACGCGTCTACCGGCTGACACCGGCAGGCAGGCGCCGCCTGGAATCTGAAACCGAGAGCTGGGAACAGTTTGCGTTGTCGGTGCGGCGGATTCTGACGGCTGAATGAGAGAACGCGGGAGAGCAGCGATGTTGAGCAGACCGAGCGCCGGCCTGCAAGGATTCGGTGATCTGGTTTCGTGCCACGCGGGACGACGAGGAGGCGGCGACCGCGGTGAAGACGGTGTTGACCGGCCTCGAAAAGGACTTGCGCGTGACGGTGTCGACGATGGGCGATGTGAGGTGGAAGTTGATCGAGTCGATACGGACCTTCCGCCTTCGACGGCAGGTCCGCCCACGGCAGGCCTGAAGGCCTGCACTACACATCTTTTCTGGTGTAGTGCGGACCTTCAGGTCCGCGCCACCGGCGGGCCTGAATGAAGGGCTGCACGACAGCCGATCTCCTTCACAGACTTGGTCGCGAAACCGCGCACCTGTTACCGCGGCACGATGGTCGTGTCGTCCTTGGTCGCCCCGGGCGCTCCCGACAAGTACCTGCCGGCGCTCAGCACAATCTGATCGATTGAGATCCCGTCCTCACGCTGTTGCAGCCGCAAGGTTTGTGTCCCCGATTTCTCGAAGTAAATCGGCGCGGCCATCTCTCCATATCGATTGTCCTGCCATCCCCATCCGTGAACACCGGCGTGGAGACCGTCTTCAAGGACGACGGACATCGACTGCGTCGTGCCGATCCGGCAGGTGGCGGAGCCGCTGGCGTCGACGCTGCCGGAGAACTGAACGTGCACGGAGTCGTTCGACACGACATCCCGTTCGGCGCTGGCGCGCAGCCACAAGTGATAGGCCACACCGGCCTCTGCCTGGAACGTGAGCTCCACGTATCCCGCCGGCGCTGCCGCCGCCGTCGCCAGCTTCGCTGCCCCGTGATCGGCGTTCCACACGCGAGAGCCGTTTGCGGCGCCCTCGTCGGCCACGCGCGACCATCCTGTGCCGACCAGCCGCGCCGCCGAAGTACGCAGGACGATTTCCCGCGCCCTCACGACCACGGTGAACGATTTCGTCGCAGCGTTCGCCGTCAGCGCTGAATCGACCGCGCGCACAGTGAACGTCCACGTGCCGAGCGTCGTCGGACGTCCGCCGATACGCCCGGTTGCGGCCAGCGACAAGCCGGCCGGCAGTGTTCCGCCGGCGAGACTCCACCCGATGGCGCCGGTGTTGCCGGTCGCGGTCAGCGCGGCGGAATACGGCGAGCCGACATTGCCCGACGGCAGTGCGTGTGTCGTGATGCCGATTGTCGTCGCGACCGCGATCGAGAGCGATTGAGTCGCAAGATTCTGGGCAAATGCCCTGTCCACGGCCTGCACTGTGAGGATGAATGTTCCCGGCGTTGCTGGAATGCCGGAGAGCCGGCCGTCCGGGGTGAGCGTCAGGCCCGAAGGCGTCCCGCCCGCGGCGGACCAGGCGTACATGCCGCTTCCGCCGGTCGCCGACAGGGTCGTCGAGTATCCGACGCCGACGACGGCGGCAGGCAGCGTCCTGGTGACGATCGCGACCGGAGTGGGAGCGATCGCGAGCGAAAAGAGCTGGCTCGCCGTGGCCGGCGGCACCTGCCCGTCGAGCACCTGCACACTGAACGTGGCGGTCCCGGCAGCGGCGGGAATGCCGGCGATCCGTCCGCTCTCGTCCATCGTGATGCCGTCCGGCAGCGTCCCGGACGTGAGCACCCACCGTTTCGCGCCGGCCCCGCCCGACGCGGCCAGCATCGCCTCGTAGGGCTCATTCACTTTCCCGCCGGGAAGTGCGGTCGTGACGATCGCCAGCGGCGGCGCAGGCGTTCCGGGCGGGCCGGCGCTGGGCGAATCGGTCACATCACCGGCCAGTGCGCGCTCCGCGTGGGTCATGACCATCGGGATGTCCGCACCCAGACCAGTGAACGGGCTGCCCGCGCGAAGCCGGTAATCACCATTCGGATAGTCAACGAACTCGGCCTGCCACGCGGCGATCGAGGGAAACAGGTTGCCGCCCGGGTACCTCGATGCCGTACCGCCCGCCAGCACGTTGCCGCTGACGACGCCGTCGGGCATGTAGGCGAGAATCGCCGCCATTCCCGGCGAATAATTCGAGCCGTTGATGCCATAGGTGTTATGGCACGACATGTTGTCTGTATAAGCGCTGTTCGTGATAAGCGTCGGCGACGCGGCTAACCCGCCATACAGGTACACGATGGCGCTGTCGCTGGTGATGATGGTGTTGTGGTCAATCGTGACCGCATCGGGACCGTTGCCGATCTGGAAGGGCCGCGATCCGCTGCCCAGCGTTTCAGCGGTCAGATCGTCGAACAGGTTGTCGCGCACCACCAGCTGGTTTGTCCGCTCACTCGGGTTGACGTTGTCGCGCCCGAGGATGTTCACGCCGCCGGCGACCTGATGCAGGACGTTGCCCCGGATGGTGACCTGTTCCACCGTCGTCCAGGGCGCCCCGCCGTACTGATTCCGGGGCGTGAGTTGGATCGCATAGCCCCCTTGATCAGCCACCCAGAGATTCTCCAGGACGTTGCCTTCGACGACAACATTGCGGGCGTTTTTCAATTCAAACAGATTTTTGACCGACCAGCGTGTGGCCTTGGCGGGCGTGCCCGCGGTCCCGCCTGCGCCCGTGTCGGTGAATGTCGGCGACGTGGTCGTCCAGAACACGTTCTGCGCCCCGGGCGCTCGTCCGTAGACGAGATAGTCCGTCGCGCCGGGCACGGCCGACCACGTGAGCACGACCGCACCGCCGCCGGCAAGGCTCACCTGCACTTCCACCGAAGGCGCCGAGACCGCTTTGACGCCCTGGCCCACGGTCTGGCGCGTCACGACGCGGTACGCGTAGGTGCCGGCGGCGAGCGAGCCGCTGCCGTCCCTGGCGGCCACGTTCTGCGGCGCGGCGACAATGGACTCCCGCCACGCCATCGGTTTGCTCAAGTGGTTGCGGCGGAAGAGGACATTGCTGGTCACAAGGCCGGGAATCGTGGGGTCTGCGCCTCCCAACATGAAGTTCTCGCCGGCCCCTTCGAGATAGTTGTTCTCAATCAGATAGTTGCCGGGGCCGTTGTGACCCTGGATCGCCTGCGAGTCCTGTCCGACAGCCTTGCAGTCCGAAATGTATGAATTGATGATCGACGTATCGCGGCTGTTGAGCGCTATCCCGCGCTTCTGGCCGAGTGTCGCGTCCCCGTGGATGTAGACGCGATCGATCACCAGGTCATGCGGCACCAGGGACAGCTGGGTCTGGCTGGAATCGCCGGCGCCGAGCGCGACGACCTCGCCGAAGCCATTCTGGTTCGACTCGAACTCGAGGAACATCAGTTTCCAGTGATTCGCAGCGGCTGCCGTCTTGACGGCGGGCATCGTGTTGGGCGACTTGATCTTCGGCAGCCAGGCGCTGTACGCCGGTGTCATCCGGATGCCCGGCCGCGGCAGCACAGAGTCCGGAGCCGCGGATCGAATCACGATGTAGGTGTCGATCGGGCCCTTGTCCGGCAGGACGAAATTGCCGATGTAGGTCGCGCCGGGTGTCAATGTGATCACATCACCGGGCTGCGCCGCGTTGATCGCGGCCTGCAGGCTGCCATTGGCCGGCACCGCAATCGTGGCGGCGCGGGCGTACCCGGCTGTCAGCACTGAGACCGCGCACCCAATCGCGAGCAGTGCGGGGATCGACGCGGACGCAGAACAACCGGGGGCGAGAAGTCGGCGCATGGTCCCTCCCACGACGCACGAGCGAGAGAGGCCCGCAGGGCCGTCGCCGTGCCGGACACGTGTTGGAGCGATGGAGCTTGTGAGACGGAGGGCAACGCCGGTGCCGCTCAGGCGGCTGGCGATCTGAGAGTGCCTGGGCGCGAAATCCAGAGCAAAAGACTGCGCGGAGGTGCGAAGCCGCGCACAAACGGGAGCGCGTGACTATCTATCTGGATAGTGGCGACGCGAAAGAGATAGGGTGCCGATCGGTCAGGTTGCCGCCGCCGCGCGCCGAGCGCGCGTTGGCGAGCCTCGCCGGAGCCTTTGGCGTAGGCGCGAAGCCGGACGCTCCGGACAACTTCACCGCGACGGGCGGGCGTTCGGAGACCAGTGCAGCAGGACCGTCAGCGGCGCCGTCTGCATCGACTCGAGCGATGTGTGAACGAGAAACCGCTGCCCACCGGCGCCGACATCGTACGCGCTGAGATAGGGAGGTTGCGGGGAGTGGCCGGCGACCCGGAACAGCGGACGGGGCCGACCCGGATCGAAGCTCGCCTCCGCGCCCGTGCTCACCGCCATCAGCATTCCATCGCGCGCGATGTAAAAGAGCTCTTTGCCATCGCGCCGCCACCTCGGATCGGACCCGCCGGCCACCGAGACCTGCCATCTTCGGCCCTGCGCAAACAATGGCTCCACGTACACGTCGAGCTGATCAGCCAGGTTCGAGGTATACGCGAGCCAGCGGCCATCCGGCGAGATCTGACCCTGCACCTCGTCGTACTCGGTGCGCACGAGCGGCCGCGCCTGGTCCGGATGATCGACCGGCGCCGCCCAGAGGTCGAGCCGGGTTCGCGGGTCGGCGGTGTGATAGACGAGGAACCGGCCGTCAGGCGTCCAGTCGGTGGGATATTTTGCCGCCGCACTCTTCAGGAGAGATTCGTCCTCGCCGCTGCCGTCAGCCTCGCGGACGTACAAGTCGTGCACCCTTTCGCGATTTGAGCGGTACACGAGCCGCGTGCCGTCCGGCGACCACACCGGCGAGGCGTCAGTGGCGGGCGATGTCGTCAGCCGAGAATTGCTGCCGCGGTTCAAGTCGATCAGCCGCAGGTCGGTCAACTGGGTGTGAGGTTCGACCTCGGCGACCGCCACGTGGCGCTCGTCAGGCGACAAACGAAAATCGGCGTAAACGCTCCGGGGCGCCGCGACGCTGAGCCGGCGTCCGTCACGTCCGAACCAGACGAGCTCCGCGGCCGACGCATTCGTCGCGTACGCGAGCACACCATTGGCCGATGCGGCAAACGCGGCGTAGAAATTGCTCGAGGTTGCAATCCGACCAACGATCTGCACCGGATCATTGGACAACCGGCCGCGCGCCGCATCGAAGTCCGCTGCAACCAGTGAACCGTCGGACACGTACAGGAGCTGCCCCGTCGGCGTGTAGAGGCCTCCATAATTGGTGCGCGTGATGAACGTGACGGCGGGCTGGTCGAGCGATCCGAGATAGATGCCGGACGGAGTCCGGCTGCTGCGCGCCAGGAAGAGAAAATGACGGCCGTCAGCGAGGAACTGCGGCCACCGGTGCGAGGTGTCCCCGCGGTCGTCCGACAAGACGGTCCGCTGCCCGAGGCCGCCGTCGGCGCCGATGCTGAAGAGGCCTTCCGTGGTGCTTCGCGCGAACAGGATGACGTCGGCGCTGTTCCAGGTGCCGCCGCGGCCATTCGGCGCGTCGGCGAGCAACCGTGCCGGGCCGCCCTCGACGTCGACCCGTTTCAGCTTCCCATCGGCGAAGAACCCGATCGATCGGCTCGACGGCGACCAGAAGGGGTACATCGCGTCCGTTGTGTTCTGCAGCGGCCGTGCTGTCGTGGAATCGATTGGCCGGATCCAGATCTGGGACAGGCCGTCAGCGCCCGCCGCCACGAATGCGAGATAGCGGCCGTCGGGGGAAACGGCGAGCTGCGGCGACTGGACGGAGCTTTCGGTCGGGGTGAAGTGCCCGCCCTCCGGTGGCGCCACCGTGAGGGCCACGAGCGGCTGCTGCACACGGCCATCGGCGACGGACAGACGGCCGGACAGCGACACGGCCGCCACGATCCCCAACACCGCGGCCGCGAGCCAGCCCCGATGCTGCAGCCAGCGCGTCAGGACCGGTCGATCTGCGGGTCGGGTGCGCCCCCCGGTGGACGCGAGCCACTTGAGAATGACTTCGACGTCGGCCATCGACTGCCACCGCTCGTCCTGGTTCTTCCTGAGGCAGCGGCGGATCACCCACTCGAGACCGCACCCTGCCGGCAGGGACGAATCGAGCGGCGCCGGATCGCTGGTGAGGATCGACGCGACCACGGCCGCCGCCGTCTCGCCCTCGAATGCCCGGCGTCCGGTTGCCATCTCGTAGAGGATGGCGCCGAAGGCGAAGATGTCGGAGCGCGCGTCGGCCTCGTGGCCGTTGAGCCGCTCGGGCGACATGTACTGTGTCGTGCCCGGGACGGCCGCGGATCCCGTCAGCGGCCTCGGTCTGGTCTTCATCGACGCGACCGGTTCAGAGACACGGTGCTCCTCACGCCGCAGCTTTCCGAGGCCGAAATCAATGATCTTGACCCCCGCCGACGTGAGCAGCACGTTGCCGGGCTTCAAATCGCGATGGATGACGCCGCGGCCGTGCGCATACGCGAGCCCGGACGCCATCTCGATTGCATAGCCGATCAATTGCGGAAAGGGCACCGGCCCGCGCGCGATGCAGTCGGCCAGCGATTCGCCCTCGAGAAATTCCATGACGAAGTAGTCGAGACCAGCATCGCTGCCCACGTCGTACACGGCGCCAATGCGCGGATGGTCGAGCTGCGCCGCCAGCCGCCGTTCCTCGGCGAACCGCCGGCGCGCTTCCGGATGGCCGCCGAGCGCCGCGCCGATCACTTTGACGGCCACGATCCGATCGAGCCTCACGTCGCGGGCGCGATACACCTCGCCCATGCCGCCGGCGCCGAGGCGCGCGCCGATCTCGTACGGCCCGAGACGGGTACCCGATGCGAGCGCCATTCAGCGCTCCTGCTCGAGGATGGACCGCAAATCGAGATTCCGGATCAGACGGTGCAGGTAATTGGGATGCAGTCCGAGCAGCCGGGCCGCGCCGGCATAACTTCGGCGCGCCTCGCGGAAGGCTTCGACGATGACGCGCGCCTTTGCCTCACGGACCGCTTCGTGAAAGCGCGACGCGTCGGACGGACGCGCCGGCGCGCGCTCGAGCAGCGGCTCCGGCAGATCTTCGCGGAGAATGGAATCCGAGGAGCCGAGCACCACGGCGCGCTGAATCGTGTTTTCGAGCTCGCGGACGTTGCCGGGCCAGTCGTAGGCGATCAGGTACTTCAGCACGCCGGGTGAAAAATCGCGGACCGGCCGCGTTGCTTTGCGCGCGAACCGCGTCAGGAAGTGGCAGGCCAGCGGTGCGATGTCCTCGCGTCGCGCGCGAAGCGGCGGCACGTCGATCTGCACGACGTTGAGCCGGTGGAACAGGTCCCGGCGAAAGCGCCCGGCCGCGACCTCCTCCGCCAGGTTGCGGTTGGTCGCGGAAATGAGGCGGATGTCCACGTGGACCGGCCGGGTCCCGCCGACGCGCTCGATTTCGCGCTCCTGCAGCGCTCGCAGCAGCTTGCTCTGAAGCGCGGGCGCGAGCTCGCCGACTTCGTCGAGGAACACGGTGCCGCCGGCCGCGACCTCGAGCTTGCCCTTCTTCTGCGCGACAGCCCCGGTGAACGCGCCGCGCTCATGGCCGAACAGCTCGCTTTCGAGCAGCGTGTCGGTCAGGGCCGCGCAGTTGATCGGCACGAAGGGACGCTTGGCCCGGTCGCTGTTGAGGTGAATGGCGCGCGCGACGAGTTCCTTGCCGGTCCCCGTTTCTCCCGTAATCAGCACCGTCGCGTCCGATCGCGCCACCTTGCCGATGAGTGCATAGATGCGCTGCATCGCCGCGCTGCGGCCGACCAGGCCGCCCTGATCGCTTTCGAGCGCGGCCTGCAGGCGGTCCTTTTCACTTTCGAGCCACGCCATCTGGCGGACGTTGTCGAGCGCGATGGCGGCGACGTTGGCGGTGGCGGTCAGGAGCTGGAGGTGGCCCTCGTCGAAGGCCTCGCTCGTCGACGCGGTCAGATACAGCGCCCCCAGCGCGCGGTCGCGGACCAGCATCGGCACGCACAGAATTGACTGCCAGCCGGCGGTCGCGACCGTGTCGGCGGCCACACAGGCGCCGCTCGAGGCGACGTCGAGATTGAGCAGCCCGGCGCCTTCGCGGATCGCCTGCCGCACGATCGTGTTGCTCACCGGCATCGGCGCCGCGTCCGGCGCGTGCCGGCTGGCGGCGATCACCAGGTCGGTGTCGGCCGCGAGCGAAATCACCGCGATCTGATCGGCCGGGATCGCGTCCGCGAGCAGGTCGAGCAGGTCGCGGTAGAGATCGTCCTCCAGCCTGACCGAGTTGATCTTCGCGCTGATCCGGACGAGCGTGCGCAGATCCCGCTCCGAGCGCGATCCACTCGTCTGATCGGCCTCGCTCCGCAGGTACGCGGCGTCGTCGAGGTGAAGAAGCGTCACCAGCTCCGGCGATCGGTCGGTGACCGGCGGCGCACCGCTGCCGGGAGGATCGACCACGAACAGAAACAGCGAGTCGCCGAGCGCGATGCGATCGCGGTCGCTCAATTCGTGGTCGGTGACCTGCGTGCCGTTGACGAAGGTCCCGTTCGAGCTGCGGCGATCACGGATCCGCCAGACACCGTCGCGCGTTTCGATCGTGCAATGGAGGCGTGAGAGTGCGAGATCCGAGAGCGAGATGTCGTTTGTCGTGTCACGGCCGACACTGACCAGCTCGTCGTTCAGCGGCAGAACTTGACCGGTCAGGGGGCCCGCGATGGCGACCAGCCTGGCGCGAGCGCCGTCGGGAGACAACTCGAACATGAACTCGAATCCTGTGCAGGGCGAGCTCTGGGGGGTGACGGCTAATTTACCATTCTTTCGGACGTGGCGGCGGCGCGACAACCCAGCAATATGGTCGAAAAAGTGCTTGCCGCACGAAGGATCGGCAGTGGGAAATACGACACTGCACACCGTGGCACGCGGTTGCGCGGCCGGCGGGATCGAAACGAATGTCTCGCCGCGCCGAGGAGAGGCTCCGCGTGTGAGCGGAGGTGGGCCATGCTGATGTGTCGCAGAACTGATCTATACGTGCGGACTTCGATTCGCTCGCCGCCGGCTTCGTGATAGCGTCCGTTGAACGCGATGTACGCACAGGTCGGACGGCGCACTCAACGGGGGGCAAATGCAAATGATCGACACGTATGCACCCAGACGCGACCAGGCCTTTCGCCGTGGACTGGAGATCACCGATCGCGAGCTCAGTCGCCGCAAGGCGTTCCTGGAATTTCGTGAGGAGGATGCGCAGACGCTCCTCGGACTCAAGGAGATCGCCGAGAAGTACGCCGACCCGGTCATCGAGGACTTCTACCGTCACCTGCTGTCGTTCGACGAGACGAGGGCCTTTTTCGCAGATCCAGAAGTTCTCGAGCGGGTGAAGCGGCTGCAGAAGGAATATTTCCTGCGCCTGACTGAAGGCGATTACGGCGCCGACTACGTGGCCGATCGCCTGCGCATCGGGACGGTCCACGAGCACATCAACCTGGCCCCCAAGTGGTACCTCGGCGGGTACAGCTTCTACCTTGGCCGCGTGGCGGGCCGACTCGTCGAGGCGTTTCCCACGGATCCGCTCAGGGCGTTCAAGGTTTTCCTCTCGCTCATGAAGCTTGTATTCCTGGACATCGGACTGACCGTGGACACTTACATCGACGCGCGCGAAAGCACGATGCGCAAGCAGCAGGAGGCGATCCGGGAGCTTTCCACGCCGGTCCTGCGCATCCGCGATCGCTTGCTGCTGCTGCCCATCGTCGGGGTGATCGACAGTCAGCGCGCCCGACTCGTGACCGAGGGCGTGCTCCGTGCCATCCGCGACACGCGCGCCAAGGTCGTCGTCATGGACGTGACCGGCGTGGCGAGCATCGACTCCAAGGTCGCCAATCACCTGCTGCAGACTGTTGCGGCCGCGCGATTGATGGGCGCCACCCTCATCGTGACCGGCCTGTCGGCGGAGGTCGCCCAGTCGCTCGTCGCGCTCGGCATCGACCTGTCGACGCTGAACACCGTCGGCGACCTGCAGGGCGGGATCGACGAAGGCGACCGGTTGCTCGGATATCGCGTGGTTCAAGCGAACGATGGCAACGACCGCCCGCGGCCGGCTGACGACTCCATCGGTGCCTCACGGCTAACGACTAACGACTGACGACCGCCGACTACTAACAGGTGGAGACTGCTTTGCCGGTGCCTATCCTGAAACAGGCAGGCGTGTTGATCGCGTCAATCCAGGCGGCGCTATCGGATCAGGATCTGGTGCAGCTGCGTGACGAGTTGACCGACCGCGTCGGCCGTCACCGCGTCCGTGGCGTTCTGATCGACGTGACCGCCCTGGATGTCCTTGATTCGTTTGCCAGCCGCACGATCCGGGGCATCGCGTACGCTGCCAAACTCCGCGGCGCTGAAACCGTGGTCGTCGGGATTCAACCGGACGTGGCGTACTCAATGGTTCAACTCGGCCTGGACCTCGAGAGCGTGGCGACAGCGCTGGATCTCGAGGAGGGGCTGGCGCTCCTCGAGCGGAGAATGCCGCGAAGGAGCCGTCGTGGCAGCTGAGGCGCGGGTGCCGATCGCGAACGAGTCGGACATCGTGACCGCCCGGCAGAAAGGTCGGCAGCTGGCGGTCGCAGGGGGGTTCTCCAGCACCGAGCAGACACTCATCGCGACCGCCATCTCGGAGGTGGCGCGGAACATCGTCGAATATGCCGAGCGCGGACAGATTTTCCTGAGCGTGCTCGAGCGCAACGGGCGCCTCGGCCTGATGGTCGTTGCCGAAGATCATGGACCCGGCATCAAGGATCCGGCGCTGGCGATGCGCGACGGCTATTCGACGGGGAAAAGTCTGGGCATGGGCCTGCCCGGCGCCAAGCGCATCATGGACGAATTCGATCTCGACACCGCGGTCGGGCGCGGTACGACGATTACGATGAAAAAGTGGGTCCGGTAGTGGCCGGCCAAGAGGACCACGTCATCGAGTGGGGTTCAGCGGGTCGCGCGCTGGGTGACGTCAGCGAGGGACTCGAAAGCGGCGACCGAGCCGTCGTGGCCCTCTTTCAGGCGGGTGCCCTTGTCGCGGCAATCGACGGCCTTGGACACGGCACGGAAGCCGCTCGCGCCGCGACCCGGGCTGCCCGGTTGCTTGAAGAGCACGCGCACGACTCTGTCATTGACCTCATCGAACGCTGTCACGAAGCGCTTCGCCGAACGCGCGGCGCGGTGATGAGTCTCGCCTCCTTCGATGCCCGCGATTCGTCGATCACGTGGGCAGGAGTCGGCAATGTCGAGGGTGTGCTGGTGCGCACGCAACCGGCTGAGACCCGCGCGCGCGAGGCGCTGATCGGTCGAGGTGGTATCGTCGGCTATCAGTTGCCGCCGGTGCGCGCAGCCACGATTGCGGTCAGTCCCGGCGATACGCTGGTCATGGCGACCGACGGCATTCGCGGTGGATTTCTCGGGGCCATTGACGTGAACCGGCCTCCGCAGGAAACGGCCGAGTCGATTCTGGCCGGCTATGGCAAGGGCACCGATGACGCTCTTGTCGTCGTCGCGCGGTACCTTGGGGGGTGATGACGATCCTGTTGCGTGAGGGTGCGTGCTCGCCGGATCCCGGACGTCCTGACCGCGCGGCCGCCGGCGAACCGGTCACCCGGGCGACCCGCATCCGGCTGCCGATCGGCGATGAATGGGAAGTGGTCCTCGCGCGAAAGCACGGCCGCGATCTCGCACGCGAGGCGGGGTTGTCTGAAAGCGCCGCGCACGCACTCGCGACGGCGATTTCCGAAATTGTCCGCAACGTCGTCGTCCACGCGGGGCGTGGCGACGTGTCGCTCGACATCATCGAAGATCGCGGGCGGCGCGGCGTGATCGTCGTGGTCCGTGACGACGGGCCTGGCATCGCGGAGCCGGCGCTGGCGATGCAGGACGGCTACTCCACGGCCAATGGCCTTGGATTGGGCCTTTCGAGCGCGCAGCGGCTGGTGGACAAGCTCGATCTGGTCTCGGTGGTCGGCCGGGGAACGACGGTGGTCCTGAAAAAATGGCAATGACGCTCTCCCGGGAACGCGACGTCCGGGAGACGATCGCGAAGGCGTACGTCGAGGCGCTCGGCAAGTACGCGTTAGAGGAAGGCGAAGCCGCGCTGGCGCAGGCCTATGCCTTGGGCCGCGAGGCCCTCGCTCACGGAATCGGCGTTCTCGAGATGGTGGCGATCCACTACGAGGCGGTGCTCGCGGTATCGCCCTCGCTTCAGTCGCGACCGCAGTCGCTCGTCCCTCTCGCCGCCCAGTTTCTCAACGAGAGCCTGTCGCCGTTCGAGATGACGATGCGGGCCTATCAGGCGAGCGCGAGGCTGCTTGGACTCAGCGAGACGGTGGCGGAGCGGACCGCGGACACGGACCGCGCCCGCGATCAGCTGCAGATGATCCTCGACGCGACGACCGCCGTGATCTATCTGAAGGACGCCGATGGTCGATACGTCTTCGTCAATCGCCAGTTCCAGCAGGTGTTCAACGTCCGCCGCGAGCAGGTGATCGGCAGAACGGACGCCGACGCGCTGCCGCCGGCGCTGGCAGACGCGCTCCGCCGTCACGACCAGCCGGTTCTCGCTGCGGGCGTCCCTGGGGAAGCGGAGGTGACGGTTCCGCTCCACGACGGGCCGCACACGTATATTGCGTTGAAGTTCCCGCTGCGCGACGGGGCAGGAGCACCCTATGCCCTGTGCTCGGTTGCCACCGACATCACCGAACGCAAGCGTGCCGATGAAGCGCTGAGGAATGCAAAAGAGGCGGCCGAGAGCGCCAATCGCGAGCTCGAATCGTTCAGTTATTCGATTGCGCACGACCTGCGCGCGCCGCTGCGCAGCATCGACGGCTTCAGTCAGGCACTGCTGGAAGATTGTGGTGATCGCCTCGACGACGAAGCGAAAAAGTACCTTCACTTCGTGCGGGACTCTGCGCAGCACATGGCGCATCTCATCGATGGCCTGCTCGCGCTGTCGCGCGTGTCGCGGTCGGCGCTGCAGCCTTCGACCGTGGATCTGTCCTTCCTCGCCGGATGCGTCCTCCAGGGTCTGCAGGCGGCCGACTCCGGCCGCCCGGTCGAAACCGTGATTCAGGAAGGCGTCGTCGCCTCGGGCGATCAGCACCTGCTCCGCGCAGTGCTCGAGAACCTGCTCGGGAACGCCTGGAAATTCACCGGCAGATGTCCCGTGGCGCGCATCGAGTTCGGCGCGGACCTGAGGCGGCGGCCGGTGGTGTACTTCGTGCGCGACAACGGCGCCGGCTTTGACATGGAGTACGCCGACAGGCTGTTCGGTGTGTTCCAGCGGCTCCATTCGGCACGAGAATTCGAAGGGACGGGCATCGGCCTGGCCACGGTGCAGCGGATCATCCAGCGCCACGGCGGCCGGGTCTGGGCCGCAAGCGAGGTCGATCGCGGGTCGACGTTCTACTTCACGCTCGGCGATGAGAGCGCGCGAGAATGAGAGACAAGGTCATGCTGCTGGTTGAGGACGATCCGAACGACGAGGCGCTCACGCTGAGGGCCCTCGCCAAGAGCCGGATCGGTACGCCGGTGATCGTCGTCCGCGACGGAGCTGCCGCGCTCGATTATCTATTCGCCCGCGGTGAATATGCCGCCCGTGACGCCGCGCAGCTGCCAGCGGTGATGTTCCTGGATCTGAAGCTGCCGAAGATCGACGGGTTCGAGGTGCTCCGCCGCGTGCGCGCGGACGAGCGAACCAGGCTGCTTCCGATAGTCATTCTCACCTCGTCCAACGAAGATCGAGACCGTCTGGAGGGCTATGACTTGGGCGCGAACAGTTATGTTCGCAAGCCCGTCGAGTCGACAGAGTTCGCCGCCGCCGTTGGACAGCTTGGTCTGTACTGGCTGCGACTGAACGAGCCCGCTCCGCTGTGGGGAAGATGAATCGCTGATCGCTCCGCGAGCGCGTGCCTTTCACCCCTGACTTTGCTCGGGTGTGCAGGTGGAAGGACACAAGGGGTCAGGGTGTCCTTTTGTGGTCGCAAGGCGAAGGCCACGTGCTGGTCTGGGCGTCGGGCGTAAGCCGGACAAAAACGGGAAGCACAACACAGCGATTCGCACAGCGATTCGCCGGCAGCCCAGCGTAATCGTACGGGCACTGGAATTGCGACTCAATTCAGGAGGCGTATTCTGTGTCTCCACCATCATTTCCGTTCCCGCCGCCTCCGCCGCCACAGCTGCGGCCAGGCTGGTCGAGTTGGGCCGTCGTTACCGCGATCCTGCTGCTCCTGATGGCGTTCGCGGTGTACTACTACGCGGGCGGGTGAGGATCAACTATGCCGGCACCGACGGCGATGCCGCCGCGTGCGTCGCCGAATCAACACAGTGAACGTTCGCTGAAGCTGAGTCGCGTCCGGATCGCCGCGATTCGCGGGCGCTCCGTGATCAGCACGTTGCGAAGTGAGTTCGGCGTGCGCGCGGCCATCGGCGACGTGCCGAAACCGCCGAAGCCCTGTCCGCATCCGGTGCCCCGTCCCGGGCCGTCCGAACCGCCGACGGTTCCCATGCCGGATCCGCAACCGATTCCGCCGATTCCGCCGACGCCGACAGCCCGTGCGGGGTACGCTGTCATGTCATTATGAGGCTCGAAACGATTTTGAGGTGTTCAACATGATTCGCAAGCTTTCATCAGGGCAGTATCGACTCTATTCGCGCAAGCGCGATGCGAAAACCGGCCGGCGTAGGAATCTGGGAACGTTCAGGACGCGCGCTGCGGCCCAACAGCGCGAACGGGCCGTCCAGTTCTTCAAGCATCGGGGCTAACGACGCTCCGCCTCGAATTGGACCGGAGGCTTCGGCCCGCCCGGCCCCACGCCGTCACTCGCATCTCTCGATCCTTCGGCAGGCTCAGCGCGTCAGCAGCCGTCGAGGGGCGCCAAGCTCAGGGCGCCCCGAGCCCGTTGAAGGGCGGAGACCCCACAAGCCCGCGTCGGCCGCCGGCCCGCCTCCGCTCTTCGAGCTTCAGCGAGGTTCGCGCCGTAGCGCTTCGCGCGAAGGCGGACTAAAGCTCCCGCGGACGCACCGGAGGCGCGCCTCTCGCGTCATGCGGCGAGGAAACCGGCTACAGAATTCTCGTTTCGAGCGGCATCATGCGGCGCGTGCAGCGTTTGGGCCGGATCTTGGTAGGCGCGCGCAGCGCGCCCGCTTCAGCGGAGGCGGGTGAAGCGTCCCGGCCCTCGACAGGCTCAGGGCCGTCCCGAGCGAAGTCGACGGACGCGAGCGACCGAGCCAGAGTCCGGGGCTGAGCCGCGTGTTAGGAAGAATTCACGAGTGAGGTGAGTCGATCGTGAGGCGGGTGTAGAGGCCATCGCGGCCGCGTTTCAGAAAACGCGCGTGTTCGAGCGCTGTCAACGCCAACTTACAGAGCGGAGAATCGAGGCCCGAGAGTCGCGCCGCTTGGGCAAGTGTGAGCCGCGTGCCCGGAATTTCGAGAAAGACACCTTTCATTCGGTGCACCGCGTCAATGACGCGCGGGGCCGGATTCATAGCGATGGCTCCTTGGACAGAGAGGCGGCATCGCCCAAGGCAATTGGTATGCCATTCGAGCGGACGTTTTACACGTCTTTTGTCGCTCGCCAACTTGTTCGGCGTCTTGAAGTGATACACCCTCGTTCACTGAACACGCGCCAGCGTGTAACCGGTACGATTGGATAGTGCCGTTCTTCTGTTTCCACGCTCACGCACCTCACGAAGGGCACGTCTTTTCGAGGGCATGCGGGCGGCGAATATCTTGCACCCGCTCTTTTGGTCCAGGATGGACCCTCATGAATTTGTCCAGTCACCTCGTCCGTTTCCGGCCCCTCTGCATTTGATTCCGCCGCTTTGCAGAAAACTCGATTAAGGTTCGGGATGACGACCGTCAACGAGCAGGAGGTTATGTGACGCACGTCGTCGCATCCGATTTTCGCACCGCCATTGCGGATCGTCTCGAAGCGTCGGATCAGCTGCTGGCGTCGCGGTGGCTGGAGGAAATCAAACAGGTCGTTTCGATCGACGAGCACGAGATTTTTCCCGGTGAAGGACCGCTCGGCCAGGTGCCAGCGCTCATACGCGAGCTCGCCGCATTCCTCAGGGCTCCGGCGCACGAAGCGATCGCATCGAACGCCGTGGTGGCGGCGAGCGCCAAGGAACTGGGCCATCTCAGGCACGCGCAGCACGCGTCGGTGCACCAGGTCCTGCGCGAATATCGAGCGCTCCGGACCGCGGTCGCGGAATTCATCAAGGCAGAGAGCAGCCGTCTTCACCAGAAACCGAGCGTCGACGAACTCGTCGACCTGATGGACCGCATCGAGGCGGCTGTCGATGTCCTGCTCCAGATGACGATCGAGGCCTTCGTCGGCGAATACACGGAGACAATCCGGCGGCATTCCGGCCGGCTCGAAGGGTTCAACCGGATGGTGTCGCATGAATTGCGGCAGCCGCTCGGGATCCTGCAGTTTGCCGTGAAGCTGCTCAGAGCGGAAGAGACGTGGAAGGATCGCGCCAAACGCGATCAGGTTCTGACGACTGCCGAGCGCACCGTCACGCGGATGAACGAGACGCTCGGCAAACTCGTCACGCTGTCGCGATCCGGAGACGGAAGTGAAAGCGCGCTCGTCCAGCGTGTGGAGCTGGCGGCGATGACCGAGGACGTGATCGAGCAGCTCCGGGAAATGGCGGATGCCCGTGGAGTGGACGTGCGCATCGTCGCTCCGCTTGGGGCGGTGACGATTGATGCGGCGCGGCTCGAGCTCGTGCTGGTGAATCTGATCTCGAACGCCATCAAGTACAGCGATCCTGCCAAGGCGCAGCGGTTTGTCGAGATCGCGCCGGCGCCGGCCTCCCGCCCCGAGGGGTGCGCCATCGGCATCCGCGATAACGGCATCGGCATTCCTGAGACGGATTTGCGCTCGATTTTTGCCAGGTTCTATCGCCGGTCCGAACGCGACCGGGAGCTGGGCACGACCGGTCTCGGCCTGGGTCTCTCGATCGTCGCCGATTGCGTGGACGCGGTGAGGGGCGACATCCGGGTCCAATCGACGGTCGGTGAGGGCACGACGTTCTTCGTAGAGCTGCCGTCCAGCCCGATGACCTGAACGCCTCTGGCTTCAGGCTCTTGGCTCCGACCTTTTAGGGCTGCCCTCAGCCTGAAATCCAGCCCGTCATTCCCGAGTCAAAATTTTATCTTCTCGCTTTTCGCCCGGTTCCCGGCTCGAACAGCGCGGTTTCCCGCTTGAGCGCTTCATCCGGCTCGATCCCGCGTGCATCGCCGTCGGGGATCAGCGGACCGCCAGTCTCGCGAGACGGATCGATCGAGGTGGGGTCGATGGAGCTTTCGCCTGGACCGACGACCCTGCCCGCGCCTTTGCTGACCTCGGGCATATCCTTCGCTCCTTCGATCGCCGCTTCGAGCTGACCGAGGGTTGGTGTCCTTCGTTTTGCCATATGCGAGACCGTGCAAGAATCGTGTTACTTCACCGCTGGGGAGGCCGCCTGCGGCTCGAACGGCTGCGCCCTGCCGTGAGGCTCGCGCCCGACCGGCGTGCGGAACGGCGACTCGCGGTCGCGCCCCGCCACAGACCGCGCGTTGACAGCTGCCTTTTGTTCTTCGATCACACGCGCGTAGCATGCGACGTGATGCTCCGCCATCTGCCGCGTCGTGAACCGCTGTTCGAATCGCCGGCGGCACTCGCCCCGATCGATCGCGCTCACTCTGGCGGTCGCCGCGATGGCCTCGTCGAGTGTCTCCACGATGAATCCGGTGCGGCCGTCCTCGATGACCTCGGGAACCGAGCCGCCTCGAAACGCCACGATCGGAGTGCCGCACGCGAGCGCTTCGATCATGACGAGGCCGAACGGTTCGCACCAGTCGATTGGGAAGAGGAGCGCCTTCGCCTCTCCGAGAAAGCTGTTCTTCTCGCCGTCGCCGATCTCCCCTACGAGCTCCACGAGCGGGTGATCCAGGAGCGGACGAATCTCGCGCTCGAAGTACTCGGCGTCCGATGCATCGACTTTAGCGGCGATCTTGAGCGGCCACCCGAGCGCCCGGGCAATCGCGATGGCCCGATCCGGGCGCTTTTCAGGAGAGATCCGTCCGAGAAACGCGAGGTATCCACCGGATCCCGGCAGAAACCCGAACATATCCGGCGGGAGCCCATGGTGGATCGTCGCCATCCACCTCGCGTGCGGGAGCGGCGCACGTTGGGCATCCGAAATTGAGATGAGCGGCAGCTCCGAGAACTCTCGAAAGAGCTGTACGAGCTCGGGCAGATCCAGACGGCTATGGACGGTCGTGACGTGAGCCGTGCCCAGCCGTCGCGCCACCGGGAGATGGAACTGATCGGTATGGAAGTGGACGATATCGAACTGATCAGACTCGGCGGCCACGCGTTCCATCATCGAGAAGTGCCAGGCAGCCGGATTGCGGCAGTCGTCGAGACGCAGACCGCGGGGGCACGCCGGCACAAGACGCGCCGTCGTGATCGAGTCGGCGCTCGCGAACAGCGTGACGTCGTGCCCCTGATTCACGAGCTCATCGGTCAAGTGCGCGACGACGCGTTCGGTTCCGCCGTACAACTGTGGTGGCACTCGCTCGAAAAGCGGTGCGACCTGGGCGATTTTCATCTCCGACTCTCTCGACCGTTGCAATGCAACTGCAGCGCCATTTGATTCATGAGATAAGATTTCGCAGTCATTCCAAGCCGGGTTGCGCCGCACATGTCAGGTCGTCCACGGGCTGATGCGGAGCACCGCCAGGGCGTTTGAGATGTCGAAAGCACGAACTGAGGCCGCGTGGCTGGCACTGGTGGCGCTCATCTGGGCGATCGCCGTTCCTGCCGCTCAGCCCGCGGCAACGGTCACGACAATCGCCGGCGCACGCCTCATCGACGGTACCGGGACCGCGCCTGTCGATGATGCCGTGATCATCGTCGACGCCGAGCGCATCCGCGCCGCAGGACCGCGTGCCGGTGTGCCGATTCCGCAGGACGCCGCAATCGTGGACGCGAGAGGTCAGGTCGTTCTGCCCGGGCTCATTGACGTGCACTGTCATATCAATCAGCCGCCCGATGACATGAAAAGGTACTGGGCCGCCCAGCTGCGATGGGGTGTCACGACGATGCGCTCGGCCGGCAACGACAAGCCGGAGACGGTGCCGTTGTTCCGCGAGACGCGCGCAGGCGCATTTCCC
>JBKPAI010000201.1:0-8093 GCA_046726355.1 Acidobacteriota bacterium | reverse complement strand
CAGTTCTACAGGGATGAAGAGGGATATCCGGGCTACTCACATCAATGGAACGTCGCTCTCCAGCATCAGTTCAGGAATAACCTGTCGATGGAAGTCACCTATACGGGTCTCGATGGGAATCACCTGCCCAATACGCTTAACTTCAATCAGTTGGGAAGAGAGCACATCGAACGGGCGGCAAGCGACACGACCACCTGCAGCTTGACGAACAACGAGATCATCGCGCAGGGACAGCCCGGCTTCGTCTCGACTCAGCGGGATACCTGTTACGGTGCGTATCTGCGCCAACAGGTGCCGAATCCCTTCGTGGGGTTGATTCGCGAGGGAACCCTGTCGACGCCGACCGTCCAGCGCGCGCTCCTGCTGGCGCAGTTTCCTGAGTACTCGTCGGCAAATCGGTCCGGCTACTTCGGATCGAGCCGCTATCACGCGCTGGCGCTTCGGGCAGAGAAGCGCTTTGGCGCCGGCGGTCTCCTGGGCGGCAATTACACGTTCTCGAAGAACATGACGAACGCTGAGACGCTGACGACGTGGCTCGAGTCAGGGGCGGGCACGCCCGCTGCCGGCTACCAGACCAACAATCTCGACGAGGAGTGGGCGCTGAGCAGCTTCGATGTGCGTCACCGCCTCGTCCTCACCTACGTCGTCGACCTTCCGTTTGGCGAAGGCCACCGATTTGGCGCAGCCACGGGCGGGATCGTCGGCAAGCTGATCAGCGGCTGGACACTGAATGGCGTCACCACGCTCCAGAGCGGATTCCCGCTCGCCTTCACCGCCACACCGAACCTGATCGGCTCCGGTTACAATTTGCGGCCGAACGTGAATCCGAACTGCAACAAGGAAATCGACGGTTCTGCGGTCGACCGTCTGGATCGGTGGTTCAACACCGACTGCTTCACCGTGCCCAACGCAGGGTTTGTAGCCGGCAATCCGTCAACCAATCCAGGATTGCGATGGCAGCTCGGCGACGCACCGCGTGTCGACCCGGATCTCCGGGGACACGCCGTCAACAACTGGAACTTCGCGATCGCGAAGACAACCCCGATTCAGGGCCGCGTGAACTTGACGTTCCGGGCCGAGGCGTTCAACCTGTTCAACCGGACACAGTTCGGTCCGCCCGATACGCAGGCAACCACAGCTGCGCAGTCGACGTTCGGCCGCGTGACCAGGCAGCTGAACCAGCCGCGGCTGATGCAGCTGGCGCTGCGATTGGCATTCTAAAGAAGTGCCGAACCGAGCGCGGAACGCGCGAAGGCGGGCCGATGAATCCGCAGTTCACTGAACTGAAGCCGCGTCGACGGATTCGCCCACTTGCCGCCGACGACGAATATCTTCTACGGCAAGGGATTCTCAAGCTGCTCGCGATCAAGGACTCCGATGTTCGTGTGTCGATACTCGAACAGTGCCGGGACGCCGTCGACAAGAGCCTGCACGCCGGTGGTGCGTTCTCGGCGACGATTCCATTAGTGACGCTGTACTACGGCGGCTTCATGGATATCGATGTCGTCGATCCCACACGGCGTGGACAGGATCTATTTGTCCTCAGCAAAGGGCACGCTGTTGCCGCGATGGCGTCGATCTACGCCGAATTTGGCTACTTCGACCGTTCGGTTCTTCACAACTCGCGCTCGTACGCGAGCATTTTGAACGGCCATCCCGGACCTCTGCTCCCGGGCGTTCATCTCGCAACCGGGCCGATGGGCCAGGGATTGTCGGTGGCGCAGGGCTTCGCCATCATCGGCCGCCGCTCACCCACGTTCGATTGTTATTGCTTGTGCGGCGATGGCGAGCTGCAGGAAGGGTCGATTTGGGAAGCCGTCATGTACGCCGGACAGAAACATCTCGACAACTTGTGCGTGATGGTCGACCACAATCAGGGGCAGCTCGACCTGGCGAACCGGATGGTGTTCCCGATGCCGCATCTCGAGGCGGTTTTTTCGTCCTTCGGTTGGGAGGTCGAAAGTGTGGATGCCACCCGGTACGATGGGATGTATGCCGCGCTCGAGCGCTTCCGCTGCCACCGCCCGCGCAACGGAAAGCCGACGGCGGTCATCTGTCACTCGACGAAGGGGCACGGAGCACTGTCCGAGTTCCTGAACAAGCACAAGGTGACGGTGCCCGACGCGTTGCTCGAGCAGGAGATGGCGCTGCAGCTGCTCCAGAGGGGCGAGCGCGAGCAGGATTACAGCCGCTTCCATCGCACGCTCGATGATCATCCGGATGGACCAGGTCTTCAACGCGCGCTTCTCGATGCCGCGCAGACCATGCACCTGGAGGCGGTGCAGAGTTCGAGCGGCGACATCTCCCTTCTGGCCTCCATCGGAACCGTTCAGACGCGCCGCGTCCCCCCGCGGGCCAAAGGAATCCGCTACGATCCTGGGCTGCTCCCGCAGCTCGATCGCAGCAAGCAGTACTCAGCCGCCGACATTGTCACCGCCGCGATGAAGGTCTTTGCTCGCGACCCTGGCGTCGTCTCGATCGACGCCGATCTCGCGACGACGAGCGGATTGGAAGCCGGTGTTGCCGCAGTCGATCAAGGCCGTGCGTTGAACGTTGGCGTCGCCGAGGCCAACATGCTGGGCATCGGCGAAGCATTTGCCATCCATGGGTTCAACACCTGGGTGAGTACGTTCTGTCCATTTTTCGACTGGAAAGTGATGCGGCGGGTTGCCGTTGGACATCAGGAACGACTGGAAACAATCGCCTCGGAAAGAGGGTGGCTCGCGGAAGGTCATGGGCTCGATCTCACCATGCTGGCGACCGCTGCCAATCTCGAGACTCGTACGAACGGGGCGACGCATATGGGAAACGACGACAACACGATTTTCGATCGCCTCGCGCAGCTGAAGATCATCGACGCGTCGTGCCCGCAGCAACTGCTCGCGATCATGCGATGGATCATGGACGGGAACCGCGGGCTCGTGTACCTGCGAGTGATGCGCACACCATCGCCAGTGATCTATGAAGGCGATTACACGTTCGAGTTCGGCAAAGCCTATATGCCGTACGAGGCACGCGACGCGGCAGCGGCGATCGTCAGCAGCGGCCGCGGCGTGCACGAAGCGCTCGCGGCTGCGTCCCTCTGTCGCTCTCGTGGCGTGAGCGTTCGGGTCATCGACATGCCGTCGATCGACGAAGAGTTGCTGATTCAGCTGTGCCAATCGGGCATGCTCATTTGCGTGGCCGAGCAGAACAACGGCTATATCCTGCAGAACCTGCTCCAGGTCGTGTATCGGCAGTGTCCCGACGTTGCCACCTCGGCGCTGCAACGCATTCTGGCAATCAACACGCTCGGTGCCGATGGTCGACCCCGGTTCATTCATTCCGGCACGTATGAGGAACTGATTGCCGCCTTTGGTCTGGAGCCCGCGCAAATCGCCGACGCCGTCAGCGACGGTCTGGCGCAGCGACTTGTCCACCGTGGCGCCTCGCGCAAGCTGGAGGCTCAGTGACTGTCCCGGCAATCCACGAGCGTGACGTCGAGGAATTGGACCTGCCCGGCCGGCGTCTGCGGTGGCTGGTCTCGCCGGACACGTTGCAGGCGAATCATTGTTCGGCGTGCGTGATAACGGTGGCGCCCGGCGAAAGAGTGCGACCCGCCCACTCGCACCCGAACGGTGAAGAGGTGATCTACATCATGCGCGGCTCGGGACGAGTCCTGGTCGGCACCGACGTGAGTGCGGTTCGCGAAGGGACGACCGTGCTATTTCCCCGCGGCGTCGTCCATATGCTCCACAACACGGGATTCGAGGAGATGAAGGTTGTCTGTTTTTTCGCGCCGCCGACGGGACTCGATAATTACGTCCTGCACGAAGGCGTGGATTTTCCCGATTGAACGGAGTCCCATTCCGGACGTGACCGCCCGCGAACTTCTCCGGGCAATTCGCGACCAGTCGTGGATTATCAACTGAAGGGCAAACTTGCCTACGTCACCGCCGCTGCGCATGGAATCGGTGCAGCCATTGCCGATCTTCTCGCGCAGGAAGGCGCTGAGGTGATCGTCGCCGACTGCGACGCAGACGTGCTGCGGGAGAAACGGGGGAAATGGCGCGGCACTGTAACCGTCGATCTCGCGACCGCCGCCGGCGTGGAGACCGCAACGGACTACGTGCTGGGGCAATTCGGGCGCGCACCGGACATCCTCATCAACAATCTCGGTGTAGGGGTTTCCGTACCCTTCCCCGAAATTACCGATGACAGGTGGGAACAATCGATCGCGGTGAACCTGATGGGCACCGTGCGTACGTGCCGCGCGCTCTTGCCACAGATGGCGGCGCGGGGGACCGGAGCGGTCGTAAACACCGGGTCGGACCTCGCCAAGCAGCCAGAACCTGGATTCGTCGATTATGGTGCGTGCAAGGCGGCGCTATTGTACGTGACGAAAGCGTTGGCCAAGCAGTACGCGCCAGCGGTACGTGTGAATACGGTGCTGCCAGGGCCGATCTGGTCACGGATGTGGACCAGGCCTGGAGGGATCGTCGACCAGCTCGTGCAGCATTACGGTTTGGACCGCGATGACTCGGTCACGCGGTTCCTGCAGGACCGGCAAATGCCGATGGGGATCGGACACCCCGAGGATGTGGCGCACGCGGTGGTCTTTCTCGCATCGCCGCTCGCCAGGTTCATCACCGGAGCCAGTTTGGATATCGGTGGAACCATTCGTGGCTTGATTTAGGCGCGCCACAGGCGCGCCGCCGGAGCGGAGCGGGGATCATGGGGCCCCGCGAGCGAAGGCGTGGGGGGTCCGCGGGGGCGGACCCCCCGGATCTAGTTCGTGGCTTGATTTCACGGGAGTGCACGTCGTGATGAGCAGGGACTATTCGAGCTTCGGGTTACAAGACAAGATCGCCATCGTCACGGGCGCCTCGCAGGGCATTGGCAAGGCGATCGCGCTCGGCCTGGCGCAGGCCGGCGCGCATGTGGTGCTGGCCAAGCACCCCGAGGGCCGCCACGAAGAGATCAAAGCCGTGCAGGCCGAAATTGAGAGACTTGGCCGCAAGGCGGCGATCATCATGGTGGATGTCGCCAAGGTCGACCAGGTTCGTTCGATGATCACGTCGGCGAAAGACATGTTCGGCCGCGTCGACATTCTCGTGAACAACGCCGGGTGGACGGGAACCGGGCCGGCCCTGGAGGTCACCGAAGACGAATACGACAAGACGATGGATGCGTCGGTGAGAAGCGTGTTCTTCGCCTGCCAGGCGGCGGCGCGCGTGATGATCCCGCAGGGCCGCGGAAAGATCGTCAACATCGGGTCCAACTTCGGCGTGGTGGCGTTCAACGGCCGCGCGGTCTATGCCGGCGCCAAGGCCGCGGTGCACCAGCTGTCACGAGCTCTTTCACTCGAGTGGGCCAAATCGGGCGTGACCGTCAATGTCGTTGCGCCATGCATTACCGAGACCGAATCGCGCAGGGTAATTCTCGAGCGTCCCGGCTACAAGGAATGGGCGACGACGCAGATGCTGCCGGCCGGCCGGTGGAACCAGCCTGACGATCTCGTCGGTGCGGTGTTGTTCCTTTCGAGCGATTTGTCGGACATGGTCGTCGGGCACGTGCTCATGGTGGACGGTGGATGGACGATTCACTAACACGTCAGCAGTCTAAGACTCAGCTTATGCGTCTCAAGGGGAAAAAGGCGCTCGTGACAGGAGCGGGGCGAGGCATCGGTCGTGGCATTGCCGAGATCTTTGCCGACGAAGGGGCCGATGTCGCCGTGAACGACATCGATCCCGCAAGTCTCGATGAAGTGGTAGCGGCTTTGCGCGCGAAAGGGCGGCACGCGATCGCTGTGATCGGCGACGTCTCGAAGCGGAGCGAGGTCGAGCCGATGATCGAGACGGCCTGGCGTGAGCTCGGCGGCCTGGATGTTCTCGTCAACAACGCGGGCATCGAGACCATCGTGCCGTTTCTCGAGCTGACCGACGAGCAGTGGACGAGGCTCGTCGATGTCAACCTGCGCGCGCCGTGGCTCTGCTCGCAGGTATTCTGCCGCCGCGCAATCGCTGAAGGTCGCCGCGGGAGTATCGTTCACATTGGATCGATTCAGGCGGCGAAAGTCCTGCCAGGCCGTACCCACTACGCACCAACCAAGCTGGCGCTCGAGGCGTTAACGCGGAACATGTCAGCCGAAGTCACACCACTAGGGATCCGCGTCAACTGCGTCCACCCGGGATTAATCGACACCCCGATGACAGCGTGGGTCATGAACGCGCCCGACATTCTGCCGCAGGTACTCGCACAAATCTCGCTCGCGCGCGCAGGGGCACCTCACGAGATCGGCCGCGTCGTCGCCTTCGTCGCTTCCGACGAGGCTGGTTACCTGACCGGGCAATCTGTTTTCGTCGACGGCGGTTGGCAAGGTAAGTGACAAGTCAGGTTCGTATGGAGACATCCGGAAGGCGCTCGACTAGGTGCACCTCCGCATGTCGCTTGAGTGACTCGAGCGCGCGCTGGTGCATCGACGGCAGCATGGTGCCTTCGCACAGCATGTGCGCCCCGGCGAGGCCCGTGCTGCTGCACACTGGACCGCAATTCGTGTTGCCGTTGATTCGTTCAACGAGCGGCCCCGTCGCGCCTTGCGCGTGGCGCCGTGATGCCAGCTGTCGGGAGAGTTACCACCTTCGCGGCTTCTTCCTCTTGAACGCGCATCGCCGGGGAGACCGGCGGCGCTCGTGGCTCTCATCCTAGCTTTCTTCTGTCCCCAGCTGCCAGCACGACTCCTTTCCGGTGCGCGAACCGACCACCGCCGCTATCTAAAAATGCCCGTAAGTGATCGGGCACATTAGGATGTCTTAGACAATTCCCATGTCTTCATCTTCTCCTGTTCGAGATAATCGGTGTTGTCGGCGACACACCCAATGTCGGTCTCCATGAGCCGCCGGCGCCGTCGATCTACGTGCCGTACACGCTCATGTTGAGCGATTCCCTGAATGTGCTCGGCTTCGCGGTTTTTGCGCTGATGCTCGCAGTAGTCGGGCTCTACAGTGTCGCGTCGTACTCGGTGTCGTGCCGGTTCAAAGAATTTGGCATCCGTATGGCGCTCGGTGCCGGTCGCGGGCGCATCGTAAACGCTGCGGTGCAGGCGGCGGTCTTGGCCATCGTCGCGGGCCTCTTCGCTGGTCTCGCATTGAGCGTGGGGCTTAACAAGGTTGTAGCCCAGTGGTCGATCGGCAATCTGAACGATCCGGTCGTGCTCGTCGCCGTCAGCTTGGTGCTGTTTGTCGCTGCGGTGATGTCCGCAGCGATTCCAGCGAACCGAGCTGCCTCGATTCAGCCGGTAGACGCGCTTCGGACCGACTGAACAAAGGCCCGCCACGCCGATCGAGTGGCGGTCCGATGGAGTGTGTGAAGGGGCTCAGTATCAAATTATCGCCCGTAGGGAGCCACTTGTTTTCGGTTGATCGGCGGCCACTTTCGCCACGTCGCGCCTGCCGTTCTCCTGCGTCCTGGGCGTTCTCGTTCGCATACTCGCCATTCGGATCGAATATGACTTGCCCGATGCGCAGCGCCGGTGGTTGCCACCGCAATTCGAAGATGGTCTTGAGCACGATCTTCCAAACGTAAGACCCGCCGTACCCCGTCGATTGACAACGTATATCTGAGCTCAGTCGTTCGCGTCAGTTATGCCGTCGGCGAATCTGCCGGCCCATGCGCCGGCGGGCCGTAAAGGTCACCCGCGGCACGCGCACTGAACTGTACGAAAACCGAAACGCTTCGCGCGATGTGACTGGCCGTGTCTTAGCCGGTCGGTACGACCACAGTTGCGACCCTGTCACTTCACGTCAACGTCAACGAGTGAGGTCAGGTCGCCACCGCGCGACCGCGGTCTGCACCTGCGAACGGCCCTCCACGTTTTCGGTCCAGGCGAAGACGATTTCATCGCGATGTGACCCGACCCGCGGGTAACCACTCGCGCGGCTACCGGCGACGCCGGAGACCGTGATCGAAGCAGATGTCGCACCTGAAGGCTCGATGCGTCGGACTCTGAACTGCGCTCGCTGATCCGCAAACTCGATCCAACTCGCGATGGCGGAGCCGTTCGGCATCAGCTCGACATCCACCCGTCCGAGCGCGCCAGTATCGTCGAGACGAAT